>NZ_JBQCHR010000081.1:0-49327 GCF_051954495.1 Trinickia sp.
GGCCGGCTGCTCCGCTTCGAGCAGAAAGGTCAGGTGATTGGAGAGCATCGCGCCGAAAAGTTAACAGCTCGGCGCGCGGTTTACAACATCTTCCTGACCCACATGCAAAAATGCCGTTCAGTGCTTAACTGAACGGCATTAGGGCCTAAGCCCCGTCTTTCCCATACGAACCGGCGCGCGGCTTAATGTTGCCCACGCCCGTTCGCTGTTCGACGCTTCAAACCGAAAACGACGAGCCGCACCCGCACGTGGTACTGGCGTTCGGATTCTTGATGACGAACTGGGCGCCGTTGATGTCGTCCTTGTAGTCGATCTCGGCGCCGACCAAATACTGGTAGCTCATCGAATCGATCAACAACTGCACGCCTGCTTTGTTCATGACGGTGTCGTCTTCGTTGACCGCTTCGTCGAACGTAAAGCCATACTGGAAGCCCGAGCAGCCGCCGCCTTGCACGAACACGCGCAGCTTGAGGTCGGGGTTGCCTTCCTCGTCGATCAATTGCTTCACCTTATCGGCCGCCGCGTCCGTAAAGACGAAGGGGCTCGGCATTTCGGTCACGGGGGTATCGGTGACGGCGCTCATTCGAACTCTCCAAAAAAACTTCTAAGCGCTATTGTAGGGCCCTTCGGCCACTCGTGCTGATCCTCGGTGCGGTAACCCTATGAATGCAATGGGTTCTCGCGCACGGGGCACAGCGGAAAAGCCAATGAAAAAGCAAAAAGCCGCCGTGCGTGCGCAGCGGCGGCTTTCTGCAGCAACCCGCCATGGGCGGGCGCGTCGAAGCGATTAACGCTTCGAGAACTGCTTGCGGCGACGTGCCTTGTGGAAGCCGACCTTCTTACGCTCGACTTCACGCGCGTCGCGCGTGACGAAGCCGGCGCTCGACAGAGCGGGCTTCAGCGTTGCGTCGTAGTCCATCAGCGCACGCGTGATGCCGTGGCGAACCGCACCGGCTTGGCCCGTTTCACCGCCGCCCGAGACGTTGACCTTGATGTCGAACGTCGTGCCGTGGTTCGTGAGCTCGAGCGGCTGACGCACGATCATCAGCGACGTTTCGCGCGAGAAGTAATCCGCGATGGGCTTGCCGTTGACGACGATCTCGCCCTTGCCAGCCTTGATGAAGACACGTGCGACGGCGCTTTTGCGGCGGCCCGTACCGTAGTTCCAGTTACCGATCATGTGGGCTCCCCTTAGATCTCGAGCGCTTTCGGCTGTTGCGCCGAATGCGGATGCGTGGCTTCAGCGTAGACCTTCAGCTTCTTGATCATCGCGTAGCCGAGCGGGCCCTTCGGCAGCATGCCCTTGACCGCCTTCTCGAGCGCGCGGCCCGGGAAGCGTTCTTGCATCTTGCCGAACGTCGTTTCATAGATGCCGCCCGGGTAGCCCGAGTGGCGGTAGTACTTCTTGTCCGTGGTCTTGTTGCCCGTGACCTTCAGCTTGCCGGCGTTGATAACGATGATGAAATCACCGGTGTCGACGTGCGGAGTGAACTCAGGCTTATGCTTGCCGCGAAGACGGCGCGCCACTTCGCTGGCGACACGGCCGAGAACCTTATCCGTCGCGTCAATCACGTACCATTCGCGCGTCACCTGTTCGGCTTTGGCGGAAAACGTCTTCATGATCGATCCAAAAAATTGACCTGCCCTTCGTATTTTTCCTGCTTGGATGTGACGCGTCGAGGCGTCGTGCAGGCTCTCCCTGTTCTTCTTCCGCGGGCATGGATGCGGAAAAGCCCTGAATTATAAAGGAATTTGCACTACCGAGTCAAAGGCGAGGATTCCCCGACGGAAAACGACGCTCAGCGGCGCGGAAACAGACCAAGTGCGAGGCCAAGTGCGGCAGGGTGCGGCCAAGCAACGATCGTACGAACCGACAGCCTGTCGGCCCCTTGGCCTTGCCCCGCCGAGACCCTGCCCCAAACAGGCGAAAAAAAGCCCGAACTCTCGGCTCGGGCTTAATCCACCTAAGGAGGAGGGTGGAGGAGACATGCGGAGATTGTCGAAGACGACAACCAATGAGGCGCATTGTACAGAGCGAACGGCAGCTAGGCAAGAAAATTTGCATTGCGAAACCAAACTTCATAATATGAAATTCAACTGAACTCACGGTGTCCGCTTATCCGATGCGCGGGGCAGCCGATCCCTCCTGCGCCGCGAGGCTACAATGCCAATCCGATCGGATGACAACGTACGAGAACACAGCGGGAGTCGTGCTATGGAATGCAAAGTAAGCTGGATGGGGCCGGACGGCATGGCCTTTGCCGCGGAGACGGGCAGCGGCCATTTGGCCATGATGGATGGCGCGCCGGAAGGCGGAGGCCGTAATCTGGCCCCGCGGCCCATGGAAATGGTGCTGCTCGGCACGGGGGGCTGCACGGCGTACGACGTCGTCATGATCCTGAAGAAAAGCCGTCAGGAAATCGCAGGCTGCTCTGTCACGCTAAAAGCCGAGCGTGCGAGCGAAGACCCGAAAATCTTCACGAAGATCCATTTCCACTTCACGGTGACGGGCCGGAACCTGAATCCGGCTACCGTCGAGCGCGCGATTAACCTGTCGCACGACAAGTACTGCTCGGCGTCGATCATGCTGGCCAAGACGGCCGAACTCTCGCATTCGTTCGATATCGTCGAAGCCTGAAGCATCAGGGCGCGACGCGCCGCGCGTTCGATATGAAAAAGCCGGCGCCTTTAGAGACGCCGGCTTTTCGGTATGGGAGGCAAAGTAGGCCGGTAAGCCGGATTCTGTGCGCTCCGGGCGCCTTGCGGCGCCCTGGAACGTGGCAGCCATTCCTCTAGGCGCGCCATTGCTGACGCGCTCGAGCTTCCTACCCGCAGGCAAGACGGGGGCCCCGCCTTGCATCCGAAGATGCGTGCCTGCCTATTTGGAATTGCTCCGGGTGGAGGTTGCCGTGCCGCCTGCGTCGCCGCAGCCGCGGTGCGCTCTTACCGCACCGTTTCACCCTTACCTGATCCCGGTTCGTCACCGGGCCATCGGCGGTTTGTTCTCTGTTGCCCTGTTCCGCGTGTCGCCACGGATGGCCGTTAGCCATCACCCTGCCCTATGGAGTCCGGACTTTCCTCGCCCTTCCGGAGTTGCCCCCGAAAAGCCGCGACTGCCTGGCCTGCTTTGCAGTCTGTGAGTCTACCACCGCGGGACATGGCGCAGAAAGCGATCGCAAACGTCCGCGCCAATGCCGACGGTGCGGCCGCCAGGTTCCGCTACGCACGCGCCGCGACGCCTCGAGCCCGCCGCCCCGGGCGAAAGACCGTCGCATCGTCATAGAACGCGGGCTCGGCGTTGGCTGACCAAAAACCAGGCACGCCGAGGACCGGCAGCGGCGAGTAACGGCTATTCTCGAGCACGGTCGCATCCGCAAGCGACGCAGCAACGGTCTCGTCCAGCCACGCGTCGCGCCGGTCGGTCTGCCAGCCGAAGTAATCGGCGGGCGCGGCGACGATCCACGCGTGCCCCGTGCAGGCCTTGTACGGAGCGACGAGCTTTTCGAGCAACGCGTGCCCGAATACGCGCGCTTCGCAGCGCGTGCCCCATGCGGCGCGCTCCTTAACGAACAAGCGCCGCCAATCGAACGCCGTGAGCGCCGCGCTCAAGGACGGATCGGCGCAGACGAACAACATCGCGTTTTCGTCGAACAGCGTGAGGAAATCGCGGGCGGCGCCGCGCGCACCCTGAACGCCGTCGCGCTCGATCTCTCTGGCTTGATGCGCGTTGAGCATCGCCTTCACGCGCGGGTGCGCGAACCACATCAGCGCGTTGAAAAAATCGTGCAGATTGTGCCGCGTCGGCACGCCGCCCGTTGCGGCGATGTGCGCCTCGTAGGCGGCGCCGACCGGCAGCTCGGCTTGTTCGATGAACGAGAGCGGGCGGCCTTTGCCGGTGAGATGGCCCGCTGCGCGGGCTTCGCGTGCGAGCATTGCGATGAAATCGGTGCCCTCCTCCACGCAGCGATGCCAGCGCGCCCCGCGGCGCGCATAGGGCGCAAGCCAAGGCGCCGACCAATCGACCTGCGAGAGCGTCGCGATCGACGAGCGCGATGGAATGCCCCCGTCGGCATCGACCCCGTCATCGGCGGTGGCACGGTGAGTCATGTCCACCTGGGCGATCCCTCTCTCAGACGAGGCGCCAACCAATCGGCTCGCCGCCGCGCAGCGGCACGACCAAGGCTTCGCCCGCGACGATTTCGGCCGGCAACGTCCAGCGCTCGCGCACGAGCGTCACCCGCTCGCGGCTGCGCGGCAAACCGTAGAAGTCCGGCCCGAAGAAGCTCGCGAATCCTTCGAGCTTGTCGAGCGCGCCGGCGTTGTCGAACACTTCGGCATAGAGTTCGAGCGCATGCAATGCCGTGTAGCACCCGGCGCAGCCGCATGCATGCTCCTTCAAACCCTTGGGATGCGGCGCGCTGTCGGTGCCGAGGAAAAAGCGCGGGCTGCCCGACGTGGCCGCTTCGACTAGCGCAACGCGATGCGTCTCGCGTTTGAGCACCGGTAGGCAGTAATAGTGCGGACGAATGCCGCCCTGGAAAATGGCATTGCGGTTATAGAGCAGGTGGTGCGCCGTGATCGTGGCGCCGAGCAACCCGGCCGGCGCGTCGTCGTCTCGGACGTATTGCGCCGCGTCCTTCGTCGTAATGTGCTCGAAGACCACCTTGAGCCCCGGAAAATCGCGGCGCAGTGGGATCATCACTCGGTCGATGAACACCTTTTCGCGATCGAACAGGTCGATCGACGAATCGGTCACCTCGCCGTGCACGAGCAACGGTAGCCCGACTTCCTGCATCGCCTCGAGCGTCTTCGCGCATTTGGACAAATCAGTCACGCCGAAATCGGAATTCGTGGTCGCCCCGGCGGGATAGAGCTTTACGCCATGCACGAAACCGCATTCCTTCGCGCGGCGAATCTCATCGGGGGGCGTGTTGTCAGTGAGATAAAGCGTCATCAACGGCTCGAACGTCGCGCCGATCGGCAGCGCGGCGACGATGCGCTCCCGGTAGGCGCGGGCCGCTTCGACCGTCGTCACGGGCGGTTTCAGATTCGGCATGACGATCGCCCGGCCGAACTGGCGGACGGTATGCGGCAGCACGGCGGCGAGCATTTCGCCGTCACGCAAATGCAAGTGCCAGTCGTCGGGACGGGCCAAGGTGAGCGAGGACGGCGCGCCGGTCGGCGGCGCGGCATTCGGGGACGAATCGGAAACGGTCATGGCGACGATCTGGCAAGTCTTGCAAGGGGGCCGGCGGGCAAGCCGCGCGGCGACAAAAAAGCGAATCGAGCGATGTGAACGAATAGCGTTGAGCCAAGCATGCGCGCCGCCATCGTGGAAAAACCGCAACGGACGCCCTAGGCGGCCCGGCGATTTCGCTTTTTTCGGCCGGCGGCTCGGTATATGCTTCAAAAAAACATATTGTAGCGGGTTCGCCTAGCGCGCCCGCCCGACCACACGCATCGCCAGCCTGTCCTATGTGCCAACTCCTCGGAATGAACTGCGCCGCGCCGACGGACGTCACGTTCTCCTTCACGGGCTTCGCTGCGCGCGGCGGCATCACCGATCATCACGCGGACGGCTGGGGCATCGCCTTTTTCGAAGACAAGGCATGCCGCTTGTTCATCGACCATCAATCGTCGGCCACCTCCCCGATCGCCGAGATGGTCAAGCGCTATCCGATCAAGTCGAAGAACACGATCGCGCATATCCGCAAGGCGACGCAGGGCCACATCCTGCTTGAAAATTGCCACCCGTTCATGCGCGAGTTGTGGGGCCGCCATTGGATCTTCGCGCACAACGGCGACTTGAAGGACTACAGCCCGGAGATCAACGGCGTTTTTCAGCCTGTCGGAACGACCGACAGCGAACTCGCCTTTTGCGCATTGATGCAAGGCTTGCGCCGGGCGTTTCCGGGGGCGCAGCCGCCGCTGCAAGAATTGTTCGATTCGCTGACGGCGCTGACGCGAGATATTACCGATTTCGGCGTATTCAACTTTCTCATGTCGAACGGGCAAGCCCTCTTCGCCCATTGCTCGACCCACCTGCACTACATCGTTCGGCGCTGGCCGTTCTCGACGGCGCACCTGATCGATGCCGACATGTCGATCGACTTCGCGCAATACACGACGCCGGAAGATCGCGTGGCCGTCATCGCGACGCAGCCGTTGACCGACGACGAGATCTGGACTGCGTTCGCGCCCGGCGACCTGCTGATGTTCCAAGACGGGGAAGTGGCCGCGCACGCGCATATCCCGGTGCCGCCTTCCGTATTGGAAAAAGCACGCAACCCGGCTTGCGATGCAAGCGCCTCGGCGCCCAGGCGCTTACCGGCCGCCGCCTTCGGCACGGCCGCCGATACTGGCGATACAGACGACATCGCGGCGTTCGAATCCTGAGCGATCGGAGCGCCTAGGCACCCTTGTGCTCAATGCAGAATCTTCGCTAGGAATTCCTTCGCGCGGTCGGACTTGGGATTGGCGAAGAACGCGTCCTTGCGGTCGTCCTCGACGATGGCGCCTCGGTCCATGAAGATGACGCGGTGCGCGACCTTCCTCGCGAAGCCCATTTCGTGTGTCACGCACATCATCGTCATGCCTTCTTGCGCAAGTTCGACCATCACGTCGAGCACCTCGTTGATCATCTCGGGGTCGAGCGCGGACGTGGGCTCGTCGAACAGCATCGCCACCGGATCCATCGACAGCGCGCGCGCAATGGCCACGCGCTGCTGCTGACCGCCCGAAAGCTGCGCCGGAAATTTATCGGCCTGCGCTTTCAGGCCCACCCGTTCGAGCAGTTTCAGGCCCTTGTCGCCCGCTTCATCCTTCGATCGGCCCAGCACTTTGATCTGCGCGAGCGTGAGATTCTCCATGATCGACAGATGCGGAAAGAGCTCGAAGTGCTGAAACACCATACCGACTTTCGCGCGCAGCTTCGACAAGTTCGTCTGCTTGTCGCCGAGCGATTGACCGTCGACGATGATCTCCCCTTGCTGAAACGGCTCGAGACCATTCACGGTCTTGATCAACGTCGACTTGCCTGAACCGGACGGCCCGCAGACGACGACCACCTCGCCCTTCGCGACTTCCGTGGTGCAGTCGGACAGCACCTGAAACGTGCCGTACCACTTCGAAACGTTCTTGATTGAAATCATCCGGTGATCCTTATCGCAAAAACCGTCGACGGCCGCTGCCCGGGCCGACGAAGCCTTCGCATGATACGCGGCCCGAGCCCGTGAGTAGAAATGGACGTCGAGATACGGCTACCGCTCGTCGGATGCCGAATCCAAGGTTCAACGCTACAGACACCGGTAAACGTAAAACGGGCGACACCTTGCGATGCCGCCCGCCGAGGGGAAGCCGGAAGCGCCGTGAGGGGCGCGCCGGCAAGCTAGACCCGTTTCGCTTGTGGCGAATAGGGAATCAGGGATAAAGGCCGCGCAGCTCGCGGGCCAGCAAAATTCTCTTACACGCGACGATGAACGCCGCCGTGCGCATCGATACCTTGTTGTCGCTCGCCACTTGCCAAACGGCGCTGAAGGCTTCGCGCATCACGCGCTCGAGGCGCTGGTTGATCTCGTCCTCGGTCCAGAAGAAGCTCGAGAAGTCCTGCACCCACTCGAAGTACGAGACGGTCACGCCGCCGGCGTTGGCGACGACGTCGGGGATCACGAGCACACCCTTGTCGTGCAGAATGTCGTCGGCCGCCGTCGTGGTCGGGCCGTTCGCGCCTTCGACGATGATCTTCGTCTTGATCTTGGCGGCGTTCTTCTCGGTGATCTGGTTTTCGAGCGCGGCCGGGATCAGGATGTCCGTTTCGATCATCCAGAACTCGTCGTTCGCGACCGGATCGGCGCCCTTGAAGCCGCCCACTCCGCCCGTGTTCGCCACGTGTTCCAGCAAGGCATGCGTATCGATGCCGCTCGCCTTGTGCAGCGAGCCCGTGTGATCCTGCACGGCGATGACCTTGGCGCCCGCCTCCTCGAACAAGCGCGCCGCGATGCCGCCTACGTTGCCGAAGCCTTGCACGGCGATGCGTGCGCCTGCGATATCGAGGCCCACGCGGCGCGCCGCTTCCGTGCCCACGACGAACACGCCGCGGCCCGTCGCTTCGCGGCGGCCGAGCGAACCGCCCAGCGAGATCGGCTTGCCCGTCACGACGCCCGTGGCCGTCTGGCCCTGGTTCATCGAGTACGTGTCCATCATCCACGCCATGATCTGCTCGTTCGTGTTGACGTCAGGCGCGGGAATGTCGGTGTTCGGTCCGATGATGATGCCGATTTCGCTCGTGTAGCGGCGCGTGACACGCTCGAGCTCGCCGCGCGACAGGGTGCGCGGGTCGACGCGGATACCGCCCTTCGCGCCGCCGTACGGCACGTTCACGGCCGCGTTCTTCACCGACATCCAGGCCGACAGCGCCATGACTTCGGAGAGCGTCACGTCTTGGTGATAACGCACGCCGCCCTTGCCCGGGCCGCGCGACACGTTGTGCTGAACGCGATAACCCTCGAAGTGCGCGATGGTGCCGTTATCGAGCTCGATGGGCACATCGACGATGAGGATGCGCTTCGGACGCTTCAGTGTTTCGATCCAACGCGACGACGAGCCGAGGTACGGCGCGACGCGATCGACTTGACGCAGATAGTTTCCCCAGGGGCCGAGATCGTCGGCATGAAGGTACGAGGGGATCGATTGTGCAGACGTGGTGGACTGCAGTTGCGAAGACATGAAGACTCCAACGGTCACGGAATGTGCGCCATTGTCGAAAAAGCCCATTCTGAAATCCAATGCCGTTTGGTCATCCCGTTATGCATTTCTTGCATAAGCTTCGGAAGGACGTAGGACGGCCGGCGGGCCGAGCTGCTACGCCGGCTTGACGCCGAGCTCGTCGGCGACGACCTGCCATAAGCGGCGCACGAGCTGTTGGCGCGGATCGTCGCCGCCCGCCGCGAGCTTGTCGCGATACAGGCGGATTTCCATCGTCAACGTGAAGCGATCGGCGGGCAGACCACGCGAGGCGGAGCGATCGAGCCGGATCAAATCGCCCGCGGCCACCGCGTCTTCCACCGCGCTGTGCGGCAGGAAGGCGACGCCGTGGCCGGCGAGCGCCATCGCCTTGAGCGCCTCGGCCATGTCGGTTTCGTAGATGCGGTCGAGATAAAGCCGCTCGGGCGCGTTCGCGACGATGACCTCGGTCATGCGCCCGAGATACGCATTCGGCGTGTACGACAGATACGGCACCGGCGCATCGGCCGTGCCCGGTAGCGTGTAGCGCGCACGCGCCGCACGCGACGGCGCCGAGAACGGACTGATGGGCTCGAAGCCGAGCGTGAGCATGTCGTAGCGGCCCGGGTCGAGCGCGACGGGATGGCTCGGATGGTGATAACCCATCACGAGGTCGCAGCCGCCCTCCACCAGCGACAACACGGCGTCGTGCACGTTCAGCGCGCGCAGACGCGTGTGCACCGGCCCCATCTTCGCTTCGATGCGCTGCAGCCATAGCGGGAAGTACGTGAGCGACAGCGTGTGCGGTACGGCGAATTCGATCGTCGCCGCGGGCGAGCGCACGTGGCCGCGCAGCAAAATGCGTGACTCGTGCATGTGCGACAGCATCGCGAGCGCTTGTTCGAGGAATACCTCGCCCGCTTGCGTGAGGCGCGTCGGATAGACCGATCGGTCGATGAGTTCGGTCGCGAGCCAAGCCTCGAGCGCTTGGATGCGACGCGAGAACGCCGGCTGCGTCACGTGCCGCAACTCGGCGGATCGGCTGAAGCTGCGCGTCTCAGCCAGCGAAACGAAATCTTCCAGCCACTTGAGTTCCATGCGAAAGGGCGGCCCTCTGGAGCCGAACGAGCGGTGACGACGCATTGTACCGGCGCGCCCGGTGGGAATATTTCAGCGCAATCTTGATGCAGCGCACCATCGCTGCGCGCCCCGGCACATCGTCAGTGCTAGGGCGCGCGGCGCAGGTGCGTCGCCGCGCGCGGCTCGCGACCGTCGCGGCTCGGAACGCAGCCGGCGCCAAGCCCATGCGCGGCGCCGCAACCGCACGCGGCGCCTAGCGCAGCGCCCGGGCCAACGCGGGGCGGCATGCCGATGGCATAGGGCTTGCATTGCCGAGCCGTCGCGCGCGTTCCGCTGGGCTGGACGCAGCGGCGTGCACCGCCCCTAACGATTCATCCGACATTCGATGCGAGGACGAAACATGAAGAACCTGCAACTTGCGCTACGGAGCGGCAACTGGCGCTCGCTCCTCGCATGCTTTCTCTACTTCGACACAGGCTTCACGGTGTGGGTCCTCTACGGGCCGCTGGCCCCGTTCATCGGCAAGAGCATTGCGATGTCGGCCGCACAGCAAGGTTTTCTCGTCGCTGTTCCGGTGCTTTCGGCCGCCATCTTGCGCGTCGCGCTCGGCAATCTCTATCAGTCGGCGAACGGCCGGCGCGTCGCGTTGATGGGCGTGCTGATCTCGGCGCTGCCGACGATCGTCCTGCCGCTGTGGCCGACGACGCCTTCGTACACGCTGCTGCTCGTGCTCGGCGTGTTTCTCGGCGTAGGCGGCGCGAGTTTCGCCGTCGCCTTGCCGATGGCCGGCAGCAGCTACCCGGCCAAGGTCCAGGGCCTCGTGCTCGGCCTGGCCGCGGCCGGCAACATCGGTGCGGTGCTCGACGGCTTCTTGTTCCCGCGCGTGGCCGACGCGCTGGGCTGGCAATACGCGACGGCGGCGGCGCTGCCGCTGCTGGCGATCGCCGGTTTCGCGCTGTTCGTCTGGGGCGACGACCGAGGGGAAAAGGCCGGTAGCGCGGCGCGCGCGATGGCGGGTTTCGCGACGATGCTCGCGGGCCTCGTCGCACTCGTGCTCGCCGTTCACGCGGGCCTATTCGGCGCGGGCAAGACGGGCGTGCTGCTGCTGCCGGTGCTCGGCGCCGCCGGCGCGATCGCCCTGCTGCCGGCGCGCTATCGCACCGTACTCGCCGAACGCGACACGTGGGTCATGATGCTCGTCTACAGCATCACGTTCGGCGGCTTCGTGGGAATGTCCTCGTACGTGACGCTGCTCCTCACGACGCTCTACCAGATGCCGAAGCTCGAAGCCGGATTGTTCATGTCGCTGCTCGCCTTCCTCGGCGCCATCGTGCGGCCCATGGGCGGATATTTGGCCGACCGCATCACCGGCGTGCGCGCATTGACCGCGTTGCTTGCGCTCATCTCGCTCGCGGATTTCGCGTTCGCCGCATGGATGCCTCCGCTCGCCGGCGGCATCGCGATCCTCGTCTGTTTGTATCTCGCGTTCGGTCTCGGCAACGGCGCGACGTTCCAGCTCGTCCCCCATCGCTGGAAAGGCAAGACGGGCCTGCTTTCCGGTGTCATCGGCGCGGCCGGCGGCATCGGCGGCTTCTATCTGCCCGTCGTGATGGGCATCGCCAAGGAAAGCACGGGCAGCTACCAAATGGGCTTCGCCACGTTCGGCGCGCTGGCCGCATGCGCCTGCGTGGCAATCCTCGCGCTGCGTGCGCAGTGGCTCGTCTGGGCCGCCCCGGGCAGCGCGAACTCGCCCGCCGCGCAAGTCCCGCACGTCGGACAAGCGGCGACGGCCAGCGAATGACCGGGCCGATCGAGCAGGCCGACGCCCGCCTGCTCGATGCCCCTTACGAGGGCGGCGCTCGGGCGGTGGTAAAATCGCGGGTTCTCCCCTGCTCCGAACCCGCGCCTCGAGCGCGACGTCTCATCATGTCCGATACCCGCGCCGATACGCTGTTTTCCCTTACCGCCCTCTCGCCGCTCGACGGCCGCTACGCCTCCAAGACCGAAGCGCTGCGCGATTGGCTCTCCGAAGCCGCATTCATGCGCCACCGCGTGACCGTCGAAGTCCATTGGCTCATCGCGCTGTCGCAAGCGGGCTTCGCCGAAATGCCGCGTTTTTCCGAAGCGGCGGAAACCTTTCTGCTCGATCTCGTCGCCCGGTTTTCGCCGCATGACGCCGCCCGCATCAAGGATATCGAGCGCGTCACCAATCACGACGTGAAGGCCGTCGAATACTGGCTCAAGGAATCGGTGAAGGGTCAGCCGGAGTTGGAGCGCGCGAGCGAATTCATCCACTTCGCCTGCACGTCGGAGGACATCAACAATACGTCGCACGGCCTGATGCTCTCCGGTGCGCGCGAACACGTGATCCTGCCCGCGCTGCGCTCGGTGCACGGCCGCCTCGTTGCCCTCGCCCATGCGCTGGCCGAGCAGCCGATGCTCTCGCGCACGCATGGCCAGCCGGCCAGCCCGACCACGCTCGGCAAGGAAATCGCCAACGTCGCCGCGCGTTTGGCCCGCGCGATCGATCGTATCGCCCGCGTCGAAATCCTCGGCAAGATGAACGGCGCGGTGGGCAACTACAACGCGCATTTGGCCGCCTATCCGGAATTCGACTGGGAAGCGTTCTCGCGCAACGTGATCGAGGCGCGGCTCAAGCTCACGTTCAATCCGTACACGATTCAAATCGAACCGCACGATTACATGGCCGAGCTGTTCGACGCCGTCGCGCGCGCCAACACGATCCTGCTCGATCTCGACCGCGACGTCTGGGGCTACATCTCGGTCGGCTACTTCAAGCAAAAGACGAAGGCCGGCGAAATCGGCTCGTCGACCATGCCGCACAAGGTCAATCCGATCGATTTCGAAAACTCGGAAGGCAACCTCGGTCTCGCCAATGCGACGTTGCGCCATCTCGCCGACAAGCTGCCCGTCTCGCGCTGGCAGCGCGACCTGACCGATTCGACGGTCTTGCGCAACATGGGTGTCGCGCTCGGCTATTCGCTGCTCGCCTACGATTCGCTGATTCGCGGCCTGGATAAGCTTGAAGTGAATCCGGCTCGCTTGAACGAAGATCTCGATCAATGCTGGGAAGTGCTGGCCGAGCCGGTACAAACGGTCATGCGCCGCTACGGCATCGAAAACCCGTACGAGCAGCTGAAGGAACTGACGCGCGGCAAGGGCATCACGCGCGAAGCGCTGCAGCAGTTCATTGCCACGCTGGCAATCCCCGACGACGCGAAAGCGCTGCTGGCGGCCATGACACCCGGGTCGTACACGGGCAAGGCGGCGGAGCTCGCCAAGCGGATTGCTTAAAAAACACCGCTTCCAGCGAAAAGGGCGCGCGGTGCAAACCGCGCGCCCTTTTTATTCGCCAGGCACTCAGCCGATTTCGAGCACCGCTGCGAGCTTGCAGCAAGGTCGCGCTATCACTGGCGCTGAAACCACATTTCGGCCTCTCGGGCGGCCTGCTTGACGTTGGTTCCTAGTTGCCGGCTAACGCCGGCCGCTATGACCAGCCGCAGCATCCGCCCCCGTGCATCAGACCCGAGTGCGCCGAAACGGCTTTCCGCGCGCGCGACGAACTCCTCGCTCTCGACCCGGGACGCGCCAAATAGGCTGCCTCGGGGAAGCGCGTAATTCTTATGCACCTCGAGTCGGCCTTCAACGAAACGCTCAATATCGGGCGAGGCCACATAGTCCTCCAGCGCTTCCATGAGGAGTGCGATCTGCGGCACGTCTTCCGAAGTCAGCGCGCGCCTGGACGTTACGTACCGAGGTACGAGACCGAGCGGATCGACACCTTTAGGTACGTGCCTATCACTTGGCCAAGCGAAGTACGAATCCTCGCGCAACACCGCTGGCCCATACCCCCATGGGTCGATAATGACATCCTCGCGGCTTGGATGAGGACTATCGAGCCGCACCTCCGTCCATCCGTGATCGCACTTCGATGAGTTGACCTGGTGGAGGGGCGGCCATCTTGGGTGTCTTAAACGACCGATCGTCGCGGCTACGGCAGCAAAGTCTCTGCAGTGGCCCGCCTCCAATTTCGTAGCGCAAACAGCACGGAGCTGCTCCAGATGGACTTCGGTCAGCCTCTTAGCGTCTCCGCTTTTCAGCGTTTCCGTCAGACGCTTATCGGGCTCGCTAAGGGCTTTACCAGCGTTAGCCTTCAATAAAAGCCTATTAAGCCGATCCTCGACCTCGCGCCTCAGCTCATAGGCGACTTTGACGTGGCGGGACGACGCACCGCGAGTATCCTCAATGTCATCGATCACGTTGCCGCGGCCAAGGTCGAGCTCTTCCCGCGTTTCATTGACGACATGGTTAGCCGCACGCAACCGATCGAACGAATCGCCTTCGATGGATCGGCCTTCCACCGCGCGGTACATCAAATATAGGAATAAGTCGTGCTCTTGCTTAGGCACGCGCTTGGCATAGGCACCTCTTCGATGCATGGCAACGAGTTCCGCGTTGCGCTCTTCGCGTATTTTGTCGGCCCATCGATTCCACGCCTCTTGACCGGGCTCCACCGCACCATCGACTTGCGGCGCCGCTGCCTGTCTTTCGCGTCTTCTTATGCTCATTCGAGATACCGCACGAGTCAACTGGTCTGGTTCCACGCGTGACTCCATCATCGGCTTGCAAATACCGGAAACGCACCTCCTCGGAGCAGCACGGCAGCCATGGCGGGAGCGCCTGCGCGGTGTCCGCGGCTATGCCCACCAGTCACTAGGCAACGATGCGCAAAGCCAAAGCCAGTTGTACTGCGCTTCATCTCTGCGATCGTAGCATCGCGCGTCCCGATGCAAGCGACGCCGCAGATCCAAGCTCTCGAAAAGCGTTCAAGCCTCTCACAATGTGCGTGCCCGTCAAGCAAACGGCGGGCGCTCCGACATGTGCTCGATGCGTTCCTCCCCAGCTTCTGCTCCTAACGCCTACAGGCACTTCACGACTTCATCGACGATCACCTCGGGAGCAAGCTCGATGCTGACCGTCACCGCTTCGTCGTCGCCAGGCTCCTCGAGCGTATCGAGCTGGCTTTGCAGCAGTGCTGGATTGAAGAAATGCCGGCCGCGCGTGGCGAGGCGCTCGTGCAACAGGTCGAACGAACCCTTCAAATAAACGAACCGCACGAGGCCGTCGCCTTGCGCGCCGCCGCGCAACACATCGCGATAGACGCGTTTGAGGGCCGAGCAGCCCACCACGAGCGATTCGCCCGCATGCGCCTTCTGCTCGATCGCCGCACGAATGGCCGCGAGCCAAGGCCAGCGGTCGTCATCGGTCAGCGCGATGCCTTGAGCCATCTTCTCTTTGTTCGCGGCGCTATGGAATACGTCGCCGTCCACAAAGCTGCACCCGATGCGCTCGGCCAGCATCTCGCCGATCCGCGTCTTGCCCGCGCCCGACACGCCCATCACGATCAAAATCATTGCCGTTCCACCGTTTCTAGATCGTCTACACGACCGTCGCGAGGGCGAACGTCAAGCCGAGGCCGAGCAGCGAGATGATCGTCTCGCACAGCGACCAGGTCTTGAACGTCTGCCCCACGGTCATGCCGAAATACTCTTTGATCAGCCAGAAGCCGCCATCGTTCACGTGCGAGAAGATCAGCGATCCGGAGCCCGTCGCGAGCACGAGCAGTTCCGGCTGCACGTGAATGGCGCCGGCCTTGGCGATTGGCGCGACGATCCCGCACGCCGTCGTCATCGCCACCGTGGCCGAACCCGTCGCCAGGCGAATCAATGCGGCGACGAACCACCCGAACAGCAGCGGCGACAACTGCGCCTGCGTGGCGACGGCGACGATCTGCTGCGAGATGCCGCTATCGCGCAGCACGCCGCCGAAGCCGCCGCCCGCGCCGACGATCAGCGTAATGCCGGCAATGGGCGCCAGACAATCGCCGCAAAATTTTTGAATCTGCTCGCGCGTGAACCCGCGTTGCGCGCCGAAGGTCCAGAAGCTGACGATCACGGCAATCAGCAGTGCGACGTCCGAATTGCCGACGAAGCGCAGCAAATCGTTCGCGGTCGATTTCGGTGCGAAGACAAGATCGGCCCAGCTGCCGACGAGCATGAGCAAGACCGGCAGCAAGATCGTGAACAGCGTAATGCCGAAACCCGGGAGGTCGCGCTGCTGCGCCTCGGCTTCGTCTGCCGTTTCGACGAATTGGGCCGCGAGCGGGTTGTGCGCGGGCAGCTTGACGTGCCGATGCACGAGCAGCGCAAACAACGGGCCGGCGACGATGGCGGTCGGAATGCCTACGATGAGACCGTATGCGATCGTCTTGCCGATGTCGGCGCCGTACGCCTGCACGGCGAGCAGTGCGGCGGGGTGCGGCGGAATCAAGCCGTGCACGACTGACAGGCCCGCCACCATCGGCAGACCGATCAAGAGCAGCGACTTGCCCGTTCGCTTGGCCACGTTGAACGCAATCGGAATCAAGAGCACGAAGCCCACTTCGAAGAACACCGGCAAGCCGACGATGATCGCCACGAACATCATCGCCCAGTGAATGTGCTTTTCGCCGAACCAGCGAATCAGCGTCGTAGCGACGCGCTCGGCGCCGCCCGATTCGGCCATCATCTTGCCGAGCATCGTGCCCAGGCCGACGACGATGGCGATGTGGCCGAGCGTGCCGCCGTTGCCGGTCTCGAACGACTTGACGATCTGGCCGACCGGCATGCCCGAGGCCAGCCCGAGCAGCAGCGAGACGATGATGAGAACCAGAAACGGATAGACCTTATACCGCGCGATGAGGAGGATGAGCGCCGCGATTGCGATCAGCGCGTATAGCAGCAAGAGTCCGCCGTGGACCGATCCCATGAAAAGTCTCCTTTACTTGTTCGAAACGAGGCAGGTGGACGAACGCGGGGGCTCGCAGGCATGGTCCGCCCCAACGCGGACGATGCATTGTAGTCGGCGCGGCATTTTGGCGATAGAACCGGTTCCATCAACCAAAACCCGTAGACATCGCTCGCGTCGAGCGCGAGAGGCAGCGTGTTCGGGAACTGCGGGACGCGGGCCGGCCGCATGGGAAGGCATCGCCCGGCGCCCGGGTCTGTCCGGGCGCCGCGGCAAGGCGGGTCAATGCTGATGCGCGGCGAGTTCGGAGGCAGCGCGGGCGAGGCGCGTGACCTCGTCCCAGTTTTGCGCGGCAAGCGCCGCTTTCGGCGTGAGCCAGGAGCCGCCGACGCAAACGACGTTCGGCAACGCAAGGAAACTCGGCGCCGTCTCGGTCGTGATTCCGCCCGTCGGGCAGAATTTGAGCGCGGGGAACGGCCCGTACAACGCCTGCAGCATCGGAATGCCCCCCGCTTGCTGCGCCGGGAAGAACTTGACCGTCTCATAGCCGAGTTCGAGCGCGAGCAGGATGTCGCTCGGCGTCATCACGCCGGGCAGCAACGGCAAGCCGGCATCCTGCGCGGCCTTGTGGATGTCACGGGTGAGGCCCGGCGACACGCCGAACTGCGCGCCGGCCTTTTTCGCCTGCGCGCAGTGCTCGGGCTTCGTGATCGTGCCGACACCGACGACGATGTCGGACGAAAGATGAGCCGCGCGTTCGATCGCACCGATGCCGGCCGGCGTGCGCAGCGTGATTTCGAGCACCTTGACGCCGCCCGCATGAAGCGCGCGCGAAACGTGCTCGCCCTGCTCGACCGTGTCGAAGGCCAGCACCGGAATGACGGGACCGAGGCGGACGATGTCTTCAACCTTTTTCATGCTGGGCTCCTTATTGCTCGTTTGCGTGGACCGGATGCGGGACATGGGCCGGCTCGCCTACGAGCGGCCCGAACACCGAGGCGCCCATTTCGGCGGGCGCCGCGGCTGCCCGAAAGACGCCGAACAACTCGCGGCCGAAGCCGACTTCGTTTTCGGCTTGATGCTTGGGTGCTTCGACGGCGCGCGCATTCCATTGCCCCGCGTCGATTTCGACGTCTAGCACGCCGTGTTCGGCGTCGATGAGGATCGTATCGCCATCTCGCACTTTGCCGAGCGGGCCGGCAAGCAGCGCCTCGGGCGACACGTGGATCACGGCGGGCACCTTGCCCGATGCGCCCGACATGCGTCCGTCGGTGACGAGCGCCACATGGAAGCCCTGATCTTGCAGCACGCCCAGCAGGGGCGTCAGGCGATGCAGTTCGGGCATTCCGTTCGCGCGGGCCCCTTGGAACCGCACGACGGCGACGAAATCGCGATTGAGCTCGCCCTTATCGAATGCCGCTTGCACGGCCTCTTGCGAATCGAAGACGATCGCCGGCGCGCGCACCATACGGTGTTCGGGCGCGACAGCCGAGATCTTGATGACGCCGCGGCCCAGTTTGCCCTGCATGAGGCGCAGGCCGCCGTCAGGCTGGAACGGTTCGCCGATCGGCCGCAGCACCTTGGCATCGCCGCTCTGCTCAGGCCCCGGCACCCAGGCGAGCTGGCCGTCGATGAGCTTGGGTTCTTCCGTATAGCGGCGCAGCCCCTTGCCCATCACGGTATTGACGTCCTCGTGCAGCAGTCCGCCTTCGAGCAGATTGCGGATCAGGAAGGCCATGCCGCCGGCCGCGTGATAGTGATTCACGTCGGCCTTGCCGTTGGGGTAGATCTTCGCGAGCAGGGGCACGGCTTGCGAGAGCGCGTCGAAATCGTCCCAATCGATGAGGATGCCCGCTGCACGCGCGATCGCCACCAGATGCAACGTGTGATTCGTCGAGCCGCCCGTCGCGAGCAGCGCGGCGATACCGTTCACGACCGCTTTTTCGTCGACGACATGGCCGATCGGCATGTACTGGCCGCGCTCGACCGTCAAATCGAGTACGCGGCGCGCGGCAGCCGCCGTCAGCGCATCGCGCAGCGGCGTATGCGGATGGACGAAGGCCGATCCAGGCAGATGCAGTCCCATGACTTCCATCAGCATTTGATTGCTGTTCGCGGTGCCGTAGAACGTGCACGTGCCGTGCCCGTGGTAGGCGGCCGATTCGGCTTCGAGCAGCGCGTCGCGTCCCACCTGCCCCGTCGCGAACTGTTGGCGGATCTTCGCTTTTTCGTCGTTCGACAGGCCGCTCGTCATCGGGCCGGCCGGCACGAAGACCGTCGGCAAGTGTCCAAACTGCAGGGCGCCGATCAGCAAACCGGGCACGATCTTGTCGCAGACGCCGAGGCATAGCGCCGCATCGAACATGTTGTGCGTGAGCGCGACCGCCGTGCTCATGGCGATGACTTCGCGCGAAAACAGCGAAAGCTCCATGCCGGCATTGCCCTGCGTGATGCCGTCGCACATCGCGGGCACACCGCCCGCGAATTGCGCGACGCCGCCTGCCTCTCGCGCGGCGCGCTTGATGATGTCGGGGAAGTCCTTGTACGGCGCGTGCGCCGACAACATTTCGTTGTAGGACGAGACGATGCCGATATTCGGCTCGCGCATCGCCTTGATCGCCAGCTTCTCGTTTCCTTCCAAGCCCGCGAAGCCGTGCGCGAGGTTGGCGCACGAGAGCGCGCCGCGAGCCGGGAACCGCCCTTGCGCCGCATCGATGCGCGCGAGGTAAGCGGAACGCGTGGCGCGGCTGCGCTCCACGATGCGGCGGGTGACTTCGGTCAGCGTGGGATGCAGCGAAACCATGGGAAAACGCTCCTTCCTGAAAGTCGGCGCACAGGCGCCGAGCGGGTGGCGCGATACGGCCTGGGGCCGCGTAGCTCGATTTTGGCGGTGCAAGTTTAGTAGAAAAACTACATGACAGCAATGCAAATCGACCGCCGTCACCTTTAAATACTTAAGCCTTCACCGAAAACCGATCGGCACGTCGGTAGAAAATACGTGTAGCTTTTCTACATTTCGCCGGTCATACTATCGCCATCGATAGAAAAACGATACACCCCATCCGGGGGTCTTTCAGATGCTTTCTAGAATTGAAGCGATGCGCGCGCAATTGCGTCCGTCGGAACGCAAGCTCGCCGATTACGTGCTCGAGGCGCCGCGCGAGGTGCTCGACCTGGCGATGACGGAACTCGCGCAACGCGTCGGCGTGAGTCAGCCGACTATCGCGCGGTTTTGCCAGGCGCTCGGCTGCGGGGGGTTTCGTGAATTCAAGATCCGGCTGGCGCAAAGCATCGCGCCGGGGCTGCCGTCCGTCTATCGCGACGTGCGGCCGGACGAGCCGGCTTCCGGCGTGGTCGCGAAGGTATTCGATCGGACGATCGGCGCGCTGATCGAAGTTAGGAACAGCTTGTCGGCGCACAGTGTCGCGAAGGCGATCGATCTGCTGGCGCGGGCGTCCCGCATCGAGTTTTACGGCGCGGGCGGTTCGGGCATCGCCGCGCAAGATATCCAGCACAAATTTTTCCGGCTCGGCATTCCGAGCGTCGCTTATGCCGATCCGCACACCTACACGATGTCGGCGGCGCTGCTGGGCGAAGGCGACGTGGTCGTGACAATTTCGAATACGGGCCGCACGCGCGACATCGTCGAGGCCGCTCGCTCGGCGCTGGCTTGCGGGGCAAGCGTCATTGCGATCACGAACAGCACCTCGCCGCTCGCGCAGATGGCGACGGTCAGCTTGTTCGCGAACGTGGCCGAGGAAACCGATGTGTTTTCGCCGATGACCTCTCGGGTATCGCATTTGGCGATCGGGGACATCCTGGCCGTCGGCGTGGCGCTCAAACGCGGACCGGAACTCGTCGACAAGCTCGCGCGCGCGAAGAAAGCCATTACGCGGCGCCGAATCGAGACCGGCCGCCCGCGCGAGGAAACGCCGGACTGAGCACGGTGAAGCCGCGCGACGCGACTAGAATGGCTTGACGACGACGAGTGCGACGGCCGCGATGAGGCCGAACACCGGCAGCTCGTTGAAGATCCGGTACCAGCGGTCCGAGCGTCGGTTTTCGCCGCGCTCGAACGCCGTCAGCAGGCGGCGGCAATAGGCGTGATAGGCGATCAGGAGCACGACGACGCCAAGCTTCGCATGCAGCCACCCTTGCCCTTGCCCGATGCCATACCCGAGCCAAAGCCAAAGCCCGAAAGCCAGCGCGAGCACGGCGATCATCGTCATGAAGCGGTAGAGCTTGCGCGCCATCGTCAGCAGCCGGGTGAGCGCGGCCTGATCCGACTCCATGGCGAGGTTGACGAAAATTCGCGGAAGATAGAAAAGGCCCGCAAACCAAGAGGCCACGAAAACGATGTGAAAGGTCTTTACCCAGAGCATCGGTATCGTACGTGTCGTCGTGCGTGGTGGATGGTGGCGCATCGGCGCTGCGTCGAGCACGCTCGCGATCGAGTCGCGCTCGCCCTGCGTCGATTGCCGCGCAATGTGCTACTGCCGAACTTCTCCGTGCCCGAGCACGATGTACTTGAGCGATGTCAGCCCCTCGAGCCCGACCGGTCCCCGAGCGTGAAGCTTGTCGTTCGAGATGCCGATTTCCGCGCCGAGGCCAAATTCGAAACCGTCGGCAAAGCGCGTCGACGCATTGACCATGACGCTCGCGGAATCCACTTCGCGCAAGAACCGCATCGCACGGTCGTGATCTTCGGTGACGATCGCATCGGTGTGCGCCGAGCCGTACGTGTTGATGTGCTCGATCGCGGCGTCGATGCCATCGACGATCTTGATCGCGAGCACGGGCGCAAGATACTCGGTGCGCCAATCTTCCTCGGTCGCGTCCACGAGCGCGAGCGGCGGCGCATCGCTTTCCCACGGCGCGGCTTCGAGCACCGCGCGTGCGGCCGCATCGACGCGCAGCTCGACACCCTTGTCGCGGAAAACGCGTGCAAGCGGCGGCAGCGCGGCGCGGGCAATGCCGCGCGCGACGAGCATCGTCTCCATCGTGTTGCACGTGCCGTAGCGATGCGTCTTCGCGTTTTCGCACACGGCGAGCGCCTTGCACAGATCGGCGCGATCGTCCACGTAGACGTGACAGATGCCGTCGAGGTGCTTGATCATCGGCACGCGCGCCTCTTCGATGAGCCGAGCGATAAGGCCCTTGCCGCCGCGCGGCACGATCACGTCGACGTATTCGGTCATCGTGATGAGCTTACCGACCGCCGCGCGATCGGCCGTTTCCACGACCTGCACGGCATCGCTCGGCAAACCGGCCGCGGCCAACCCTTCGGCGATCAGTTTGGCCAACGCGGTATTCGAGGCCAGTGCTTCGGAGCCGCCGCGCAAAATGGCGGCATTGCCCGACTTCAAACACAACGCCGCGGCGTCGATCGTCACGTTCGGGCGCGATTCATAGATGATGCCGATCACGCCCAGCGGCACGCGCATCTGGCCGACCTGAATGCCCGTCGGGCGGTATTTGAGGTTGCTGATCTCGCCGATCGGATCGGATAACGAGGCGACTTGGCGCAGGCCTTCGATCATGGTCCTCAAAGCCTTATCCGACAATGTCAGACGATCGACGAACGCTGCGTCCATGCCCTTCTCGCGCGCCTTGGCCACGTCCCGCGCGTTCGCGTCCTTGAGCGCCGTCTGCTCGCGCTCGATCGCGCATGCAATGGCCTCGAGCGCGTCGTTCTTGGCTTTCGTCGCGGCGCGCGCCATCGCGCGCGAAGCGGCGCGCGCGCGGCGGCCGATGCCGGTCATGTACTCGTCGATTTCCATCGTGAATTCTCTTTCGGGGCGCACGCGGCGCGGTCTACGCGGTCTGTCTTGACTGTGGCGGGAGGGCCAATGTTTAGATTCTAGCTGCTGGGGCCGGTTCGCGCGAATCGCGGAACCTCGACCTACGACACTCGCCTAGGCGCCGATCGCGCGGGACGGCCCGCGCTTACCCGGCGCCGCGACGAGCGCCGCCAGTTCGAACAGGCCTTCCCATGGGTCAGGCGGCAAGGCCGTCCGCCGGCGGCTTCCCGGCGCGGCGCCGGTCAACCCCTTGACCTGCCGATCGAGCGCCGCCGCAAGCGCAAGCCCTTCCTCGAGCAAGGGCTCGGTCACCCGTGACAGCGCCGGCCCGACGAGCCGTTCGCGCGGCCCCCAAACGCGGTTCTCGCGCAGGAGCATCGCCAGCGGCTTGCCCGCCGCCGCGCCGCGTTTGATCTTGAGCAGCGTGCGCAACTCCTCGGTCAGCGCCCACAGCACGAGCACGGCCGCCTCGCCTTCGCCCTTCAGACCGTCGAGCATGCGTGACAGGCGGCCGACATCCCCGGCGAGCATCGCCTCGTTGAGCTTGAAGACGTCGTACCGGGCGACATTGAGCACGGCGTCGTGCACTTGCTCGAATGTCAGCGCGCCTTGCGGGTACAGCAATCCCAGCTTTTGGATCTCTTGATGCGCCGCCAGCAAGTTGCCTTCGACGCGCTCGGCGATGAACTGCAGGGCCCGGCGGCCCTCATCGCCCGGCGCGACGCGCTGCCCTTGCTGTGCGAGCCGCTGTGCGACCCAGTTCGGCAATTGGGCGCGCTCCACGGGATCGATGCGCAGCGACACCCCGCTCTCCGCGAGCGCGGTGAACCAGGCCGACTTTTGCGTCGCGGCGTCGAGCCGCGGCAGCGTGACGAGCACGAGGACGTCCGGATTGCCGGCCGCGGCCAACGCCTTGAGGGCGTCGGCGCCTTCCTTGCCCGGTTTGCCCGAAGGGATCCGCAGTTCAATCAGTTGCCGATCGCCGAACAGCGACATCGATTGGGTCGCACCGAGCAGCGAACTCCAATCGAAGCTGCGCTCAACGGTGAAGACGTTGCGCTCGGTAAAGCCCGCCGCCCGCGCCGATGCGCGAATGCGATCGCACGCCTCCTGCGCGAGCAAATGCTCGTCGCCGTAGACGACGTATAGGCCGGCTAGGCCCTTCGCCAAGTGCGTATCGAGCGCGTCGAGTCGGAGTTGCATGACGAAATCGTACCGAGGGGCGCCGGCCGATCAGAGCGGCGGCGGCGGCAGCGGCGCGCGCGGCGCTACGCCCGGCGTCTGCTCGCCCGGCACCGGGTGCAGCGAATGGACGGTCGCGAGCCGGCGCGTCAGCTGATCGACCGCATCGTTTTGCATATCGGCATAAAGCAATTCGGCTTCCTGCGCCTTTGCCTGCGAGTACTGGGTCGCGTATGTCATCGCGCGATTGAGTGCGATCGCACTCGGCGGAATCAGTAAGGCGCCGTCCGCGCCCGTCAGCGAATAACTGAGCGTGTAGTTGAGCTGATACTCCGCCGCCACGCCGAGCGAATTGAGCGTCAGCACGCCTGATCCGCGGCCCTCGGCGACGCTCAGTATCGCATCCGCGTTGGCCGTCGACTCGACGATAACCGTGTCGCTGCCCCCTTGAATCATCCGAGTCAACCGCGCGGCGACGATGGGCGGCGCGCCCACGATGGCGAGCCGCTTGAATGCATAGTTTTGCTGCCCGCGCAGTTGAAAGCCGCAGCCGGCTAGCATCATCGCACCACACGCGAGCGCGAGAAACGATCGGCGAATCACATTGGCTCCTTGGTTGCCTACACGCTGCGGCTCGCGACTCGCGCGAACCGCCACCGCACATTGCGCCGTTAGACGACGACGTTCACGAGCCGGCCCGGCACGACGATGATCTTCTTGGGGCTCCTGCCTTCGCTGAAGCGCGCGACCATCTCGTGCGCAAGCGCCGCCGCTTCGATCGCTTCGCGCGGCGCATCCTTGGCGATCGTCAGCGCGCCGCGGACCTTGCCGTTCACCTGCAACACGAGTTCGATCTCGGCCTGCTCGAGCGCCTCTTCGTCGACCTTCGGCCACGGCGCGTCGAGCAGCGTCCCGAATTGATCGACGAAACCGAGCGTCTGCCACAGCGCGTGCGTGACGTGCGGCACGACCGGGTACAGCACACGCAGCAGGACGCTGTAGCATTCGCGCAGCACGCTCGGGCGCGCATGCTTGGCGCTCTCGAGTGCATTGAGCATCTTCATGGCCGCCGACACGACGGTGTTGTATTGAAGACGCTGGTAGTCGAAATCGGCCTGCTTGAGCACGCTGTAAATCTCGCGGCGCAGCGTCTTGTCGACTTCGGCAAGCTGCGCCGGATCGAATGTCTCGCGCGCTACGAGCTCGGCCTGATTGGCATGGCCGAACGCCCATACGCGGCGCAAGAAGCGGCTAGCGCCTTCCACGCCCGAGCCCGACCACTCGAGCTGCTGCTCGGGCGGCGCGGCGAACATCGTGAACAACCGTGCCGTATCGGCGCCGTATTGATCGATCAACAGTTGCGGATCGACGCCGTTGTTCTTCGACTTCGACATCTTCTCGACGCCGCCGAGCACGACCGGCTGCCCGTCGCTGTTCAGCGTCGCGCCGACAGGACGGCCCTTGTCGTCATGCTCGACCGTGACGTCCGCCGGGTTGTACCAAGTCTTCTTGCCCGCCGCGTCCTCGCGGTAAAACGTTTCGTTGAGCACCATACCCTGCGTGAGAAGGTTCTTCGCCGGCTCGCCGAACTTGACGAGACCCATGTCGCGCATCACCTTCGTCCAGAAGCGCGAGTAGAGCAAGTGCAGGATCGCATGCTCGATGCCGCCGATGTATTGGTCCATCGGCATCCAGTGATCGGTGCGCGAGTCGACCATCGTTTCCGCATCGGGACACGTGTAGCGCGAGAAATACCACGACGAATCGACGAACGTGTCCATCGTGTCGGTTTCGCGCTTGGCCGGCGCGCCGCATTTCGGGCATGCGCAATTCACGAACGCCGCCGACTTCGCGAGCGGATTGCCCGTGCCGTCCGGCACGAGATCTTCGGGCAGCACGACGGGCAGATCCTTTTCGGGTACCGGCACGTCGCCGCACGAAGCGCAGTGAATGATCGGAATCGGGGTGCCCCAGTAGCGCTGGCGCGAAATCCCCCAATCGCGCAGGCGCCAGGTGACTTGCTTGTCGCCGAGGCCGAGTCTTTTCAGATCGGCGGCCACCGCATCGATCGCCTGTTCGTAGCTCATGCCGTCGTAGCGTCCGCTATCGATGCACGCGACGTCTTCCTTCTCGCCGTACCAAGCCTGCCATGCATCGGTCGAGTACTCGCAGCCCGCCTTGGCGATCACCTGCTTGATCGGCAAACCGTATTTCTTCGCGAACGCGAAGTCACGCTCGTCGTGCGCGGGCACGCCCATCACCGCGCCTTCGCCATAGCTCATCAGCACGTAGTTGCCGATCCACACTTCCACTTGCGCCTGGGTGAGCGGGTGCGTGACGTAAAAGCCGGTGGGCATGCCCTTCTTTTCCATCGTCGCGATGTCGGCCTCGGCTACGCCGCCGTGCCGGCACTCGTCGATGAACGCCTGGAGTTCCGGTTTTCCCTGCGCCAAGCGCGCGGCGAGCGGATGCTCGGCCGCGATTGCGCAGAAAGTGACGCCCATGATCGTATCGGCGCGCGTGGTAAACACGCGCAGCAGATGACGCTCGCCATCGAGTTCATAAGGGAACCCGAAGTTCACGCCGAAGCTTTTACCGATCCAGTTTTGCTGCATGATCTTCACGCGCTCGGGCCAGCCGAGGCCGTCGAGATCGCTCAGGAGCTCGTCGGCGTACTGCGTGATGCGCATGTAGTACATCGGGATTTCGCGCTTTTCGACGAGCGCGCCCGAGCGCCAGCCGCGCCCGTCGATCACCTGCTCGTTCGCGAGCACCGTTTGATCGACGGGGTCCCAATTCACCGTGCCCGTTTTCTTATAGACGATGCCCTTTTCGAGCATCTTCAGAAACAGCCACTGATTCCACTTGTAGTAGTTCGGATCGCACGTCGCGACTTCGCGCGACCAATCGATCGCAAGCCCCATCGACTGCATCTGCCCCTTCATGTAGGCGATGTTGTCGTAAGTCCACTTCGCCGGCGGCACGCCGTTGGCCATCGCCGCGTTTTCGGCCGGCATGCCGAACGCATCCCAACCCATCGGCATCAACGTGTTGTAGCCGTTCATCCGCAGATAGCGGTACATGACGTCGTTGATCGTGTAGTTGCGCACGTGGCCCATATGCAGCTTGCCCGACGGATACGGCAGCATCGACACGCAATAGAACTTCGGCTTACCGGCGACTTCGGACGTGCGGTAGGCATTGGACGCGCGCCAGTCTGCCTGGGCGGCGGCTTCGATGTCGGCGGGTAAGTATTTTTCTTGCATAGCGGTGGTTCGGGCTTGGCTGTCTTGGCGCCTGACGGCGCGGGCGCGGCGAGATTCGGGACGCGGTTTTCCCGCGAACGGGGCAAACGTCGATTATACCGCCCATGGACGCTCGAACCGCACGCGCGCGCCGCCGCGGCGCGTTCTCAAGGCCGGGCGGGCGCGGCCGGGGCCGAATTCGGGGGCGGCGAATCAGCGGCGCGCGGCGGGTCGGTCACGAAGCCGATCCGCTCGAGCCCCGCTTGCTGCGCCGCGCCCATGACCTGCGCGATGATTTCGTAACGCGTCGCGCGCGATGCGCGCAGGTGAAGCTCCGGCGGCTGCGTCGCCTTGCCCGCTTCGGCGAGGCTCGCGCGCACGGCGTCGAGCGATAGCGGACGGCCATCCCAGTAGAGGCGCCCGGCGTCGTCGATCGACAAGGTGATGGTCTTGGGCGTTTGCGGCGCCGGGGCGGAGGCGACCTTCGGCAAATCGAGCCGAATCGCGTGCGTGAACAGCGGCGCCGTGATGATGAAGATCACGAGCAACACGAGCATGACGTCGATGAGCGGCGTCATGTTGATCTCGGCCATCGGCGCTGCCGAACGCGCTTTGTCGAATCCGCCGAATGCCACCTGTGCACGCTCCTCGTTCAGATTTCGCCGTCTTGCCGCACGCCTGTCAGACGCGCGCCTTATGCGCGCCGTGCGTCCCTCGCGTTTCCCCGCTCGCCGGCGCGGCGCCGGATCCGGCCGTCGTCTCGTCGGCTTCCGGCGCGCACACGTAGACGTGCAGATCATGCGCGAAGCCGTCGAGTTCCTCGGACAACTGCCTCTGCATGCGCCCGAGAACGTTATACGCCAGCACGGCCGGAATGGCGACGACAAGACCGAAGGCGGTCATGATCAACGCCTCGCCCACGGGCCCCGCGACATTTTCGATCATCGCTTGCCCGCTAGCGGCAATGCTGCCGAGCGCGTGGTAAATCCCCCAAACCGTGCCGAGCAGACCGACGAACGGCGCGGTGCTGCCGACCGACGCGAGCAGCACCTGGCCGAATTCGAGCCGCCGCTGGGAGGCGAGCAGCGCCTCGCGAAGCGCGCGCAATACACGCTCGCCGCGCTCCACGCGAGCGAGCAACGCCGACGATGCATGTACCTCCGAGGCTGCCAGCGCCGCCTCCGCGAGGGGCACGAACACGCGCTCCCGATCGGCGGCCCGCAACGCAAGCACCCCTTCGGACAGCGTGGACGACCGCCAAAACAGCGCGATGGCCCGCGGGCCCTGGCGCTTCGCTCGGCCGAGCATCCAAGCCTTCACGATCAGAAAGCACCAGCTCGCGATGGACATGGCCAGCAGCAGATAGGCGACGGCGTGCGTCAGCGCGTCGCCTGCCTGCAAATAGTGAACGATGCCGGAGTTTTGCATTCGGATTCGAAAACGTGATCGGATTCTTGCGCGCGAGCGCTTCCGCCGGCGCGTGCCACGCGTGCCGCGCGTCAGCGCAGGCCGAGGACGTCCTGCATGTCGTACAGCCCGGCGCCGTGCGCCGCCAGGAAGCGTGCGGCGCGCAGCGCGCCTTGCGCATACGATACGCGGCTGGCCGACTTGTGCGTGATTTCGATGCGCTCGCCGGTGCCCGCGAACAGCACCGTGTGGTCGCCGACGATATCGCCGCCGCGAATCGCGGAGAAGCCGATCGTCGACGGATCGCGCTCGCCCGTCACGCCATGACGCCCGTAGACGGCGCAATCCTTCAAGTCGCGTCCGAGGGCCCCGGCGATCGCCTCGCCCATGGCGAGGGCCGTGCCGGACGGAGCGTCCACCTTATGGCGATGGTGCGCTTCGATGATTTCGATGTCGTAGCCGGTGGAGAAGTAGCGAGCGGCGAACTCGAGCAGCTTGAGCGTCACGTTGACGCCGACGCTCATATTCGCGGCGAACATGATGCCGATCTTTTCCGAGGCTGCGCGCACGACGTCTTGCTGCGCCTCAGTCATGCCGGTCGTACCGATTACGAGCTTCGTCCCATGACGAAGAGCAGCTTCGATATGAGCCATCGTGCCTTCGGGCCGCGTGAAATCGATGAGGCAATCGGCGTCCGCCATCACGCGTTCGACGTCGTCGGTCAACGTGACGCCCGTGTGCCGGCCGAGAAAGGCGCCGGCATCTTCCCCAAGCTGCGGCGAGCCCGCTCTATCGAGCGCACCGGCGAGCGCCGCATCCGGATCGTTCAAAACCGCTTCGATCAGCATCCGGCCCATCCGGCCCGATGCGCCGGCAATGGCGATATTCATCGGCAACATGCATACCCCTTTATGAATGAAGACCGGCCGTCCGCGGCTGGCCGGCGGCGCTTGCGAAGCCGCCCCAGAAAAAACAAAGGCGGGCGGTGTCTCGCACGGCCCGCCTTTAGGAGAACGAACGATTAGCCGCCCGTGCTCGACGCGCCTTGCGACGACACGGACTGTTTACCCGCCCCGGAGCTGCCGGAAGAGGAGCCCGTCGGGCCGACCGGATTGCTTTGATCCGGCGAAGCGGGCTGCGGCTGCCGGTGGAACTGGAACTGCGGGGTCGCGCTGGGCAGCGCGCCCGAAGGCGACGGCGTGCCCGAGCGCACGGCCGGCTTGGAAGGCGTGGCCGGTACCTGATTGGTCGCGCGGTTGGCGGCCTGCGCCGCCTGCGCGTTGGCGGCCTCTTCGCTTGTGCTGCTCGCGCCGCTCGCGCCTTGGGCGGCAGCGGCAGCGCTCGAAGCGGGGGCAGCCGCCTCGGCGGCCGCCGAAGCCGCCGCCGCGCTCGAGGCCGGCGCGGCCGCCTTTGCCTTCTTGCCGCGCTTGTCGCCGTCGATGTCGGCTAGCAATTCGAGCTCGGAGGGCAGATTTTCGCCGCCCGACCAGCTCTCGACACGGTCGCCCTTGAAGTTGACGATGAAATCGCGCTGCTGCACGACGGCCGTGGAGCCACGCTTGAAGTAAAAGACGTAATCCCAGCGATCGTCATGGAACATGTCAGTGAGCAGCGGCGTGCCGAGCACGGCCTTGACCTCGTCGCGCGACATACCCACGCGCATCTTCTCGGCGGCTTCCTTCGAAACGAAGTTGCCTTGCACGATCGTGATGCGATACGGCGTAATGCTCTGCGCGACGCGCTGCGTGAGGCTGTCGTAGGTCGAACATCCCGAAACGAGCGCGACCATCGAGGCAGCGATCAACAGGTTACGCACGTGACTCCCCCCGCGCTTCTTAAGAAAAATTGGATTCATTTCACCCACCGTGCGGGCTGCGTTTTGCGTATCGACGAGCCGCGCGAGTTTCACCGAAGATGTTCTGAACAGCAAAAACCCATTACTATTCGAATCGTGCATTGTACTCTAGGGATGCCTAGCCATGACCAATCCGACCGATCTCAAAAACATCGGGCTGAAGGCGACCCTACCGCGCCTCAAAATCCTCGAAATCTTCCAGCGCAGCGCCGTACGGCATCTGACCGCCGAAGACGTCTATCGCAGCTTGCTGAACGAGGAACTCGACATCGGCCTCGCCACCGTCTACCGCGTGCTGACGCAGTTCGAGCAGGCGGGCCTGCTCTCGCGCAGCAATTTCGAATCGGGCAAAGCCGTGTTCGAACTCAACGAGGGCTCGCATCACGACCACCTCGTCTGTATCGACTGCGGACGCGTGGAGGAGTTCTTCGACCCTGAAATCGAAAAGCGCCAGCAGAAGATCGCGGAAGAACGCGGCTTCAAGCTGCAGGAACACGCGCTTGCGCTGTACGGCGTATGCACCAAGGAAGCGTGCCCGCACCGCAAGCATTGATTGTCGGTCGAGCGCACGCGCGGTCGGCACGTGCGGCGCCGAGGCATCGGTACCCGCCGGCACGCCGCGGTGCAGCGCCCCGGAAATGACAAGAGCCGCCTTCGAACGAAGGCGGCTCTTTTCTTTGAGCGGCTCGGCGGCAAGCCGAGCCGTTGGGTACCGTGCTTACTTGGCCGTGGCGAGCGCGACAGCCGTATCGAGCATGCGGTTCGAGAAGCCCCACTCGTTGTCGTACCAGCTCGACACTTTCACGAGACGGCCGGCGACCTTCGTGAGCGTCGCGTCGAACGTCGACGAAGCCGGGTTGTGGTTGAAGTCGATCGAAACGAGCGGCGCCGTGTTGTAGCCGAGAATGCCCTTGAGCTCGCCTTCGGCCGCTTCCTTCATGATCGCGTTGATTTCTTCGACCGTCGTGTCGCGCTTGGCGATGAACGAGAGGTCGACGATCGACACGTTGATCGTCGGGACGCGAATCGCATAGCCGTCGAGCTTGCCGGCCAGTTCGGGCAGCACAAGGCCAATGGCGGCGGCGGCGCCCGTCTTCGTCGGGATCTGGCTGTGCGTGGCCGAGCGCGCGCGACGCAGGTCCTCGTGATAGACGTCCGTCAGCACTTGATCGTTCGTGTACGCGTGGATCGTCGTCATCAAGCCCGTTTCGAGGCCGATCTTTTCGTTCAGCGGCTTGACGAGCGGCGCCAGGCAGTTCGTCGTGCACGATGCGTTGGACACCACGGTATGCGCGGCCTTCAGCGTGTTGTGGTTCACGCCGTAGACGATCGTCGCGTCGACATCCTTGCCGCCGGGCGCCGAGATCAGGACCTTCTTCGCGCCGCCGGCCAAGTGCGCGCTGGCCTTTTCCTTCGACGTGAAAAAGCCCGTGCACTCCATCACGACGTCGACGCCGAGCTCGCCCCACGGCAATTCGGCCGGGTTGCGGTTCGCCAGCACGCGGATCTTGTCGCCGTTGACGACGAGGTTTTCGCCCTCGACCGCCACCTCACCGGGGAACGGGCCATGCGCCGTGTCGTACTTCGTCAGGTGGGCGTTCGTCTTCGCATCGCCGAGGTCGTTGATCGCGACGATCTGCAGATCGTGCTTCTTGCCGCTCTCGTAGAACGCACGCAGCGTGTTGCGGCCGATACGGCCATACCCGTTGATTGCAACGCGTACCGTCATGTTGGTTCTCCTGATATTTGGGCTGAAAAAACCTGTCGTACCTCATGCTTTTCGGGCCAGGCGCCGAGCGAGGGGCGCTCGCGCGGGCGGCGCCGCCCCGAAAAGCCGTATTGCGTCTTCGCGTCAGTCTATCGTCACTCGAGCGCGGCCTTGGCCGCTGCGACAACGTGCTCCACCGTGAAGCCGAAATGCTTGAACAGCACGCCGGCCGGAGCCGACTCGCCGAACGTATCGATACCGACCACGCCGCCCTCGAGGCCGACGTACTTGCGCCAGAAATCGCTCACACCCGCTTCGATCGCGACGCGACGCACGCCCTTGGGCAGTACGCGCTCGCGGTACTCGGCGTCTTGGCGATCGAAGACCATCGTGGCCGGCATCGACACCACGCGCGCCGCAATGCCTTGCTGCGCGAGCGGCTCGACCGCCGCCAACGCGAGTTCGACCTCCGAACCCGTTGCGATCAGAATGATCTTGCGCGCCACGATCTCGTCGTTCCAATCGCGCAGCACGTAGCCGCCCTTGGCGATGTTGGCGATCTGCGCATCGCTGCGCGGGGAGAACGGCAGATTCTGCCGGCTGAAGATCAGGCAGGACGGCCCTTGATACTCGACCGCCTGCGTCCAGGCCACCGCCGTCTCCACCGTATCTGACGGACGCCAGACGTGAAGGTTCGGAATCAGGCGCAAGCTCGCGACGTGCTCGATCGATTGGTGCGTCGGGCCGTCTTCGCCCAGACCGATGGAATCGTGCGTGAATACGAAGATCGACGGCGACTTCATCAACGCCGCGACGCGCAACGCATTGCGGCTGTAGTCGGAGAACGTGAGGAACGTGCCGCCGAAAGCCTTGTAGCCGCCGTGCAGCGCGATGCCGTTGATGGCGGCGCTCATGCCGAATTCGCGCACGCCGTAGTTGATGTGATTGCCCCACTCGATGCCGTGCTCGCCCGCGCGCACGGGCTTGCTCGCCTTCCAGTTCGTGAGGTTCGAACCCGTCAAGTCGGCGGAGCCGCCCAGCAGTTCCGGCAGCACGGCGGCAAGGCCTTCGATCGCCTGTTGCGATGCCTTGCGCGTGGCCACCGTTTCGGCGCGCTCGTTCGCGCCGGCGATGATCGCTTGGGCCTTGGCCGCCCAGTCGGCCGGCAGCTTGCCCGCTGCGCGGCGCTCGAACTCCGCCGCTTCCTGCGGGTATTTCGCGCGGTATTGAGCAAACGCATCGTTCCACTGCGTCTCGCGCTGCGCGCCCGCTTGCTTCGCATCCCATGCCGCATAAACTTCCTGCGGAATCACGAACGGCTCCCACTTCCAGCCGATCGCCTCGCGCGTGGCCGCGATTTCCTGGGCGCCGAGCGGCGCGCCGTGCGCGTCGTGACCGCCCGCCTTGGTGGGCGCGCCCTTGCCGATCACCGTCTTGCAGCAGATGAGCGTGGGCTTGTCCGACGTCTTGGCCTGCGCGATAGCGGCGTCGACCGCCTGCACGTCGTGCCCGTTCACATCGCGAATGACGTTCCAGCCGTATGCTTCGAACCGCTTGGGCGTGTCGTCGGCGAACCAGTATTCGATATGGCCGTCGATCGAGATGCCGTTGTCGTCGTACAGGGCAATCAGCTTGCTGAGCTTCAATGTGCCGGCGAGCGAGCAGGCTTCGTGCGAGATGCCTTCCATCAGGCAGCCGTCGCCGAGGAACACGTAGGTGTGGTGATCGACGATGCGCGCGTCGGCCTTATTGAACTCGGCGGCCAGCAGCGATTCGGCGAGCGCCATGCCGACGGCATTGGCCAGGCCTTGGCCGAGCGGACCCGTCGTGGTCTCGACACCGGGCGTGATGCCGTACTCGGGGTGGCCCGGCGTCTTCGAATGGAGCTGGCGGAAATTCTTGAGCTCGGCGAGCGGCAGGTCGTAGCCCGTCAGATGCAGCAGCGAGTAAAGCAGCATCGAGCCGTGGCCGTTGGACAGCACGAAGCGATCGCGGTCGGCCCAGTGCGGGTTGGCCGGATTGTGCTTCAGATGGCGCGCCCAAAGGGCGACGGCGATTTCGGCCATGCCCATCGGCATGCCGGGGTGGCCTGAGTTCGCTTGTTGCACGGCGTCCATCGCGAGCGCGCGGATCGCGTTCGCCATGAGAGCGGTGGGAGCGGTAGACGAGGTCGTCATGTCGAGTCCGGAGAACGAGTCGAGAAAGCGTGCGCGCGGTGGACCGCTGCTCGTATCGAACCGCCGCCCGCGCGGATGGGCGCGCGCCGCGGCGCAAGGCGGGAAGAGCAAGCGGACAGGGCTGCAAAGCATGCCATTCTAACAGATGGCGCCCGCCCGCTCCCGACCCCGCACGGCGGCGCGGTCGCGGAAACGACGGCCGCGGCGCCTCTATAATTCGATCATCGCGCCCTGCTCGCCGTCGTTCGTCCACTCGTGTTCTCTCGCGCCGACTCGCCGCTTCTCTTTCATCCCGCTCCCGGCGCCGTTTACGGTTTTCCGGGCGCGCGCCGCATTGCGTGGGTCGATTCCGCCTACCAGCGCATCGAAGTGTGGGACACGCCGCAGCTTGGGCGCTTGTTCACGCTCGACGGCCGGCCGATGACCTCGGTCGGCGACGAGCACATCTACCACGAGTGCATGGTGCATCCCGCCGCGCTGGCGCATCCCGAGCCGCGCAAAGCACTCGTCCTCGGCGGCGGAGACGGCGGCGCCGCGCGCCAATTGCTCGCCCATCCGAGCATCGAGCGGATCGTCGTCGCGGAACTCGACGACGCCGTGGTCGGCATGGCGCGTCGGCATTTGCAGGCGGTGCATCAAGGCGCGCTGGACGATCGGCGCGTGCAGGTCGTCATCGGCGATGCGGCGCGCTTCGTCGCGACGAGCGCCGAGCGGTTCGACCTCGTCGTGTTCGATTTGACGCCGCCCGATTCGCCCGCGGCCGAACTGTATTCGTCGGCGTTCCTTACACGCCTCAAGGCTGTGCTGGCGCCGCGCGCGATGCTTTCGATGCATCTTGGATCGGCGCAGTTTCACCTCGAACGGGCGGCGGCGCTCGTGCGCGATCTGCGCGCGTGCTACGCCACGGTGAATGTCATGTCGGCATCCATACCGCTCTATGGTTCGCTCTGGCTCATGGCCCTCGCGAGCGATACACTCGACGCCGCATCGCTGTTCAGGCACGACATACAGGACCGGCTGTCCGCGCGCGGCATCGACGCGTTGCGCTACTATGACGCCGCGCTGCACCCGGCGTTGTTCACGCTGCCGCGCGGCGTGCGGGACAGACTGCGCTAAAGCGCGTCGGCGCACTTCGCGGTATGGCGATGATCGGCCGGCCGCTGGCCGCCCATCGCCGATTGCCCGTGACGCCTTCCAATCATCGATTTCGAACGCCGCTTTATGCCCCGCTTTTTTGTCGATTCCCCCTTCGCCACCGGCGATGTCCTCGCACTGCCCGATGAAGTCGCTCGACACGTCCAAGTGTTGCGGCTGCAGACCGGCGACGCGCTGACCTTGTTCAATGGGCGCGGCGGACAGTACGAGGCGCGCCTCGTCGAGGTCGGTCGCCGCAACGCGCTGGTCGAAGTGGGCGCCTTCGAGGCCATCGAAGCGGAGCCGCCGTACAGGATCACCCTAGCGCAAGGGGTCGCGGGCGGCGACAAGATGGATTGGCTCGTGGAGAAAGCGATCGAACTCGGCGTCGCGCGAATCGTGCCGCTCGTCACGGCGCGGGGCGTCGTACGCCTGTCGGGCGAACGGGCGGCCCGACGTCACGCGCACTGGCAAGGCATCGCGCGAGCCGCCTGCGAGCAGTGCGGCCGAAACCGCCTGCCCGCTATCGATCCGGCGAGCGACCTGACGAAATGGATGGAAGGGCTGCCCTCGCGCGGCGGCCCCGGTGCGATGCGCTATATGCTGTCGCCGCGCGGCGCCCAGCCGTTCGACTCGCTGCCGGACACCGCGCCGGACGCGGAGGTCATCCTGCTAATAGGGCCGGAAGGCGGGCTCGCACCTCACGAAGAGGAAGCCGCGATCGCCCACGGGTTCGCGCCGCTTTCGCTGGGCCCACGCATCCTGCGCACGGAAACGGCAGGCATGGCCGTTCTCGCGGCGCTGGCCGCGCGTTGGGGCGGATGGTAAACGAAGGCCCGCGCGACGGCGGGCCTGGAAGATATCGGTGACCGCATCGACAGGCGCGGCGCGCTTCGCACACCGGCACGCGCGCCGATCAGGCGAACGAGTAGAAAACGCGGAACGCGACTTTGCGCTCGGCCCAGAATTCGGCCGCTTCGCGGAAGACGTCGAGCAGCGTCTCGCGCCCCTCCTTGTCGAACTTCTGGGCAATCGGCAACGCTTCCAGAACGATGACGAAACCCGGCTGCGCGCCCGCCTTGTGCACGAGATCGGTCAGGCAGTCGTACAGCGCGTCGTAGTTCTTGCCGAAGTGCTTAGGGAACAGGAACGACGTGGCGATCGTTTCGAGCACTTCCTGCTTCGATGCGGCTTGGCCGCAATAAGCGAACAGGAAGTGCTGCTCGAGCCGTTGTGCTTCGTCGGCGAGGTCCTGCACGCGAAACGCCCGGATCGATTGGACGATGTTCGGTCGCACAGTCGCGAAAAGGCTCATGGGCTCCTCGCTCGGTGAATGCCCGGATGCCGCGTCGCCCTGCACGCTCTGGCCGCGCTCGGCCATGCGCATCTGCATGACGCGCTGAAAAAGGTTGCCGTCGCCGGCCGCGAACAGATCCGTCGCGGCTGCGGTTTCGTGCGCGTAGACGTTGTCGCTCATGCCGTTCATCCCGATGTCATTCAACAATGCGTTTAAAACTGGTGTAGTGGTCGTCTGAGTAAAAGCAGTTGTCGGTCCGCCTCAAAGGCCCGCCGCACACGATACGGCGCGCGCCGCGGTTTTTCGATCGCGGCGTGGGAACCGTGTACTCATGGTAGTAACCGCGCCGATGCGGTGGCAGCAGCCGCTCGAAGTTGCCGAATACGACGCCGTCCTTCGCATAGGGGTAAGGACCGCCGGCCGAGATCAAATTCAAGGTGGTCACCGCCTCGGGCGGCAATTGCGCCTGTTCGATCGTGCCCGACACCCCCGCCGCCGGCGCCTCACGCGCCAGAGCGACGGACTGGGTCAGCGGAGCGCCCGGCCCGCCGACGCCGGCCCAGCCGGCTGCGGCCACGAACGCCGCAAGCGCGCCGTGACGAAGCCATTTACCAGCTCGTTCGCGTTTTCCCGCGCGTGCCATCGGCCAGATTTCCTGCTGCTCGATCAGATATGAACGACCACGAAAAGCGTAAGGGTATCGCTAACCGCCTCTCGACGCAATCTTTGTCTGGAAAATGAAAGGTTTAGCGCGTTTTTAGGGGCCAAGAAAGCCCACTTTTCGACCTGCCGATGGTCCTATTTTTTCGCGAAAACGAACAATTTAGCCCAGACAAGATAAACTGCGTCTCGACGGTGCCCGATGCGGTGAGCCTTTGCCTCCTCATCGCGGCTTTCAATCGGAAATCGTCGTTTCACGCACTTTGGGGCGGCAGCCTCTCTTTTCGCCCCCGGCGTGCCCGCAATGGGCACGCCGTTTTTTCTTTTGTGCTGCCGCCTGCCGATCGAGCACGGTGGTTCATGCGGCGTTTCGCCACGCGCTCGACGGCTATATCAATAAATCGAACCGACAGACCGGCCGCTATGCACGCTACGCACGCGATGCCGCGCTGACGTCGGCCACGAGCAGCGCCGCCATGTTGACGATCCGGCGCACCGTCGCCGATTCAGTCAGCACATGCACCGGCTTGGCGGCGCCGAGCAAGATCGGGCCGATCGCGATGTTGTTGCCCGCCGCCGTTTTCAGCAGGTTGTAGGCAATGTTCGCCGCATCGATGTTCGGCAGCACGAGCAGGTTGGCCTCGCCTTCGAGCGTCGATTCGGGCAGCACCTCGCGGCGCAGCGCGGGGTCGAGCGCGACGTCGCCATGCATTTCGCCGTCCACCTGCAGTTCGGGCGCTCGCTCTCTGAGAATGGCCAGCGTATCTCGCATCTTCTGCGCGGACGGCGCATTGCTCGTCCCGAAATTGGAGTGCGACACGAGCGCAACCTTCGGCTCGATGCCGAAGCGGCGCACTTCCTCGGCGGCCATGATCGTGATTTCAGCGAGTTCGGCCGGGGTGGGATCGACGTTCACATGCGTGTCGACGAGGAAGATTTGACGGCCCGGCAGGACAAGCCCGTTCATCGCGCCGAATACCGTGCAGCCTTCGCGCTTGCCGATCACCTGATTGATGAAGTGCAGATGGCGATGCGGCGTCGAAATCGTGCCGCAAATCATGCCGTCGGCCTCGCCCTTGCTGACGAGCATCGAGCCGATCAGCGTCGTACGTCGACGCATTTCGACCTTCGCCAATTGCTGGCTGATGCCCTTGCGCGCCATCATCTTGTAATACGTCTGCCAGAAGTCGCGGTAGCGCTCGTCATGTTCCGTATTCACGACCGTGAAATCGACGCCCGGCGTCAGCCGCAACCCGTAACGCTCGATGCGATGCTCGATCACGGAGGGCCGGCCGATGAGCACCGGCGTGGCGAGCTTTTCGTCGACGACGATCTGGACCGCGCGCAACACGCGCTCCTCCTCGCCCTCGGCGAACACGATGCGCTTCTTGCCGGGCTCGACGCTGCGCGCCTGCTGGAAGATCGGCTTCATCGTCGTGCCGCTGTGGTAGACGAACTGCTGCAGATGCTGCTTGTAGGCGTCCATGTCCTCGATCGGACGCGTCGCGACACCCGAATCCATCGCCGCCTGCGCGACGGCCGGCGCGATCTTGACGATCAGGCGCGGATCGAACGGCTTCGGAATGAGGTACTCCGGCCCGAAAGAGAGATCTTGAATACCGTAAGCCGTGGCGACGATGTCGCTTTGCTCCTGGCGGGCGAGTTCGGCGATCGCGTTCACCGCCGCAATTTCCATTTCGCGCGTCACCGTCGTCGCGCCCGCATCGAGCGCGCCGCGGAAGATGAACGGAAAGCACAGGACGTTGTTGACCTGATTCGGATAGTCGGTGCGGCCCGTGGCGAGCACGGCGTCCGGGCGCACTTCCAGCGCGACCTCGGGCAAGATTTCGGGCGTGGGGTTAGCCAGCGCCAAGATCAGCGGCTTGGGCGCCATGGCCTTGACCATCTCCGGCTTGAGCACGCCGCCGGCCGACAAGCCGAGAAAAATATCGGCGCCCTCGACCACTTCGGCGAGCGTACGCGCGGAGGTTTCGCGCGCGAAGCGCTCCTTGTCCGGATCCATCAGCTCCGTGCGGCCCTTGTAGACGACGCCGGCCAAATCGGTGACGAGGATGTTCTCGATCGGCAGACCGAGATCGACGAGCAGATCCAGACACGCGAGCGCGGCGGCGCCAGCCCCCGAGGCGACGAGCTTGACGGACGAAATGTCCTTGCCGACCACCTTCAGGCCGTTCGTCACGGCTGCGGCCACGACGATGGCGGTACCGTGCTGATCGTCGTGGAAGACCGGGATTTTCATTCGCTTGCGGCACTCGCGCTCCACGATGAAGCAATCGGGCGCCTTGATGTCTTCGAGATTGATCCCGCCGAAGGTTGGCTCGAGCGCGGCGATGACGTCGACGAGCTTATGCGGATCGGATTCGTTCAGCTCGATGTCGAACACGTCGATACCGGCGAACTTCTTGAACAGCACGGCCTTGCCTTCCATCACGGGCTTGGACGCGAGCGGACCGATATTGCCGAGGCCGAGCACCGCGGTGCCGTTCGTGACCACACCGACCAAATTGCTGCGCGCCGTGAAGCGAGCCGCGTTGAGCGGATTTTCAACGATCTCCTCGCAGGCGAAGGCGACACCGGGCGAATACGCTAGCGCGAGATCGCGCTGGTTGATCATCTGTTTCGTCGGAGCGATGGCGATCTTGCCCGGCGAAGGAAATTCGTGATAATCGAGCGCGGCTTCGCGCAGCTTCGCCTTGGCGGCAGCGGGGTTCGTAGACATGAGGTCGAAAGTCCAGTCTTTGTTACGCGGATTAGAATGAATGTTCGACGGCATTGTAGCGCCAATCGCCCTGCGCCCCGACAGCCCGGTCAGTTGGGGCAGTGGCCGCGAGCAGCCCGGCCGCCGCGCGCGAGGCGCCCCCGCTCACCCTTATCGCAGCTGATTTATGTCACTTTCCGAGTTCTCGCTGATTGAGCGTTTTTTCGCGCGACGGGCCGAGCGCGGCCCGCAGCGGGCCGTTCTCGGCATCGGCGACGACTGCGCATTGCTCGCGCCGGCGCCGGGCCAAGTCCTCGCCGTGTCGACGGACATGCTCGTCGAAGGGCGGCACTTCCTGCCGAGCGTGGATCCCTACTGCCTCGGCCACAAAACACTGGCCGTCAATTTGTCGGATCTCGCCGCGATGGGCGCGAAACCGCGCGCGTTCACGCTCGCGCTGGCCATGGAAGCGCCGCGCGAGGCGTGGCTCGAAGCCTTCGCCGAGGGCCTGTTCGCGCTGGCCGATCGCTTCGATTGTCAGCTGATCGGCGGCGACACGACGCGCGGCCCACTGAACCTGTGCGTCACGGTCTTCGGCGACGTGCCGACGCAGGCGGCCTTGCGCCGCGACGGCGCGCGCGAGCACGACGATGTCTGGGTGTCCGGCACGCTCGGCGATGCGCGGGCCGCGCTGGGCGTGCTGCGCGGCGAGTGGCCGTCGAACCTTTTCGATGAGCGGGAACTCGCCTCGTTGCAGCACGCGCTCGACAAGCCCGAGCCGCGCATCGCGCTCGGGCTCGCGCTACGCGGGCTCGCGCATAGCGCGCTCGACGTCTCGGACGGCTTGGCCGGCGACTTGCTGCATATCCTCGAGCGCTCGCGGATGAACGCGCGGATCGACGTGGACGCCGTGCCGCGCTCCGACGCGGTGCGCAAACTGCCGCTGGATGCGCAAAGGCAGTGCACGTTGGCGGGCGGCGACGACTATGAGCTGATTTTCACGGCGCCGCCCAGCGCACGCGAAGCGATCGCCGACGCCGGCGCGCGCGCGGATGTCGCCGTAACCCGTATCGGTACAATAAGCGCCCTGCGTCATGCGGCTAACGAGCCGGCTATCGCGTGGCACGATGCCTCGCATGCGCAGCTTTCCTTGACGCTGCAAGGCTTCGACCATTTCGATGCAAACTGATCCGACGCTCGAGAGTCACGAGGACGGCCCGCCGCCTTCGTCGCCCTCACCGCCCCCTCCGCCGTCATCGCGTTATTCGGCGCCGCCGCCCAAGCGGCGCGCGAGTGCGCGCTTCATGCTGTCGCATCCGTTCCATATCCTGTCGCTCGGCTTCGGCAGCGGGCTCTCGCCCATCATGCCGGGCACGATGGGCACGCTGTTCGCTTGGGCTTCGTTCGCCGCGCTCGACGCGCGTCTCACGGTCGTCCAATGGGTTGTGCTGATCGTCGTGGGTTTTTTCGGCGGATGCTACGTGACCGGGTTCACCGCTCGCAAGATGGGCACCGACGATCCCTCTCCCGTCGTGTGGGACGAAATCGTCGCCTTCTGGCTCGTGCTGGTGTTCGTCACGCCGGAAACGTTCGCCGGCCAGCTTTGGACGTTTCTGGTGTTCCGCTTTTTCGACATGGTCAAGCCGCCGCCGATCCGTTATTTCGATCGCCATGTCAAAGGCGGCGTCGGCATCATGCTCGACGATCTCGTCGCCGCGTTCTTCACGCTGCTCGTGATCGCTCTGTGGCGCATGACGATTTAATCCGCCGCTTTTGCGACCCGAACCCCAGACCGGCCCGGGTCGCGCCAATACCCGACATCAACGAGCCAACGAGATCACCGCGATGCCCACTGATTCCGTCGTTCATCAACTCGCCGTGCGCGTCGGCAACAAGCTCAGGGAAACGCGCCTTTTGCTGACCACCGCCGAGTCGTGCACGGGCGGCATGGTCGCGACCGCCGTCACCGACATTTCGGGCAGCAGCGGCTGGTTCGAAAGAGGTTTCGTGACCTATTCGAACCAGGCGAAAACCGAAATGATCGGCGTGCCGTCCGAGCTGATCGACAAGCACGGCGCGGTGAGCGAGAACGTAGCGCGCGCCATGGCCGAAGGCGCGCTGCGCAACAGCCGCGCACAGGTGTCGCTCGCCATCACGGGCGTGGCCGGCCCCGGCGGCGGCACCGAGACCAAGCCCGTGGGGATGGTCTGCTTCGCCTGGAGCAATCGGCTCGAAACGTCCGCCGAGACTCTCGTATTCAAGGGCGACCGCGAACAAATTCGCGTACAGGCCGCCGCGCATGCGCTGCGTGGCCTGCTCAAGCATATCGACGACAACGAGCGATAAGCGCCTGCGCAGCCCGAGCCGGCCGGCGTCGATTCAGCGGTAAGCGTTGATCTTGTCGCGCGTGTCTTGCGCGGCGCGAGCCGCCGCCTCGGCGAAACGTTCGTCCTTGCCGGCGTACAAGATCGCGCGCGACGAATTGATCATCATGCCGGCGCCGGCGCTCGTGCGGCCCGCGCGCACCGTCGCCTCCACATCGCCGCCCTGGGCGCCGATGCCCGGAATCAAGAGCGGCATATCGCCGACGATCGAGCGCACGACCTCGATCTCCTTAGGAAACGTGGCGCCGACCACCAGAGCGAGCTGCCCGCTCGCATTCCATTTCTCGGCGGCAAGCGCGGCGACGACCTGGTACAGCGGCCGTCCGTTCGTTTCGAGAAACTGAAGGTCGGAGCCGCCGGGGTTCGACGTCCGGCACAAGACGATGACGCCCTTGCCCTCATGCGCGAGGTACGGCTCGATCGAATCGAAACCCATATACGGATTGACCGTCACGGCATCCGCCCGATAGCGCTCGAATGCCTCGCGCGCGTACTGCTCGGCCGTGCTGCCGATGTCTCCGCGCTTTGCGTCAAGAATGACCGGCAGCCCCGGATGCTTGTCGTGAACGTGCGCGATCAGCGCTTCCAGCTGGTCTTCCGCGCGGTGCGCGGCAAAGTAGGCAATCTGCGGCTTGAACGCGCTCGCGTACGGCGCCGTTGCATCGACGATGTCGCGGCAAAAATCGAAGATCTTGTCGGCGCGGTTCGCGAGCGCAGCCGGAAAACGCGACGGTTCGGGATCGAGGCCGACGCACAGGAGCGAGCCCGTGCGCTGCCAAGCGTCGTTGAGCGAGCGGACGAACGAGTAGGAAGTGGACATGACGAGGACGCGATACGTGCCGGTGGCGGGAAAGGCCCGTATTCTACCCGCGACGCTACCGCCCCACGGGCTCGACCATAAAGCGAAATTCGCGTACGAGCGATTCGCCCGGCGCCAGCACGGTCATACCGTGCTCCCCGGCGCCCCCGGGCAAGTTCACCGCGTTGATCGGATGGTCGACCGGCTCGAAGCAGAAGAAATCCTCGCCGGGCGGCGTATACAGTACGTAATAGTCTGCATCGGCCGCGATCGTGACCGACAACCGTTTGCGCGGCCAGACGACGCAAGCGCGGCCGCTCCACTGCGTGAATGCATGGTTCACGAGCGTATCGGGCAGCGGGTAGGCGACGCCGAAGGTCCAGGCGGGCGGCGCGGGCACGTGGCGCACCGGCAGCCAGTCGGCGTCCGGAAGCCACAAGCCGCCGGCGGCCGCCGACAATTTCGTATCGGCGTCGCGCGGCAGGAACGGATGGAGCCCGAGTCCGAAGGGCAATGGCTCGCGCCCCGCGTTCTCGACGGCAAGGGTGACGATAAGCGTGGCATGGTCCAGCGCGTAGGAAAGTCGCGCACGGTAGGCGTGAGGCTTCGCGCGCTCGCGCTCGAGGGAAAGCGTCGCATGGGTATCGCCGCGTTCGACGACGCGCCAAGCGCGCAGCCAGCCGTCCCCATGAATCGGCAGCGGCTCGGCCGCCCGGTTACGGGGCACGTTCACCTCGCGCCCGTCGAATTCGAAGCGCGCACCGCCGATGCGATTCGAGTAGGGCAAGAGCGGATAGCAAGCCAGCGCGTTAGGGTCGGTGTCCGCGTTCGCGGAAGGACACCCGCGGAAAATCGGCGTCGGCGCGCCGCCGTCTCCATGCCATTCGAAGCGCGTCATGCCGCCGCCGAGCGCGGGGGCAAGATCGATACGCAGCTGATCGTTGGCGAGCGTCAGCGCAGCGCCCTGGCGCGAGCCGGCCGCGCTTCGCGCGATGACCGACGTCGCGGGCCCCGGGTGAACGGGCTGCACGAGCGCCGCCAGCTTCGCGTTGCGCGTTTCCGCGGGACGCCGGCGGTGTCGCTCGGACGCGAGCGCGCCCCTCGGGGCGATGGCATCGGAATTCGCAGCGGTCATGATGAGCTCCGTCGAGAGGCGCCCCACCGGCTACGCACCGGCATGGCAGGCATGATGCGGTGGCGTGTCTTGTGCCGCCTTTGACTCGTGATGTCGGTTTCCGTTTAACGGCATCGACCTCGGGTTTACCGCCAGGTTCCGAGAAACAGAGGCTCGGGCAAGCCGCGCCGCCCGCTCGGCGCCGTAAAGATCCCGCCGGCGGCAGGCTCGGCCGCGAGCGACGCGGCATCGAGTTCGACCCGCGCCGTCGTGATGTAGAGCGTGGAAAGATCCGCGCCGCCCAGCGCCACGCAGCTAGGTTGACTCACCGGCACGCTCACGCGATCGGTTTGAACGCCATCGGGCCCGTAGCGCACCACGCGAGCGCCGCCCCACTGCGCATTCCAAAGCCCGCCTTGCGCATCGACCGTCGAGCCGTCGGGCACGCCGTCGGCATCGCGCAGCCGGACAAAGACGCGCACGTTGCCGACAACGCCGTCGGCGCCGTAATCGCAAGCGAGGATTTCCCGCGTGGGCGAATCGCAAAAGTACATCGTGGCGCCGTCGGGGCTGAACGCGATGCTGTTCGAGATGGCCGGCGACGGCAGCGGCAGCCGCTCGAGCGATAGATCGCGCCCCAGCCGATAGAACCCGCCGACGCTCTGCAGGTCCGCCCCTTCGTGTTTGGTGCCGAAGACGAAGCGTCCCTGGCGATCGCAGCGACCGTCGTTGAGCCGTGTGTCGAGTTCGGGCTCGACGTCGACGATCCGCTGCATCTCACGCGTCGACAGGTCGAAAAAGGCCAAATGTGTCGCCAGGCCGAGCAATAGGTGTTGCGGATCGGCGCACAGCGCAAAAGTCGCAAGCCGTTCTGGCATGTCCCAGAGCGCGTGTTCGCCCGTTGCCGGGTCGTAGCGATGAAGACACGCGCCTTCGATGTCGGTCCAGTAAAAACGGCCGCTGCGGGCGCACCAAGTCGCGCCCTCTCCCAGCGCGCACTTTACGGCGACTTCGAGCGACGCGCTCAGGCCATCCCCGCTCATACCCATCCTCCATCGACGATGAAATCCTGCGCCGTGATCATCCGGCTGTCGTCGGCCGCGAGGAAGAGCGCCATGCGGGCCAAATCTTCGGGCATCAACTCGCCGTCGAGGCATTGCCCTTCTTTCAGCGCCCGCTTGCCCGCTTCGTCCAGCCACAGCCGGCGCTGCTTTTCGGTCAACACCCAGCCGGGCACGAGCGCATTCACGCGAATGCCGAACGGCCCCAAATCGCGCGCCAGCGCGCGCGTGAGCCCTTGGATCGCCGCTTTCGCGGTCAAATAAACGGGCATGCCGCCTTGCTTGAGCATCCAGCTGATCGAACCGAGATTGATGATCGAGCCGCCGCCGGCGCGCTTCATATCCTCGACGACGGCCTGCGCGGCGAAGAATTGATGCCGCAAATTGACGGCGATGCCCGCATCGAACGAGCCCGGCGTCACGTCGGCGAGCGCGTGCCGCACGTCGTTCGCCGCGTTGTTGACGAGCGCCGCGACCGGACCGAAAGCCGCTTGCGCGTCGGCGATCGCGCCGCGCAGCGCATCGATGTCGGTCACGTCGCAAGCGAGAAACAGCGGCTTTTCGGGCGCGTCGCCGAGCAAATCGGCCAACGCCTCGCCCGCGCTCGAATCGATGTCGCAAAATGCGACGCGCGAGCCTTGCCGAGCGAAGTGTTCGACGAACGAAGCTCCGATGCCGGTCGCGCCGCCCGTGATGAACACGGTGCGCCCGCCGAGGCTCGGGTAGCGTGCGTAGGGGCCCAGTTGCGGATGATCGGGAAGCGCCATCGTGAAGTATCTCCGAAAATTTCGGCGTCCGCGTTTGCCGGCGGACGCCGCATGCACTCGATCGCTCAGTCGCGCGAACCGCGATTCTTGAGCTGGTCGAGCAGCACGGCCGCGAGCAGAATCGCGCCGCGCACGAGATATTGATAGAACGCGTCGATGTTCATGAGGTTCATGACGTTTTCGACGGTACCCATGATGAGCACGCCGATCACGACGCCGGAGATCGTCGCGCGGCCGCCGAGCAGCGACACGCCGCCGAGCACGCAGGCCGAGATCACGTTCAGCTCGAAGCCTTCGGCCGCGTTGGGTTGCCCCGACGTGATGCGCGAGGCGAGAATCACGCCGGCCAGCGCCGTCACCGCGCCTTGAACCAGGAAAATGACGACGCGCGTGCGCTCGACGTTGATCCCCGCCAGGCGCGACGCCTCGGGGTTGCCGCCGATCGCGAGCGTGTTGCGCCCATATACGGTCTGATTGAGCAGCACGCCGAAGACGATGAAGCAGACGAGCGTAACCCAGATCGGCAGCGATACGCCCAGCATCGTCAAGCCGCCCAGTGCGATGAACGTATCGGAGGACACGCCCACGGCTTGCCCGTGCGAGACGATGAAGCCGAGGCCGCGCACGATTTCCATCGTCGCGAGCGTCGTGATCAGCGCGTTGATGCGCAGATAGGCGATGACCGCCCCGTTGACCCAACCGATGACCGAACCGGCCGCCACGGCCGCGACGATCGCGAGGAACGTGTTGTTCGTCGCGTTGAGCACCATCGCGCAGAGCACGCCCGCGAACGCGACGGTCGATCCCACGGACAAGTCGAAATCGCGCGAGGCCAGACAGAACATCATGGTGCAGGCGACCATGCCGATCTGCGAAATCGACAGGGCGAGCCCGAGCATGTTCTCGATCGAGAAGAAGTGATCGACCGTCAGCGACGTCGTCACGAACATCACCGCGAAAATGAGGATGAGGCTGTATTCGGTGATCTGCTGCCACCACTTCTGCCGGTCGTTCGGCTGCGGGATCAGCGCTTCGGCCGCCCGCTTGGCGCTCGCCTGCGCCAGGTTTTCTCTTGCTTGCATGTCCTGACTCCTTCGCCCCGTTCGCGACGGGTTTTCATTGCATCCGTTTCTCGTTCCGGCGTCGCTCGTCGGCAACGCCTCGCTAAAGCCGCGCCGAGCCTTGTTCAAGCCGCATCGAGCGCCGCTGTCGCTCGCGACCCTTGGGGCAGCGCGAGTTCCAAGAGCGCCGGCTCGCTGGCCTGCTCGCGCGCCAACTCGCCCGAGATCCGTCCCTCGCGCATGACGACGATGCGGTCGGACACGCCGAGCACCTCGGGCAACTCCGACGACACCATCACCACCGCGCAGCCGCGCTCGGCAAGTTCGTAAATGACGTTATAAATCTCGTGCTTCGCGCCCACGTCGATGCCGCGCGTCGGTTCGTCCAGGATGACGACCTTCAAATCGGGCTCCGCCAGCCAGCGCGACAAGATCGCTTTTTGCTGATTGCCGCCCGAGAGCAGCCGGATTTTCTGCCGGCGGCTCGGCGTCTTGATCTTGAGCAGCTTGATGAAGCGTTCGGCCGTCTCGACCTCTTTCGCGCTATTGAGAAACAACCCCGCGCGAAGATCGTGCCGTCGGCAGCTGATGTTGATGTTCTCCGCCACCGAAGCCATCGCGACGATGCCCTCTTCTTTCCGATCTTCCGGGCACAGCACGATGCCGTTGCGAATTGCCTGGCCGGGGCTCTTGACGTCGAGCGCTTTGCCATCGAGCGTCAGTCGTCCGCCGCGATGCTTCTGCGCGCCGTAGACGAGGCGCATGAGTTCACTACGCCCCGCGCCGACGAGCCCGAAAAAGCCGACGATTTCACCGGCGCGCACCTTGAAGCTGGCGGGCGCGGAAAGACCGTGGCCTTCGAGCGCATCGACAGAGAGCCGCACCTCGCCGTGCTCGCGCGACCGATAGCCGTAAATGTCGGAAATCTCTCGCCCGACCATCTCGGCGACGATCGTCTCGCGCTTGACCTCGGCCAACGCCTGATGCGACGCCACCTTTCGTCCGTCGCGAAAAATCGTGCAGGCGTCGCACAGTTCGTAGATCTCGTCCATGCGGTGCGAGATGTAAATGAGCGCGCGCCCGTCGGCTCGCAGCTCGCGCACGAGCTTGAAGAGCACTTCCGTCTCGCGGTGCGACAGCGAACTCGTCGGTTCGTCCAGCGCGATCACGCGCGCATTGCGCAGCAGCGCCTTGCAGATTTCGACCATCTGCCGTTGCGCGATCGAGAGCCGGCCGAGCCGCGCTTTGGGGTCGAGATCGACGCCCATTTGCGCGAGCCGCTCTTCGACGAAGCGCTTCGCCTCGCGCTTGTTGACCCAGCCGAGCGCATTGGGCAGCCGGCCGAGCAGCAGGTTTTCCGTCACCGTCAAATCGGGGACGTACTGGAGTTCTTGGTGGATCACGGCAACGCCGGCCGCGATCGAAGCGGCCGCGCTCGGAAAGCGCACTTCCTGGCCGTCCATCATGATGCGCCCGGAATCGGGCTGATACTCGCCGCCCAGAATCTTGAGCAGCGTCGACTTGCCCGCGCCGTTCTCTCCCATGAGCCCGTGCACCTGGCCGGCATTCACTTCGAACGACACGCCGTCGAGCGCGCGCACGCCCGGAAACACCTTGCCGATATCGTCGAATCGCAAAGTTGCTGACATCTGTTCTTACCTCGCACTGAAGGATCGTCCGAGCCGGCGCGGGCACCGTTCTCGCCCGCGCCGGTCCGGGAAGCCGCGCCTAGACTTACTTCGCAGCCAGACCCATCTCTTCACGCACCTTGGCGACGTTGTCGCGCGTCGCCAGCATGCCCGTCGTCAGCGTGAGCTTCGGCGGTTCCTTGCCTTGCGTGATCCAGGCGTACATCAGTTCCGACGTCTCCTCGCCGTGGCGCTTCGGGCTGATGATGACCGTGCCGAAAAAGCCCGTCGGGTTCGGCTTCTTGAACTCGTTGAGCGCCGAATCCGAGCCGCCGATACCGATGCCGATCATGTTGTCGGCCTTGAAGCCCCGGCCTTCCGCGGCGCGCACCGCGCCGAGCACCGCTTCGTCGTTCAGGCCGTAGGCGACCCAGTGCTTGAACTGCGGGTTTTTCGTGATCGCGATGTTGGCGGCGTTGAACGCGTTTTCCGTGTCGGTCTTTGCTTGCGGCGCGGCGATCACGTTGGCCTTCGGGAAGCCGGCGGCGAGCAGTGCGTCGGTGGCCCCGCTCGTGCGGTCATGCGCGGTCGGCAGCTGTTCGTACGTCACGTCGATCGCGCCGACGTCCTTCATGTCCCAGCCGCGCTTCTTGATTTCGTCGACGATGCCCTTGCCCACTTGCTGGCCGATGTTGTAGGCCGAGATGCCCATGTGCGGCA
>NZ_JBQCHR010000082.1:0-87028 GCF_051954495.1 Trinickia sp.
CGCGCCCGAGTTTCGACGTGCCCTTCGCGTACAACGGCACGAGCCAATCAACGCCCAGCGGCGTGTCCAGCCGAATCAACCGATCGTGTTGCGCGTTTCCATAGAAAAGCGCATCGAATAGCACGCCGAACGCCATGCCGCACTCCTTTCATAATCGCGGGCGCGAGATTTTCGGAAGGGAGCGATTCTAATTGAGCGGTATGGCGAAATCGATAGGGAAACAGTCAAAATAAGCAAAATCTGAGAACCAGACAGGTCGGTATTGGCATTAATTACCGGATCGCGCAGCGTATGTTCCCCGATAGCGCCAAAATTTCCGACTTCCAGGGCAGTGAATTCAACGCCGGCGTTGCTCACAGCGAACCGACCCGCGTTCCGAGTTGCGTGAAATCCGCGCCCCGTGCCGGCAGCCAGATTCTTCGATGCAAAAGGGTCGAACGCTCAATAGCGCAGCCGTCATGGTCAGCTCGACGCAGGCCACAATAGTCGTACCGATACGATGACTCCTAGATCGTTAGGACAACAGAATATCGATGAAGCCAGCCCCGCACCGTCTAGGCCTAAAGTAATCCACCCACACGCCGTCAATAGATAGGCAACGCCAGCATTCACGCGCCGACTCGACGGGGGACAAATCACGACGAGACGTCCCCTTCTCCGGCCGTCGGCGCTGCCAACCATTGAAAGAAGCGCTCCATGAAGCTCACACTGAAGTTACCTCTCGCGTTTTCCGTGTTCTTGCTGATGATGTTTGCAAGCGCAGGCTACGGGCTCTACACCCTCAACCAATCCATCCGCGAATACCAATCCGTCGTGCAGGGCGAAGTGGCGAACGAGCGTGCCGTGTCCAGCGCGCTGTTTCACTTCAAGATGCAAGTCCAAGAGTGGAAGGACATCCTCCTGCGCGGCAAGGATCCGGACAAACTCGCGCCCGGATGGGACGCATTCGAAACCCAGGAACGCACGGTCGACGAAATCTGCAAAACACTGCTGGCCAAACTGCCCGACGGCCAGGCGCGCCAACTCGTGCAGCAGTTCCTGACGGCCCATGAGACGATGGGCCAGGGCTACCGCAAAGGCCTCGACGCCTTCAAGGGGGCGCAGTTCGATCCCACGGCCGGCGACCATGTCGTCGCCGGAGTAGACCGTGAGCCGTCGACGCTCCTTTCGCAGGCCGCGCATGAAATCGCGGCACTCAGCGCCAACGCCTCCGTGCAGGCGGCCACCGATGCACAGCGCGCGTCGACGATCAGTTTGTCCTTGATGCTCGTCGCGCTCGCTGCGGGTCTAGCCGGCGCAGTAGCCTTCAGCCGAACCATCACGCAACCCCTGAATCGCGCCGTGGATGTCGCACGCACCGTCGCCACGGGCGACCTGTCGACAGACATTCGCGCTCATGGCTCCGACGAGATCGGCGAGCTGCTTTCGGCGCTGCGAGAAATGCAAGGCAATCTCTCCGACGTGGTGGGCAGCGTGCGACGCAACGCCGAATGCGTCGCGGCGGCAAGCGCGCAAATCGCGGCCGGCAATCTGAACCTGTCCCAGCGCACCGAAGAGCAGGCCGCGTCGCTGCAGGAAACGGCAGCCAGCATGGACAAGCTCACGGGAACGGTGCGGCGCACGTCGACGAATGCACACGACGCCTCGTCGCTCGCCGACCAAGCATCCACCATCGCGAATCAAGGCGGCGACGCCATGAACCAGGTCGTCGCGACGATGACCAACATTTCCGAAAGCTCGTCGAAGGTGGGCGAGATCATCAGCGTGATCGAAGGCATCGCTTTCCAGACCAACATCCTCGCCCTGAACGCGGCAGTGGAAGCCGCACGCGCCGGCGAGCAAGGCCGCGGGTTCGCGGTCGTTGCAGGCGAAGTGCGCGCCTTGGCGCAACGCAGCGCCAACGCCGCGCGAGAGATCAAGACGTTGATCGAGCAATCGGCGGGCAGCGTAGGCGCAGGCGCGGACATCGTGCGCAGCGCCGGCGACATCATCGGCAACATCGTCGATTCCGTGAGCCGAGTGACGAGCATCGTCGCCGACATCTCGGCCGCCTGCAACGATCAGACGATGGGCATCGAACAGGTCAACATGGCCGTGGGTCAGATGGACGAAGTCACGCAGCAAAACGCGGCGCTCGTCGAGCAAGCGTCGGCCGCCGCGCAAGCGATGGCCGAACAGGCCGAGGCCCTACGCACGACGGTCGAGGTGTTCAAGCTCAAGGCCGCTTGAGCAATGGCGCGGCGTCTTTCATCGTCAGAAGGACCGCGCATCCGCTAGCAAGGAGCAGCATGGCCAGGAGGTAAAGCGCCAGGTCCATGCTGCCCGTGTGCATCTTGATCTGGCCTATCACCCATGGGCTCACGATCCCGCTCGTGATGCCGATACTGCTCACGAGCGCGATACCGGGCGCCGCGGCGTCTTTCGACAAGCAGCCCGAGGGCATCGTCCAGAAGATCGGCAGCGCGGCGAAGATGAGGACCGTCGCACACGACAGGATCGCGAGCATAGCGGCAAAGCTAGGCAGATGCGCGGTCAGCAGCACCAGCGCCGCGCCACCCGCTATCGTGCAGAACGCGAAGTGCTTGCGACGCTCGCCCGTGCGATCCGAATGCCGCGCGATGGCGATGAGCCCCACGACGCCCAATGCATTCGGGACAGCCGTGTAAAGGCTGATCGAAACAACGTCGGTCATGCCGAAGTCGCGGATCATTAGCGGCATCCAGAAGTTCAGCGTCAGCGACGCGCACGTCAACGAAAAGTAGATAAACGCGAGCAAGTACACGCGCGGCGTGCGCAATGCCTGCCCGAGCGCCCCACGTGAATGCGCATGCCCCTCGCGTCCTCCAGGCTCCCCCTCGCGCGCCGCATCGGCGCGCTCATCGTCGAGCGAACGCGCCACGCGTGCGCGCTCCTGCACGCTAAGCCATGCGGCATGGTCGGGGCCGTCGACCAGCCAAGTCAGCGAGAGTATCCCCAACACCACCGCCGGCATCCCTTCGATCGCGAACATCCATTGCCACCCGGCCAGGCCCAGCACACCCGCCATATCGCGCATGAGCCATCCGGAGAACAGCCCGCCGAGCACGCCGGCCACCGCTACACCGGCGAAGAACATGGAAAGAATCGCCGCCCGCCGCGGCCCCGGAAACCAGTAGGTCAGATACAGCACGATGCCCGGGAAGAAACCGGCCTCGAACACGCCCAGTGCGAAGCGCAGGATGTAAAAGTGCGCCGCGGTGCTCACGAACATCGTGCAGACCGAAGCCACGCCCCATAGCAGCATGATTCGAGCGAACGTGCGCCGCGCACCGAAGCGCGCGAGCAACATGTTGCTCGGGACTTCGCACAGGACGTAGCCGACGTAGAACACTGCCGCCCCCAGCCCGTACATCGCATCGCTGAATCCCAGGTCGTGTTTCATCTGCAACTGCGCAAAGCCGATGTTGATACGGTCCAGAAACGACACGACGTAGCAGAGAAACAAGAACGGCACGACACGCAGTGCGATTTTGCGGTATAGCGCGTCGTCGGCAGGCAAAGCGCCGCCCGCCGCGTCTAGCGCGGCATCGATCGATTGAGTCATTTGTCTCGCTCCAAGAAGTGAAAACGCTCGCCTCGGCGTCTCGCGCACCGATCGACGAAAACTACATGGTCAGCAGCACCGCCTCACGCGGCAGCAGCCCTCTCTCGCGCCGCCATTTCAAGCACGCCTTCGCGCGCGATGCGGATTGCCTGCATCAGCGTTGCTTGATCGCCGATATGATTCGCGAGCAGCAAGATCAACTGCGCGTTGGCGGCAAGACTTTGCTCGTCGCTCAACTCGCGGTGCATGTCGATCAGCGCCTCGTAAAAATCGTCAGGCTGGGTCAGGTTCGCGTTCGTGTTGAGCATTTTTCGTTAGTGATCCTAAATAGATAAACCGGACTCGTTCATCGTCGGTGCTTACCGTTACGCCGCGCCGTTCACGCCGAGCGCCCGCATAAGCGCCGCGCGGATATCATCCGGACGGACTTTCCGCCAACGCGCGCAGACATGCTGGTCGGGCCGTATCAGATAGACCGCGCCGGCGCTGGCGTCATAACGCTGTGCGGCGAGGCCTTGTACATCCCGCAGCGCCACGGCGCCGATGTCGCCGGCTTCGGCGGTCAAGCGCGCAAATCCGTCGTCATTACCCGATGCGGCCGCAGACGCCCCCGCGACCAACACGACATCGACTGCCACGCCAAGCGAGCGAACGCGTTCGATCGCGGCGCGCCCGTCCTCGCCAACACCGCCTCCGTTTTCATCGGCAAACACCAACACCGTGAACCGCCCGCCGATGTGAGCAAGCAACCAATCGTCGCGCCCCTCCCCCTGAACCGGCGCATCGACGCACGCCGCTCCCGGTTCCATCGCCCCCTCGAATCGATCTCGATCCGGCGTGTTGAGCGTCGACTCCCGCAGGACGGCCGGCACCGACAGTCGCCCGCTATTGACGAGCCGCCGAGCGAACGCGTGATGGCGAGCGAGCGTCAGCGCGGCATCGCGAAAGACACGGCTAATGGGGCTTTTCGGCGTGATGAAGTCGGTCGAGCGCGTCGAGTTGAGGATGTTTTCATCGGCCGCGTACTCGCGTTCCCGGGCATAGGTGTCGAGCAGGCTGTCCGGAGCGTGGCCCGCGAGCACCATCTCGAGCTTCCATGCCAGGTTCTCGGCGTCCTGGAACCCGCTGTTCGCCCCGCGTGCGCCGAACGGCGATACGCCGTGCGCGGCGTCGCCCGTGAAGAGCACGTTCCCGTGACGGAAGCTGTCCATGCGCAAGCACGAAAACGTATAAACGCTGACCCATTCGATCTCGAACTTCACATCGGGCCCGAGCAGCGCGCGCACCCGGGGAACGACACGCTCCGGCGTTTTTTCGAGTACAGGGTCGGCGTCCCATCCAAGCTGGAAGTCGATGCGCCATACATTGTCGGGCTGGCGATGCAACAGGACCGACTGATTCGGATGAAACGGCGGATCGAACCAAAACCACCGTTCCGACGGAAAATCGGCTTCCATCTTGATGTCCGCGATCAAGAACCGATCCTTGAACGTGCGGCCCTTGCTTTCGAGCCCCAGCAGGTGGCGCATGGGGCTGCGCGAGCCGTCCGCCGCGACCACGTAGCACGCTCGGAGCGCATACTCGCCATCGGGCGTATCGAGCGTCAGCGTGATAGGAGCACGATCGTTATCCGCCTCGCCCGGCCGCTCGATCCCGACGACCTTGTTCTTCCAGCGTATCTCCAGATTCGGCAATTGCCGCGCCCGCTCGATCAGGAAGCCTTCGACGTAATACTGCTGAAGGTTGATGAACGCGGGACGACGGTGGCCGCTTTCGGGCAGCAAGTCGAACGAATAGACCAGATCGTTTTGCAGGAACACCTTGCCCACGTGCCATTGCACGCCCTTCTCGACCATCGCGTCGCCGCAGCCGAGCCGGTCGAGAATGTCGAGCGACCGTTTCGAAAAGCAGATGGCGCGCGAACCCGACGACAAACAATCGTCGTCGTCGACGAGCACGACGCTCACGCCGCGCTGCGCCAAGTCGATCGCCGTCGCCAAACCGACGGGGCCCGCGCCGACCACGACCACCGGGTGCACGTGCACCGGCGCATCGCGTTCCTGCTCCGCATGGCGCTGGTAGCTAAAGCGCAGCGCCTGGTAATCGATTGCCATCGTTCTCTCCCCGTCCCTCAGCCCTGCAGCGCGGCCCACATTTCCTTGTCGCGTTCGGCCGTCCAAATGCGCGGATGAACGATGCCGCTTGCTTCGTCATAAGCGCGTGTGACGTCGAAGGGCAAACAGTGTTCGTAGATGAACACCTGGCCGAACTTCGGGTCCATGGCCTCGCGCGTGAGCGCCATCGCGCCTTTGAGGTCCAGCTTGCGCGCCACGGCCTCGCGCCCGCGATCGAGCAGCGTCGTGACGAAGTCGCGCGTATAGCCGATGCCCGCTTTGACTTGCTCGGAATCGATCAGTGCGGGGCCTCGGCCCGGCACGAGCTTCTCGGCGCCCAGCGCATCGAGCGCGTCGAGCGTCGTGGGCCATGCCGCAAGCTGCGCATCGCCGCAATAGCATGCGGCATCGTATTCGACGAGGTCGCCGGAAAACAGCACCTTCTGCGACGGCAGCCAAACGACCGTATCGCCCTTCGTATGGCCTGCGCCCAGGTGCAGGATCTTGACCTCGAGCTTGCCCAGATAGAGCGTGATTTCACGTTCGAATACGAGGGTGGGCCACGTCAGCCCGGGCACCGTCTCCACACCGGCGAACAGCCGGGGAAAACGCTCGATTTCCGATTTCATGTCGGCTTCGCCGCGCTCGACGATCATCTCGTACGTGCCGCGGCTCGCAATGATGTTTTGCGCGCCCTCGGCAAAGTACGCCGAAGCGCCGAGCACGCGCACCGCGTGGTAGTGCGACAGCACGACGTGTTTGATCGGCTTGTCGGTCACCGTACGAATCTTGGCGATCAAATCGCCCGCCATGGCCGGCGTGGCCGTCGTATCGACGATCAGCACGCTGTCGTCGCCGATGATCACGCCCGAGTTCGGATCGCCTTCGGCCGTGTAAGCGTAGGCATTTTCGGAAAGCTGCGTGAACGTGACCTTCTTTTGTTCGAGATCGGCTTGGGATGCGAAGGCTTTTGCCATGTTTGTCTCGCTGGGGTGGGAAGCGTCTAGCGACGCGGGCACGAGCACGGCACGACACGCGCACGAGCAAAGGCTCGCGCGGCTTGCATGGCGTCTCGCTCCATCGTTTTATCGGACTGCTTACTCTTACTGATCGGCTCCGGCTGCACGCCGAGTCGAAACCATAGTAGGCCTCCACCGGACGCTTTGTCAATAGCAAATCGATTTGCTATATGCAAATCACTTCAAGACCGCATGCGGTTTCGTCGGATAAGATCGGGGCTTTCGATTCTGGAGAGGTCGGCTTGACCACGGATTCCCTTCCCATGTCGCCGGGCAAAGCATCGCGCGGCGTGCAAAGCGTCGAGGTCAGCGGCAAGCTGCTCGACGTGCTCGCGCGCCAAGGCTGCGTGGGCTTGGCGGAGCTGGCCGCCGCCGCCGACATCGCGCCCGCGCAAGTCCACACCTATCTGGTGAGCCTCGTGCGGCTCGGGCTCGTCAAGCGCGAAGCCATGCTTGGCGACTACGAACCCGGCCCGCTGTCGCTACGGCTCGCGCTGCAGCACCTCGAACACCAGAGCGCCTATCGCGCCGCGCTCGACGAAGTGGCCGCGCTAGCGCAGCACTGCGGATGTTGCGTGGCCATCTGCACGGCGGGGCCGCACGGGCCTACGATCGTCCATTACGAAAACGCCGGTGCGCCGCTGCACGTGAATTTGCATGTCGGGTCGGTGATGTCGCTGACGTCGACGTCGACGGGCCGTGTGTTTTCCGCGTTTCTGGACACCTCGCAGCGCGAGGCGATGCAGCCGCCGGTCCATTCCAAGCCCGCCGAACGCAAATCGTTCGAACGTAGCCTTGAAACGATCCGTGCCCGTGGGCTGGAACGAGGCATCGATGCGCCGACGCCCGCGATCAGCAGCATGAGCGTCCCTGTGCTGGACGCGTCGGGCGCATTGCAATTGACGCTCACGGCGATCGGGCCGTCGAGCACGATCGATGTCGGATGGGACAGCCGTGTTGCCCAGGCGCTTCGTTCATCGGCAACGCGCATCGCCGAAAGGCTCGGTTCGGCTGCGTATGAAAGCCGCGTTGAATGCGGCCGCGAATGGGATGTCGAGCCAGGCGTAGAAGATACGGGGCAACGCGGCATTCGAACGCTCGACACGACCGGCGAGCTGCTCAATGGGCTAGTGCGCGCGGGGCGCCCTCTGATTCTGCGCGATCTAGCGGCTTGCGCGAACATGCCGGCCGCCAAGGCGTTTCCTCATCTGGTCAGCCTCGTCGCCATCGGCCTGCTCGCGCGCGACGAAGCCGGCGCGTTCAATACGGGCCCGTTGGGTCTTCAGCTGGGATTGATGGCGTTGCAGCGGCAAGCGCCCGAGCGCGACGCCGATCATGAAATCGCACGGCTGGCGTCGGAGACCGGCTTGACGGTGGCCGCCGCGGTGCTCGGCCCGCTCGGGCCTACCGTCATCCGCCTTGCGGAGTCCACGCAGCCGGTCCATGTCAGCTTGCGCGTGGGGACCGTTCTGTCGCTGCTGCACACGGCGATCGGGCGCGTATTCGCCGCCTACCTCGGCGAAGAACCGCTGCGCGACATGCTCGCCCTCGAAGCGCTGCGTCTTGCAGGTTCGGAGCAAGGCTCAACCGTCGATGCGCAACGAAAGGGTAAGCCGCAGGCGGACATGCTTGGGAGTCCTGATCGATCGCTGCTCGAGCGCATTCGCCGCGAAGGGATCGATGCCGCGCTCGGCGCGCCGATTCCGGGTATCGACGCCCTGGCGGCGCCCGTGTTCGATCACACGGGCGCGGTTCGCCTCGTTCTTGCGCTCATCGGATCGACTGGAAGCTTCGAGAGCGGCTTTGAGGGGATGCCTGCGCGGCGGCTGGTGCGGGCGACGCGTCAATTGTCGTGGCGCCTCGGTTGGGCGCCTGTTGCGACGGTTGCCGTTTGACCTCTTCGCTGGGCACCGGGCGCCCGAAGATCGCACCGAGCAAACCCGTGCGCCACGCGAAAATCAGCAGCGTCGTCGATAGCGTGCCCTCGCCGATCACGCGCGCCGTCGCCATGCCGATCGCGCCGAAATGCGGCGCAAGCAGCAGCGCGGACGTGAGGTTGGCTCCCGCCGACATCAAACCCGCCACGGCCATCAGCCGATCCTTCTTACGCGGCAGAAACACGTAGAAACCCACGAACTGATTGAACGCCGAGAACGGAAACATGAAGGCGAAACGCTGGAGCACGTGTGCGCTGGGCGTGAAGGCCGCCCCCAAGATCAGCGGAAGAATCAACGGCGAGAGAATGAGCGCACCGCCCAGTGCAAGAAAGCCATAGCTGAACAGCAACGCGGCGCCCCGACGCGACGTCGCACGCGCGCCTTGGTGGTCGTTCTGCGCGATTTGCCGAGAGATCGTCGGAATGAACACCTGCGCGGCCGGCCCCATGAGACTGAGGCCAATCGTCGCAAACCGCTCGGCCGCGCCGTAGTAGCCGACTTGCGTCGGCGTGGACAGCAGCGTGAGCAAGTACGTCGATGCCGACGTCAACACGACCGAACCCGTCGAGTACAAGAACAGCATCGTCGAATCGCGCATGAGCCCGGGCACGCCGCGCCAGTCGAGCCGCGGCCGGCCGACATCCCTCAACGTCAGCCAATAGGCGATGGACGTCGAGCAAACGCAAGCCATCAGCAGGCTCGCGAGCACCCAGGTCGAATCGGCGGGGCCTCGCACGAGCGACAGCACGAGCACGAGACTCAACGCGAAGCCCACCACCTCGAGAATGATCGGCGTGCGGAATTGATGGCGCCCTTGGAACAGCCAGCTCAAATTCCATCCGTTGAGAATGCCGAGCAGCATTGCAAGTATGCCGATGAGCGGGCGCTGCGACAGCACCGGGGAACAGAACGTAGCCGTGAGCCCGACGATGCCGCCGAGCGTGCCCATCATCAAGCGCGCACTCAAATGCAGCGAAAAGATCTCGTTGTACTCGCGCCGCTCATGCGCTCTGGACACCTCGCGCATGCCGACGAACGTGAAGCCGAAGCTTACGAGCATCCAGATGACGTTCATCAACGACATGGCCGCGAGCACGCGGCCGTACTCGGTCACGCCGAGCACTCGCCCATAAAACGGGATGACCACCAAGAGGTACAAGTACCTCATGATGTAACCGCCGTACACGAAAACGAGTACGCGCGTGTTCTCTTTTTTGTCCATAGCAATAGTTCATAGTCCGCCGCCCTTGAAGCGACGCATACGCGAAAGGGCTCAACCGCGCCGGCATCAGGGCGCGGCGCTGCCTCTGCGTGCTAACGGATTGGAGATGAAGCGCACCACATAGTTCGACAGCGGCGCGTACGGGACGAGGCACAGGCACGAGAGGCCGAGCGTGCCGATTTTTTTCACCGGTCCCCAAAACGGGTTGGCGAGGATGGAGTGCAAGTAGTCGCGCGACTCGAACGCGAACCAGCGCCACCGATCGGAGAGCGGCGCGCCATAAACCTCGCTGCAAAAAATAGCTTTCTCGTGCGAAAAATCATGAAACGACGGCGGCAACTGGACGTTCAGTCGATTGTTCGCCACATGCCGCAAGATATTCCAGCGCGCCGTGTAGGCTTTGGGCGCCTTGTTGGTTTTTTCCGAATTGGCGAAGGAGACATCCTCGGGAGCGGAATTATGTACTCGATATGCGCCAAGAGGAAACGAAATAGAGGCAACTTGACCGACAAGCGCCACGCCATAAATCGCGAAAAAATCCGCGCCGTAGCGACCTTCGGTGGTTTCGGGCATCGGGAAGATCTTGCACAGCGCGCTCTTCTTGTACGCATTGCCCGATGCGGGCGGCGAAGGGTACAACCAACCCGCGCGCAGCAGGCTGCCGCAATCCTTCGGCGCGTCCGAATGCGGCACGGTGACGCCCATGCCGGCGCCGTCCTGGGAAATGACGTCGAGCCGGAACTGGACCTTGGCGTAGTCCCCCGACGAGAAGCACCGCATGACTTCCGTCACGGCGGTGGGATACAGCAGATCGTCGGCATCGAGCAAGATCAGGTACTCGGTGTCGACCTCTTCCAGTGCACGGTTGTACGCCGACACTTGTCCGCCGTTCGGTTTGAACACGGCGCGAATACGGGAACCGTACCCTTCGATGATCGCACGCGAGCGGTCCGTGGAACCGTCGTCGACGACGAGCACCTGGGTTGCGGGGTAGTCCTGCGCCAGGGCTGAGTCAATGGCATCGGCAAGATACCGCTCGTAATTGTAGGTGCAGATCGCGATCGTTACGGCCTTCATCATCTGAAGCTACTCCTCTTGGCAATCGATAACTAAAGGATCATTATTCGTCGGCAGTCTCCGCGTCGCCGCGCTCGCTATCCTCGCCCAAGCGGATAATCGCAGCCCCTCTTGTGTTGCACTGCAGAATAAACGACAAAAAAAGGTGCGGTACGAAGCGGGCTGAAAATCCCGAGGTCTTGACCGAATAGGTTGACAGTTCCCGCTCGATTGCACAAAAGGGGAGCAGCGAAAATAGCGCGGCCATTTCACCCTCGGGGTTATCGATGAATCACACGATGTTTATCGCGCGCTCAAGTGAGCCCGTCGCATTGCGCAGCCCGCGCCTCATGCTCAGGCCCATTTCACTTTCGATTCTTTCCGCCCTTTCGCTGTGCGTTCCCGCAGCCTATGCAGGCCCCTTGCCAACCGGCGGCAACTTCGTTGCCGGCGCGGGGTCCATCGCAACGACAGGCACGACCGTGACCATCAACCAAACGTCGAGCCGAGGGGTCGTCGATTGGACGAGCTTCTCGATCGGCAGCGGCAATCACGTCGTCTTCAGCAACGGCACAGGCGCCACGCTCAATCGCGTCACCGGCACGAGCGCATCGAATCTGTACGGCGCACTATCGGCCACGGGCAGCGTCTATCTAATCAATCCGCACGGTGTCGTGGTCGGTTCGAGCGGCGTCGTCTCGACAGGCGGACGATTCGTCGCATCGACGCTCGACACCCCGAATTCCGCGTTCATGCAAGGCGGCTCCCTGACCTTCGCAGGCAATTCCAATGCCCGCGTCGTCAACTTCGGCAAGATCGGTTCGAGCGGCGGCGACGTCATTCTCATTTCGCGCAATGAAGCCGCGAATATGGGCTCGATCAGTGCACCAAAGGGCACCGCGGAGCTTGCCGCCGGCCAACAGATTCTGTTGCAAGACTCATCCAGCGGCAAGCAAGTTTTCGTGCAGTCGGGTAGCGGCGGAACCGTGTTCGACACCGGCGCAATCTCGGCCGCTCAAGTCAATCTTCAGGCCGCGGACGGCAACGTCTTCGCCCTCGCGGGCACGCATAGCGCGATCCGCGCCACCGGCACCACGACGCGCGACGGCCACGTGTGGCTCGTTGCCGATCGCGGCAACGTGGTCATCGGCGGCGCCGTCGGTGCGGTCAACGCGAACGGCAAGGGAGGCGTCGTCGATTCATCGGCGCAAACGCTGTCTCTGTGCGATTGCAATACGCCGACGGTGACCGCGGGGCAATGGAACCTCACTACCCCTTCTTTCACGGTCGATTCTGAAGCGGCGAGCGTACTTTCCCGCAGCCTCGGCGCCGGTACGTCGGTCAACGTCACGACGACGGGCGCGTCAGGCGATGCGGGCGACCTCGAAATCGGATCCGATCTGCGTTGGCAGGGATCGGCTTCGCTTACGCTTGGCGCACAACACAACGTCGTCGTCGATCAAGGCGCGACGATCCAGAACCGGGGCAACGGCAATCTGACGCTGCGCGCCGACGCATCGGGAATCGACAACGGCGGCAGCATACTCAATCAAGGCACGATCGACTGGTCGGGCAGCATGGGTATCGTCAGCGCGCTGTACGACATGAACGGAACGTACTCGCCCGGCGCCTTGCTCTCGAATACGGGATGGGTCGCGGCTCCCTATAGCGGATTGCTCTCGCAGATCACGGCCTACAAGCTCGTCAATTCGCTGGCCGATCTGCAAAACGTCTCGCTCGATTTGACGGGCACGTACGCGCTCGGCAAAGACATCGAAGCGTCGGGGGCGGACTTCACGCCGCTTGGCGATACCACCACCGCATTCACAGGCCAGTTCGACGGCATGGGCCATACGATCGACAAGATATCGCCGCAGCAGCAGGCATTCTGGCAGCCCACGGGCTTGTTCGGCGTCGTGGGCCAAGCGGGCGTCTTACGCAACGTAGGCGTCACCAACAGCAACGTCGGCTACGACGATGCCCCCGCGGGCATACTCGTCGGCGACAACAAGGGGCTTGTGACGAACAGCTACACGAGCGGCATCCTGTACGCAACCAATGAAGATTCGACGACCACGGGCGGCCTCGTCGGCCAAAACGACGGCACGATCACCCGCTCGTGGAGCAGCGCCACGTCCGATACGCAAGGATTGGCCGGCGGCCTCGTGGGTGAAAACACCGGCAGCATCGTCCAGTCGTATGCCACCGGCGACGTCACCGGCCCGCTTCATGTCGCACCGGGCGGTCTCGTCGGCGACAACAAAGGTCTTATTTCGCAGTCCTATTCAACCGGTATGGTGAAGGGCGGCATGGGCGGCGGCGGCCTCGTCTACTCCAACGAAGGCACGATCGACGAATCGTTCGACGTCGGCAATGTGAACATGTGGTCGCCGGCCGGCGTGGCTTATATCAATACCGGTACGATCAAATCCGTGTATTGGAACGTGGAGACCACGGGGCAAACGAACGGCGGCAACGGCGTGCCCTCGCAGAATGGACTGACCACGGCGCAGATGAGCAATCCGGCAAGCTTCGCCTCGTGGAATTTCGGCCCCGGCGGTGCGTGGTCCATGCCGACCGGCGCGACACATCCGGTGTTGAGCTGGCAAGCCTCGCAATAACCCTGCAATGATTTTCCGATGACGATCGGCGGCGCGCATATCGCGCGCCGCCGCTTCCTACCTCAATGCGCGATACACATGAAGTGCGCGGGCGCGACCGAACCGCTCGACAATGAAGCAGTCAAGGCGCCTACCCCCAACACAGCCGCGACAAAATAGACTAAAAGTGGCATTGTGTGACTCCGTTACGTTGATTAATTAATCGTTTGCTTTCCAACGCAATCGCTACCAAAGACCGGTTCGCCATCTAACACCCCGATGAACCAGTCCTTTTAATACCGGCAATATCTCGCGACATGCCTAGGCGAGATTAACCAGGCAATTTCGAGCCAATTTTTCCGCGGTCGTTAAAATACGATGAATTGGCGGTTTACCTCGATACGCGCATGGAACGCGGCAGCGGCGCGCCAGCCGATGGACGGTCGCCGCGCGGCAGACGCTACAATCCTGCCCTACGCATCCGCTCAAAGCCTTCCATCGACTCTTTCAACATACGCCCCCATTCGTAGTCGTGACTGTCGGGCGTGAAGCGCAACATCCCCGCTCCGGGCGTAAACGTGAGTTCGCCGAAATACACTTCTTTGCCGATCGAATACAAGTCCACGCGGACGTAGCCGAAATCCTCGGCGAGCCGCAGCCCGACGCGTTCGATTTCCGCCCAGTTTTCGGGCCGCGGCACGGGCGCTTCGCTCGGCAAATATGGTCCGAACGTCACGTTCATTCGACGCCACCGCTCGTCGTACAGATCGCCGCGGCAGTCGCCGAAGCGATCGGTGACCACCATCGTATGAACGCGGGGGCCCTCGGGGCGGCCGCCGAAGATATGCAGCTTGAGGTCCGACGGTATCTTGCCCGTGCTCTCGTCGATCAAAAGCTTTTCAAAATAAATCCGAGGCTTGATGTAGCGATAGTGCCGCTCGCGCGACGATCGAGAAAAATCGATCGACAACCAATGCTCGGCGAGCTGGCTCAATTCCTCGAACGTCGTGGTCGACTTATCGTGCACGACCTTGACGTACGCGCAGCCATGATTGGCCTTCATGACAAAAGCCGTAGGCAGTGCGTCGAAAACTTCGCGAGTAAATCGATCCGGCGCGGCGATCAGTGGAATCAGATGCGCCTCGCCCACCTTTTCCCGCACGTAGTCGCGTACAGCGAGCTTATCGGTCAGCTCGACCCATCGCATGTCCGGATGCAGACATCGAAGCAAAACCCGCTCGTTGAATGCCCTCGGCCGCCGCATATTCGGCCAACGCCCAATCAGCCGGCGATGCTGAATGAGCATGAAAGCATAGTCGGGTAAGAGCCGTTTGGCGCCATGCCACATTGCTTTGAGCACGCCATGCAGCGCCGTATGGCCGGCGGCCGGTGCGTGAGCCCCGCTCGCGCCTGCCCCCGGCTGCGCGGCCCTTGCCGCGCGTGTCGCCCCGCCGCGCTCGCTGCGGACGCGCGGAGCGTGGCCCGCGGCGAGACCGCCGGGGCGCTGTCGTACTTCGACTTCGTTCACGTCGCTCCTCCGTTATAGTCGGCGCGTACTGCCCGCATCGCATCAGTCACGCTCGATTCGCCCCGCTCATGCACGCTGCGAGACGACGAGATAGGCGAGATGCATAGGCGCGCCGCGCCCTCCACCATTGACCGCTTCCGGAACGCGAAACGCGATCGAGAGCCCATCCGGGCTCGAGCGAGCCGAGATCGCGCTTGCATCGGCGCTCTCGCCCGTCAATGCATCGATCATCGCCACACCCAAGCGTTCCGGCTGTACGCCGGTTAAACCGCTGACCGTCACTGTCCGCGGCCCTGGACTCGCCCGCACTTGCAGAACAAGATCCGAGCCCGCACGCAATGCCATGCCGGATGCGTTCGGGCCAAATGCCAAATGTCCATCGAAACGCGAGAGCGCGCCGCCCACAGTTTTGTTGAGCACGATCAGCGACTTGCCCGACACGTTGTACGTGCGAGGGTTGCCGCGATGAGTCAAGCGATACGGTTCGACGCCGTCCCAGTGATAAACCATCGATACGTACTTGTTCGGATCGTCCCATCCGTGCGCCAGCGCCCACGTTGCAAACTTGAAGAAATACATCGGCAGATAGTGCGGATCGTTCATGTATCGATCGCCGATCTCCGTCTGCCAGATTCCGCGCGCGGCGCCAGTCGCCACATAGCGCTCGTAAAGCGGCGTCAACGCGTCGACGCCTAGGTAGTGCGTGTCGAGGTAATCGACCCAATCGATCATCCTTGCGTTGACGACGGGGCTGCGATATTCGAGCCATTTCATGAAGGTCTCGATTCCGCCCTGATCGGGCCAGCCTCCGTACACCACATAGCCGCCGTACTTGCGCACGATGCGTGCCGCGGGGACATGGACGAGCTCGACGTAGTCCTGCATGGCCCGATCGTAGGGTCGTGCCTGCTCGCGGTGGACGTTGTAGTTTTGACCATGCCAAAACGTCGCTTGCGGGGAGCCCCCGGTCAAGCGGCCCGCCGCCTCGTTCCAAATCTGGAAATGACGGACGTTGTACGGCGGCGCGACGTAGGTGCGCACGACGGCCTCGACGTACCGTTGCCACACCGTGTCGTCCTTCGGCGCCGAACGCGAATCGCCGTCGACCGTCGCATTCCATTTGGGCGTATAGCCCAGCAGCAGCAACGAGTGAATGCCGTTCTGATTGTTCGCCAAAATGGCGGGCGCCAAGTCGTGGTCGAACGCGGCGCCGGTCTTGTCTACCCGGATCGGCTCGTCGGGCGAATTGCGCTGGCCGGGGCCGACCGAATCGCGGCCCCACGTGATGCCCATCTCTTTCCACATGGCGATGTTCGCCGGCGTCACAGGCCAACCGTTCGCGCCGATCAGTTGCGTCATCCGCCTTTCTCCGCCCGAGCCGCCCGATACGCTCACCTTGCGCGCGGCTTGCGCGACCGAAGCACCGACACTCGAACTCACGCCGGCAGCGGCGATCGCGGCCAGCATGGCGCGCCGCCGTTCCGAAAATTCGAAGCGATCCGTCATGCGCCGAACCCCTTTTTGGCGAACGCGCTACGCGGCCGAACGAACGGCAATCGCAGGTTCCGTTTCATACGTCTCCCCTCTCAAAATCTTCATCAATTCGCGTGCAGCCCGGTCCCAACCATACTCATGCGCGTGCCGCAGGCCTTTCTCCTTGTACTGCGCGCGGAGCGCATCGTCGGTCAGCATCTGTTCGATCTTGCCCGCGATGTCGTCGACCGAGCGCGCGTCGCAGTACATGGCTGCGTCCCCGCAGGCCTCGGCTACCGCCGGGTGTGTGGAGACGATCGCGGGACAACCGCAGAACATCGCTTCAAGCGGCGGCAGCCCGAATCCTTCGTACAACGAAGGAAACGCGAGGCAAGCGGCGTGCTCGTAGAGCGCCTTCAGTTCGGCATCCGACACATACCCGGCGCGCACGATCTGCGGGTTGGTCTCGTTCGTCGAACCTTCCCCAGGCGTTTGCGACGCCGCGCCGCGAGCGAATACCCGAGCGTTCGCACCGCCGACGACGACGAACTTCACCTCGCGCAGATGTCCGAGTTGCGCCACCGCCTCGAGCACGCGCTGCAAGTTCTTGCGCGGGTCCAGACTGCCGACGATCACGCAATACTTGACGTTCGTCAGCGACAACCGCTCGACGATCGACCGGTCCGACGGAATGCGCCGGAAATGATCGGCGCCCGGGCGCACGACGCGCACGCGCGATTCCTCGGCCCCGAGCAGCGCACAAATGCGCGCCTTGGAAAACGCCGATACGGTCAACAAGATCGGCGCGCGCCGGATGAGCATCGCGAACTTGACGCGATACCAGGTGCGAAACAGCCAAGAGAATGTGTGGGGCGTATCGTAGACCGCCATGTCGTGAACCATCACGACATGACGTCGCTTGAAGATGGGGCCGCTGTTGCACAGGCTCAGCAGCAGTTCGCCGCGCGTGGCGAGCGGCAAGGCGATCTGCTCCCACAAATCGCCCTTGAGCCAAGGCACTTGCCGTTGCCGATCGATCGGCGAGGCCGACTCGATCGCGTTGCCGGGTACGGCTATTTCGATATCGTCCCCTGCTGCGTGGGCTGATCGGACGGCGCGCATCAGTTCGTAAGCCACGCGCTGGACACCGGTCAGGCGCTGCGCCGTGAACTTACCATTGACGACGAGATGCATAGTTCTCCCGAATAAACGAAACGACGCGGCCGCGCACGCACGCGGCCTCTCTCGGTCAGGCTGTCGCGTCGAACATCGGCTCCATGTCGTCGCCCGATCCGTAGTACCCGTAGTAGCGATGGCTTCGCGAAAGCGGGATGGCGTTGAACACCGCGCCCGTGACGCGCGCTTCGGATCGTTCGAGCTTGCGCACCGTCTCGGCAATTTCCTCTTCGCTTTGCATACCCGAGCGCAGCACGAGCACCGTCGCACCCGCGTCGCCCGCGATGATCGCCGCATCGGTCACGACCAGGAACGGCGGAGTATCGACGATGACGAGGTCGTACTCGTGCGAGAACCGCTGCAGGAGCTCGCGGAAGTTGTGACGCATGAGCATCGCCGCCGGGTTCGTGATGCGGCTGCCGCACGAGAGCAGCGTCAGCCCTTCCACGCTGGTACGGCGCAGCGCCTCGTGCGGCTGCATCGCGCCCTTGAGCACTTCCGACAAACCGCCGCGGTTCGGCTGGCCGAAGAAATACGCGAGGTGGCCGTTGCGCATGTCCGCGTCGATCAACAGAACGCGCGAACCGACTTCGGCGTGCAACACCGCCATGTTGGCCGCGACGAAGCTCTTGCCGGCCGCCGGCGTCGGGCCCGCCATCATGACGATGTTGTTGGGCGCATGAGCCAGGTCGAGCGACAGCGCGGTGCGCACGCTGCGCAATGCCTCGATCGACGGATCGTCGGGGTAGCGGTCCGCAAGCACCTTCGACACCCCGCCGCCCGTGGCGGCCACGCGACCGTCCACCGCGACCGCGCTTTGCGGACGCGCCGGCAACCCCGGCGTCGAACTGCGCGAGGCCAGCGAGCGGCGTTGCAACGCCCCGATTTCCTGATTCAAACGCGCTTGCTGCTGACTGTAGAGCACCTCGCCCATCAACGGCACGCCAAGACGCGCTTCGACGAACAGGGGATCGGTCACGCCCCTCAGCACGTGGCGGCGCACGAACACCGAGCCCACGCCGAGCAGCAGGCCGAGGAAGGCGCCGCCTGGCAGGATCAGCAGCGGTTCAGGCTTGACCGGACGGAACGGCACCACCGCGGCGTCGAGGATGTGCGCGCCGCCCGTCGTGCTCGCGCGGCGCACCGACAGCTCTTCGGCCTTTTGCATCATGCCGAGATAGACTTGCTCCGCCACCTTCGCATCGCGCGTCAGGTCGACGTTCTTGCGCTCCGATGCCGGCATGGCGTTGAAGCGCGAATTGAACTCGCTCTTTTGCGCTTGCAATTGACGCAACTGATCGTCGATATTGCGCACCCACCGGCTGTCGGGTGTGTAGCGATCGAGCAATTGCGTGCGCTGGATCTGCAGATCGGCAATGCGGCGATCGAAGTCGATTCCGCCTTGCAAGTAGGCTTGCGCCTCGCTCGTCGGCTGCATCGACTGAGCCGTCGTTTGATAGGACGACAGCGCTTGCTCGGCCTTCTCGAGTTCGGTGTGCAGGCGCGGCAGTTCCTTGTTGATGAACGCGAGCGTCGCATTGTCGTTTTGCTGCTTGGCGGCCACGGACGTCGTCATGTACTGCTGCGAGATCGCGTTGGCCACTTCGGCCGCCTTTTCCGGCGACGAATTGGAATACGTAATGTCGACGAGGCCCGTATCCTTGACCTTGTCGCTCACCTTCAAATCGTCGCTAAAGCGCTTGATCGCATCGAGCATGGCCCAGTGCTTGACTTCGAACTCCGTGCCGGGGCGCGCCGCGAGCTGCGTCACGAGCATCGTCACGCCGTTGCTCGAATGCGCCACCTCGCCCACCTTGCCGGTCAGAATCGATTCGCCGCTCGGGCCGCGCAACTCGTAGCGCCCGCCTTCGAGCGCCGTCAGTTTCAGCTTGCGCTCCTCCAACGTAGGCGGCACGTCGAGCTGGCCAATATGCATCTGCTCGCCGCCCCAGGCGTAAGAGCTCATGCCGAACCAGGCGCCCGACGGCTGTCCGGGCTTGGCGAACTTCTGCGCGAGGTTGCCGATGATCGGGAGTGTCTTCGGCTTGATCGTGACGTCGAACCGATAGCGGTTGATGATCGGCTCCAGGACCGCCCGGCTCTGCATCACGGCCATTTCCGTCGACGGCGACGGCGCGGGCGGCGCGTACTGCGGCCCTGTGGACGAGATACCGAGTGCGTTCGGCTCGGGGGGGTCCACCCGCATGACCACGTCCGCCTCGTAGATCGGGGTGGCGAGGAACACGTACGCCAGCGCGAGCGCGGTCACGGCCAGCGCTACGCCGAGCACCTCGAAGATGTGATCGCGCAACAGCTTGAGCATGTCGCGCCCCGACAGTTGGCCACGTTCGCCGCCTGTCTGCACGTAGAGAGAGTTGAGAGCCAAGTCGTTCACTGGCGTGGTCCTCGAAAAGGTAGCGTTGTGTGGATCGCGTCCGTCTTCATTGCGCTTTTTGTTGCGTACTGCTCTGCCGTTCGCGGATCGCGTCTTCCAGCATTTCGAGCAGCAGCTTTAGATCGGAAACGAGGATGGCGCAGGACTTCAGTCCCAACACTTCCGCGGTCCCGATCGAATTTCGGACATGCTCCAGCGCAGCGTCATAAACGTTCATGGATCGAGATCAAAAACGGTTGCCACGTATGCTCCGCCGGAAAACGCGCCGCGGCCGCCCGCAAGACATCGCTCGCGGCCGCGCACTTCAGTTCGCGCGTCCGTAGACATCCTCGAAGCGGACGATGTCGTCCTCGCCGAGGTAGGCGCCCGACTGAACTTCGATCAGTTCGAGCGGTACCTTTCCCGGGTTTTCGAGCCGATGCTTGACGCCGAGCGGAATGTACGTCGATTGATTTTCTCCGAGCAGGAACTGCTCTTCGCCGCGCGTGACGAGCGCCGTCCCGCGAACGACGATCCAATGCTCGGCGCGATGGTGGTGAAGCTGAAGCGACAGCTGCGCGCCCGCGTCCACCACGATGTGCTTGACCTGGAAGCGCTCGCCCTTGTCGATCGAGTCGTAGCAGCCCCACGGGCGCTGCACCTTGCGGTGTGCGTCGACCTCGGGGCCTTGCTGATCGGCGATGCGTCCGACGATGCGCTTGACGTCTTGCACGCGCGAGCGATCGACGACGAGCACCGCATCGGCCGTTTCGACCACCACGAGGTCGGACACGCCGACGCACGTCACGAGCCGGCTCTCGGCGCGCACGTAGCACGTGCTCGCATCTTCCATCAGCACACGGCCGGAAGCCACATTGCCGTTCGCATCCTTGCCGAGCGCGTCCCAGACCGAGTCCCACGAACCGAGATCCGACCATGCCGCATCGAGCGGCACGACGACGCCTTCGACATCTCCGCCACGTGCGAGATTCTCCATCACGGCGTAGTCGATCGAATCGGACGGCACGTTCGCGAACATGTCTTCGTGCGGCGTAAAGCCCGTTGCGCTATCCTGACCCGCTTCGTACGCGGCCGCGCAGGCCGTATACGTATCGGGTTGCATCTGCTGCAAGGTCGAGAGCCACACGCTTGCACGCAGCACGAAAATCCCGCTGTTCCAGAAGTATTTGCCCGATGCCAAGTAGGAGCGGGCGACTTCGAGCGGCGGTTTTTCCACGAAGCGCGAGATCTTGCGTGCGGTGCCGTCGACATCGTCGCCCGGCTCGATATAGCCGTAGCCAGTTTCCGCGCGCGTGGGCCGAATGCCGAGGGTGACGATTGCGCCGCGCTCGGCGTGACGCGTGGCGACGGCCACGGCACGCTGAAACGCCGCCACGTCGCCGATCATATGATCGGCCGGCATCACGACGAGCACGGCGTCGCCTCCGTCCTCCAGCGCATGCATCGCGGCGAGCGACAGCGCCGGAGCCGTATTGCGTCCGCTCGGTTCGATGATGAACCGCGCACCGATACCGAGTTGCTCGAGCTGCTGCGCACTGATTGCGCGATGCTCGGAACCGCAGACGATGATCGGCGCAGCGTCGATGTCGAGCTCGACGTCGGCCAACCGCTGCAGCCGTCGGACCGTCATCTGCAGCAGCGACCCCGCGCCCAGCACATCGACGAGCTGCTTGGGGAAATGCTTGCGCGAGAGCGGCCAAAGCCGCGTACCCGAGCCGCCCGCGAGCACGACGGCCCGCGTGCGCAGCGCCGACTGCGGCGCCAATGTATGCGGCGCACGTAGATGCGTCGCGACTCCGACCGCGCGCGGTCGCTCCCTCGTTTCAACAGGAGTACTCATCTGCTTGTTCTCCTAGTGGGTCCGAAACCATGAAGAGCGGCAAGAAGCGCAAAAACGAGCCCGCCACCGGCCGCTTCGGTTCATGTTGCTGTGAAGCATAGCGACACAACCGAAGGCGAAATCCCGAAGGTCGCAAAAGCCCGAGGTGTTGGCGGATTTCGTTGAAACAGGACAAACATTACGAACGGCCTAACGCTTAACATCGGTAAATGGCAGCCGGATGCAATTATGCGAATCGACAATATTTCTGATTAATAGTCGATATTTTTTACCGACCCCGCCGGCACAAGGCCGTCAGCCCTGTCCCTTACTGCCGCAAGGGGGTGCACGAAAAAAATAGTCGTTTGTAAATTTTTATAACAAAAATATAAAAAATACTTCAGCGAATATCTTTCGAAGAGACGACGTGTCGCGCCAAATACACGGCGATTTACGCCAGCTTTTTCTACAAAAATCGACATGGCATCATGATGATTACGATGATGCACCGCAACACTCAATGTGTTCACCATGCGGAGGAAAGCTTCGTGGATCACGCCACTGTCTTTGCCACACCGCACGTCATGCGACGGGAGATGACCTCGCTCGCCGACGCGCGCCATATCGGGATCCTTATCTTCGACGGTCACTGCCTGTTCACGACAGGCGTGATCAGCGAGGTCTTTCAATTGGCCAACGCACTCATGCGCTTCTCGAGCGGCCAGCCCCCTTATCGGGTGTCGCTGCTCTCCAAGCTCGGCGGTCCGGTCACGAGTTCGTCGTCCATCGCCGTCATGACGCAACGGCTCGACGCGTATTCGGTAGGCGACTTTCATGCGTTATACGTCGCGAGCAACGACGTGCGCGTGACATCGGGCTTCGACGTTCAGCTCGCGCGCTGGCTCTCGGGCTCGGGCGCCCCTTTACACACCGGCGCGGACCGGCATGCGTCGCCGTTCGGCGTGGATGTCGGTGCGCGCCCGCGCCCGAGCGTGCCCGTCTTCTGGATCGGCTCGGGCTCGATGCCGGCCTGGGCGCTCAATCAAAAGGCCGCGCAGATGGCGCTGACCCAGATCGCGTCCGATCACGGCGAGGACATGTCGCTGAGGATCGCGAGCAGCCTGCCGCCCTCCGTGGGCGAGGTCGTCAAGACACGTGTCGAAACGACGAGCCTGAATACGACCGTCGACAAGATTCACGAATCGACGCGTTGGATGCGCGAGAACTTCGGCAGCGACATTTCCGTATCGGATGCCGCGGCAGTGGCCGCGATGAGCGTGCGCAATTATCTGCGCCGTTTCAAGAGCGAGTTCGGCGTCACGCCGCTCGAATATTTGATGCAGCTCAGGTTCGAAGCGATCTGCGCCATGCTCGTGGGCACCAAGCTGCCCGTCGACAAGATTGCGCGACGCTGCGGCATGGGCAACGGCGATCGCCTCGGCCGATTGTTCCGCAAGCGGTACGGCGTGTCGCCCACCGTGTATCGCAAACACGCGTTGAGCCAGTAGCGCCGCGCATCCGATCGGATGCGCCCGGCTGCAGGCGAAACGCTTGACTGCTCGGGAAGAGAACGTATGCAGCTTTATTACCCTTCGCGTCGTCGATGACCTCGTCGCTGCGCGAGCCGCCTCGCGCGTGCGGGATGCCGTTCGCGGCGCCGCTTGGGCGTGGCGGACGAACGAACAACGATTGGGAGTGAAGAAATGCGAGGACTACAAGATCTATGGGCGCGCGTATACGACGTCGGCATCATCGCGCTCGGGGGCCTCATCGCATCGCAATTGCGGTTCGAAGATGTGGCCGACGGCCGGCTTTATTGGGCGTTCGTCGCTTTCTCGGCTACGTTGTCGCTGCTCGTGTTTCCGTCGTTCGGGGTGTACGAATCGTGGCGCGGACGCTCCAAGATCGCGCTCGTGAGGCAACTCGCCCTCGCCTGGGCCGTCGTGCAGGTGGGCGCGATGGCGCTGATGTTTTCGCTGCACATGGTCAACCTCGTTTCGCGCCTGTGGTTCGGCTACTGGACGATGCTTTCCGGCGCGGCGATGATCGCAGGTCGAATCTGGATGCATGCGCTTTTGGGCCGCATGCGCACCGCGGGCATGAACCTGCACCAGGTGGCGATCGCCGGTTGCGGCGGCCACTGCGATGAATTGATCCGCAAGATCGAAACATCGCCGACGACAGGCTTTCGCGCTTCGGCAATCTACAACACGAAAGCTGGCGGCGCACCGATCGCGCACCCGGAAATTCCGGTGTTCGAAGACCATGTGGCGTTTGCCGCGTTCGTGCGCGAACACGAACTCGACGAAGTGTGGCTTGCGCTGCCGCTGAGCGAGGAATCGGCCATCATGACGCTGTTCAACGAGTTCAGAAACGACCTCGTCAACATCCGATTCATGCCCGACGTGCGCACGCTTTCTCTGTTCGAAGGCAGCGTCACGAACCTGCTCGGGCTGCCGACGATCAACCTGATCGCCTCGCCCGTGCCGCCGAGCGCGCTGATCAAAAAGGATCTGTTCGACCGCTTGTTCGCAGCCGCCGCACTCTTGGCGCTGGCCCCGGTGATGATCGCGATCGCCATCGCCGTCAAGCTCAGTTCCGAAGGCCCGGTGTTCTTCAAGCAACGCCGCAAGGGCGTGGACGGCCGAGTCTTCACGATCTACAAGTTCCGCTCCATGCGCGTGCATCAGCCGAAAGCCGGCGTGATCGAACAGGCCAAGCGCGGCGATCCGCGCGTCACCCGCGTGGGCGCCTTCCTGCGGCGCACGAGCTTGGACGAACTTCCGCAGTTCATCAACGTGCTGCGCGGCGAGATGTCGGTCGTAGGCCCGCGTCCGCACGCGATCGAGCACGACAACCTTTATCAGCCGATCGTTCAGGGCTACATCCATCGCTACCGCATCAAGCCGGGCATCACGGGCTGGGCGCAAGTCAACGGCTTTCGCGGAGAGACGGAGCGCGTGGAAAAGATGGAGCAGCGCGTTGCCCACGATCTTTATTACCTACGCAACTGGTCGTTCCGGCTCGACATGCGGATCATCCTCGCGACGATCTTCAAGGGCCTGCGCCATACCAATGCGTATTGAAGCAATGCCTACCGAAGCACGGAGTCCGACAATGACAAACACACTACGATTGCTCGACCGGAACGAAAGCGGCAACGCCGACGACACCCCTCCCGCATCGCGTACGCGCGCACGCGCCGCGAGAACCTGCACCGCAGCCCTGACCGTGCTCTCGACGTTGCTCGGCGCATGCGCGGTCGTCCCGGGTCAGCACATGGAGACACCCCCTTCACTGCCCGTTTCGTCGACGCCCGACGGCTCGGTGCAACAGGCGGAACAGATTCCGATCCAGTCGATCGATCTGAACCTCATCAAGCAGTTGCAGGCCGGCACGAACCAGATGCAGATCGCGAACCAGCTCGACTTGTTCGCCAAGCCCGGCCCTTACAAGCTAGGCCCCGGCGACGTCTTGCAGATTACCGTTTGGGACCACCCCGAACTCGCGGCCGCACTGGGTCAGCAAGTGCAAACGAACAAGCCGGCGGATCCTACCCAGGGCTTCGTTGTCGATAGCCAAGGCACCGTCGATTTCCCGTACCTGTCGCATCCGATCCACGCCGCGGGCAAGACGGTGGAAGAAGTGCGGCGCGAAGTGCGGGCCGACCTTTCCAAGCAATTCCGCGAGCCGCAAGTGACGGTACGCGTGGCCTCGTACCGTGCCGCGCAAGTCTACGTCGACGGCGAAGTGCGCGCGCCGGGCGGAGAAGCGATCAATGACATTCCGATGACGCTGACCGAAGCGATCAATCGCGCGGGCGGCTTCACGGCGAATGCCGATCGCGCGCATTTGACGCTCACGCGCAACGGCAAGTCGTACCCGATCGACCTCACGCAAATGATGGCGCTGGGAAAGAACCCTCAAGACATCATGCTGCAGTCGGGCGACATGCTTCGCGTGAGCACACGCGACGACAATACCGCCTACGTCATGGGCGAAGTCACCAAGCCGATCGCGGCGACGCCCACTTCCGACGGAAAACTGACGTTGTCGGAAGCGCTGAGCCAAGCGGGCTTCATGAATCAAGGCACGGCCGATCCGCGCCAGCTCTATGTGATTCGCGAGCAGAACGGCAAGCCCGAGGTGTATCACCTCGATGCGCACTCGCCCGTATCGATGCTGCTGGCCAATCAGTTTCCGCTGCGGCCAAAGGATGTCGTCTATGTCGACAACGGGCCGCTCGTCCGCTTCAACCGCGTGCTGAGCCTGCTGTTGCCCGCGATCAACGCCGGCTTGACGGCGGCGATCGTCACCAAATAAGTCGAGGTTAGCGAGCGTGGCCTACGTTTCCTTGATCGCGCTGATTTTCAGCGTCACCAATTTCGTCCCGGTCAGCGCGATTGGCTTCGCGCCAATGGTGCTGTGCGGGTGGCGGTTCTTCGGGCGCCGCTACCCCACGTTCATCGCACCGCTGGTGACGTTCGCCGCGTTCGCCTTGCTCTCGACGCTCTACTACAACCCCGAGTCGTTTCTCGAATTCGACTTCTACCGCCACGACGGCAACTTCTTCATCTCCTACGCGCCCATTCTGGCCGGATGCGTCTACGTGCATCGCTGGGATCTGAACAAGATCTTGCGGCGCTTCTATTGCTTCGCCGTGCTCGTCAACGTGCCGTACTACCTGTGGTACATGGCGCAGAACGGCTTGTTGACGATCTTGCGTCATCCGTCCGACACGTTCGGCAGCTATTTCGTCGCCCGCAACGCCGCTGGCGGCTTCCTTGCCGTGCTGCTGTGTCTGGGCATCGCATGCTATTCGATGAAGCGCAGCCGCGGGATGCTCATGCTGATGGGCGTCAATGCGTTGATGTTGTTTTCGACGTACAGCCGCGGATCGATGTTCGGGATTCTCGTGCTGATGCCCTACCTTTTCCTGGGACGCAAGCGCTGGGTGCTCGCCACGCTTATCGCAGGGCTCATCGCCGGCTCGCTGTTCATGGCGATCTATCACACCGATAATTCGGTCGATTACATGGGCTATCGGTTCAGCATCGAAAACGCCGATGAAAAGGTGGCCAACCTCAGCATCCGCTACGAATGGCTATGGCCCCGCGCCCTCGCCTACTTCCGCCAAAGTCCGCTGTTCGGCATGGGATTCGGTTCGTTCGACGATCAGATCTCCTATGTCTCCCGTTACTTCGGCTTGTTCGGACATCCGATCGGCATCACCGCGAACCATACCGACTCGCATGCGCACAACTCGTATTTGAACTTCCTAGCCGAACTCGGCGTGGTCGGGCTCATCCTGATGATGATGTTCTACTGGCGTCTCATCGCGTGGTGCCAAAAGGGGACGTGGGCCGCCATGCGGGAAAGCGGGCGTAACTTCATCGCCTATCGCTTCGTCGAACTCTCATCGGTTTGTCTGCTTGCCATGTCGGCCACAGAGCACCGGATGACGACGCCGTCGAACGTGCTGCCGATCGCGCTCGTCGTGTCCTTGCTGCTCGCCTCGCGCGTACGGGAAACGCTGCCGGCGTTCATGCGGCGGCCTACTCCCATCCCGCCCACGCAAATGCCGCGGCGCACGCCCCCTCGCTCGCGCGGGCAGCGCGGGCCACGCGTGGTGGGCGCGGCGGCGCCGAGCACCGGCCGATGAAGCCGCGGCCGCCCGCCCGGATCGGCGTGCGCCAAGTAATCCACCCGCGACACGTTTAACCTTTTCTTCGCAAAAAAGCTCGAAGCCTCGGCGTGCTACGCCTAAGCTTCGAGCTTTTCGCTTTTGGTTCGCCCGCAGGCGAATCGATCGGTCAACCGCGGCGGCTTAGTTATCCGGGTTGTTGTTCACGAACGACTGGAACGCGTTGTAGGTCGGCTGGATCGGCGTCAGATCGTCGAGCACGATACCGTAGGTGTAGTCGCCGCTCGTCAGTTCGTAGTACATCACCGATTCGACGCCCTGAGTTTTGCGCGCCGCATAGAACTCCGTCATCTGCTGCGTGACGTAGCTCGCGCGAGCCGTCTCATCCTTCTCCGGAGCAAGGTTCCATTCCGTCATGAAGAACGGTACGCCATACCGGGCCTTGCAGTATGAAGGCAGGTTGAAACCCGGCCCGGCGCCGTCCGTTCCGATGTTGAAGACGTCGCCGTAAGGCGAGTAGTTGTGCCAGGTCGTGATGTCCCAGCGCACCTTCGAATAACCGGTGGACCCGTCCGGCTGCACGCCGTCCCACAGCATGTCGGAGGCCGCGACGTCCGACACGCAGAAATTCACGCCCACTTTCGCGCTCGGCTGCACCGACTTGATGCCGTCGATCATGCCGCGGATCGCGCCGCGCATGATCGGCCAGTTGGCATTGTTGAAGTCGGAGTTCTTCGTGCCCGCATACGTCGAATTCACGATGATGGCCGGGTCACGCGTCAACTCGTTGCCGCACTCGTACATCGTCACGCCGTACGGCGCCAACGCCGTGGCGATCGCCGCCGCGCCGGTGTAGCAGGCGCTGTACGCCGCCGATTCGCTCGTGTACAGCGTGCCCGTCAAATCGCGCAGACCGTAGTTGATCAGGGTGAACAGCGTCATGTTCGCGCTTTGGAACGCCCTAGCCAGCGATATCACCGGGTTCAACTGCGTCGATTTGTTGATGCAGCCCACGCGGTAAGTCGTGCAGCCGAGCGCCTGCAGCGCCGTGACGACTTGGGTCGCCGTGAACGGATAATCGTAATGGCCGTTGATGCCGTAGAAATGACCGGCGGTCGATACGAGGTTGACGCGCGGGTCGTTACAAGGCGACCACGTGTTCATCCACGTCTTCACGTAGAACTGTCCGCCCGAGCGCTGCTGATAGAGCATGCCGCCGTACCAGACCAACAATGTGACGCTGGACGAGGCCGTGTCCTTGACGTTGTTCTTCAAGACATAGCCGCCCGACAGCGTCCAAATGTTGTTCAGCTTGTCGATGATGTACGACGCCGGCGGGACAGCCGTGCCGTCAGCCGACGTGCCGCCCAAGCGCGGGTCGATCGTTTGCACCCACTTCGTGCCGGTCCATTGGTAGAACGCATTGCTCGTGTTGATCTGGTACACATAGCCGCCGTACCACAGCAGCGTCGCGACATTGTACGGCCCGGACATCTTGCTTCCGTTCACGTAAATGTAGCCGCTTTTCAGTGTCCAAACGTTTGCGCTGTTGTCCACGATGGAGGGTGCCGGGGGCACGGTCGTGTTGTCCGGCGAAGCAGTCGATGCCGCCGCCGAGCTGGCATTGGCCACCGCGCTGGTGCCCGCGCTCGAGCTTGCGGTCAAATCGGAACCGCCACCGCCACCGCCGCAGGCGACGAGAACATAGCTGCTTGCCGCTGCCGTGACGCAGCCGAGAAATTGACGTCGTTTCATGATTCAAGAACCCCATCAGCGCCGAGGCAACCCCGAGCGGAACATGTAGAAAACGGGTAGCGGCGCTTCTGACGGAGCCTGTCTTTCCCAACAAATGCACACACAACCAGTTAATTAGGTATCCTAACTAACCTACGAACTTTCTAGCCACAATCTGGAGATCGCTTCCGAGGAAGATCCGCTACGCTCGACCCTGCTTCAACACGTCGACGTATCCGGGGAGATCACAGCCGCAACTTGTTGATATGAAGTATTGCCTAACGGACCGACCGGCGAAATCAGCCGAGGAGGAAGATTCCGTAGGGAGTGCGCAGTATGTGTAGGATTCATCCGACACTACTAGCGTAGGAAACGCCTCACGGTCGAATTTTCCGATGCGTGTATTTTCGTATCAAATTGTTACTTTTTGTCGACACGTTATTACCGATACCACATAGGGGTATACGCCTATTTTCGAGAAAAGTTTGTAGGAAATTCGGAAAGTATTTCGTGCCTCTCGCATGGATAGCGCCTTATTAATTTGAATGCGACCCTATAATAAAATGTCGCCATTGTCCCGTACTGCAGCTCGTTTCCGGCTGGAATTCTCGCGTCTCGCGCAACGCCCCCTCCTCATTCCCGCTTGCAACGGCCTGGCAATCCCATCTGAACGCCGATTCAGGAAATGGCGTTGAAATGCTAATAAAAATCTAGACCTCGCTGGCCACGCGATCACCGAGAACGACCCGATACTTCAACAGTGATGCGACGCCTGGTCCGCACGTTTATCTCACGCCAGCATTTGCGCCAAAACCCCCGCTCTATGCGCCACATTGGGGCCCGAACGCGTCCCCGGGTTTATCGTTGACCATCGCGGCGCGACGCGCTGCCCGGCATGCGGATCTATGAAGCTCCTGACGGCATTCAAACGACACCTCTTCATGACGCTCGGCAATGCGATGCCAACCTACGGGCCGTTCAATCGCATCCGCCCCACGTTCTATCGCAAGGCCGGCATGACGATCGGCAAGGACGTGACGATCATCGGCCCGTTGAGCGTTGAATTGAGCCTGAACGAAGAGACGATCCGCGGCATCTCCATCGGAGACCGCGCGTACTTGAACGCCGAGACGCGGCTCGCCTGTCGCAACAGCCGAATTTCGATCGGCGCCGACGTGCAGATCGGCCCGCGCGTCTCGTTCGAAACGGCCACGCACGATATCGTCTTCGCCCCTCGAGTCGGGCGCGGGCTCGATCACCAAGAAATTTGCATCAAAGACAAAGTTTGGATCGGTGCGGGCGCAACGATCTTGCCTGGCGTGACAATTCACGAGGCGGCCGTGGTGGCCGCGGGCGCGGTGGTCACGAAAGACGTGCCGGCCTACACGCTCGTAGGCGGCGTACCGGCGCGCAAGATCAAGGACATCGAACGCAAGTAGCGGGTATTTACGATCCAATCCGACGGCAAACGGAAAAAAGGACGGGGACAACGACCATGACGCATCGAGCACGCGCATGAGGCGCACATTCGGCGGCAAGCTGAAGCGGACCGGCGTAGCCGCGCTGGCGGTCATCAGCGCTTCAGCGACGGCGCAATCGTATCGCGACGTCGCACCGACGCCGCCGCCCGCGGCGACGCGGCCAACCGCCCCGCCTACTCCACCCGCGCCGGCGACCGGCTCGGCGCAAACAGCGGTGGCCACATTGAAAGGGCTGCTTTTCGTCAAGGACGATGGGCATACCGTCTTGGGCACACAAGCACTGCCCGATGGGAAACACGTCGCCGCCGTCGGCCTGCCTGAGCTCGACGATTCGTTCCTCGCCGGATTCGATGCGGATATTGGGCGGTCGTTGACGTTCGCCCGGCTTGCCGAAATTCGTCGCGCCGTGATCGAGCGATTCCGTGCCGCCGGCGAGCCGCTCGTCGACGTCTACGTGCCCGAGCAGGACGTGAGCGACGGTGTCGTGCGCATCGCTATTGCCGAATTTCACGTGGGCAAGGTCACGGCGCGCGGCAATCGCTACTTCTCCGAAGCGCAGCTCGCACGCGAAATGCCGCTGCACAGCGGCGGCCCCATTCGAGAATCGGACGTGCTCGCGGGCCTCTCGTTGCTCAATGCGAACCCTTACCGACGCGTCGACGTGGTCTACTCCCCCGGCTCGGGAACGAACGCAACGGATGTGATTCTGCAAACGCAGGATCGCCTACCGCTGCGCGTCGACGTGGGCTACGACAACGCCGGCGTGCGGCAGCTCGGTCGCGATCGATTCTTTGCCGGCATCGACTACGGCAACCTCTTCGGCCTCGATCAGCAGATCGCCTACCAGTACACGGCAAGCAACGATTTGCTCGGCGGCAATCCGGACATCGAGGGGCGGCCGAATCGGCCGCGCTTTCAAGCGCATTCGTTCAGCTACTCGGCCCCGTTGCCGTGGCTTGACCGCGTCGAGTTCTTCGGCGTGTACGCGCAAAGCACGCCACGGCTCGACAACAGTTTCAACCAGACGGGCGTCTCCGCACAGATCAGCGCGCGTTACGATCGGCACTTGCCGAGCGTGGATGGCTGGCAGCAGCAGGTGCAATTCGGCTACGACTTCAAGCGGTCGAACAACGATTTGGAATTCGGCGGCGTGCAGGTTTTCAATGCGAACACGCACGTTCATCAGTTTCTCGTTTCGTACGACGCGACCAAGAGCGATGCGCTCGGGCAGACGCATGCGAACGTGGCGCTGATCGGTAGCCCCGGGCATCTCGATGGGAACAACACCGACGAGGCGTTCCAAACCACGCGCAACGGGGCAACGGCGCGTTATGGATACGTGCAGTTGCTTGCTCAACGCGATTTGACGATCGGCGCCGGCTTCAGCTTATCGACGCGCGGGCATTTTCAATGGTCGCCGAACACGTTGTTGCCGAGCGAGGAAATGGGTTTGGGCGGTGACGACACGCTGCGCGGGTATGAGCCCTACAGCGTGCAAGGCGATCGCGGATGGAATCTGCAGACCGAGGTGCGCACGCCTGCTTTTGCATTTTTCGGCGAGGATGGGCCTGCGTTTCAGCCGTTCGCCTTCGTCGATGCGGGGCATGTTTGGAACAAGATCGATCAGCCTGGCGAGGTTCAGGCGGGGATGCTCTCGAGTGTCGGCTTGGGGGTGCGGTTTCAGTGGTCGCGATTCGTCAATGCGCGTGTGACTTACGGGCAGCCGTTGCGGGCGTTGCCGGGCGGATCCAAAGCGCCGATCGCGCAGGTATTCGTGGTGATTGGGAGTTGACGGCGGTGGGTCGAATCGCTGAGGTGGGGCGAGCCGGCAAATTTTTTGCTTGAACGCGTTGACAGCCGCGGCGGACTCGCTACAATAGCGCCTTCGCTTTCGAAGCGAGCCCAGGTGGCGGAATTGGTAGACGCACTAGGTTCAGGTCCTAGCGGTGGCAACATCGTGGAGGTTCGAGTCCTCTCCTGGGCACCAAGTTTTATGAAAAAGGCCAGCGATTAGCTGGCCTTTTTCATTTGTTCGTCCAGGAAGCAAGGTGCCTGCGCACCTTACCTGGGGACTCGAACGGCTGCGGGCGGATACCAGCGACGGCGGCAGGTTCGGAACTGCAGTTGAGCCACCCGGACCACCGACTATACGCAAGGGCCTGCCGCGCCTCAGATAGCATCTGAAACAGAACACTGACGCCGAACGCTTTATGACGTGAGGTCACGCGGCATCCCGCTGTGTCCCTTCTATTTCCGTCACAACCTTCTTAGCACGTAGGATAGCCGCAGGGCTCATGCTCAATTCATCGACACCGAGCCGGATGAGCGTCGGTATCATCTCCGGCCGGGACGCAGCCTCACCGCAGACACCAACGCTGATCTTCGCGCGTCGCGCCGCATCGCATACGATACGGATCGCTTGAAGCACGGCGAGATGATCCGTCCGGTACAACGAAGCCAGACGAGAATTCATTCGATCGACGGCCATGATGTATTGCGTGAGATCGTTCGTGCCGATGGAGAAGAAATCGGCCTCTTTCGCCAAGAGGTCCGCCGTGAGCACGGCCGCCGGCGTCTCGATCATGATGCCCAATTTCGGCTTGCCGTGAGCGACGCCTTGTTCCGTCAACTCGCGCGACAGGCGCGCCATGATCGCTTTCGTCCGGCGGACTTCTTCGATATCGTCCACCATTGGAAGCATGACACTCAGGTTGCCATGCACCGCGGCTCGCAATAGCGCACGCAATTGCGGCTCAAAGATCTCGGGGCAGTCCAGGCACATGCGAATCCCTCGCCAGCCGAGAAAAGGGTTTTCTTCTTCGGGGAAGCGAACGCCGGGCAACGGTTTATCGGCACCCGCATCCAACGTGCGGATAATGACGGGCCACGGGGCGAATGCGCGGGCAAGCGTCGTATACACCTCACGCTGTTCCTCTTCCGACGGCACCCTGCGCTGATCCATGAACAGCAGTTCGGTGCGAAACAAGCCCACACCCATTGCCCCGGCAAGCTGAGCCGCCTCGATCTCGGCGAGCGACCCTAGGTTTGCCGCGACCTGTATTTTCTGACCCTCCTGCGTCCGCGGTTCAACATCACGGTATGCGAGCAGGCTCGCTTGTACTTCGCGCTGCGCATCGAGCCGCCTAGACATCGCCTCCTCGAATTCGGGCGAATGATCGAGCCATAGTTCGCCGCTTCCACCATCGATCGCTATCCTCGCCGCCGAGCGCAGTATGTCGCGATCCGCCGCCACGCCGAGAATGGCCGGGATACCGTGCGCGCGCGCGATGATTGCAACGTGAGATGTTGCGCTTCCCGACGTGCAGACAATACCGAGAATATTTCGCAAATCGGCGCGTGCGAGATCGGGCGCACAAAGTTCCTCGGCAAGGACGATGCTAGGGCCCGGCAGTTCGCTGAGCGTGGGTAGCGGCTTGCCGAGCAGCGATGCAGCCACGGCCCGCGTCAGCCCGCGAATATCATCAGCGCGGCTGCGCAGGTACTCGTCGGGCAACGTCGCAAATGCCACCGCCAGATCGAGCCCGCACTTCAGCGTGGCGGCTTCGGCGCTCCACTGCGAAGACACCAGCGCGCGGATCGCACCGGCGAAATCATCGCTTCGCGCCACTTCGGCGATCGCCTCGAAGATCTCGTCATGCTCGGCAGCGTCACCGCGCGGCGCGAGCATTGCGCGCAACGTATCCTCGAGCGCCGCGCCGAAGCGGTGCAATTCGCCGGCTACCTCGTGTGGCGCGACGGATTGTCTATCGGCGACGATCTCCTCTCGGAAATAGGCATACGCCTGTCCGAACGCCAAGCCTTCGCTCGCCGGAACGCCCTTGAACGAAAGACCCGCTGCATCGGTGGACAGCGCGCGGGCAGCGCCTGCGTTCGGCGTCGCACCCGGCTGTTCGACAGCAACAGCGGGAACGCCGCCCCCAGCATCGCCCGTAGCCGGCAATGAAATACTCGCATCGGCGAGAAAGTCCGCCAGCCGCCCCAGCGCCTCGCATTCGTCGTCGCCGTCCGCACGTAAGACGATCTGCTCGTTTTGCTTGATACCCAACAGCATGAGTTTCACCGCGCTTTTCGCGTCGGCCCACGCATCGCCTCGCCCGATCTGCAGCGAGCAAGTAAAACTCTTGGCGAGCTTGGCGAATTGCGTGGCGGGACGCGCGTGCAGTCCCTCATGTACTTTGACAACGACCGGTGTCTCCAGCATGACGTACCCTTTCTAGGATTCGGCAAAACAATCGATTCAATCACTGCTCAGGTATCAAGCGTCGACGATCTCAATGATCGTGCCGCTCTTCATCCCCTCGAACAGACTTGCGCAGTCGACTTCCGACACGCATATCTCGCCCGGACGATCCGCATTGCGCGAGCCGTTGAAATTCAGCACGACGTGGCCCAGTTCGCTGACTTTGTTCCATGCCGTCGGCCCCACCGCCGTCACGATCGCCGAGCCTCCGCCGATACGCAGAATGGCCCCGATCCGCGGCACGTCACGGCTCGCCTGCTCCACGCGGTGCAAGACGGAGACTTCAGCAAGCTCCGGCGGCGCACCGTCGGCGTACAGGATGAGTACGCCACCCTCCAGCAAGGCTTGAACTTCTTCTCCGATCGACGAGATCACAGTCTTGTAGTAGTGCATAGTCGTTCCCGAAATGAATCAAAGGGCGAAACTCGCAACCCATGCGATGAGGACCGAGACCGGCCCCATGATTTGACGGCTGATGAGCACTGCGGGGACACCGATGCGGATCGTGTCCGGCTTCGCCTCTCCCAGCGCCATCCCTACTGGCACGAAATCGCAGCCGACTTGCGTGTCATAAGCGAACAAGGCCGGCAGCGCCATCTGCGGCGGCACGGTGCCGTTGCCGATGGCGGGCCCGATAATGGCGGCCCCGATGACTTGAGCGATCACGGCGCCCGGGCCTAGAACGGGAGAGAGGAAGGGCAGCCCGCAAATCGCCGACAGGATCACGAGCCCGATGATATTGCCGGCCAGCGGCGACAACACGTGGGCGAGCCCGACGCCAACCCCCGTCGAGTTGATGATACCGATCAGCATCGTGACGAACGCCATGAACGGCAGGACGTTCCTGATCACGGTATCGATGGACTTTCGGCCGCTGTTGAACAGCACATTGACCACACCGCCCATCCCGCGCCCAATCGCAGTGATCCAACCGACGATTCCGCCCGAATGCGCGGGATCCGCAGCGGCGACGGCCGCCGCGCCAGGCTCGGCAAAAGGCGCCGCCACGGCGGGGGAAACGGGTGCAGCCGCATCCTCGTCGATCGAATGAAGACTCGCGAGATCGACACCCGAGACATAGACGTCTTCGGTAATGAACTGCGCCAGCGGCCCGGACTGCCCAACGGGGCTGAGATTGACCGTCGGAATGCGCTTGCGCGGGTAAACGCCGCATCGTGCCGTGCCACCGCAATCGATGACCACAGCTGCAATTTCTGATTCGAGCGGCGGATTGCGGAAACCGTCGACCACGACACCGCCCGTCATTTCCGCAAGCCGCGTGGCCACCTTCGGGATGTCGCCGCCGGTCACGGCCACGATTTTGTTGCGCTCCAGCGTCGGCGTAATGGTGAGCGGGCCGCCCCAACCGTTCGGTCCCTTCTCGATCCGTACGGCGCGATAGGTACGTGTATCCATGTCTTCCTCCAGTGCCTTTTGTGTTTGGTGGTGATCAGAGCTTGATCCCTTCGCGCTTCGCGATCATCCGAGTAATCCCTTCGGTCACGATGCCCTTCAACAGGTTCACCACCAAGCCGACACCGAGGTAAAACAGTGCAAGCTTCGGAAGAGAGAATGGAGCGGCGTGATTCTCGGCGAGTTTAGTAATGCCTGCCGCCACCCCGAGCCACACGAACAGCTCTCCAGGATTGCAGTGCGGAAAGAGTCCTGTAATAGGATGGCAAAGCGATACAGCCGAGTCATAAAAGGCCGGTTTGTGCTTTTCTTCGAGGAAAACGCCGAAGGTATAAGCCATTGGGTTGGTCAGGAAGAACATCGCCAGCAACGGCAACAGCGTATAGCGCGTGATCACGTTCTTTGAGAAGAAGCGCGCGAGACCTTGAATGCGTTGCTCGCCGACAAGTGCGATGATGGTATAAACAGCCGTCAACAGCACGATCAATGTCGGCAAAATTCCGGTCACGAAACCGACGAAGGTTTTACCACCCGCATTGAATACACCGATAAACGCCTCGGCGGCGTGAGTCAGAAAATCCAAAGGATTCATGCTGTTCTCCTGATATGGAACACCGTACTTAATGAGTTATTGTGTAATTACCGAACGAAAACCAACACGGAAAAGCTAAAAATCTGGATTAAGACGCCTTCGACAACGACGGCTCCCGACGTTCGTCTGCCGTCCGGCATGCCACTTCAAACGCTTTTCCCAGTGCCTGCTTGACGCTCATGGGAAGCGCAGAGACATCGACACGCTCATTGAACTCCGCGGCCCCCACACGCAAATCATCGAGCGCCTTGAAACGCGCAAAAACGGAGAGGCCAGACATGCTGAGCACCTTGCGCACTCGCGCCTCGTTGTCGATCACGATAATCGCAATGGCGCCCCGTCCCAGCCTGGCTTTGAATGAGCTCGCCCCGAGATATCCACTGTTCCACTCTGCCGCCGTTCTTCGAACGACGCTGCGGTAGTGGCGCACCTGCACCCACGAAGCGATGACCTGCAAGGCCCACATCAATGCAAGCAGCAACAAACCAAGTCGGACGAGTTCCATTGCCTATCTCCTTGCCGTCTCGGCCGCTGGCCGGACTCGGCGGGGGCCGGGCTCGCACCCGGCTGTTGAGCGTTGGGTCTACTTATTAATGCAAATATCGATGAGGATGTATCGGGGAAGACGCGCAATGCACGCGCCGCTAACGTCTCGTCTGCTCGCCGATCACGCGTGCCACGTCATCGGCCGCCTCGATTTGCGGAAGGTGTCCGACGCCCGCGAATCGATGTTGCGCAACCGTACGCGGAAGGCGATCGGCGTGCGCGATCGGCAAGATTCGATCGGCTGCGCCCCAAACCGCACGGACCGGCATTCGCAAGTCCGACAACAGCGGGGCGAGATCGACCTGCAGCCGGCCGTCGCGGAAAAAGGCCGTAGCCATGCGCTCGAGTGTCTGCCTCCTGCCGGGGCGGCCAAGCTGCTGCTCCGCCGTGGTAACGAACCCCTCATCGATGAACGATGCGTCTTGCACGAGTTCCTCCAGCCATGGCCTTAGCGTTGCACGATCGGTTGCTTTCGTCAGGCCGTTCATGAATGCCCAATTGCAACTTTCCCCGATGCCGGCCGGTGCGATCAAGGTAAGAGACCGCACCGCGAGCCGCGAAGACGCGGCGAGTTGCGACGCCACCGCACCACCAAACGAGTGACCGACAAGGTGCGCCGGCTCGGCATATTCTTCCCGCAACACGGCTTCGATTGCTTCCGCAATCGAACGCAGCGAAAGCGCGTCGCAGTCGGGCGATTTTCCATGCCCGGGCAAATCGATGGCAAGCACGCCGATATCGGCAAGCACCCCGGCCTCGCGCATCGCGTGCACGAGTGGCCGCCAACTGTTCAATTCGGCCGCAAAACCGTGGACCAAGACGATCGTAGCCGCATTTCCCTCATGCAGCCATAGGCGATTGAGGCGTAGGGACGATTCCACCACCGCGGGCACTTGCCGCAAAAACGACAGCACGTCGTTCTTGACAATGCGCCCGTGCGGGCCGGAGCCGCTGACTTCCGCCAGTTCGATATGGCTTTCGCGCGCGACCTTGCGTGCAGCGGGGCTCGCCCGCGTTCCCGTCCGCGCTTCGGCCGCACAGGCCGCTGCCAGCTCGCGCGCAACCGGTGCGGCAGGCGACTCCGCAATCGTCGACGAAAGCTCAGGCGCTTGCGCCGCTGCGGCTTGCACCGCCTCTTCCGGCTCCTGCACCGCCTCGCCGCTCGCATAGATCCAAGCGATAACGGTGCCGACCGGCACAGTGTCTCCGACGCTCGCGGAAACCTTGCGCACGATGCCGGACGCGGGCGACTCCACTTCCATCGTCGCCTTGCTGGTCTCGATGTCGAACAGCGGCTCGCCCTCTTTCACCGAATCGCCTTCGCGCGCATACCACGCCGTAATCGAGCCCTCCGTCATATCCATATCGACGCGCGGAAGAATGACCTCGGTCGGCATGTCAGATCCTCCCGCCGACGAGCCGCCGCGCCGCATCCACGATATCGGCAACTTGCGGCACCGCAGCCCTTTCGAGCTGCGGGTTGTAGGGAAGCGGACAGTCCGCGCCGCCAAGCCGGACGATCGGCGCATCGAGTGCGTCGAATGCCTCGCCCTCGCTCACGATCGCCGCGACTTCCGAACCGATGCCCAGTTGCTGCACGCCCTCATACACGCAGATCAGCCGCGATGTTTTCCGCACGCTATCGATGATCGCCTGACGATCGATGGGACGGATACTGCGCAGATCGACGACTTCGACGTCGATCCCGTCCTGCGCCAGCGCCTCCGCGGCTTCGAGCGCCCGCACGCTCATGATCGATGTTGCGACGATTGTCACGTCCGTCCCTAGCCGCCGAACCACGGCCTTCCCGAGCGGTTCGACGTAGTAGCCCTCCGGGACGACGCCCTTGCTCTTGTACAGCAGCTTATGCTCGAAAATCATCACCGGATCGGGATCGTCGAGCGCGGCGAGCAGCATCCCCTTCGCGTCGTGCGGTGTGCTGGGTTGAACGACCTTGAGGCCCGGCACATGCGCAAACCACGCTTCGAGGCTCTGGCTGTGTTGCGCCGCGGCACCCGTCCCCGAGCCCGCGGGGAAACGCATGACGACCGGCACAGAGACACCGCCGCCCAACATGTATCGCATCTTCGCGGCCTGATTGACGATTTGCTCCATCGCCAGCGTGGCGAAATCCGAGAACTGAAATTCATAGACGGGCCGCGAGCCGGTCATGGCGGCACCCACCGCAATGCCCGCGCCGGCAAGCTCGGCAATCGGCGTATCCATCACGCGCTCTGGGCCAAAACGCTCGAAAAGCCCCCCCGTCACCTGAAACGCACCACCGTATACGCCGATATCCTCGCCCATCAGAAAGACACGATCGTCACGTTCAAGCGCAATCGCAAGCGCTTCGTTGATCGCCTGCGCGTACGTCAGTTCGCGCGGCTGGCTCATTGCCGTAGTCATTGCAGTATTCCTTGTGGCGTCGGTTCCAGTGCACCGGTATAGACATCGCGCGTGAGTTCGTCGATGTGGGGCGAAGGACTTTCTTGTGCGAATTCAAGGCCGGCCTTGATCTCGTCCTCGACGCTCGCCCGCATGGCTTGCACCGCGGCGGCATCGACCACCCCCCATTCGAGCAATTGCTTTTCCAAATGCGTGATCGGATCGCGCCCCCCCCACGATTCGATTTCTTCGCGCGTGCGATAGCGGTTGCGGTCGCTTTTCGAATGACCGCGAATGCGATAAGTCTCACACTCGATCAGCGTCGGCCCGCCGCCCCGCGCTCGCGAAATGGCTTCGTCGGCCGCTTGCAGCACATCGCTCAAGCGGTTGCCGTCGATGGTCACACCGGGCATGTCGTACGACGCCGCGCGTTGCGATACGTGGCTCACCGCCGTGGAGCGCTCGACCGACATCGACATCCCATATCGATTGTTTTCGCAGACGAAGATGACGGGCAGATTCCAGATCGCCGCGAAGTTCAGCGACTCGTGGAAGGCGCCTTCATTGTTCGCGCCGTCCCCGAAAAAACACACCACGACCGAATTGCGGCCCTGCTTCTTGATCGAAAGCCCGGCGCCCACCGCAATCGGAAGTCCGCCGCCCACGATGCCGTTGGCGCCGAGGTTCCCGCGGCTGACGTCGGCGATATGCATCGAACCGCCGCGGCCATGGCAATAACCCGTTTCCTTGCCGAAGAACTCGGCGAACATCCGCTTCGGATCCGCGCCTTTACCGATGCAATGGCCGTGGCCACGATGCGTGGACGTGATGTAGTCGTCGTCGTTCAGCAGCATCGTCATGCCGATCGCCGACGCTTCTTGTCCGATCGACAAGTGCATCGTGCCGTGAATGAGCCCGCGCATGTAAGCCTGCTCCGCGCTCTCCTCGAAGCGACGCACGAGGATCATCTTTCGGAGCGCATCGCGCAACGCTGCCTCCGGAACGCTCCGGAATATGGCGGGCATGCCGTCGACCTTGTCTTCAACGTATCCCATGAATCGCTCCTTATGCGGCGGCGCGACGCGCGCCGAGTACCACCTCGTCCTGCAACTGACGCAGACGCACGATGGCCGAATTCGGATCGACAGCGCAGTTTTGCCGCGTGAGAAGCTCGCCTTTTTTTATCGGCTGCTTGACCGTGCCGCCTTCGAGCAATCCGCACGGAACCGCGTCCTCCGCCAGGGCATCGTCGGCGCCCAGGGCCCACGCGCGATAGGTGTATTCGCCGATCGCATCGAGGTGTTCGCCGGGTTTGAGATCGCGTTTCGCCACGGCACACACTTCCACGACGGGTACCGGTAGCGGCCGCATGTCGGATTTGCCATAGAGTGCCGCGCGCGCGCAACTGAGCGGCACCTCGAGACTCGTCAGGTGATAGGGACGATAGAAGGTGTAGTACGGTCCCTTGCCGAGCTTGAGATCGTGCATGCGCTCACGTAGCCGCGGGTGCGCCAGTTCGGCCACGACGAACACGCCCGGCGCCACGCCCTTGCCGATCGTATAGTCGACCACCCCTTTGCGGCTAAGAATGCCGCCATCCGCAACGGGGCATAGCACGTCGTGAAGTTGGTCCAGCGTGGCCGACGGGCCATGCATGCCCGGAACGTCCGGCACGAGCCCCGTCGCATTGCCGATGGCGGCCATTTCCACCGCCGTCTTCGAACCGTCGACGAATTCCACGAGCATGCGAGGGTTCATATTGCGAGCTTTCGCTTCCGCGGCGTAGTCGTCGGGCGTCGCATCGACGTTCAGCGGATTGTTCTTCCCTTTGCCGGCAGCGACGATCGGATAACCTAGTGCGCTGACGAAATCGATCAGCTCGATAGTCGAACTCGGCTCATCGCCCGCGCCGAGCGTGTACACGACACCGAGGCGTTCGGCCTCGCGGCGCAGGTAGGCGCCGATCGTCACATCCGCCTCGACGTTCATCATGACGAGATGCTTGCCATGCTCCATCGCGAGCAGGCCGATTTGCGCGCCCACGGCCGGCTTGCCGGTGGCATCGATGACGACATCGATCTGGTCATGCGTGCAAATCGAAGCCGCGTCCTGAGTAATGGCGATGGCGCCCGACTCGATCGCCTTCGAGATGCCGCTACCGCTATCGACCACCCGATAACCCTCATCGGCCTGACGGGCCACGCGCACCGCGTCGCATGCCGCATCGAGGCGCAGATCCGCGATCGCACCGATCTCGAGTCCTTGCATGTGTTGCACCTGCGTGACGATGTCCGTCCCCATTTCGCCGGAGCCAATCAAGCCGATCCGGACGGGCTTGCCCGCTTCCGCGCGAGCCTGCAGAGAGGCGGCAAGGCCGCTTGGGATGATATTCAACATCAGCAAAATCTCCTGAAAATTAGGGCCCATGCAGGCGCCGAACCGAGCTTCGACCGAGGAGGCGGCACGGGATCTTCAGCGCGCTCCGCCATGTCGGCTTCCGAGTTGTTGAGTGTACATTTGTCTTTTATACTAGTGATATGTTCACTCAACAGCAAGCGCCAACACGACGAAAAAGTCGTTTCTCAGGGTAAGTTCGGATGGGTAGGGAAATGCGAGGAAGCGCGGGAAGGACGTCGCGCGCCGCCGAGAGGGGCGGCGCGGCGGGATATGACCGGTTCGGATTGGGCCTAGTTCAGCAGCTCGGCCGCCGCATATTGATCGGTGATCAGCGTGGTGGGGGCAAAGAGCCTGATCGATGCGCGAAGCGCGCGCACCTTCGTCATGCCGCCCGCAGCGAGGATTCGCTGCGGCACCTCTTTAACGATGGGCAACGGCACGGACATGACGCGGCCGTTGATGGGGTGATCGACGATGCCACCTTCCGCGTCGAGGAAGTTGAACAGCAGATCCCCGATCGCGCCGGCGGCAATCAACGACTCGCGATCGCTGTCCGAAATGAATTGCGAGCGATAGGCCGTCGCATCCTTACCCATTCCGGCCGCCCCGAGCACCACCGCGTCGAGCGTGCGCGCCATGTCGAAGACATCGCGCAGCCCGCAGCGTTCGATCAATGTCGTGCGCGTCTCCGGGCTGTCTACCACGATCGGCGCGGTCATCAGATGGCAGTCGGCTTGATAAAGCGCGGCGAAACGCCATGCGAATTCGGCGGGGTTGAATGCGCGTGCTTTCATGATGCCGCCGAGCAACGACACCACCGAGACATTTTCCACCGGCTTTTCGCTCATGTACGCGAGTGCATTCACGAGTGTGCGGCCCCAGCCCACACCGATGCGCATGTCGGAACGTACGAGATCGGACAAATAGGCTCCCGCAGCGGCGCTGACGGGCCCCGTGGCATCCGCGTCGGGCGAGGACAAAGGCGCGACGATCGCCTCACCCAAACCGAACCGTTGCTCGAGCCTGCGCTCGAGCTCCACGCACTCGGCCAGCCGATCCTGAATAACGATTCTGACTTCGTTGCGCTCGCGTGCTTGCGCGAGCATGCGCACGACGGTGACGCGCCCGACACCCAGGCGTTGCGCGATTTCCTGCTGCGTCATCTCTTCGACGTAATACATCCAGGAAGCGCGCAAACGCAGCCGCTGGGCCGGACTTCGATCGTCGGCATCGTCTTGGCGCAGCTTGTTCGTCGCTTTCGGCACTCCGTTTTCTCCCTATTGAAAGTGACAGTCGAATCTGAACAATCGTGCTATCTTAACTTCGAACGCTGCATCGCCGAGGTCACATGGAAGCGAAGCCCTTGATTTCCCGTCATATCGGCCCCGACTTAAACCAGATCCATCTCGCGCTTGTCGATTGCGCCAGGCAGTTTCGGTACGCGGCGCGCAACGTTCCGGGCACAGACTCGGCCGCGACGGAAACTCTGCATCGTCAATCGCCCCTCCCGCACCCGCCGCTGCCGCGCTTTCTCGGCTCGGTCGGACACTTGGCCGACTCCCTGCTCGAAACGGCCGAGACGTATGCGGGACATGCGATTCCTCCCCTACAGGATCATTGGAAGCTTCCCGTCGATGTCGACATCGACGCCGAATCGCTCACTCATTGCCCTGCCGACACGAAACGTATTCGAAGTTATTCCGCTGTCTATTACGCCGCCGCCAAGCGATTCATGCTTCGTGCCGGCGCGGCGGACGTCCTCATCTTCGAACATCGCATCAACGAAAGCTTCATCGCGTTTTGTGAGACTTCTCGCGCCTTGTCATCGGCCGAGCCAGTCATTGTTGCACCGCAACTGTGTGCTGTGTCCGACGTTTGCCAGATGTTCGCGCGGCTTGGCCTGTCGCTGATCGACAAACATCCGATCCGCAGCGCGCGGTTCGTCGAACTTCCCGATGTCGTGGCGCCGTGGTGGCTAATAGCGGAGCCGAATGCTTATGTGTTCTTGCTGCTCGGGCTCCTCGGCTGCGCGAAACGCCTCTGCCCCGACGCGCTGCCGGCCGAACCCGACAAAGCCTTGAGTCTCGCAGCCGACATTTTAGGCACGCGTGAGTCGAAATTTCGTGAGCTTCTGCGTGAGCGCGCACCGGAGGCTGCGCTCACGCAAGAATTTGCATCGATCGTCAAATTCCTTTGAGGGTGTTCGGCATGAGCAAGCGCTGCGCAACGATTGAGGGCCGCGGACGAAACCTATGGCAAGCCGCAACCAGACTCTCGTCATTCAATGAGTTGCTTGGCGAACACTGCAGAGCGCTAACGTCGGAATTCGGCATTCCAGTCGAGATCAAAGACCGCGCGCTCACGGCCGCGTTCTTTGCCTGGGCTCGAATCGTCGAAAACCACGAGGCAGATCCTCATCGGAAAAGCCCGGATTATTTTCAATTTCTGATCGGGTCTCTCCTCGCACAACTGCTCGCGACCCATACGATCGACACGGTGCCGCGTACCGAGGGACATCGGTCTGGAGAAGATGACAACGCGATCGCCAACTGGTGGCCAACCGGGTTCGCCACGACAACGTACTGCGTTGAACTCGTGCGCAAAGTCATCGCTCAAGAATGCGGCCAGATCGTCACGACATCGGAGAAATTTGGCGATATCAAGATCTGGCAATCGTTCCGCGAAAATCTGCTCGAAGAACCATCGATCGCCATCGCGTACTTCGATGACTTCATGGGGCTGGAACCGAACTGGCGCAATCCGTCTTTTTTTCGCGAACGTACCGCCAACCTATCCAGAACACTCATCCGCTAAAGCGGCGTGAAGTGCGCCGTAGCGCGGTATCGGCATCGTTTGCACCTGGACCGGCGCGGAAATGCACACTACGGCCACGACCGGAGCTAAACCGATAGATTGAACGTGGAAACGGCCGCGTGCAGAGTATCCGCCTGCCTTTCGAGCGAATGCGTGACGACGGCCGTTTGTTCGACCATCGCCGCATTCCGCTGTGTTGCTTCATCCATCAACGCAACGGCACGACTCACTTCGGCGATACTCTGGCTTTGGTCGCCGCAAGCCGACGCAATCGCGGTGACTAAGACAGCGACCCGCTCGATCGCTTGCATCGCACCGTCCACAGAGCGGTTAACTTCCGTCGCTTGTCCCGCACTGTCACGAATGACCTGTACAGACGAATCGATCAGACCGCTGATTTCTTTGGCGGCGGCCGCGCACCGCTGCGCCAGGGCTCTCACTTCGCCCGCCACGACAGCGAAGCCACGCCCTTGCTCGCCCGCTCGCGCCGCCTCCACTGCGGCATTGAGTGCCAGGATATTCGTCTGGAACGCAATGGCTTCGATGATGTCAGTGATCTCGGAGATCTTGCCTGCCCGCTCGCCCACGCGTTCGATGGTGCCGACCAGCCTCTGCGTCGCCTCATCGCCTGCGCGGGCAAGGCCCGACGCCTCGTTGGCCAAGCGGTTGGCCTGGAGCGCGTCATCGGCATTGCGCTTCACAGTATCCGACAGTTGCGCCATGGCAGCCGCGGTTCGTTCGAGCGATGCCGCTTGCTGCTGCGTTCGTGCCGTTAGATCCGTCTGGCCCGAGACAATTTCGGCCGTCGCCGTCCGCATATCTTGCGCCGCTTGCTGTATCAAGCCGATCTCGCGTTCGATTCGCGTCAGCAATACGTTGAACGCCCCAGCCGTTCGCCCGATCTCGTCCGCTCGCTCGTCCGACGCTCGCAGGCTTAAGTCGAGCGAACGGCTCACATCATCGAGGGTTGTTTCGATCGCACCAAGGCCGCCGTTCAACGAACGCATCTGCCGCCACACGCCGGCGCCCAGGAAACCGCCACCGATACCGAGAGTGGCGATCATCACGATCAGCAGAAGGTGCGCCGCGTTCGCACCGGTGTCGCGGGCCTGACGAGACTCGGCTGTGAGGCGTTGAATAAGTTCACCAATGTCTTGTCCTTCTGACATCCCCGGTGGCCGAAGCCGCTGCTGTACGGTCATGAGCGCTGCCGCGCCATCGCCATTTCTTACCTGATCAATGGCTGCCGTCATGGCGCTCATCGCCGCCGATCGGTCCTGGGTGAACCGATCGGCCGCCGCCATCGCATCCTCGTGTTTCTCAGCGCCACTGAATAGTTGCGCTTGCTCATCGGAGGCGTGTTGCATGAGCACGGCGAAGTCGGCGCTTTTCTGACGTGCAACCGGATCAACGTTCGATATGGCTTCCATCAGCGCGAGCGCAGCCAACAGCTGGAAGCGATACGTCTCCTCCAAATACTGGATGGAAAGCGTGATCGTTCGATAGTTATCCTCAGCGCGCCGCTCGGATGCCGACACGCCCCATATACCCATCGCCGCGGCGATCGCACACAGCAATCCCAAGCCAGCGAAAAGCAGGGCAATCCGAGTTCTCAAGTCTTTCATCCCTTTCCCCGTTCAGGCGTGCTGTCTTCTCCGACAGCACGCGCAGCGCGCTGCCGAAGCATCATGCTGCTTGCCGAGGTTCTTCGGCCGACAACGAGAGAGCGCCCTTACGTCTAGGTGCGGTTTCGACAAGCGCAAGCACGACGACTACCCCCAGCGCGAGGCCGCCCAGCGCAAAGTCGAAGACGTGAGGCAGCCCGAAATTCTGAGCGACGTAGCCGGCGATAACGGGCGCCACACCTCCGCCAAAGATCTCGCCGATCCCCGAAATCAAACCGATCGTCGAAGCGACGAGTCCTGCGGGAGCCGCTTCCGTCGCAATGGGGCCGCACAACAAACTCAGCAAGCCGATCGAACACATCGAGATGCCGAACAGGAGTGCGAAGAGCTTCACGGGATCCGCGCCCGTCCTGGCGAACACGAACAGTAGAACCGCAGCAACAGCGAACGCACCGATCGCCGCGACCTTGCGCCCCACGTAGTCGGAGATCCCAGACAAGCTGAACGAGCCGATGAAGCCGCCGAAACCCAGCGCTGAAGCAACGAAGCCCATGCTTTGCGCGTTCAAATGCAGCACGGCGATGAGGTACGTCGGCACCATCGCGCCGATGACAAAAATTCCGGACATTGCGCAAAGCATCGCTGCGATTGCCACAATGACATTCCGATTGGCAAAAATCGAACGCCACTGGACTTTGGGACGATTGATCGAGTTCGCGCGCACCGTCGCCGTCCGCGGGCGATCGCGAAGGATCTTGGCATACAGCGCCGCCACGATCAGGCCCGGCACAGCGGAAACCATGAAAACCCAATGCCACGAGGGCATGACACGCAGCAACTGGGTGGCGAGAATTGGGGCGACGCCAAGCCCGAGCAACGAAAACATGCTCATTTGGAAGCCGAGGTTGAAACCACGCCTAGAAGCGAGCGACGCTTCGCTCGTAGCCGCCACGCTAGCCGGCGTGAAGGCGCCCTCAGCAATCCCCATGATCCCCCGGATCAGCATCAGGCTGGCGAAACCCGTCGCGAGGCCCGAAAAACTCGAGAGCAATGAGAAGGCGATCATCGTCCACACTAAGATCTTCTTACGGCCGATTCGATCCGAGATCGGCCCGCTCGCGATTGCCCACGCTCCCCATGCAACCGCCAGCACGCCGATCAGATTGCCGAGCTGCTGAAAATTCAATCCCAAGTCACGCATCATGTACGGAAACAATGGCGCGACCATCCATCGATCCAATCCGACCAACCCAAAACCAACCGCCAACAGCAATACCGTCTTGAACTCGTAAGCACTATCGTGCCTTCCCGGCGTATCCATGTTCTCGTCTCCTCCAGTGATGCATTCGAAAGGGTTTCCTTCAGCTCGGCCCAGCGATGCTTCCTCCAATTTATTTATTTAGTAGTACTAAGTACATTTGTCGAATTCAGATGAAGTATTCACTCCCGCTCTGCAGGCAGTCGCACCGCGACCAAAGTTCGTGAACGAAACACTATCGTCCCGGGCTCGATAGCGTTCTTAGGGCGAGCTACACGATCGTGCAAGCTTCGTCAAATTCCAGCCGCGGACTGCGTGGAAAGAGCCCAGCCGGATCGCCATAGCCGAGGCAGCAGAGGAAATTGACGCGCAACGACGTGCCTTCGAAAAACAGCGCATTGACGACAGGCGCATCGAACCCCGACAACGGTCCGCAGTCGAGCCCCAGCATCCGCGCCGCGAGAATGAAGTAACCGCCCTGAAGTGAGCTGTTTCGCAAGCACGTCTCTTCGGCCAGGGCGGGTCGATCTCGAAAGAGATCCCCCGCATTCGGGCGATGCGGAAATAGCTTGGGCAGTTGCTCGTAAAACGCCGTGTCGTGTGCGACGATCGCGACAACGGGGGCCGTTCGGACTTTCTCGGCGTTGCCGGGCAGGACCGTCGACAACAGCCGTGTTCGTGCCTCCGTCGAACGCACGAACATCACGCGCATGGGCGAGCAATTCATGCTCGTCGGCCCCCACTTGGCGAGTTCGTAGAGCTCGCGAAGCAATTCGTCGGATACCGGGCGAGAAAGCCACGCGTTCTGACTCCGCGCATGCGTCAACAATTGCGCTCGAGTACGGCTATCAAGAAGGAGAGACTCCGTCATCGGTGCATACTCCAGTTCAACGTGACTCACAACGCCGCCCCACCCTGCCGACCGCTTGCGCCCACCATGAAAAACGCCACGACCGCGGGCGCATCACTCTTGTTGCGCCATGCGTGCCGCGTGCCCTGCTGCACGACGACATCCGTCGGACGTAGCAATGTCTCGTTTCCATCATCGACCTCCAACCAAATCTCTCCCGACAGAACAATCCCGTAATCGACCGTATCGGTCCTATGCATGCCCGGGCACTGTGGTTCGAACGTGCGAGCGAGGTCGGGCATTCGCGCCAGGCACTCCTCGCCAGCAGCGACCGGATCGAAGCCCGGCGCACTCATCGTGCTGTCTGGCGGAAAGGTGACGATCAAAAGGCTCGTGCCGCCCGCCGGAGGCAGTAAATCGATGTGTTCGTCGGTAGGATCCGTATTGCCGGAAGGCACGACAGGCGTAGCCGATGTCGTCCAAACCTGTGCGAATGCATGACCGGGGATCGATTCGAAGTTAACAGTGCGAGGCGTTGCACCGTCGGATACCACCACGGAGCGGCCGTGGGAGTCGTGACCGGTTACCACTCGTCGGATAGCCATGAGTACTCTCGATGCAAGGGATAAAGAAACGCAATGCGCCCGGCCGGATCGTCATGTGCCGGCCAGGCGCCTATGCCATGCTCAAGGGCAAATCACGTAATTGCTGAAACCGCCGTTGCGGTTCTCGATCCCGCCGAGTGCGGTGTTGATGTCCTCGAGTTTGAACGTGCAATGCTCGAACACCGACAGATCGACAACGCCAGACTCGACCATATCGGCCATTTCCTGCCCCTGCCCCGCCGTGAACCACGCAGACCCGCTGAAGCGCTGATCATTGTCCATCATGTAGTGCAGATTCATGGGCACTTCGCCGGCCACGGCCCCGATATTGACGAGATGGCCGCCGCGCCGCAGCGTCCTCAAGGTCTCGCGCAGCGTCTCTTGAGGCGCGCCCGGTCCCAGTGCGTCGATGACCGCGTCGACACCCGCGCCTTGCGTCACGCGCGTGGCCCATTCGCTGACCGAACCGTCATCGAGCGACATCACTTCGATGCGATCGGGCGCGATAGCCTTGACGCGCTGCAGGAGTTCCCGGTTCCGTGCCGTACCGAGAATCTTCTTCGCGCCCATCGCGAGGCCGAAGAGCGCAACGCCAATACCCAGCGTCCCGCTGATGCCACTCACCAGTATCGTGCTGCTGGGGCCGACCTCTGCCTTCTTCAGCGCTCGATAAGCCGTACCCAAATAGCCGAACCGCGCGGCTGTTTCGTGACTGAGATTGTCCGGAATGTTCACGAGGCTGTATTGTGGCGCCGTCATGTACTCACACAACCCGCCGTACGGGTAGTCGTCGAACATCGCCTGCGAACGTTGGCTGAAGCCGAAGTAGCCGTTGAACGGGTAGTAAGGGCACGCCGTCGTATCGCCGGAGCGGCAAGCGCGACAGCCGCCGCAGTAGCGCGCGGGATTCACGTACACGCGATCGCCCGGCTTGAATGCATGAACCTGGCTGCCTACCTCTTCGATCACGCCCGTGGCATCTAGGCCGAAGATCGCCGGCAGTTTCGGCAACGGAAGATGAGGGAACCATTTCTCCCAATTGCTCAGGACGTTGCCGAGATTCGGCACGATGCCGCATGCCTTCACTTTCACGAGCACGTCGGTCGGGCGCGGCGACGGAACCGGGATGCCCTCCACCACCATCGGCTCGCCCACGTTGTGCATGCGTGCCGCCCGCATCATCTTCGTCGTCATTGTGTGTCTCCTGTCTATCGATACGTGCACGATATTTATTTTTGTGCACAAAGCAAATCCGCGTTTACCTGAACGTCAGCGCAGCCCGTCCAGCCCTTTGATTTCCGATACCTGCAATCCGCCGAGTCGCGCATGAACGCGTCCGCCCGTTGCCATGGCCAGCGCAAAGGCGATTTCGTTGCGGCGCGGAGCGTCCCATACCGTGACCTCGCATGTTCCGAAGTGGCTCCGGACGTAGGACGCTTGAATGTGGCCGAGCGGGACCATCAGACGCGTTCCCACGCCGCCGATCGTCTTGGCGGACGGCACGATCGCTTTCGGCCCGCCCAGGGTTTCCCGCATGGCCCATCCGCCTGCCTCATGCCAGACGGCACCGTGTTCGAGTTCCCCGTCTTCGCCGACGATCGCGCCCTTTCCATATGCCTGTACCTTCGGCGTGCCGCCGAGCTGCGCCACGAGGCGAGCCGACAGATCCGCGCCGAGCTGACGTAATTCGCTCATGAACGGCAGCAGGTCGGGCTCGTATCGCCCCGCATAAGGATTCGCGACGATCGCCGTCGCCACGGCAATCACCAACGGCTCGCCGAGCCGCTCTCCGCCTTCGTGCCAGACCTCTTCGACATCCAGCTTGATCTTTCTTACATTGACTAGCGACATCCGCTGCTCCGAGGAAATGGTTCGCATCGACTACTGACCTGGCGTCATCTCACACGCCGGCGCTTGCATTATATCCAACGCGGTGTAATATGCACAAACATATCTTTTATGCCCATCAGGAGCAAGCACATGAAACTGGTCTCATACAGACACCAAGGCCAAGCGGGATTCGGCGCAGTCAAGGGTGAAGGCATTGTCGATCTCGCGACCCGGCTGCCGGCCGTCGCCGATCTCGCGGCGCTCGTATCGAACACGGCTGCACTCGAAGAGGCGCGGCGGCTCATCGACGTGGCCGAGGCCAACGACTTCGCGCTTGCCGCGGTGGACCTCGAACCAGTCATTCCTCGCCCGAACAAGATCATTTGTGTCGGGATCAACTATGTCGCGCACGCCGCGGAAGCCGGACGCACGGTGGGACAGTACCCTGTCATCTTCCATCGATTCGCGCAAACGCTCGTGGCGCACGGCGCGCCGATCATCCGCCCGCGTGTCTCGGAGCATTTCGATTTCGAAGCCGAACTCGCAGTCGTGATCGGCAAGGGTGGGTCGCACATCAAAGCGGAAGCCGCGATGAATCACGTCGCCGGCTATACCTGCTTCAACGATGCGAGCGTGCGCGATTGGCAGTTTCATACGCATCAGTACGGGATGGGCAAAAACTTCCGCGGCACGGGCTCGCTCGGTCCGTGGCTCGTGACGGCCGACGAAATCCGTGACTATCGCGAGTTATCGATTCAGGGGCTGCTTAACGGCGAACCCATGCAGACGGGCAGGCTCTCCGAACTCGCGTTCGACATCCCGGCCCTGATCGCATACGTCTCACAGGCCCTCGATTGGGAACCAGGCGACATCTTGGCAACGGGCACGCCGAGCGGAATCGGTTTTAAACGTCAGCCGCCGATCTTCCTGAAGCCCGGCGACACATTCGACGTTGTCATCCCGAGCATCGGAACGCTGTCGAATTCCGTCGTAGACGAGGCGTAAACACCAAAACGTCTGACGAAAACGCAAACGAGACATCCGGAGACATCCATGGCAGCCTTGCCGAAAATTCAGTTCACGCACTGCGGGATTTTTTGCAGCGACCTCGAAATGATGGTCAACTACTATCGAAAATTCCTGGGCTTCGTCGTCAGTGATAGGGGTGTCGCCTCGACAGGGCATCATTTGTACTTCATGACGCAGGATCCCGAGATTCACCATCAACTCGTCCTGTTCGATGGAAAGCCGACGGATTTGCCGTTCAACCCCGTCAACCAACTGTCGCTGCTGCTCGACTCCATCGCCGATTTGCAGTCGTACTATCGGCGAGCCGTGAAAGCCGGAGTTAAAGGCATCGAGCAAGTCGATCATGGCAACGCCTGGTCGATCTATTTCAAGGATCCAGAAGGCAACCCTATCGAGTTGTACGTCGACAGCCCGTTCTTCACCGCTCAGCCGTGCCGCGAGCCGCTCAACCTCGACCTTTCGATAGACGAAATTCTGAAGCAGACCGAAGCCATGTGTCTGCGCCGCCCCGGCTTCTTATCGCGCAAGGCTTGGATTGCCGAGATGCGCGAGCGGATTGCCGCTCAGCGCGTCGCGTTCGACGCTTGACTGCCAACCGGGTCCTCACATGAAGCGTAATTTCATCAGCGGTCACTGGCAGGAAAGCACGGCATCGCGCAGGGACATGAATCCGTCCGACCTGGACGATGTCGTCGGGGAGTATGCCCAAGCCGATGCCGACGACGCGAGGGCAGCCATCGAAGCGGCTCGCGCGGCACAAGCAGCATGGGCGCATAGCGGCATCCAGGCGCGCTCGACGTCACTCGATTTCATCGGCTCTGAGCTACTGGCAAGGCAAACGGAACTCGGCACGCTGCTTTCCCGAGAGGAAGGCAAAACGCTTGCCGAAGGAATGGCGGAAGTGGCTCGTGCCGGCCAAATCTTCAAGTTCTTCGCCGGAGAGGTGCTGCGCACGGGAGGCGAAAAGCTGCCGTCCGTTCGTCCCCTGGTGGCAGTGGAAGTCACACGCGAGCCAGTAGGCGTCATCGGCATCATCACGCCCTGGAATTTCCCGGTCGCCATTCCGGCGTGGAAGATCGCCCCGGCCCTTGCCTACGCAAACTGCGTCGTCTTCAAGCCGGCGGATCTCGTCCCTGCATCGGCATGGGCCCTCGCCGAAATCATTTCTCGCAGCGGGATTCCCGCAGGCGTATTCAACCTTGTCATGGGACGCGGCAGCGTCGTCGGCAATGCGATCGTCTCGTCACCCGACGTCAATGCCGTTTCGTTCACGGGCTCGGTCGAAACCGGACGCACGCTATTGCAGCGCGGCGCGCAACAGTTCAAGCGCATGCAGCTCGAGATGGGCGGCAAGAACCCGCTCGTCGTACTCGACGACGCGGATCTCGACGTCGCGATCGATTGCGCCGTTCAGGGTGCCTACTATTCGACGGGACAACGGTGCACTGCTTCGTCGCGATTCATCGTTCAAAAGGGAATCTATCCCCGGTTCGTTTCGCGTCTGACCGAAGCGGTCGAAAACCTTCGCGTCGGTCATGCGCTCGATCCGCAAACGCAGATCGGCCCGGTAGTCGACGAGTCGCAATTGCGGCACGACGAGGGCTATTTGGGCATCGGTAAGAACGAAGGGGCAAAACTCGTCTGCGGAGGTCAGATTCTGTCGAGACGTACCCGTGGGCACTACCTATCGCCTGCGCTATTCGTCGATGCGACACCGAAGATGCGCATCGCGCGTGAAGAAATCTTTGGCCCGATCGCGTGCGCCATCGCCGTGGACAGCTATGAGGAGGCGTTAGCGGTCGCGAACGACAGCCCGTTCGGGCTCTCGTCGGGCATCTGCACCACATCGCTCAAATACGCGGCGCATTTCAAGCGTCATGTGAACAGCGGTATGACGATGGTGAACGTGCCGACCGCCGGCGTCGATTATCACGTTCCGTTCGGCGGAACGAAGGCGTCCAGCTACGGGCCGCGCGAACAAGGCACGTATGCGGTCGATTTCTTCACGACCGTCAAAACCGCTTACACGAAGGCATACTTCGATTAATACATGTGCCGGCCAAGCCGGCCGGCACGCTGCAAGCGCCGCCTCATGCACGCCTGCGCAACAGCATTCCATAGGGAGGAGACGTGGACTTCGATTTGATCATCGTCGGGCTAGGACCGGTTGGCGCGGTAGCGGCCAATTTGGCCGGCGAGGCCGGACTGCGCACGCTCGTGCTCGAAAAGTCCCTAACGGTTTTCGATAAGCCTCGCGCAATGGGTTTCGATCAGGAAATCATGCGGATCTTCGGCGATCTCGGACTCGCCGATAAAATCGCACCTTACGTGATGCCCTATCGGCCTTCCGAATATCGCACGACCGATTCCAGCCTGATTCGCCGCATCGAGGCTGCCGAGCCGCCGTTCCAACTCGGTTGGGCGCCCAACTACGTTTTCATGCAGCCTCAGATCGAAAGCCTGTTGCGTGAAAATCTTGCCCGCTTTCCATCGGTGACCGTCAAGCTAGGCGCGCAAGTCGATGCCGTGGTGTCCGGCGAAGATGGCGCTTGCGTCACCGTGGCCGAGCCGAACGTGCCAAGCGCAGCGCGCACGTACCGATCACACTATCTGCTCGCATGCGACGGCGGCACGAGCCCGATCCGCATGGGGCTCGGCTTGGAGATGGAAGACCTCGATTTCGACGAACCGTGGCTCGTAGTCGATGTCGTCCTCAAGGACGGATGCGGCGCAAACCTGCCGACGACCAACGTCCAATACTGTGAGATCGAGCGCCCTTGCACATTCGTAGTCGGGCCGGGTCAAGTCCGGCGCTGGGAGTTCATGATCAACGCCGACGAAACGCCGGCACAAGCGACGGAGCCCGCGTTCGTCCGCCGGCTCATCTCGCGCTGGCTCGACGAGAGCGAATATGACATCTGGCGCGCCTCGGCCTATCGCTTCCATGCCCTCGTCCTGCGTGAATGGCGGTCGGATCGTGTGTTCTTCCTAGGCGACGCTGCGCACATGACACCCCCGTTTCTGGCCCAAGGGATGTGCCAAGGGATCCGTGATGCAGCCAACCTCGTCTGGAAGCTGGCCCTCGTCAACCGTGGCGCGGCCAGTCCCGATCTGCTCGACACCTATCAGGCCGAACGGCTGCCGCACGTGAAGCAAACCACGCTCGTGACGAAATCGCTCGGCAAGGTGATCTGCGAACGCGATCCCGCAGCCGCACGCGAGCGGGACAAACGCTTGCTCGAAGAAATGGCTGCCAATCCGCGAGGAACTGTCCGGCAATCGTTGATTCCAGGGCTCAGCGCGGGCCTTCTGTCCGCATCGAATGAGGGCCCGCGCGGTCAATTGTTTCCGCAACCGCTCGTCAGGACTGCGGAAGGCCGCAAATGCCTGCTCGACGAAGCAACCGGCATGACGTTTCGTATCGTCGTCAGGGATAACACCGATGCAGCCGTCATCGAACGCATGGCGGCGGAATGGAGTGTCCTGTGCGATGTTCCGTTGGAGCGGGTCGTGATCAGGACAGAGGCGCTGACGTCAGGCGCGCCTTCGTATGCCTACCAGGACGTCGACGGGGTACTCGTCAACTGGATGCACCAGCATGATTGCGCCGCCGTGATCGTGCGGCCCGATCACTACGTGTACGGCGGCTGCCGTAAGGCGGAAGACGCGGTCACGATGATCCGTGAGTTGGCCGCCGCGCTGCCGGCAGGCAAGGCGCACGAACATCCGAGAAGAGCCGCCTGCGCTTGATCGACAAGGCATTCTGTGCAGCGCGAGGGGTCGTCACCCTCGCGCTTTTTTTGTTTGCTCGACGAAGAATTCGATCTTGCATATCGGCATATTTTGCGCATAAAATCTATCTCATCGACAAATCCGCAGTCAACTCACGCCCATGGACTCAACATCCGCTTCGAACGGTGTACCGCTGATCGACGTCGCTTTCGCCCGAATGAAGACGTCGATCATCCGATGCGAACTCGCACCGGGTACGCGGCTGAAGGTCGAAAGCCTCTCCAAGGCATACGGGCTGAGCAGTTCGCCGATCCGTGAGGCCTTGAACCGGCTTGCGCAAGACGGCATCGTCCAAGCGACGGAAAACCGTGGGTTCTGGGTCGCTCCGATCAGCATCGAAGATTTTAAGGACATCACGCGGCTGCGCGTGCTCCTGGAACTAGAGGCTCTCAGCGATTCGATCGTGCATGGCGACGAAGAATGGGAAGTGGCCGTGCTCACGGCCTTTCATCGATTGAGCCTCGCGGAGAAACGTCTCGGCTCCGGCCCGGTGGCACTCGACGACGACTGGTCCGAACGCCACCGCGCCTATCATATGGCGTTGCTGTCGGCCACGCCCAGCGCCCTGCTCTCCAATATGGTGGCTTCGCTCTTCGATCGCGCCGAGCGGTATCGTCGCTATTCCGCTCTATATCGAACCGAAGAGCGCCATAAGAACAGCGAGCACGAAGGACTCATGAAGGCCGCGATCGATCGAGACGCTGAAAAAGCTACACGTCTGCTGCGCAAGCATATCGAAGGTACGCTGACACGTGTGACAGCGGCGCTCGAGCGCCAATTAGCTACCGTCCAATAAAGTCCAATAAACAAGCGCCGCGCTGGTGATAAACCGCGCGGCGTCTTCCTTTTCTGCGAGTATCGACGAGGCAACGTATTGCCTCGCCTTCCCGATACTCGCCTTCCTCAAAACACCGTTTGCATCCCGATCCGGCCAATGAACTGCGAGCGGCCGCTCGACGGGCCGAACGTTCCGTTGATGACCGCCGTCGCGCCAGAGTTAGTCAACTGATAGGCGCCTTGGACATAAACCGCCGTCCGTTTGGACAGGAAATACTTGGCAACGGCAGCAACTTGATGCGCGTGGTTATGATCCACCCCGGCATTGCCCCACATGTAGGTGTAGGCGAGGCTCGTTGCGAACGCAGGCGTGAAGCGATAGAGCGCGCCCGCTTCCGCGGCATTCACTGCCGCACCGTTCTGAGTATTGCGCGTATTAGTGAAGAGCGCCGTTAGCAGCAGTTTCTGCCCTTTGTATTTCGCACCGAAGCCGAAGTTTCGAATGCTGTCACCGAGCATCGCCGCGTAGCGAACGTCGGTATAGGCCGCACCGAACGCGAACGGCCCGGTGGTGTAGCTCGCACCAAGACTATCCGCACTATTCTGACGAAAGTTTCCGGCAGTGCCGCCAAAGGCGTACATGCCCCCGAACCGCAGCCCCCCGAAGAGCGGGCTCGTGTATTTAACCGAGTTATTCAAGGGGGTGTCGCCGTTCATGCGATCGAAATCGAACGCCTCGTCCGGTGGCGAATCCGGAATGCCCAACTTGGCAAACGGACCATCGCGGAACTGATAAAAGCCGCCGCCATACATCGCCATATCGGCGCCCACGTCGGCAAACAGCGTGTCGACCATGAAGTCGTATTGACGGCCGAGCGAGAGCTTCCCGTACCGATCGTTATCGAGGCCTACCCACGCATTGCGCGCGAACAGACCGACTCCTGAGCCGCTGCCGTTCGATTTCTGAGAAACGAGCGTTCCATTCAACGAGAACTGTGTCGTCAACTGAAAAACCGCCCGCGTGCCGTTACCCAAGTCTTCCGTGCCCTTGAACCCCATCAGGTTCGGCAGCGCGATGCCGTCGTCCATCCTCCATGCGGAATGTCCCCCGATATTGCTGATGTACGACACCCCGGCATCGAGCAAGCCCCACAGCGTCACACTGCTTTGAGCGTGCGCACTCGGCACGACGCCGACACACGTTCCCACCGCGACTGTCGCAGCGGCCATGATGCGCTTCTTCACTTTCGTCTCCTCCGATTGCATTGCTTGGATCACATTTGACGCACACATCAACTACACATACACATTTCACTCTTTTATGCATATTCCATCAAACGCCTGTGATGGTCAATGCCGGTGTGGGCAAATCGGGCTCAGTGTTTACACGCGTGTGCGTCGCGGAAAAACAGGAGGATTGAACTTGCTAAGGAGAGAAAGCGAGAAGGCGAGTCACGTCGCGAGCGGAAAGCCTCGCATGTGGAGGGCTACGATGAGGAATGGGACAGGATGAGGGGATGCACGCTATGAGGCGCCGCGTCTTGCCGCGGGATCGGCCATGTCACCACATCCGCAATGCCGTGGCAGTACAAGTTCGGCACCGAAGGCGCGAATGATGCCTAGTAGAGATGAAGCTAGTTCTGAGCTTGTTGCTCAAGGTGGGGAGCCCCGGAACGGGCCCTCCGTGTTCGCGATCGTTCGGAAGACCGACCAAGTCCGCGCCGATCGACTTCATCTTTAGCGGCTCGAATTGCATCGTAGAACGTGCGCTCAGTGGCGACACATGTTCGATCGACGTTCACCACCCAGCGATCGAACATGTAGCGCCAGCGGATCCGACGCTCCTCGAGCAGCTCAGAGAACCAACGCCAGACCGACGCATCTTCGGCGTTGACAGCGGCAGCTGCGTTGACGCGAACGCGTTGCATGGGGTCCATCGGATTACGCTCGCTCGAACCCATTTGTTATCGACATGTCGGCGCAACGCTCACGCCCGAGCGTCGGAGTAAACATAAAAGCCCCGCCCGCTCTTTCGTCCCAGATAGCCGGCATCGACCATCTCCCTGAGCAACGGCGCGGGGCGATACTTCGGATCGTTGAAATCGCGGCACAGCACATCCATGATCGCCAGCGTCGTATCCAACCCGATCAGATCGGCCAATGCGAGCGGCCCAATGGGATGATTCGCTCCGAGCTTCATACCCGCATCGATCTGTTCGGCGCTCGCGAGCCCTTCATGTAACGAGAAAATCGCTTCGTTGATCATCGGTGCGAGAATCCGGTTGACCGCGAAGCCCGGCGAGTTCTTCACGTCGATCGGCGTCTTGCCGAGTCGCTCTGCGAATCGGACAACCGTATCGAATGTCGCATCGCTCGTCTGCAAGCCGCGAATGACTTCGACGAGTTCCATGACGGGTACGGGGTTGAAGAAATGCAGTCCTACGAAGCGGCTGGGGTGTGCAAGCACGGCCCCGAGTTTCGTCACCGATACCGATGACGTATTGGTCGCGATGATGGCATCGGATCGAACAATGCCGTCGAGCGCCTTGAGAATGTCCTGCTTGATCTGCAAGCGCTCAGTCGCGGCCTCGATGACCAGCTCGCAGGCTGCAAGTTGTCGCACTTCGGTGCTTCCGTTTACTCGCGCGCGTATCGAGCTCGCTTCGCTATCCGAGATCGTTCCCTTCGACACCATGCGCGCGAGGCCGGCCTCGACACCGAGCAAACCACGACATATCGCTTCGTCGTCGATATCATTGAGAATGACGTTCCATCCCGCGACAGCACAGACCTGCGCGATGCCGCGCCCCATCTGCCCGGCGCCGATAATCCCTACCATCTGTATGTTCATATCGCTTTCTTCGTGCGCAACGCGTCGATCTCCGCTGCGCTCGCTGCAAGCCAATCCGACAACACCTCTTCCGTATGCTGCCCGAGCGTCGGTGGTGCGTTCCGATACTGCACGGGCGACTCCGACAAGCGAATCGGATTCGCCACGAGCGGCACGTCCTTCGCGACTGGATGAGGCATCTCGATCCGTGTGCCACGAGCCTGCACGTGAGGATCCGCGAACACTCGATCGAGGGTATTGATCGGGCCGCAGGGCACACCGGCCGCCTCCATCGCGGCAACCCATTCATCGGTCGTCCGGCGCACTGTCATGCCGTGAATCAGCGCGATCAATTCGTTCCGATGCTTGACGCGCTGCGGATTCGTGGCGAAGCGTTCGTCGCTCGACCATTCCGGTTTGCCCAGCGTCTTGCACAAATTCGCAAATTGACTGTCGTTGCCGACGGCCACGATCATGTATCCATCAGCTGTCGGAAACTCCTGGTACGGCACGATGTTCGGATGCGCATTCCCCATGCGTCGAGGCACGACGCCGCCGATCAAATAATTCGCTGCTTGGTTAGCAAGGCACGCGATCTGAACATCAAGCAGCGCCAGATCGATATGCTGCCCTTCGCCTGATTGTTCCCGACGCTTCAATGCAGCCAGGACTGCAACCGTCGCGTACAGCCCCGTCATGATGTCGGTCAGCGCAACGCCGACCTTGATCGGGCCAGCGCCTTCCGTGCCGTCGGGACGGCCGGTCAAGCTCATCAGGCCGCCCATGCCCTGAATCAGAAAGTCGTAGCCGGCGCGCGACGCGTAAGGGCCGGTCTGGCCAAACCCGGTGATCGAGCAATAGACGAGTCGCGGATTGATTGCCTTCAGGCTTGCGTAATCGAGCCCATACTGTGCCAGGCCGCCCACCTTGAAATTCTCGAGTACGACGTCGGCCTTCGCCGCCAACTGCCGCACAACGCGCTGCCCTTCCGCACTCGCGATATCGATCGTTACCGATCGCTTATTGCGGTTGGCGCTCAGGTAGTAGGCTGATTCGCCGGTCGAATGACCTTCGGGATCATTCAACCAGGGCGGGCCCCAAGCGCGCGTCTCGTCGCCCGCACGCGGGCGCTCCACCTTGATGACGTCGGCGCCGAGATCGGCCAGCAACTGCCCCGCCCACGGGCCCGCGAGCACGCGAGAAAGATCGAGGACGCGCACGCCCGCGAGCGCGCCCGGTTGCAAGGTATCGTTCATGGCCGTCGGATTAGAACGCGGCGATGCCGGTCATGGCGCGCCCGAGAATCAGCGCGTGGACGTCGTGCGTCCCTTCATAGGTGTTGACGACTTCGAGATTCACGAGATGGCGGGCGACGCCGAACTCATCGCTGATGCCGTTGCCGCCGAGCATGTCGCGCGCCATGCGAGCGATGTCGAGCGCCTTGCCGCACGAATTGCGCTTCATGATCGACGTGATTTCAACCGTGGCCGTCCCTTCGTCCTTCATGCGGCCGAGCCGCAAGCAGCCTTGCAGACCGAGCGTGATTTCCGTTTGCATGTCGGCCAGTTTCTTTTGAATCAATTGGTTCGCCGCAAGCGGCTTGCCGAATTGCTTACGATCGAGCACGTATTGGCGGGCACGGTGCCAGCAATCCTCGGCCGCTCCGAGGGCGCCCCAAGCGATCCCGTAGCGCGCGCTGTTCAGGCAGGTGAACGGCCCTTTCAAGCCGCGCACATCGGCGAAGGCATTCTCTTCCGGGCAGAACACTTCGTCCATGACGATTTCGCCCGTAATCGACGCCCGCAGTCCCACCTTCCCGTGAATGGCGGGAGCCGACAATCCCTTCCAGCCTTTCTCCAGCACGAAGCCGCGAATTGCACCTTCGTCGTCCTTTGCCCAGACGACGAACACGTCGGCGATCGGACTGTTCGTGATCCACATCTTATTGCCGGTCAGCTGGTAACCGCCCGCCACTTTCCGCGCGCGCGTCACCATGCTTCCCGGATCCGAGCCGTGATTCGGCTCGGTCAATCCGAAGCAGCCGATCCACTCGCCCGCCGCGAGCTTCGGCAGATATTTCTGTTTGAGGGCCGCGCTGCCGAATTCGTTGATCGGCACCATCACGAGCGAAGACTGGACGCTCATCATCGAGCGATAGCCCGAATCGACGCGCTCCACTTCGCGCGCCACGAGACCGTAGCTGACATAGTTAAGGCCCGCGCCACCGTAGGCTTCGGGAATCGTCACGCCCAGCAGCCCCAGGTCACCCATCTCGCGGAAAATTCCGGGCTCCGTCTGCTCGTTGCGGAATGCCTCCAGCACGCGCGGCGCGAGCCGCTCCTGGCTGTAGACACGTGCCGATTCGGCGACCATCCGCTCTTCGTCGCTCAACTGCTGCGCGAGCAGTAACGGATCATCCCATTGAAACGACGACTTGTGCTGTTTGCTCATTTCTGGCTCGGAAGGTATTGATCGTGGCGGCCAATTTATCGGCCATTCCGCGCTTGATCAAACGATTTATTGTCAGTCTCTTGTGCAAAAATCGCACAATTCAGCGACCAAAGGATTGCATCATGCGTCGAAAGATTCCATCCACCCTAGCACTGTCCGCGTTCGAAGCGGCGGCACGCCACCAGAGTTTTACGAAAGCCGCCGACGAGCTTGCCGTAACGCAAAGCGCTATTTGCAGACAAATTGCTTCGTTGGAGGACTTTCTAGGACTCAAGCTGTTTCGCAGCGATCGGCGAGGGGTAGCACTGACTGAAGCCGGCGTTGCTTACAGTCGCAAGGTGGCCTCCCGCCTCGACGACGTCGAACGGGACGCTGTGGAATTGATGGGCCGCGCCGGCAAGGGCGGTGCGCTCGAAGTCGCGGTCGTGCCGACGTTCGCTACCAAGTGGCTGCTCCCGCGCATGCCGAAGTTCATGGCGGCCCATCCGGACATCACGATCAACCTCACGACGCGCACACGCCCATTTCTATTCGGCGACACAGAATTCGACGCCGCCCTCTACGCGGGTCCCGCGACGTGGCCTGGCACCGGAAGCCAATTCCTGATGCGAGAGAGCCTGATCGCCGTGTGCAGTCCCAACCTCATTGCGCCCCGACAAAAGCTGAAGGCCGCCGACTGGTCTCGCCATCGTCTATTGCAACAGAGCACACGGCCGTATGCGTGGCGCGAATGGTTCGCATCACGCGATATGCAGGTCGAAGGCGATATGTCAGGGCCGAGGTACGAGCTGTTTTCGATGCATACGGAAGCAGCCATCCAGGGAATTGGCATTGCCCTGCTCCCTCGCCTTCTGATCGAGGACGAACTGCAGCGAGGCGTTTTGATTCCGGTTGCTCAGCATGACTATCTGAGCGACCGATCATATTACCTCATCTATCCGGAGCAGAAGTCGGACAGCGCACCACTCAGAATCTTTCGCGAGTGGATCGGCGAGGAGGCGCAAAGCTGCCCGGAGCGGCTAGAGTTGGGGTGATGCTTACGCGCTCCATCCAACGGCCACCGCGAGCATGGCCCTTACACGCTCGAATAGTGTTCTCGGCATGAATAATACCCCGGGGCGTGGTCTTCCCCCGATGCATGCGTAGGAGTCGCAGACCATGGCGTGTCCGGATAACTCTTGGGGCAAGCCCTTCTCCGCGAGGACCTGTCGCTTTTGTGCTACAGAAGTCAGAGAATTTTCTAGCGAGATGCCGCCGAGTACAGCCACGAGTATATTCGGCAGCACCGAATTTAAACTCTTCTTTGTAATTCAATGCCTTACATCCGTTATTCGAGTCCTCTCCTGGGCACCATATTTAAAAGGTCAGCTTTAGCTGGCCTTTTTTCATTAGTGCTCGGTACGCTCCAGCCCCCAGCCTCGACTGATGCGAGCCGTTACGCGCCGACCGATCTCCGCAGGGGCGGCGTGATGGGCCAACAGCTGCCGCCCGCCTGACAAACCGATCAGAACCTCGTAGTGCTCGCCCCGAAAGACGCAGTCCAACACCTCGCCTGCGACGCCGCGCTCGTTCAACCCAACGTGTTGCGGCCGAACCAGCACCGGCACGCGCGGCCCCTCCGTGCAGTCGAGCGCATCCATCAACACCTGGCCGTCGATATGCCCCAGAGGCTGTCCGACAACCTCGATCACGCTGCCCTTCCCGATAAACCCCGCTAGCCAGTCGGTACGCGGGCGTTGATAGAGCTCCTCGGGCGTCGCCCATTGCACCAACCGCCCCTGATGCATCACGGCAACGCGATCGGCAAGCGCCATCGCTTCGCCCTGGTCATGGGTGACATAGACGAACGTCGCACCGGTGCGCCGGTGCAGCTCCCGAAACGCCTGCTCCATGGACGCACGCAGATGGCGATCGAGGTTTGCGAGCGGCTCGTCGAGCAGCACGACTTTCGCTTCGCTGGCCAGACAGCGCGCCAACGCAACGCGCTGACGCTGGCCGCCCGATAGGTCCTGCGGCGCCGCATCGGCGTATTCGTCTAGATGCACCGATTCCAGCGCCTCGCGCACGCGCCGGTCGTATTCTGCTGCCCGTATGCCGCGCAGTTTCAATGCGTAACCGACGTTTTGCGCGACGCTCATATGCGGCCACAGCGCGTAGGATTGAAAGACCATCCCCATTCCGCGGTGTTCCGGCGGCACGTGCGCGTCCGGGCTCGACAACAGGCGATCGCCCAGCGTGATCTGCCCGGCATCGATGCTTTCGAAGCCGGCGAGCATGCGCAGCGTAGTCGTCTTGCCGCAACCGCTCGGGCCGAGCAAGGCAACGAAGGCGCCGGCCGGTATCGTCAAGTCCAGGCCGTCCACCGCCTCTGCGTCGGCATAACGTTTGCCCACGCCTCGTAATATCAAGTCTGCCATGGAATCACCCCTTTGGGCAGACGGCTCGCGAAGAGACCCAGTAGCCCCATCAGCGTCGCGACCAACGCGATGATCACGACCGCAACCGCGGAGGCCAGCGCGTTGTCGCCGCTTTCGTTCAGATTGAAGATCAGCACGCCGAGCGTTTCATTGCCCGCGCTCCATAGCAACGCCGACACGGTGAGTTCGTTGACCGCCATGAGAAAAACCAGCAGCGCACCGGCAAGCGCCGACGGCGCGACGAGCGGCAATACAATGTCGCGCAGGCGCTGCCGGTGGTTGGCGCCGGCAAGCCGCGCCGCTTCCTCGAGCGCGGGCTCGAGCTGCGCGATACTGGTTTGCACGGGCTTGAGGGCAACGATCATGAAGCGCGCCAGATACGCGAGGAGAATGATGGCGAGGCTGCCGTAGAGACTGATCCCGATCAACGGCAACGGGCGGGCGAAAAGCAAAATGCAAGCGATCGCCAACACGATGCCCGGCACCGCGTACGGAATTTCGATTACTGCCGCGAGCCATGTGCTCAAGCGCCCCGGCTGGCGCACCAGCCGCCATGCCACGGGCAGGATCAACAAAGGCAAGACAACCGCGGCGGTACCGGCGAGCGCCGTGCTGTTGCGAAGCGCCCGCAACGTGACGCCCTGCCGGCCCAGCATTTCGCCATAGGCTTGCAAAGTGAAGGTGTGCGCATTGAGCACGACGCCTATTGCGGGCACCAGCGAACTGACGATCAGCGCCAGCAGCGGCGCGAACAAAATCACGGCGAGCAGCAGCGCCATGACTGTCTCTACGCCTGCACGAGCTCGTCCCAGGCGAAGGCGCACCGCGCGCGCGCCGTGGCCCGAAAGCCGATGGGCGGGACGCGCCAGTAGCCGAGACTGCAGCCAGATACCGGCCAGCGCGACTGCGCCGATCAATAGCGACAACACGGCAACCTGCGGCAGCGTCGCGTTGCCGAAGTTCGCCATCTGCTGATAAATCAGCGTGGGCAGGACGTAAAAGCCCGCTGGAATCCCGAGCAGCGCGGGAATACCGAAGTTGCCGAGCGCCGACACGAACGCCAGCGCGGCAGCGGCAAGCAGCCCCGGGCGGACGATCGGCACGATGATGTCGCGCCATACGCGCATCTGACCTGCGCCCGCGAGCAGCGCTGCCTCGATCAAGTCCGCGGGCAACGCCACCAGGCTCGCCCTCAATGACAGGAACACCATCGGCGCACACTGGAGTCCCAGCAGCAATCCAATGCCACCGGCCGAGTACAACGGTTGCGAACTGCCGAGAGGCGGGGCAAGCCCGAGCGTTTTCAACAATGGACTGGCCGGCCCCGTCATTTGCAGCCATGCGAGCGCCGTGACCTGCGGGGGGATCATCATCGGCAGGACGAAGCAGAAGGCGAAGACACCTTTCGCGCGCAAGTCGGTCAATGTCAGTACGAACGCAGCGAAACCACCGAGCAGCATTGCGACGATCACCCCGATACAGCATGTATAAACGCTGTGGCCTAGCGCCTGCCATGTCGACGGCTCTGCCAGCACGTCGAATCCCGCCGCATGGGCCGGCCATTGCCCCACGTTCAGGGCTTCCCATACCAGCCGTGCCGCGGGCGCGACGGTAAGCGCCATCACCGCCAGTACCGGCAGCACGAACGCTCTATCGCCAGTATGCGTGGCGCCCGCCACGCGGACCGCACGCGCGTTCGTCATCTACCTGTACCGAACAGTGCGTTGAAGCGGGCCTTATTGGTATCGGTAGCGGCAAGCGCCCGGGCGGGATCGACAGGCAGCAGCTTGATCTGATCGCGGCTCGGGAAACCGGGAGGAACCGGAAGCGAGGCAAGCCCAGGGATATACCCTTGCGACAGCACGAGCTTCTGACCGTCCTTGGATAGCAAGAAATCGACGAATGCCCGGGCCGCCTCTACATGCCGCGCCTGCTTGAGGATGGCGACCGGCTCGGTCACCGCACTCACGCCTTCTTTCGGGAACACGAATTCGATCGGCGCGCCTTTGGCCTTTTCGCGTATCGCCATGAAGTCGACCAGCATGCCGTAGGGTTTGGCGCCGGCGGCTATCGCGGTGAGCACGCCGCCATTGCCCCCCTGCGCGCTCGCCCCATTGGCTTTCAGCTTCTCGTAATAGGCCCAGCCCAGTTGCGGGCTCTCGCTCAAGGCAGCGAGATGAATCATCGCCGCGCCCGAATACAACGGGCTCGGCATCGTCACTTGGTTCTTCACCTCGGGCCGCGTCAGATCGTTCCAGCTCGAGGGCTTGAATGCGGCGCCCGTGTTGTATGCGATGCCGGTCGTGATCAGTTTCGTGCCGTAGTAGTACCCGTCCTTATCGTACAAACTCGATGCGTACTGCCCGCGCTCGTTGCTCAAATACGGTTGAAGCAACCCCTTCTGCTTCAGGGACTGCATCGTGAGGCTGTCGGCGATCAAGAGCACGTCGGGTTTCGTGACACCCGCCGCGATTTCCGCCTCGAGGCGGGTCATCAACTGCGACGTGCCGTCTCGCACCCATTGAACCTGGACGCCCGGATGGACTTTGCGGAAGGCATTCACCGTCGCTTGCGCGTCTGCGTTCGGCTGGCTGGTATAGAGCACTAGCGTATCGTCGGCGGCATGTGCAACGCCTGCGCCGAACATCGTCAAAAGCCATCCGAGGGTGAGGGCCGAGAAAAGAGTTTTCGTACGCATAGTCAAGGGTGCAGGCAAAGGCGTTGTCGATCGCGCGCGAGACGCGCCGGTCAGGTCAAATCGTGCAAGCCTACATGATTTGCGTGGCGTCGTTATGAAATGGGTTTGCGCACCGAATCAGATCGCCGACTCTGCAAACCTACGCATTGTTGCGCCCTGTAGCCCCATCACTCTCGCATCAACACCAGCGTATCGACCAGCTTTTGCAGGTCCTGGCGGCTATCCATGATGTACGCGACGTAGAGCGTTTCGCCATCGACCTTGTAAATTAACCGGTTGATGCCGCTGATGGCCTGTCGATAACCAAGACCGCCGAGTTGCTCCACTTCGTGCACCACGGTCCCGCTCAGCGGATACTCTCGCAGCGTATCGATGGTTCGCTTCAACCGATGATTCGTTTCCCCCCACACCGATTCGCCAAAACGCCCTTTGATATTTTCGCGCAGCAGTCTGAGCGATATCTGCGCGGTTCCGGTGAGCTTGACGCTGCGAATTGGCATCAGGCGCCGCGCTCCTTCTTATCCAACTCGTCGAGTTCGCTGAAAACGTCCGATACGTCCCGGTAATCAGCCGTCGCGATGTCCCTCTCCGAAATCGCGAGGAGTTTCAGCATCGCAATCATCTGTTGCGTCTGCTCGTAAGAGCGGACGTCCTGCACAACCAGCTTGGCTTCGCCGTTTTGCGTGATCACGAGCGGCTCGCCCGTGTCCTCGAGATCCTTCACAATCTGTGCGGCTTCAGCCTTGAGATAGCTGATAGGCTTCACCCTCTCGGTCAGTCTCATGTCAACACTCCATCGTATCAGACCAAATATAAACCGAATTTGGTTCGATGTCTATTCTGGATGCGACTTCGTCAGGCGACGCCTGACCACACGGCCCTACACCAACCGAGTCACGGCGCGGCCGCGTGGGCTTCTCGTCGGTCGCCGCGGGGCGCAACGCGCCCACGTTGCGCCGCTACTTCAAGCCGGCGACTAACTTAAAGAACGGTTCGCTAGCGAGACGACTGCGCTGATCGTCCCCCGCGTCCTCGCGGGTACTGCGAAATTCGTTGCGATACGACACGTAGTGCCACTGTGGCGCGACCGCGTCCGAAAGCGGCCGGACCCCGGCGTCAATGCTGCGTTCTTCCAGCGCCACCTCGATGCGCGCGACAAAATCGCGTAACCTGCGCAAGTCGAGCGAGGAATACCCGCCGCCACCGCTCGGCTCCGCGTGCAGCGTTATTTGCGCGCCGCGAGACACTCGTGAATCTTTTAGCGCTCGCGTCTTCGTCGTATCGACGACTTTCCATTGATCGATCGGACTGTCTTCTGCGAATAGGAGGCCAGCGATGGCATCAAATGCCTCGTCTACACGCGACCCATCGACGCTGATGTGCAGTTTGTCGCCGCTGCTCGCTTCTGGTTGCCGTCTCGCAGCATTGATAAACACGGTCGCGGGATGCTTGAATAATGTGAAGCCAGCATGCTGCTTCACATAGCCGCCGCCGTTGATGTCGCTATAGCGCATCGGCATATGAAAGGCCCGGAACGCTGTTGGATCCGACGAAGCAATGTCGCTGTCCAAGGCCTCGAAGTCCCGCGTCAACGCGGCTTGCATCTCAGCAGCGGCCTGCTCTTGTGGCGTAACGGGGGGCGGCCATTGCAACGATACGCCTGCCTCGTACGGCCCGCCCAACTTCGAATGCTTGACGTCTACACGAGAAGAGCTTGCCGGCCGCTTCCCTTGCACGATCGAACTCGGGTTCGAAGGTGCGGCGAAAACCGGACGACGAGGCGGCGATGTCCCCCGTGAAAAAGTCGGTAGCCGAGGAGGTGAAACGTCGCGCATCCCACCCGCTGGCGCACGAGGAGCCGATGTTTGGGCGGGCGCCTGATTTTTGCGGATTGGGCTCGGCGAGCGCTTTTGCGGCGGTTTAAACATCATCGTCCCCGGTATGAGCCTTCATAAGACGCGGGTCGCGCGCATAACGTTCCCCGCTACATCTCCTGGGCATCAAGGTTTCCTAAAAAGGTCTGCTTTTCGCTGGCCTTTTTGTGTGAGAAAGGCTGCGCTTGCAAGCGCAGCCGGGCTTGCATCTTTTCGTGGGAAGCGCATATTAACGGCGTCGTCATGCCGGAGATAACTGCATGCGTGGAAAGATCGTAACCGACCGCGACAACGTCCAATTCGATTTGATGCCCGTTCAAGCCAAGGGCAAAACCTTGACGCTTATTCCTGCGGTCCCTCAAATCAACTGCACCGGGTTCCCGACGATAGCCGGAAAGAAGGTCGGCCTATCGACCGACGCCTCCGCATTCGTTTGCCAGTTCACGTACGTCACGCCCGCGTACTCGACACCCGGCTCCGGCGTCATCCTCATCACGAAAGCCACCACGGCCCCGTACTTGACGAGCCCCAGCCCCACCCAGGTGCTCATCGACACGCCGCCCTTCACCGCATCGGTGGTGTTCGAAGCACCCGCCCAGAACCCCGCGACCGGCCTCCCAGACCCGGACCTCGAACCCGTGCCCATCACCGGCACATTCATCGTGCAGAACGCGTTCGTTTCCGCCTAGATCGCTGTAAGGTCTTCGCGCACCAGCCGATAACGTTCGTACTGCATGCCGTCGCTCATGGCGGGGCCCACCCGTTGCATGCCGAGCTTGCGCGCCACGCGCAACGAGGCGTGGTTTTCCGAGGCGATATCGGCGACGACGCGCGGCAGGCGCACCGTTTCGAACGCATGCCGCACTAGCGCGGCAGCGGCTTCGCTCGCGATGCCCCGCCCCCACGCGGAGCGAACGAGGCGCCAGCCGATCTCGACGTCCGGCCCTGCTCCATGATCGGGGATCAGCAACACCCAGCCGACGAAACGCTCGGGATCGCTGCGCTCGCGAATGGACCAGTAGCCAAGGCCGGGCGGATAGTGCCGCGTCATGCGGTATTGCACGAACTGCCGATGCGCAACCGGATCGCCCCATGGGCCCGCGATATGACGCGTCACGTCCGGATCGCGGTCCATTTCGAGGCACGATTCCAGATCGGCGAGCGTACGCTCGCGCACCAACAGACGGGGGGTATCCAAGGGCGGCAGCATGATCGAGTCGCGGAAACACCGGGGCCCCATTATGCCCCGATGCACGCTGTCATCCAGCCGAGCGATGCCAGCCGAAATCCGCTTCCGAAAAAAGCCGGCCCAGCTTCTCGTACTCCCGCGCGACCGCTTTCACCAAATGCGCCATCTTGACTGTGCCGCCATCCTGCGCCGCCAGGAAGGCGGCGCTGATCGCCGCATTGCGGATATAGCCGCCGGAGATCGACGCCTTTTCGGCCAGCAGCTCGAAATCGACATCGGCGTGCAACCGCACCTTCTCGGGAAAGATGTGCCGCCACAATCGCAACCGTTCCTCGCTCGTCGGAGCGGGAAATTCGATGATGAAACGAAAGCGCCGCATGAACGCCTTGTCCATGTTGCCCATCAAGTTCGTTGCCAAGATGACGAGGCCCGAGTACGACTCGATTCGCTGCAGCAGGAAACCGACTTGCATGTTCGCGAAACGATCGTGCGAATCTTTCGTTTCCGTGCGTTTGCTGAACAAGCTCTCGCACTCGTCGAGGAACAAGACCACGTTCATCGATTCGGCCCAATCGAACAATTGCGCGAGATTTTTCTCCGTTTCGCCGATGTACTTGCTCAATACCATTGAGACATCCACGCGGTACATCGGCAACGAAAGCTCGTTGGCGACGATCGATGCGGCCATCGTCTTGCCGGTGCCGGGCGGCCCGTGAAACAGCACGCATAGATTCGTAACGTTCGCATGCTTGGCGGCGAAGCCCCATTCATCGATCACGCGCGGCCGATAGCGCACCTGCGCAAGCGCCTCCGTCAACAGGTCGCGGGTGCGTTCCGGCGCAACGAGATCGTCGAGCCGATAAGGCGTATCGACGCGCTTGGCGCCGCCGCTCGGCTTTTCCTCGGCTTCGGTGCGGCAGGCATCCCATACCACCGATTCGATGCTGTCATGGCCGTTCAAGGCGCACCGTCCCGCGGCCGCTCCCGCCACGGCCGCGATACGCTCCTCCGTAAGCGCATAAGCGCCGGCCACCGCCGTCAGCAATGCATCGTCGGCTGGGAGGGCCCACCGCGCCGCGTGTTTGCGCCACGCCCGCAGGCGCAGTTCGGCCGATGGCGACGCTACGCGCAGTTGGAATAGTCGCGCCCCTTGCCGGCTTTCCTTCGCCACCGCATCGGCCAAGCGCCGCGCGGGGCCGTTGAGGACGACGAGATAGTTCGCTGCCTCGAGCAACAGCCGAAGCACGCCGTCGAACAAATCGATCTGCTCTCGCTCTTCGTTGCCGATCAAGGCGTCGACATCGGTCAACATGATCACTTGCGTACACAGCATCGCATCGCGGCATGCCAAGCGCAGTTGCCGCAACATGCCCGTCAATCGCTGATCGTCGCTTTGGTGAGTCCAGCGAAGATGCTGGGCGCTCAATTGCGTCACACCGTAGCCGAGTTTCGAAAACGCCGCGGCGGCCACGGCGCCGGCGAGCGTCGCGTCTTCGGCTTCGACTTGCAACACCACCGCGCCGAAGGGCGTATCCGGCACCGAGCAGAGATCGACGAAACGCAGCGATTGGCGCTTGACGTTCTCGTCGGCGAGCAGCTCGTGCAGGTCGTCGTCCGGCACGTCGACCGCGACGTAATCGCCGATTCGAGCTTGAGGTGCTGCCAAGCCCAAAAGATAGGCCGTTATGGAAGGGCCCAAGCGATATCGCCCCTGCAGCGTCGGTACGTTCGCGCCGACGAGCTCGATCAGATGATTCGCCAGCAGAGGGCCGTCGGCGAACAACCTCGTGCGGATTTCGCCTAGCAAGTGCGTCGCCGTCTTAAGCGATACTTGCTCGGAAGAAAGGGCTCGGGCTCGCGTGCCATCGCCTGCGTCGTCCTGCCCTTCGATGTCGCGCGTGAGCCACGCGAGCGCATCGCCTATCGATGCGTCGGTTTCCGACAATAAGGCTAGCGCCAAAAGCTGTAGATCGCGTGCGTCCAAGCGAAACACGAGGGCAACGTGGGCCAGCGGGATAAAGATTTCCGCCCGTACGGTTACGGCCATGCGCGACGCGATGGCGCGCCATAGGGAGGATGCGTTGGAATGAAGCGGAGAGACCGAAGGATCGACGTCCGGGTCGCGACTGCCCTCGTCGAGCAAGCATGCGACGAACGCGTGCAAATCGGCGAGGAAGGCTGCGTTGTCCTCGTAGGGCGGGCTGACGTGCATATTCGCGAAATCATTCATCCGATTGGGATCTTGCCTATCGCTGTGGACGCGCACAGCGAACGTCATTTCGCTCGGCATCGGGCGCCCCCGAGATAACCTCGAGGTGCAGCCCTCTTGCACATTGTGCGTCGTTCGCCAAATGGGTCGCTTCCGGATCCTTCAGGTAGCCGCGGTTTGCTGGATCTGCAAGGCGAACCGATCGGAGCTCATCCATGTCACGAACAGTTGAACCGGCCGGCCCGCTTGCGCGCCATCGGAGCCGGTGACGCCCGGGCAGCTGACGACATGATCGCCTTGGTACACGCAGCGCTTTCCACCAAAGATCCAAATGTTTGATGCCCCCGAGCTTGTCTGGGCCAGCACGATATCGTCGAAAACGAAGGACATCGTATTCTCCGGAGAATCCATACCGCGCAACCTGATCTTCAATTGACCGATGAATGCGAAATTCAGCATGTCATCGTACCTGTCCATCGTGTTCTGCTGCGCTGTAACTTGCGCCTTGAACCATTGGCCGACGGATGACGTTTTGTGCCGGCCAACACTAAAATTCATGACGCCATCCGGAACCTCGATACCGGTACACAGCCCTTTATAGATGTGATGGTCCGGATCCTGTCCCGCGCTCACCGAGAAATCACCTATGGTGCAATCTCCGCCGACGAGGTTTCTACCATCCATCTGAAAAAAACTTGATTGTCATGGTACATCATACATCCTCCGATTTCGCTTTCGCGAAGCATCACAACCTGCCGCCACGCCGGAAATTCTCGCACAGATAAAGCACATACTTTGCGAGACCGGCTTTATCATAAAGAATCCCCCCCTAACGCGAAATGAAATGATGCGCGATAAGACGCGCACGCTACTCGCCAATCAACATGTGAGAATCGTTCATTTCAATCCGATACGAACAGCCCGGTTCGGACGACTATGGCGAGGCAATGATGCTCGTCCAACGAGTTCGAGCCGTCGGATCTCCGCTCGCCATCGGAGCGTGATGGCGGCCTACCCCCATGGCGAGATCATCCTGGCTGCACTAGCTCAATGAGGGCGGCGTTATTTTAATCGGGACCTCGAAGTTATTAATAGCCATTGAAAAATAGTACGTTCTAATCCACTTAACCAACATTTCTATTCTAAATCCATACTCCACAACGCCCGGGCAGATCACCCCGTTTCCGCCAGTAGAAGTGCAATGTTTCCCGCCGAAGTTCCAAATGTTCGACGTACTCTGTGATGTTTGTGTCAGCACAACATCATCGAAAACACACGGTATTTGCCTGTCTTCAAACGGGCCATCCGTAAAGATATACTTGAGCTGACCGATGAATGCAAAATTATACGAGCCAACGATTGGCCTCGCCATTTGACCACTAGACACTTGCTTCTTGACCCAAGTGGCAACCTGCGAGGTTTTGTGTCGTCCCACTGAAAACCCTAACGCCCCCTTGGATGGATCAACAACAGAACAAAATCCGACGTAAATATGATTATGCGTATCCTGACCACTGCTAATCGCAAAATCACTCACCGTGTAGGTTCCGCTCACAATCTTAGAACCGCTGAGCGGAATGTCGACATAGTTGTCGTGATAGATCATTCTTCCGGACGGCATGATCACCCTCCCAATGGGGTCCACATAACGTTCACCTTCACCCCTGCATAGTTCTTTCCATTAGAACGAAATACAATCTTATATTCATCTCCCGTTTTGAGCGGCACCATCAACGTCCTAGAAGCCGCCGATTCTTCGTTCGAGCGGTTCGACGCCGTTATCGCATCCACAGACCAAATCGAAACGTAATTCGCCATCGCAGCATCGGCTCCGTCGAACGCAAGCAACAGCGTACCGGCGAAACCTTGGTCGCAGGTTATAGCGATCGTGTTCAGTTGCACAGTGAGAATGCCGTCCGCCCGCACGGTCTCGCCCGATACGGGCGTGTAGCTTGCGCTGTTTGCCGGACATGTATAGGAAGTGAGGGTACGCGCTCCGAAATATTTGACGCTGTAACCTGCCAGATGGTTTGCCGTCACGGTTCCGTCGATCTTTGCGTCGCCGGTCAACGCCACGGATTGGAGCGTCGTCTTCGCGTTCCTCGCGTTTAGCGCACCGCCGACCGTCAGGTTGCCCACGACCTGCATATCCTTTTGGGCCGTCACCGCGTGCGTCGTGTGATTCACAGTCAGACTGCCCGCAACCGCCAAGTCTCCATCGACGGTCAGGTCGCCGTCGACCTGCATGGTCTTGCTCATTTGGACATCGTCTTCCAGCAACACCGGCCCGTTTACATCGAGTGCATAACTTCCGCCCGCCCCGCCGCGATTGATCGCCACGCTATTGGCCGGCGTCGCCCCGGCGCCGTTCATCGCCACGACGAGGGCGGGCGGCGAGGCGGAATCGGGTGGAACCACTCCGCCTACCTCGAGCAAGGTCGACGGCATCACCGAGAACGCCGACAGCTTCGGCCCGCTTTGCGCTGCGGCGCCCTGCACCACCGTGACCATCAGCAAATCATCGCGAGAGACGGATCGGACGCGCAAGGAGACCGGCGCGTTCTCGCGGGACGCGTCAAGCACGATGGTGTCGCCCGCGGCCAGGTCGGTCGGGAATTTTCCGTCGATGCACGTCAAGGTCGTACCGCATGCCGACACCTTTCCGTTGCCGGTTTTCGCGCTCTGGCCTTTCCGCTGAGTAGCGTACGTGCTTGGCCCGAGATCGATAGGAAATCGATTTGCGAGCACCAATTGCGTAGGCGAAATCACATGATCGATCATCGCGCTCTGCTCGGGCGCATAGTCGTAAATCAGCGTGTCGCCCGGCTGCACTTCGCTTAGGAATCGCGTTTGATATCCCCACACCGTGGCGGCGTCGGCTTGAAGCGATATTAGGCCCGTCCCGATCTTGGCAGGCGCGGTGCCCTGCCTTACCGTCAAGTAGGCGTTGGAATGGCCGCCGTCTCCAACCGTTACCTTTCCTTCGCTGTATGAGAGGTTTCCGGCTTGGTCTCGCGTCCAACCACTCGTCGGCGGCAGCGTCAACCCCGTGCCGTCGCCTGTGAACGTCCCCTCGAATGTGCCGCTGAACATGCCGCCCGCAATACGGTTGCCGGGCGCCCCCGCTGTGACCGCTCCGTTCAATTTGATTCTGGGCGCTTCTATTTCCAGGGTCGCACCATTGAGCCCAATACCGGCAGCCGGCCAAGGGCGCCGATTGCGTTCGTCGACGAAGGCGGCCGACCGCAGGGCGGTGCTCACATGCCGCCGCATGTATGCACCATAGGAGTAGGCGACGTTCGTTATCACGCCCTGCGCGGCGTCGATCACCGCTAACAAAATCTCATATCCGTCCGGGTCGTATTCCGAACCGCATGCGATGACCGGCTCCTGCGCGCAGCGCTTATACCCCTGCCCGTAAGAGACCGCCACGAGATCGGTTAGCCGTTCGCTATAGCCGATCGTCAGGAAGTTCTGCCGCCCGTCGATCAACTCGAATGCGCAGGGCGTGTCTTGTGTCAGCACGATGAGCCGGCCCCGCGGATCGAGCGCTTTGCCCGCTGTCACGGTCACGCCCGTTGCGCCAGAAACCCATTGGATATGCAGCCCCTCGACAATCCCAGGCGAGCACACGCCATTGCTCAATTGCTCGCGACTTCTAGCATGAAAACGCTGCTCGGCGCGAAAGTCGTCGGGCGACAACGCTTCGCCTGAAAAATAGTTCGTGCGCGAAATCGGATCTTGGCTCATCGTTCCCCACTCGCTCTCGTGCTCGAATCCAGCGCGTCCGCCTCTCAGCGATCATTCGTCGAATATTTCGATACGCCTAGGTTCCAAACGACGTCCATAGGACATTGATCGAAATCCCGCTGTATTTCGTGCCGTTGCTGGAGAACGCAATAGTGTATTTGTCGCCCTTTCGCAGCGGAATCGATAAGGTTTTCGGCTGCGCCGCGATCGGGACGAGAGAAGGGACCACCGTCCCGCTCGACCAGATCGCCAGGTAGTTGTCCATCGCCGCGTCGGCTCCCGTAAACGTCACGGCAAGCGCGCCCGCAAACCCTGCGTCGCAAGTCATCGCAATGGTGTTCAAGCAGACCGTGAGAATTCCGTCCGATTGCGCGGTCTCGCCAGAGACGGCGGTGTAGTTGGGGCTATCGGGCGGGCAAAAGTAAGCGCTATATTTGCGCGTGCCCAAATACGGCACGGAGAAGCCCGCAAGGCTGCCCACCGTCAGCGTGCCGTCGATCTTCACATCCTGCGTCACTTCCAGGGATTGAAGCGTCGTCTTACCGTTGGGCACGTCCAATGTGCCGCCAACCGTGAGCGCGCCCGCAACCTGCATATTCTTTTCAGCCGTCACCTGATGCGTCGTGTGATTGACCGTGAGGCCATTCTTCACGTCCAGATCACCGTCCATGGTCAGATCGCCCGCGACCTCCAGGGACCTGTTCAAGTGAACATTGTCTTCCAGCAGAACGGGGCCGCTGATATCGAGTGCGTAATTCCGGTCGGGCGCGCTCTTGTTGATCGCCACGCTATTGGGCGGCGTGACGCCGCCACCGTTCTGGGCGACGACCATCGCGGGCACGAGCGTCGGTGAACCCGCGCTCGAGCCGCCCACCTCGAGCAAAACCGACGGAGCCACGGAAAAGGACGACAACTTCGGCCCGCCTTGCTTCGCACCGCCCGACGCGGTCGCGACGGTGAGTTGCGTATCGCTATCGACCGACTGAACTCGCAAGGACGCCGGGCTATCCTCCTTGGAGGCGTCGAGGATGATCTTATCGCCCTCGGCAAGATTGGCCGGAAGATCATCGGTGCAGGTAACGATCGTACCGCACGCGGAAACCGTGCCTCGCCCAGCGACCGCAGGGTCGCCCGAATGCTGCGTGTGGTATGCGCTCGGGCCTAAATCGATCGGAAATCTCTCGCGAATTTCCAATTGCCGTCGCCCAATCAAACGAACGATCGTCGCGCTCTGCTCCGGTGCGTAGTCGTAAATCAGCGCATCGCCCACCTTCACTTGACTCATAAACTGCGTTTGATACCCCAACACCGTAGAACCATCGTCGTGAAGCGATATCAGCCCCGCTGCCACTAACGGTGGCGTCCCTCCCTGCCTCACCGTCAAATAAGCGCTGGAAGGCGTCGTGTCGCCGACTGTAACCTTCCCTAGGTCGTAGTACAGATTGTGATCGGCATCCCGCTTCCAGTAATTCGTCGGGGGCGGCAGCGTCAGCCGCGTGCCGTCCCCCGTATATACCCCATTGAACGTCCCGTCGAACGTACCCGAAAAGTTGCCGCTGGCCGTCACCGGGCCGTTCAAGTCGATGTTGGGCGCCGTGATTTCGAGCGTTTCCTGATTCATCGCAGCGCTCGCCGCCGGCCACGGAAGCGAATTGCGCTCGTCGACGAACTGCATCGACTGAACCGTCGCGCCTACGTGGCTGCGCCAATACGTATTGCTCGAGTAGGCGACGCCCTGTATTTCACCGCTCGTTGTCGCAGTAACCACCGCGAGGAGAATCGCAGCGCCGTTCGGATCATAGCTCGCGTCGCAGGAGAACGAAGGATTCTGAATCCACCGTTTATTCTCGCCAACCTGCTGCGGCTGATCCGGATCTTCGTGAAAATGCACCGTCACATAGTTCGGCTGCCCGGGCGCGAGCGGCGTCGGGGTGTACGAAGCGTCTTTCGCCAGTACGATAAGCCGCCCGAGGGAATCGAGCGCCGAGCCAGAACGCACGGTGACGTCGCTAGCGGGAGACGTCCAATCGACCTCGAGCCCTTGAAGAATTCCGGGCGTGAGCAAGCCTTGGCTCAACAGTTCCCGCATTTGGACGTGATATTGCTGTTCGTCCTGGAAATCCGCTGTCAGCAGCGCTTCGCCATCGAAATAGTTCACGCGGCAAACCGAATCGCTACTCATAGATACCCCATTCGAATGACATGGCCTTCGACAGGCGGACTCGATCCGTCATCGCTCACGGCGCTCCGCCGTTGGCCGACGAGTCCACGCCGATATAGAGCGCGTAGGTCGTCAAGGCGGGTTTCGCCGCGTCGAGCACCGCTTGTGCAACACGGGCATACATGCGTATCGCTGCGTACAGATACAGATCGTGGGTGGGTTGCCCCTGCACGGAGACATCGATTTGGACATCGAATCGCCACGGCACGTACCCTACCGGATCGCCGTCGTTATCCACGTCGATGGTAATGCCGTCACGCCTGATCTTGGGGCCCACGATGTCGGAAATGACCACCGCGTTCTCAGGATCTGGATACGAATCCCGAACGACGAAGAACGTCTGCGGCCCGGTAGTGTCGTCACACACGATAAGCGCCTGTCGCGTGCATTCGGAAACCGTCGCCTGTGCCGTCAGCGTCACCCCGTCGATCGGCTGCGGGCAGGCGGCAAGACAAGCGTCGAGCAGCCACTCCAAGCCCATCGGCGTGCCTCGCGCGCGTTCGAAAGCCGGGGCTTTGGCGATTATCGTGCGAGACGAATCGATCGACCAATTCTTGTCGATCTTCAATCCGATCGTCTCGCCCAACCATTGCAAGAATGACCTCGCCCAAAGTTCGACGGGCGATAGCGTGGCCCCTGCGCTTTCGTACTCCGGCATGCCGAAGTATCGGCCGAGCGCGTTGAAGAGGGTCGCTTGCTTGTCGCTATCCTCCTCCTCCGACAACGGCGGCATGAACAAGGTGGCTTCGTCGGAGAACTTCTCGCCTGTAAATAAGAAGCTCCAGCGCGGATAGAACAGGTTGCCGACGACGTTCGGATCGAGCAATTCGCGTAAGCCCGATCGGCCGCCGATCGTGAAGTCGGAGAGCGGAATCGGTGCTGTCGCAAGCAACGCGCTATCCTCGATGCCAGAAAGCAGTTTCTCGAAGATCTTCAAATAAAGCGCGACGAACGGTGGATCGCCGGCCGTCTCCGAACTGGCGTAAGAGGCCGGCAAGAAGCGCAGATAGGTAGACGCCTCGGAAAGCGGTATTTGATCGTCGCCCGCATTAGTCATCGTCCGCCTCCAAAACGATCACTTGCGCACGAAGAAGCCGCGGCAAGCCTAGCGGTGTTGCGCCATACGTCAGCGGCGGCAATTTCCCGCCGACCGGACGGTGAGGTCCTATGGCGTAGCTCGATGCATTCACTTCCAACGTCTGCACGTAATCCACACCGGGCGTCGAAGCAATCACCGGCATCACGGACGTCGCGTCGATCGGGGCGCCGTAGGTCCAATCGCACCCTCCATCCTTTCTTGCGGGCTGCATCGCGCACTCGAGCGCTTTCAGCACGGCAATGGCGACTTCATCGGCAGGCTCCCGTGCGAAACAACGCACCTCGCACCGTACATCGATATCCACCAGGCAGGCGTTGTGAAGCGACATGGCCGACCCAATCACTGTGCGCGCCGCGAAGTACTCGCGCGCCCCCGCCAACAGCGTTGCCTCGCGTTCGGATTCATCCGGAGGCGAGTCGAGCGAAACGGAAAAGACACCTGCTGCTCGGACGGGATTCGAATACGTATAGCTGTCATCGCTGACAAGGAAGACGTCCGTCACGTCGCCGCGTTGCCGCAAACATAAACGCGCCACATGCAGAAGCCCCGTTGGCGCCGGGCTCCCGCCTTTGGCGTCAAGGAACCCGTTCAGCTGCGCGGCTAACGCCGCCAAGTCGGCCGGCGTGACCGCAAGAAACGGCGTGCGGCGAAAATCGACCACTGCCTCTTGCAGCGCCGCATATCCTAGCGGCGCATGCATCTCCACCTGCGCAAGCACTTGCCTGAGCGCGTCGTACGCCGGATCCTGCGATGGACCGTCCGCGTACTTCGAGTAGGGAAACTGGCTATCGTAATTGGCCTCATTCGGGTTGCACAACGCACTCGACAGTCCCAACACCCAGCGCAACATATTCCGATAAGCTTCCAACGGCACGGCGTTGGCTGTGTAGGCCGTTCCCTCCGCAAGCCAGACGAGCATCTGCAGCAGCGTCACGCCCGGATCGGATGGATTATGGTCGGTCCACCCGGGGGCAAAGGCCGGAATACGCCGCATCAGCCCATCGAGTTCCTGCTGCGCCTGAATCAAATCGAGGTTTGGCAATTCGAACGTCATGACGATAGCGCCTCCGCAAGCCTGATATCCATCGATCCAGCGCTTGGTGCTTCGTCGAACCGAAGCGGAACATCGCTGGCCTGACCGCACACCGTGAGCGCCCTGACCGCGGTCACCGTCGAGTCGACGCCCAGCAGGAAACCTCGCACCTCGAAATAGCGTAGCGTGCCGCCGATCGGCCAGCCGTCAGCTGACGACCCGCCTTGCGTCGGATGAAGGAACTGTGTCATGCGCGCGGCGATACGCTCGCTCAGCGCTGCCCACTGCGCCTTCGGCGCACTCGTGTCCAACAGCACGGCTATGTCGATACGCTTGAACGACGGACGGCGCGCCGTCATCCGTGCGGCGAGTGCAGGCAGACTGCGGGCCCGAACGTACGCCAAGACCTCGTCGAGCATCGACATCGGCGTCAGCGGCTCCGGATCGTCCGACTTCGCCAATACGATAAGTTCAACCTGATACCGCAATCGCGCCTCGGCGGACAGCGGCTCGTCGTCAGGGCCGGGGGTCAGGGCCGGCCCGGGGCCTGCCGGACCGATCGGTCCGGGGCGGCCCTGCGCCACAGGCTCGATGGCTCGCACACGGCATATCCCAGCGTTCGCCAAGCGCCCGAGCGCCTCGATATCGGCCGCGCTCACCGCACGGTCGTTGGCGCGAACCAGCGCCGGGGCGCTGCCGACAAGGTCTTCGACGCGATCGGCCTGCCCACCGCCACGCCCGGGGAGCGGGTTCGTGACTCCAACGATGCCCGGCACCGAAGGGTAGACCGTCGTGAGCGTCCGCGCGGCGACGTTCCCCTGCGCGCCGCGTGTCATGGCGAAACAAGTCGCGATGACATTGTTGCTCCCCGGCGGCGGGATCGCGCCGTTGCTACCGTCTCCGAAGACGATCGCCCGCTCCGCTAGGTCGACGACAAAGACACGCTCGTGGGGCCCGGCGCCTACGAAACTGTCAACGCGCTTCCATTGATATGGCGCCGTCTGCACCACCTGACTTACGCCGATCGCACCGGAGTCCGCCAACACGGGTTCGATCACTTGCATCTCTAGTGCGTATCGAGGATCGGCCGCGGTCGCGAGCAGGACTTGATCCGCGCCCGACGCCATGGTGGAGCCCGCAGTGAGCAGGAAACGCTGGCGCGGTTGACCATTGCTCGATCCGAGCACCGCGTTCCGATACGTCGTCCTGTTCGATGCGGGGACCGTATTGGGATAGATGCCCCGCAGCCGAAGCGGGTACTTGCGCCGCGGGCACAGGATGCGCATCCAGCATGCCGTTGTCGAAAACAAGGTCGACGCCCGCATTTGCTGCGGCACGCGCAAGGTGATCGACGTGCTTCGCGCCAGGCCCGTCTCCGGTATATCGACTTCGAGCGCGCGCCACATCTCGCCCTGGGCATCGAACCATTGCCACGTCCCGGCCTCGCGCTGGCCTAGACGCTCGTCGGACGGCTCGACATCGAAATAGAGCGTCAATGATTGACCACAGCCATAAGCGACGAGACCGGCTGCGTCGAAGCCGAGATAAAGCGACGCACCTTCTTCGGCAAGCGCGCGATACGGCTCGTACGGCGCTGCCATCAGCGCGTCGAGTGTGAAGGCGTTATGCGCCCACAGCGATGCCGGCGCGCCGCCGCTCGCGTACTCGATCAAAAGCGCACGGACAAATGGCGGATGAAAACCGCTCGTGACATCGCCGTAGTCGCCATCGCGCAGTACAGCGCGGATCCAAAATCCCTTGCTGCTTCCCACCGAAGTCTGCACCATCGCGGGGCAGACGAAGGACACCGTCGCTGCGCCGCCGGCGGTTAGGCTTCGGGTGCCGTCGATGAACTGAAACGGATCGCCAGCAGCTGCGAGCGATGCCCAAGCAGCGCCGCTCCAGTATTGCCAGTCGATTTGAGCATTGCCCTCGTTCGACACCGGGCGCAAGTCGAACCTAAGTTTGATCGGTACGCCGGCACCAGCGAAGGCCGGGTCACAGCGAACGTAAAAGCTTCCGTCTCGCACAGGCGCCTGTCCCAACGGATAAGCACCGCTACTCGCGTCGACGGACACACCGTTGGCCATCGCTTGAGTCGGAACGACGGACACGGTTCCAAAATCGCACCAGACGGAATCGATCTGTGGCAAACACTCGCTGAGGGCCGGGACGACATCCGCGTGTTCGGCCGGCTTGCAAATCAACCAGTAGAGCGACGTCGACGGACACGATGCGAGCGAGGGATCTGACAGGTCCAACGGCACGCCAGCCCGCGCTGACAACAACGCGTGCAGCGCCGCGACCGGCTGGGCCGAAGCGGTGGGCATATCGGCGAATTCGACGACACACGAAGTGCGATCGACGGAGGCAGATACCGCGACGCGCAACGGGTTCATCGCCGCGTCGTACCAGCATCCGAAGTAGTCGGGGTCGAGCCGGTGGCCATGCAGCGTCAAGGTCATTGCGCCGACCGCGGCACCCGGTTTGAATAGCACGGCGTCGCCCAGCAGCAATGCATGATCGAACACGCGGCCCGAGTCTTTCGCTGCGTACCCCGGAAGCGCGGGCGCCGGCAACGCATCGGCCCACAAGGCTTGAACGTCCAAATAACGATCGCGCCGCGGCGCGACCGTCAGAACCGTGCGCAGCGTCGCCGGCAGAACTTGCAAATCGCGATCCGTTTCGAAGTGCAGGCGACGCGTAGCCGGATCGACGACGCTTGCGCCCTTCGGCAAGAAGACCGGCGCATGCTGGGGCGCAAGCGAAAAACACAAGGGTGCCGATGCGCAGGCCGCAGATCGCAACGACAAATCCAAAAAGCGATAAAGCGCCAGCTGACGATGTCCCGGGATGCCGTTCACCACATTGGCCAAGTCTTGCCCGAGCAACGAGAACAACTTGAGCAGCGCCAAGCCCGGATCCTGTGCGATGGCGTCCGCCGTCAGCGCATCGTCCTGCGGCAATTCCCATTGCGGACAATAGCGCCGCGCAAGTTCCACCGCATCGGCGAAGTAAGCCGATGCGGTGCGCGAGTCGAAAGTGGGAAAGGTCATCCCCGCCTCACTTGAGATAGAACGGGTAGACCAGGTTATCGGCCATGTTGGTTTCCCTTACGATGTAGCCGATATTGATTTGCAGAACCGAAGGCGTATCGGAATCGAAGTCGATCGCAAGCGTCGAAACGTTGATGCGCGGCTCCCATCGTTGCAACGCCTCGCTGATGTAGCTCTGCGCCAGCGCACGCGTGGCGCCGTCGTTCTGCGCGAACGCCAGTTCGGCGATACGGCAGCCGAACGTCGGCATCAGCACCCGTTCGCCCGGCGCCGTGCGCAAGATAAGCAGAATCGATTGCCGAATCTTGTCTGGGCCAGCGCTCCATTGCAGCTGCCCCACGGTCGAGAGGCCGAGCGGAAACGACCACCCTCGGCCGAGAAAATCGCTGTCGATCAGCATGGGGGCGCCTCCCGTTGACCCGTATGACGTTGCTCGCTTCGCATGCCGCGCAGTCAGGACGAGCCCTGACTGAATTCGATTTCCTGGCTACTGATGGCGATCTTTCCTTTTCCGCTAATGGTGATGTTGCCTTCCGCCTTAATGGAAAGATCGCCTTTGCTAGTCAATGAAATTTCGTTCGCCTGCGTATCGATCTTGACGCTGTTGCCCTTCTCGTCGGCGATCTCGATCGAAGCAGCATCCGAATCGTCGAGCCTGATCGTTTTCTTTGCGCTCGTCTGTATCACCCACACCTTCTTTTGCGTTTCTAGCCCTTCGATCGGCGGCTTCGATGCGCCGGTCCAAACGAAACCGACGATGTACCCGCACGTGCGGTCTTCCGTGGCGAACGCCACGAGGGCGGGCGTGCCCTGTGCAGGCAAGCTGAACATCCCAAACGCGTTGCCCGCGAACGGACTTGCCACCAGCAACCAATCCGACAGCAACGCAGCAGCCGCCTCGATTTCCTGCGCGCTGACCTGCTTCGATGTAGTCACGCGGTCGGCGTATTTCACCTGTACGCGGCCAAGGCCCAGCGGATCGTCGACGCTGTGCACCTCCGCCAACTCAAGCCTCAACCGCGCGCTCATTTGCCGCTCCGTCGCAAAGTCAGAACCGTGTGATTGGCGCTTTCGTCGAAGCGATGCATGCTCTTGACGACACAATACCGACCATCGAACTGTCCATTGACCCCTTTGATGTTCACGTTCAGCCCCGCGGTCGCCTCGAAGTTGATCGTCCTCAGCGTCGCCTCCCCCACAATAAAAGTGGCTTGGCGATAAGCGCGCTCCGCTTTCGCGATAAAGTCCAGTGCATCGCTGGCCGCCAAATCGGGGCGTCGCACCGTCAACGGCGATGCAGGCAGCGGTTCAACGCTCGCTACCTGGAACCCTGTTTCCTTCTCGAGCTTTTCGTCGCTCGACGCATTCTCGTCGCAATGTCCCATCACCGCTTTCCCGCTCGAAACGTCATACCCCCAAGTCGTCACCGCACTGCCCAGCACCGGCAGACGCATATCCAGCGAGATGTGTTCGATTTCTTGCTTAAAAATTAAGGTTGGCCCCGTCGGACGAGCGGGCGGCGGTGCACCGGGCGACGATGGAACGGTCCCTCGCACGAATAGCTCTTCCTTGTCTCCGTCGACTCGAATCATGCATTCGTAATTGGCGTCTCGACAGCGCCTCATTAAGAAATCGTAATTCGTTTCGTTGTCCTGCAGCACATAGCCATTCGCTTGGCCGCTCAGTCCGGTGGAAGAAAAACCCAATCGTTGGACAGAGCCGGCCAATTCCTCGAAAATCCTTTCGTCGGTCATGCCTTTTCCGTCTTCGTCGACGAATGACCTCGTATACGCGCCGATCCTCAAGAAATGCATGGCGTCGAAGGCGGTGACTGTCAAGGTGGTTTCCGTCGGTGTCGCATCGAGCTTCATGCCGCACGAGTACAGAGGAACGATCGACGCTTGCCCCGGTAAGGTCTGCGGCATCGTGAGCTTAGTGCCCGCCTGGAACTGCTTGAAGTCCTTTTCCCCCCAGTGCGCGTCGACATCGAATATCATTTGGCACATGGTCGGCACGTTGATCTCTTGCACCAATAGAACGGACAACAACCTGGATTTGGCCGTGTCCGTGAGGTCGGCATTGTTACTCGTGATGCGGCGAAATTCGTTGGCGTTGTGCGCTACGCCATAGGGTCCATCCGAACGGAGCGAGGGCGCCGGGGCTGTCGTAGGCGTCGAGGACGGCTTCGATCCTTCCACCGTGTTATGCGCGACCGGTAGATCCCCGCCGGACAAATCAGACATAGTCCGATGCCTCCCCCGGATCGTAGCTTTCGCCGTGCGTGTCCGGTATCGCGATCGTGCGGCCCATCCATTGCCCATCGGGGAACGAGATCGGATCATAAATACCGTTCGCGTCCGCGATCATGCGCCATTGCGTTCGATCGCCCAATGTTGCAAACGCGATGGAATCCAAGCGATCGGTAGCCGAAACGGTCCACAACCGCCGGCAGTTGTCGAATCCCTGCGCCCTCAGATCGGCCGTATCGGTCAGCACTTCCTTGAACGTCACGGTGAGATCGGCCCGCACGGGTACGCCGGACGGCAGGAACATCGTGAACTTCTGATCCACTCGTGTCACGATGCCGGTAAAGAGATTATTGCTACCCCACATGAACTTGACGGTAGGCGGCACTGCCAATTTGCCGGGCACCTTCCAAGGCTCGGTCAGTGACAGAATCTGGTTCGTCTTCAATCGGATGTCCGTACGATCCTCGTACGAATCGAAAAACAACGTAACGACCAAATCGTCCGGATCCGTACGCGAGAAGTAAACGTTATTGCCTACCCCGTCCACCGTCGCTTGTTGGCTCAACGTCAGGTCTTCCGGGTTGTACATCACCTTGATGTGCCGCTGGTCATCGTTTATGCCATGGTTCTTTGCCTCCGAGCTTTCGACCAGTATGAACGCATGCTCCAGCTTCCCTTGTAGCGGCCAGAAGCTTGCCGCCTCTACCGGCTTTCGTTCCAGCATTAGCGTCCTCCGGATTTGCGATAGGCTTCGGCGCTGTCGTTGCGGTCGAGCCTGGCCATCACACCACTGGCCAGCCGACTGATCGAGCGCTCCGAGAAAACCGTCTCCTGCAGGAGCGGCAACAAGAGTCGACGCGTTTGCGCGATGGTCGGCTCGCTCTGTGCGCCGTTGCGCACCGACTGCTCTTGGTCGATCCTGGACGCACGGCGGCGCTCGGGTGTCGAACTAGACGGATGGGCGGACGATGAGGGCGAAGCATGCGAATGCGAGGAA
>NZ_JBQCHR010000083.1:0-35146 GCF_051954495.1 Trinickia sp.
ACTTCGGCGTTCAGCACGCCGTTGGCGATCAGGTTGTTGCGCGCGAGCAGCGCCAGTTCCGGTTCGATGTCCACCGTCAGCACGTGCTGCGCGCGATGCGCGAGCAGCGCAGCCATGTAGCCCGAGCCCGCGCCGATTTCGAGCACGGTTTCGTGCTTCTTGACGGCCAGCTCTTGCATGATGCGCGCTTCGACGCGCGGAAACAGCATGTGTTCGCCCGCGGGCAGCGGCACTTCCAGATCGGCGAAAGCGATCTCACGGTAGGCGGCCGGGACGAAATTTTCGCGCTTGACGACCGACAGCAGATTCAGCACGTCCTGGTCCAGCACGTCCCAGGGGCGAATTTGTTGTTCGATCATGTTGAAACGGGCTTGCTCGATGTTCATGGCGACTTGACGGACTTGGACGTAGCGGTTCGAAGCGTGGGGAGAAAAACTTCCGAATTGTACCAAACCGCGCGGGCCGCCCGCGCGCTCAGCGTTTGCTGCGCTTGATCTGCGCCTCGAACGCCGCGTCGAGCTTGCTGACGCGTTTGGGCTTGGCGGGGGACAGGGAATTGACGAAAGCGACGAAGGCGTCGAGCGGCAGCGGCTCGGACAGCGGCAACTCGACGCCGCTCGCGCGATCGACGAGGCGAAACAGTCCCCCCGGCATGCCGATGGCCGCGTACTGGGCGTTGCCCGTGCGCTCCTTGAGCTTTTCAACGGCGGAGATGGCGCGCGTACTGCGCATGCTGAATCCTTTAAAATCGAGGGCGAAACATCTACTTTACCAAGCCGTGCGCTCGCGCACAGCGGGTCCCCTCGCAGTTCGGCCGAGAAAAGCGCAGTGAGTGTCACCGGATCGTCTTCCCCGTCTCAACGCCCGCACGAGCACGAGCACGCATGCCGCCCCGGCTGCGGCGCTTGCTGCATCGCGCCTTCGATCACCAGCCCGATCCCGGGCATGCCCGAGGGCAAGCCGGCCGGTGTGCGCTGCGTGCAGTTGGACGAGCACGAGCGGTGCCGGATCTTCGGCCGCCCGGAGCGCCCGGCTTGCTGCTCGGGCTTGAAGCCGCAGCCGCAGATGTGCGGGGCGTCGCGGCCCGAAGCGCTCGCCTGGCTGACGCAACTGGAAGCGGCGACCGCGCCGAGCCGATGAGCGAGAGACGCGCGACGTCGCGGAGCGCCCGGACGAATCGAATGAGGAATGACGAAAGCCGAATGAAACACGGCATAGTCGGGGCCACACCAGGAGGATATGCATGACGCAAGCCGTCGCGCCTCGTCGGCGCATGTTGGTCGGATTGGCTCGCGCGGCGCTGGCCGCCGTGGGCATCGGCGTCTCGCTTGCGGCCTGCGCGAGCCCGACGTTTCCGTTCATTCCCGATCACTACACGTTTTCGCGCGAGCAGGTTCAGACGGCCGTTGCGCGCAAGTTTCCCTATCAACGCACGGTATCGCAGCTGTTCAACGTCGCCCTGACGAATCCCGTCGTCGGCTTCGAGCCGGGGGCGAACCGCGTCACCGTCCATGTCGACGCGCACGTCGAAAGCCCGTTCCTCGGGCAGCCGGTCGACGGCGCGTTCCTGCTGACGAGCCAGCTGCAATACGACGAGGCGAGCCACGCCGTGGTGCTGCGCTCGCCTAGCGTCGAGCGCGTCGAGGTGAGCGGCGAGGCGCAAGCGTATCGGCAGCAAATCGAGGCGGCCGGCGCGCTGGCCGCCGCGCAATGGCTCGACGGCTATCCGATCTACACGTTCAAGCCCGAACAACTGCAATTTGCCGGCGTGAACTTCGAACCCGGTACAATCACAATCCTTACAAACGGCATACGCGTGCAGATCGTCGAAAAATGACGTGCGCGCGGCGGCCGCGAGGCGCCGCGCGTATGGTGATCCGGCCCTCGCGTTTCGAGGGAGAGGGCATCGATGGATTTCGCATTGATCGGCAAGGCGTTGATTCTTGGCGTCGTCGAAGGGCTGACCGAGTTTCTTCCCGTTTCGAGCACAGGGCACTTGATCGTCGTCGGCAGTTTGCTGAACTTCGGCGGCGCGGGGGCGAAGGCCTTTCTCGTCGTCATTCAGTTCGGCGCAATCCTCGCGGTGTGCTGGGAGTATCGTCTTCGCATCGGCCGGGTGGTGTCGGGCGTCTGGACGGATTCCACGCAGCGGCGTTTTGCGTTGAACGTCGTCATCGCCACGATTCCGGCCGTGGCCCTCGGGCTTTCGTTCGAACGGGTGATCAAGGACGCGTTGTTTTCACCCGTGCCCGTCGCGGTCGCGCTCGTCGTGGGCGGTCTCGTGATCCTATGGGCGCAGGCGCGCGAGCGCCGTCGCGGCGATGCGCCGGCGCGTGTCGGCACGCTCGAGGAATTGGGGCCGCTCGATGCGCTCAAGGTCGGCTGCGCGCAGTGCTGTGCGTTGATCCCCGGCGTGTCGAGATCGGGCTCGACGATCATCGGGGCGATGCTGCTCGGCGTCGACCGGCGCGTGGCGACGGAATTTTCGTTTTTTCTGGCGATTCCCGTCATCGGCGGCGCGACGCTCTACGAACTGGCTAAGCACCGCGGTGCGGCCTTCGTCGGCATGGCCGACGTGTTCACCATCGGAACGGCGGCGGCGTTCGTCAGCGCCTTTATTTGCGTGCGCTGGCTGTTGCGCTACATCGCCACGCACGATTTCACGGCATTTGCCTGGTACCGCATTGCGTTCGGCATGGTCGTGCTGGTCATCGGCTACGGCGATGCGTTGAATTGGGGGGCGTAAGGGCGTAAGGGCGATCAAAGGCTTCCCTCTCGCTTGCTTCCGTTGCCGCCTCATGTCGCGCTTACACGGCGCGTGAGCGCCGCCGCAGCCGTTATTCTTGACGGCGCTTGAAAACCAGATCCCACACGCCGTGGCCGAGCCGAAGGCCGCGTCGTTCGAACTTCGTCACGGGGCGGTAGTCGGGCCGAGGCGCATAGTCGGCGGCGGTGTTTTCCAGCGAGGGATCGGCCCCGAGCACGTCCAGCATTTGCTCGGCATAGTTCTGCCAGTCGGTCGCGCAGTGCAGGTAGGCGCCGGGCTTCAGGCGCGAGGCCAGCAACGCGACGAACGGTGGCTGAATCAGGCGGCGCTTATGGTGACGCGCCTTATGCCACGGATCGGGGAAGAAGACGTGCACGCCGTCGAGCGTTCCGGGCTCGATCATATGTTCGAGCACTTCCACCGCGTCGTGCTGGATGATCCGGATGTTCGTGAGCTGCTGCTCGTCGATCAGCTTGAGCAATGCTCCTACGCCGGGCTCGTGCACTTCGACGCCGATGAAATCTTCATTGGGCCGGGCGGCGGCGATTTCCGCGGTCGACGCGCCCATGCCAAAGCCGATTTCCAACACGCGTGGCGCGCGACGGCCGAATAACGTGTCCCAATCGGCGGGGCTCGCGGCATACGGAATGACAAAGCGCGGACCTAGCTCGTCCAGCGCGCGGCGCTGGCCCGTGGATACGCGGCCGGCGCGCGTGACGAAGCTGCGAATGCGACGCGGAAAGGCGGGCGCGCCGGGGGCGGCGGGCGTAGCGGACGGCGATGCCTCGTCGGCTTTATTGACGTTCTCGTCTTTCTTGTCGTTCTCGCGCTGGTCGGGAGCTTCGGGCGGCATGCCCGGATCGTTCGGATCTTGAATCATGGGGGTCTTGTAGCGGTGAAGTGCGTCGCGCCCGTCAACGCTGGAAACCGCTTGGGAGGCGACTTCCCTGTCGGGCGCGAACCGGCGTGCGGCCGGTTCGGCGTGGGCGAGATTGTAGACGAGTGCGCGGCGCGCGTGAAATCTCAGACCGAAGCGGACGGGTCGTGCGGGGTTGGGAGCCGATCTTGTGTGCTGATGTGGTGCTGCGCGGTGGGGGTGAACGAGTCAGTCGGACACGATCACGTGGATGCGGTGGGGAAAGGCGAGGTCGAACTCGCGCGTTCGCCCGATGCGCACGTCCAGCAGGAGACGCTCGACATCGTGAAGCGATTGCTCGCCGCGCTGACCTTCATGCGCCGACTTGTCATGCAAGTCGGCGGCTAGCGCTTGACGCGTATCGACGAGCAGCGCAATGGCGCTCGTGCGGGACATGAAATACCGTTCCATCTTTTTCTGTACGCAAGAATGAAGGCTGGCTTCGAACGACCTTGAGCCGGCGGAACTTCTATCGACAGCGCAGCGTGCCGGAAATTCCAAGCAAGAAGAACGAAAGGTGCGCTCGTGCTGCGATTCAGGGGCACGCTTGGGCGGAAACGATCTGTGTCATTTGCTTGGTGCGATCGGTCGCGCACATCGCTGTCGCTGCCGAGAGCATCGACCCGGCGCCCCACTCTTGCTCGGCCGTTTGTTTGCAGGTCGCATCGCGCCGCTTTCGCCATGCGGCGATCTTCTGATCGAGCACGGCGGCGCATTTGGGCGAGACCGCTCGTTTGTCGTCGATCGCGTGCTGCAGGGCCCGTTCGGCGGCAAGCTGATCGCGCCACGCGCAAAACTTCATGCTCGTCTGACTGGCGTCGCAGGCGGAGAGCAGCGCGGTGACTTGACTCGGCTGCATGCCAGCGCGTTCGGCCAGCTCGGCGGTGAGCGTTTGGGCAAACAAAGACGCGGACACCAGCATGAACGCGAGTAGCAGTAGGGTGCGTTTGGTTAGGTTTTCCACCGACATGGCAGGGTCATGCCATCAGAGGCAAATTGCCGACTCCGGATGATGCGCTCGTGGAAGAGGGGCTAACGGGCGAAGAAAATTCTGACCGGAGCCTCTCGGATGCTGCCGTCCCAGTATGTGGTGCGAATGCCGCCGGTGCTAGGTGAGCAGGCAATACGAGCTGCGGGGAAGTATAGCAAGTATCGATGGAGAGGGCGGGGCGGGTGACCAGCGATAAGAGCTGTGTTTGGGGGCCTGCCATCATCACCGCGAACGGGCGATGGTGTGTTCTGGAGCGGGCGATGGGAATCGAACCCACGTCTCTAGCTTGGGAAGCTAGGGTAATGGCCATTATACGACGCCCGCAGAGCCGGTAATTGTACATGGGTTTTGGTGGTTTGGGGAGAGGGGTGTCGCGGTCGCTGGCGTGAAAAGTGTATCCACTCCGGAAGTTCTTGCTGGCAGCGACGCGTCTTTTCGCCTCTTCGGCGTTTCGAGAGGATCTGTCTCTTCATCGTTTGGCGCATGTCGTAGCGTCGAAATTGCACGCCGTCTCAAAAAGACGGATCCCGATGGTACACTCAGCGCGAGAGACCAGTCAGACCATCAAGAACAAGAGGGAAACCGGGCGTGTATACACCTAACCCGCAGCATCGCAATGCGGCTTATGCAAATCAAAAGTCGCAGTGGACGATCCCCATTCCGGACGAATACACCTGCTACAACACCGCGACGGCCGCAGGCTGGTGCGGGGCTCAATGCGGATGGGGCCTTCATCTCGAACAGGGCGTTCCAGCCCCTCTCGGCTCGTCATCACGAGCCCATCAGCTTTATATTGCAAAGTTCGTGCAGGATCAGAACGTGTGGCACGGGTATCCGATCGCACACTGGCTCTCGCCGTTTGACAAGCCGTCCGACGCGACACTTCAATCGTGGGAGGCGAGTGGTTTCATTAATCGCGCGACGAGGGCCAGGATCTACCGGGGGAAACGATGCAGCCTCTAACTCCTATGCGATCAGTGAAGTTGAAGCTGCTTGGGAAGTTTTGGGATTCGCAGATTTATTCTGGCGAACTTATTCTTTTTGATGACGCGGGTAGCACGCTTTGGTTAGACTGGGCATCGGCGCTTGACAAGATAGCCCAGCAGTTCCCGGAGGTGCAGACCGGGATGCGAGTCGCGTTTGCCGACAGTGATCTTTTTTACAACAATAAGGTTCGCAAGATCCTATTTGATCCACAGATCAAGGCGCCTATCTTGACGCAGCTGGAGTCGCTGGCTTCTCGAGATTACGAAGTCTCCATCGAGCGCAGCGCTGTAAAGAAAGACAGCCCATTCGATTTCTTGCCTGTTGACACTGAGGTTTACTATCACACAGTGTTCGCCGGTGGAGAATCGGGGTTGTTCTCCGCCCGTCGCTCTCAATTTTCTGAACGATGGGGGGAGGATGCGGAGCGACATCATGAGGGCAGGGTCTTCCAAATAAAGGCTTCCGATCGTTACACATCCCTGGCGACGGCGATGGGCGATGACGGATTGTTTGAATTTGAAGTCTTGCCGCAAGGAAATCAGGATATTCTCTCTGGCGAAACGAATCTTTCTCCCCGTGCTTGCAGCGCATGCGACTGGGCCTTTCAAAGCGTTGTCGGGTGGACGGCCGATTCGTCTTTTTTCGTCAACTACTTCAGCACGTCGAAAGCTGGCGCGTCACGCCCTGATCGAACGTTCGACCGGGTAGTTGACGGAAATCATTTCTTTGGCGGCCAACCGACATCTGGAGTGATTTGGGGCGCTCGCGAGAAGCTATACAATCTGACGGCGGCGGGTATTGATGTCGCGGACTACGTGCCGAAGCAGCGTCGGAAGAAAGCTGTCGGTGATACTTTTCACGCCGAGTCCTCTGGACCGTCGTACGATAGCCGCGGAAAGATCGATACCGCTGTTAGCGTCGATGCGTTCGTGTCAGCTGCAACTGCTCCGTTCGGCAATGTGATTGAACTTGACGACGAGATTGTTGTTGTCCGGAGTGATGGAGAGATTGAGCGCTTTCCGGGGGAGGCCGTTCACTGGCGAATTTTCCCTCGATCCACCCATTACAGTAATCAGCTTCACATCATTTACGACGACTATTTGCTTGTCGTTTCGTTTGTACACGATTATTTTGTGGATCAGGATTCCAAGCTGGCGGGGTTCACACGTTCGATGCTTTCGGCAAAGGACGACGCGCTGTTCCAGTCGTTCAAGGCTGATGGGTGGTGACGAAGTTTCGCCACGCGGGCGAAGCGATGTCCACGCCCAAATGTGGCGGCTCGGGACTGGCGAATCTCAATCGCCTGACACGCGTTGTACGACCTCGTTCATCGAATAGTGTACGAACTGTTTTCCGGTGGCGTCGCTGGCTTTGGATGAGTAAGCTGGCCCGTTAGTCAGCGCGCTGTCTATCCGGGCCGATCCATCTTGGTCCGCAAGTTACGTCAGATCCTTATCGGACGCGGTGACCTCGCAGCGGAAACCTGCTGCATCGAGCTCATCGGCCAAGTCCTTCAGGGCACGGTTTGCGGCCTCCTGATCGCGATTCGCATCGTGCGGGAGAACGTTGACCGTTCGCAGCACGTTGGGCGCGATCTCATGCAGGTGAATCTCGATAGCGCCTTTCCGCAAAACCTGAGTACGACCGTCAATTACATGTCTAGCTGGATCAAGAAGCGAAAGTTTCCAGGTCGGCAGGGCCGTACTGATCTGGCTCAGCAGGTTTTCGTTGGCCTCTCCATAAATCAGGACGGCGCGCATTTCTTCTTCGTGCATACGTAACTCCGGTTTAGACGAACGAGCCTCCATTCTAAACAAGTCGTCATAGCGGGACCAGCCGTCCGCATTGCCGAGACGGATCGATTACGGCAGCCCATAACAGGCGCGATTGATGCTGTTGTGCCTATATCGGAGCTGACGGGATAGTCGCCGCATGGACGACACCCAACACCCCGCCAATTTCCCGCCGCTGACCATCGAGCAGATTTGCGAACTGGCCGCTGCGATTCGCGAAGTCTTCGGCGGCAACCTCTCGCCGGAATCGTTCGCCGACAAACTGTTGACGTTTCTCGAAGACGTGCCGGGATACGAATCCGGAAAAAATTCGATCGATTTGATAGCGTCAGCGTGGGCCGAATACGCCGATCGGCATCCGTGAGCGGCTACTTCTGGCGGTGTCGTTTCGCCAGCGTGGAGGCGAACACGAGCATCTCGCTCGGCTCGACGTGCAAGGTTTCGGCGAGGACGCAGATATTGTAGAGAGCGATGTTTCGTTGACCGCGCTCGATTCCGCCGACATACGACCGCGCCAAGCCGGACTCTAGCGCGAGCTTTTCCTGCGACCAGCCTTTCGCCTTTCGCAGTTCTACCAGCCGTTTGCCGAACAACTCTAGCGGGTCGTAATCCATCGTTGGATGTCCATGAACATCCGGTGGAGGGTATGGATTTGACCTTTATGAAGCCACTCTCTATAGTGACACGCACTATGAGTGACAACGCGTAGGTCTGTCCGGCGTATCTTCTTCATCGTCTGGCTACCCTCCGACTTGCGACTTCGTTTGCTCCAGCCCTTGCTCGTTGCGTGGAAACAACGCCCACTAAAACAATTCAACGATTTCATCAAGTTTAAGAAAGTTTTCTCTATCTCTTCTTCTATATAAAAACTTTCTAAAAACAAGAAAAATGTTTAATCGTTTAAAGAGCCGTTCCCTTCTGTTGGATGTGAAGAGATTTCATCCCCACATGTGGGGGCGGTCGGTGACGGCCGGGACGCTGGGCTTGCCGGAAGGCCCCACGGCAGAATCTAGATAAGCTGATGATCAGGCTTCGAAATCCCCGTTAGATCAAAGGGATAGGGGAGCGGTGGGTGATTGTGACGTGAAAACTGTCATTGTTGCTCGTCGGATTTCGCGCTTGTTGCCCTCGCCTTGGGCCTGTTTACGTGTGCGCCGTTGTCTCGAAGGTCGATCTACTGGACCCTGCATGCACTTTCAACGAACGGAGCGCAATCATGGTCGATCAGAAGCAAGTCGTGGCGAGCAGCAAGGACGACAAAGCAGTGAAGCTGGGTGCCGGTGGATCGAGGTCGGCCGCGAACGCTTCGACGGCGAACGATACCGCATCGAAGGCGGCCCCAGCTACGCCGACGAAGATGGAACTGGCGACGGAGATCTATAAGCGGATGCGGACGGTGAAAGATGTCACGCGGAAGGACATCATCGAAAAGTTCATCGCCGAAGTGAAGTTGACGAAGGCTGGTGCGAGCACGTACTACCAGATGATCAAGGACAAGCACGAACCGATGGGCAAGAAGTGATTTTGGCGGATCAGCAAGGCGACAGGTCGGGTTGTGATCAACCCGACCTTCCGATACCACCCGATCAGTCGAAGTTAAAGCTCAACTGACCAGGCGCCGACCGCCAGTGCGAACACACGTGTTCCAGATGGCCGAAGCGAATCCGGGTGTAGTTGCGCACGAAGACGGTCTTTGCCTGCGCAAACGCGATATTGGGCATAAACCCTCCGTGTAAGGAGGTTGAAAGCGATTCTTGCCCTCAGCTCCCTTGTCGCGTAGACTGCAAGGGTTATCGGCTAGATAACTGTGGGTGACAGAGGCACGCTTTAACGCGCTGTCTTCTGCTCGCCGGCGCCTCCAACGTTTTGATCTCCTGCCAGAGATCGAGGTGTTGGGGGCGTTGTTTTTCCCGGCCCGGCTACTGCGAGCTATGTAACCGGGGCCGAACTATCTTCTTCTCATTCTTTCCTCTCCGGGGCGAAGCCCTTCCAACGCTTGATGTAGGCCGCAAGCATGGTTTGCAGCATCACCCAATCGTCTGCATCGAGACCGTTCGGAACGGTGATCTTGGCGCTGCGTTTCCCAGGAAGAGGGATCTCGAAACGCTCAACGTCCTGATCTTCTTCCTCGGGCGGTGCGGTTTTGCCGCTTTCTGGCTCGACCTTCGCCTCTTCAGTAATCTTCGTTGCCCTTTTCTGAGTGCCGTTACCTTTCGGCGGTGGCGGAGGTTTGATGTGAGGGGACACGGGAATTCCGTAGTCCTTCGCAGCGGCGAGGAAGAACGCAATTGTCTTCGTCAACGTGCTGCCGCTAATGCCGAGGCTGCGAAACTTCTCCGTCATCTGTCCAGCGCTCGCGTGACGCAGATCGAATTCGGGATCCTCGAAGAGGAAGGCGTAAGAATCCTGAAAGATCTGCTGCAATGTCGGTTTGCGAGCGTCGTCGTCTGCGAGGACGAGAGGCTTGAAATGCTCTTTCGGTTTGCCCGTGTCGTCGATCAGCCCAAGATAGCGCAGGGCCGCAATCGTTCCGGATTGTTGAGAGCCCGAGGCCTTCGGCATCAACGTCTTATCGATACGCGTCGGAACCGTGCCCGCGTCCCGAAGGGAGTTGAGAAACGAGGTGAACGACATGTGAGAAATGACCGGCGGTGTAGCTGGCTTCTCTTTGCTGCTCGCCATGATGTGTCCTGCGGAGTCGTCGATGGCATGACTATATCATTAATCGGGTCGCTGTCAAATACCAGAGAGCAGAGATCTTTTCGATCTCTCGTCTGCGGCGTCTCTGCATGAATCAGAGTGAATCAGAGTGAATCAGAGTGAAAAGGCATGAGGTGGCCGCGCTTGGATATGCCGACGTTGCTGTGTAGCTATCTGAATCATAACGGTTTTGTTGATTCTGTTGTGGTTGTGGTGGGCGGCGCGGGATCTTTCTATGCTCGCGGATGATGCCGGCTGACGGGCGGTAGACCTCTTGCGAGCATGTTATCGGGTGCGAAGCCCATGTTGCGGGACAGCAAATCACCGCCGTGAGCAGGCAAGATCGCAACGGGCCCAGCAGGGGCACTCGGTCAGTATGGCTTGCAGCTTCTGAGAATTCTGGCTGGCGTGAAAACTGGCATCGCCGCGAAACACGCGTGGATAGTGGTTCTACGAAGAGCTGGGAGAAAACTTGACGTGAGGACGCGCGTGAATAGTGGTTTTGCTTAACGCGCTGGGGCTTGGGAAGCTAGGCCATTATACGACGCCCGCAGAGCCGGTAATTCTACAGGGTTTTGGGTGGTTTGGGTAGTGGCATCGCCTTGGATGCTGGCATCGAAACTGGCATGGCTCGATGGTGGGGCGGTGGCATCGCTGGGTTATTGGCGAGCCGCCGATTCCGGAGGGGCATGTCTCGAAGCCTCCGCTCCCGTAGTCCGAGTCGTCCTCGTTACGCGTGTGCGGGAACTGCAGGATGTTTGCGCGGGCGGCCACCCTTGCGTCCGTTTTCGCGGGACGCCGCAGCCTTGGCGGGGGACTTGATCGCGCCCATCCCGCGCGCAAGTTCGCGCATCCATGTCTTGGTTCCAAAAATGCCTTGCAACAGGCCCGGGCCCCACAGACCGAGATCAAGGCGCGGCCAGTACAGCGAGGTACCCGCGCCCGAGACCTCGACCTGAGCCAGTTCGGCCAATGTCGGTTCACGCTCCAGCGTGCTGAAGTCTTGGATCAGCGTGATAGGGACCGCGATTTTCACGCCGTGTACGAATGTGACCTCCAGCGTGCGCGTTGAGCGTATGAATCGGGCCGATACAATGGTCGGTTCCTCTGCACCGCGCTTGCGTGCGGCGGCAATTTCGGCAGCAGTGATGTTAGCCATGTATGTTTCTCCATTCCCTGCATAGGCGCTCGATTTGGGGCGCGATCAGTGCGGCAAGCCGGGCGATTGTGCGATCCGAGATGCGCCCCTTTACTGTCCGCAACTTGAGCGGGCCGCGCGGACAGCCCAGCTCGAACACGCATGACGGGCCGGTCGTCTTTTCAACGTGAACGTGCGGTGGGCTATGGTCGTTGGTGAAGATTTGAACACGATAGCCAAGGATTCTTAGCAGCGTTGGCATGCAGGAATTATAACCTGTCGTTAGGTTTTATGGCGATGTACTTCCAGCGGTAAGCCTATCGAAGAACCAGCGGGATCAGAGGCAGAACTTTCTGATTGAAAGAGTTCTGCGGCGGCGCGATGACGGACGCCGTGCCACCGCCTGCGATCAGATTGGCGACCTCGTAATAGGACAGGGCTCGGCTCGCATACAAACCGATACTTCCGTCGTCGTTCTTACCGAACCGATGAGCCTGCGCTTCGGCAACCCGCCGCGTCTAGCTTGATCGTCCAATGCTGTAACCGCCGGTCGCCTTCCCGATGGTTCGTCACGAGCGACCGTTCTCGACCTTGGCGGATTCCCATTTACCAAGGCCGGCTGCTGTGACGAGCATGCCGACCGTGATAGGAATGCGATCGAGCGCCTTTCGCCGCTTTCGCGACAGGGCTGTGACGAGCATGAGCAGAAGGCCGGACCCTTCATCCATGAAGTAGCGCCCCGACGCAAAATCGCCTTCGTCGACCTTGAAGCGGTCGAAGAAGGCTTCCATGAACATTTCACCCTCCATGCCAGTGATGCCGAGGTCGTCTTCAAGCGTCGTGGCCGTCGTAATGACCTTGCTCTTCGACAAGCCGCGCTCCTTGCGCACGAACGATTCGACTTCTTCGAGCAGCAGCGAATTGCTCATAGGCGGTCCTCGGGCTTCACGAGTTGGTTGTAAAGAACGGCGCTGCGGTAGCTGATTACCGACACGTCGTAGGTGAGGATGACTTCGCCGATGATCGGGACGGTGCGACCGACGAAGACGCCGATGTTGCGCGTCCAAAGAATTTTGAGGCGTCGGACGCTGCCGAGCGTTAGCGTCGGCAGGATATCTTTCTCTATCTTGAAATCGAGGTGCCTGCGGGCCACCCGTGATGCTATCGACGTACCAATCGTCGCACCCTTCGGCTTGCGCCTCGTGGGAAGGAACGGCCAGCCGATGATCAGCAGTGCTAGGCCGGTTAGCTCGTCAACGCCGAAGTGCTGTGCGGCCTCGTCGAGCATGACGAGAAAGAACAATTGCGGCGGCTCAAGGTTTGTGTATGCCGTATGTGTAGGTGTTGTTCGACACGCTTTGGTCCTCGGAATCAATCAGGGCGAGAACGTATCAGAACCCGATTCATCTGAGAATAGACAGGCCGGACTACTCCGTGCAGCGCGTCGGCCAGGAGGGGTCTGCTCCAAAGCGGACATCGGACGACACGCAAAACGAGCACGCCTTGTAGGTGCTGCGTCCTTCTGTCTCCCCGATCGCTCGTCGTTTGGCTCGTAGTCGTCGGGTGCCGCACGACACTCCACCTTCGTAGGCACCCTGCTTGCGTCGACAGTGCGAATTGCCGTCGCGCCCGAACCCCGTAGCCGCGGCAACGAACGCGCGGATGCACGCATCGATCATGTCGAAACGAAGTTCAAAAGGGGAAGTTCATGTCCGAGCCGCACGCAGGGGCTGAATCGCCTCATCTCGACGCCGGTCAGCGCGAACAAGCTGCCGACCACTCGACGCCGCATCCGCTCGTGGTCCATGAGGTCGTGCGCGATGAGGGCGAGGCGGCCATGGCGCGAACCTTCGCGGCCCTCATGTGGTCCGCGCTCGCAGCGGGTATGTCGATGGGCTTCTCGTTTCTCGTCCAGGCGATACTCGAGAGCGCATTGCCGGAAACTCGTTGGCGGCACCTGCTGACGAGCTTCGGTTACACCATCGGTTTCGTTTTCGTCATACTCGGCCGGCAGCAGCTGTTCACCGAAAGCACGCTAACGGCGGTGCTCCCCGTGCTCGTGCGCCGCGACCTGAAAACGGTTGGCAAGACGCTAAGGCTCTGGGCGATCGTGCTTTTCTTCAACCTCATCGGCACGACGATCTTCGCGAGTATGCTGCAATTCAAGGCCGTCTTCCCGCCCGACGTCACCGCATCGCTGGCGCACGTCGCGCGGGCGCCTTTCGCCGCTGGTTTCGCGGTCACGCTCGAGCGTGCCGTGTTCGCGGGCTGGCTCATCGCGCTCATGGTCTGGCTTTTGCCGAGCGCACGCTCGGCGCGCCTCCTGACGATCTTGCTCGGGACTTATACCGGGGGCGTGAGCCGGCTCCCGCACGTCATCGCCTGTTCGGTCGAAGCCGCCTACGCGGCGATGATCGGCGCGGTGCCTGTGTCCGATTACTTCGGCGTCTTTTTGCTGCCGACGCTGATCGGTAACGTGATCGGCGGTGTGTCGCTGGTGGCGATCGTCAACCACGCCGCCATCGCACCGGAAATCGTGGACGGCCGGCGCCGCGGCTGACCCCAGTTTCGCCGACGATCCGGACGGTGCGACCAACGAAGACGCCGATGTTGCGCGTCCAAAGAATTTTGCGGCGCCCTAAGTCGGGCTCGTGAAATTGCGGATCAGGTAGTCATTGAACATCGGCACAGTAAACGCGATGTCTCCATGCGATGGGCTGTAGATCATGCCTTTGCTGATGATCTGTGCGCGGCGCGGCCCGAGGCTCTGTGGAGTCTCGCCGAGCGCATCGGCGACATCGGAGGAACGATAGGGACCATTTCCCAATTTCGCCATTGCGATGACGTACTCACGTTCTTTGGGCGTTAGCCGATCGAAGCGCACCTTGAAAAAGCCGTCGTCCAAGCGCTTGAGGGTTGTCGCCTCGGCTCGCTGCGCATCGGTGACGGATATCGTATCGCCAGTTGCAAGATTCCAGCATTGATGACCCCACTCCTGCAGGAAGTAGGGGTATCCCTTCGTTTTCGCGAAAATCTCGCTCAAGGCTGCATCGTCCACGAACGCGCCCTCGTCATTCACGGGTTGACGGATCGCTGCTTTCGCGTCGTCTTCTGGCAACGCGCCTACTTCGGGGTAGTGAAACAGCCGTTCGGCGTACGACTCGGCCTCTCCCGACAAGGCGGCTACTTGGGGCAAGCCAGCGCCGAAAAACAGGACAGGCAAGCCTTTCTGGTTGACCTTGTGCAACGCTACGATGAGCGCCGCCAGGTCTCGTTCGTTGAGGTATTGGACTTCGTCAATGAGTAAAGTCCAAGCTTTACCTGCGGCCTTGGCCGCCTCGCCGATTCGCGTGAACAACTCGGGAAGATCGTTTTCGAGATCTCCGCTGTCGGCTACACCTTCTTCGGCATCGACTGAGATAGAAAGATCGCCGTATTTAAGCTTGAATGCGGAGGCAAAGGACTTGAGGGCGCGCAGTGCGTCAAATGTCTTCGCCTTGGCATTGGCTGTCGCAGACAACTTTCGGAGCGCTTGATGCATGCGGGGTAGCAGTTGCTCACCCAGCGACTTGTTTTCAGGAGCCTCGATCATGGACGTCACGTGCCCGCGCTCCGTGGCGAGCGCTTCGACCGCGTTGAGCAAGACAGTCTTGCCTACACCGCGCAATCCAAGAAACATCTGTGACCGACTGGGCTTGCACAGCAGAGCACGCTCAATTGCAATGCGAGCGTCCTCGATTATTGCTTCGCGGCCGGCAAGCTCCGGTGGCTGGCTGCCTGCGCCCGGAGCAAAAGGATTTCGAACCGGATCCATGATGCGCCTCTATATTCAGATCTATATAAGTATAGCCTCATGGGGCTATACTTCGCTAGATTTCAGTATAGACGCCCTCATTCGCTGCCGGCTGAGTGAGCTATCGCAAACAGGGTTGGCGTGACCTCTCTTGGCCGCCCTCGCGATACCACCGCTGGTTGATGCACCAAAACCGGGAATGTCGAGCCCAAGCGCTTCGCTGAAAGTGCCTTCATCCTGGCCTGACCATCGCACGAACCCCACCGCACAAAGCTTGGCCCGCTCTTTGCTTTGAGCAGCGTCGGCCCGCGCCTGCGTGAGCATGCCGCGTGCCCGCCCTCATCACCCGTTCAGGAATCACGATGGAACACAAGCCGCATCGCACCGTTTGGCGTCGTTGGCTCGCCGCGCTCGTCGCCGTGCCCGCACTCGTTATCTTCTCCGCGCAAGCGGCGCACGCCGATGCGCTGGACGCGATCGCCAAGCGCGGCACGCTGCGCGTGGCGGTACCAGAGGACTATCCGCCGTTCGGTTCGGTGGGCCCCGATATGAAGCCGCAAGGCTATGACATCGACACGGCCACGCTGTTGGCGAAATCGATGAACGTCAAGGTCGAACTCGTACCGGTCAACAGTTCGAACCGCATTCCGTATCTGCAAACCGACAAGGTCGATCTCATCATCTCGTCGCTCGGCCAGACGCCCGATCGCGCGAAGGTCATCGATTTCTCGGCGCCGTACGCGCCGTACTTCCAAGGCGTGTTCGGGCCGGCCGACATCGACGTCAAGACCCCGGCCGATCTTGCCGGCAAGACGGTGGGCGCGACGCGCGGCGCACTCGAGGAAATCGCGCTCACGAGCCTGGCGCCCAAAGCGACGATCCGCCGCTTCGACGACAACAACGCCACCATTCAAGCGTTTCTCTCGGGCCAGGTCCAACTGATCGCGGCCGGCAACGTGGTTGCGGCCGCCATCATCGCGAAGCATCCGCCGCGGATGCCGGAGATGAAGTTCATCATCAAGGATTCGCCCTGCTATGTCGGACTCGGCAAGAACGAGCCTCGACTGCTCGCGAAGGTTAACGCGACGATCGCGCAAGCGAAAAAGGACGGCACGCTCGAGACGTTGTCGAAGAAGTGGCTCGGGCAATCGCTGCCGGCCACCTTCTGAAACGAGTCCGCATTGCGCTCGCCGCCGCCCGGCGAGCGGTCCCGTGGTTTGCTTCAACGGTATCGTTCATGACTTATCAACTGCAGTTCGGCGATCTCGCGGCCTATGCCGGGATGTTCGCCAGCGGCGCGGCCGTCACGCTCGGGCTGACGGCCGCTTCGACGCTGCTTGGCGTGAGCGTCGGCGTGCTCGGCGCGGCGGCAAGCGAAAGCCGCAACACGGCGCTGCGCAGGCTGACATTCGCTTACGTCGAGAGCATTCGCAACACGCCGTTTCTCGTTCAACTTTTCTTTGTCTTCTTCGGCCTGCCCGCGCTCGGCATACACATCGGCGAATACACGGCGGCCATTGCTGCGATGACGCTCAATCTCGGCGCCTATTCGATCGAAATCCTAAGGGCGGGCATTCGCGCGGTACCGAAAGGACATCGAGAAGCCGCCGCGGCGCTCGCCATGTCGGGGCGCGAAACCTTCATTCACGTCTTGCTGCCGCAAGCATTCGCGAAGGTCTTTCCCGCGCTCGCAAGCCAAATCGTCATCACGATGCTCGGCTCGGCCGTGGTTTCCCAGATTTCCGTGGCGGACCTCACTTACGCGGCCAGCTACGTGCAATCACGCAACTTCCGCGCGTTTGAGACGTACTTCCTCATCGCCGCGGTGTATTTCGCGATGGCGCTGGTCCTGCGCGCCGCGCTTCATGCGGCGGGCCGTCGGTTCTTTGCACGCAATGCGCGAGGTGCTCGATGATCGAGTTCACGTTTGGTCAGATTCTCGAAGCGTTGCTGCTGGCCGCGCGTTGGACTGTGCTGCTCTCGCTCGTGTCGTTCGTCGTAGGCGGAGCAGTCGGGCTCGTCCTGCTGATCTTGCGCGTATCGCGGTCGCGCCTATCGCGTGCATTCGCCCGTGGCTATATCGAGGTGTTTCAGGGCACGCCGCTGCTGCTGCAGCTGTTCATCGTGTTTTTCGGGCTGCCGCTCGTCGGCATGGACGTTTCCCCCTGGGTGGCCGCCACAATAGGGCTCACGTTCTTTACGAGCGCGTATCTCGCCGAGATTTGGCGCGGCTGTGTCGAAGCGGTGCCGAAAGGGCAGTGGGAGGCCTCGGCGGGCCTGGCCATGAACTACTTCGAGCAATTGCGGCACGTGATCCTGCCGCAGGCGGCGCGCATTGCCGTCGCGCCGACCGTCGGCTTCGGCGTGCAAGCCATCAAGGATACGGCGCTCGTCTCGATCATCGGATTTTCCGAGCTCACGAAAGCCGGCGCGGCGATTTCGAATGCGACGTTTAGGCCTTTCCTCGTCTATGGGTTAGTCGCGCTCATCTACTTCGCACTCTGTTATCCGCTCACGCATTACGCGCGAACGTTGCAAAGGACTCTGTATGGCCCTCGTTGAGACTTTGGGTATCGAAAAGCAGTTCGGCGCGAATCATGTATTGAAGGGCGTCGATTTCTCGGTCGAGCGAGGGCAAGTCGTCTCGATCATCGGCCGCAGCGGGTCGGGTAAAAGCACTTTCCTGCGGACACTGAACGGGCTGGAGAGCATCGATGGCGGATCGATTCAGATCGACGGCCAGCATGTCGACGCACGTCACGCCGACTTGCGAGCGCTCCGTTTGAAAGTGGGCATGGTTTTCCAGCAGTACAACCTCTTTCCGCACCTCACCGCCGGCGAAAATGTCGCCCTAGCGCAGACGGTGGTCAAGAAGACGCCTCGGCGCGAGGCACACGCCGTAGCCGCGAAAATGCTCGAGCGCGTTGGCCTTGGCGATAAGTTTGGCGCCTATCCCGACCAGCTTTCGGGCGGCCAGCAGCAACGCGTGGCGATCGCGCGCGCACTGGCGATGAATCCGACCGTTTTGCTGTGCGACGAGATCACGTCGGCGCTCGACCCGGAACTGGTTGGCGAAGTGCTGAGCGTGGTGGAAAGCCTTGCGCGCGAGCATATGACGCTGATCATGGTGACGCATGAAATGCGCTTTGCGCGCGCGGTCAGCGACAAGGTGGTGTTCATGCATCAAGGCCGCGTCTGGGAAAGCGGCACGCCGGAGGCGATCTTCGAACGGCCTTCGACCGTGGAGTTGCGCCGCTTTATCCAGTAGCGGCGGCGGATGCTCGTTCCATACGATGAGCATCCCCCATCACCCCCTCCGAACCTCCAATCCCTCCATCACATACATCCCATACCGAAAATCCCGTATCGCCACGAGCCGATCGCCACCCCATCCAAGCTCGATCACGTAACCGACATCGTTGCCGATCGCCCGGTCGCTCGCGAGCAGGACGATGCGGTCCTCCGCGTATCCCAGCGCCAACCGGCACGCGGTGTTCGCTTCATAGCGGCCGAAGTACTGCGACACACCCTTGCGTCCGGCGTATTGCGCGCGCCCGACGAGATCGAGCCGAACTTCCTCCGACAACAGATTTCGCAACGCATCGAAGTCGCGTGCGTTGAAGCGCTCGACATACGCTTCGAGCCGCTCCCGGTCCGCTTCGTTCATCGCGGGCCGGGGCTTGACCGGCATTCGCGCGACGGCCTTGAGCCGCGTGCGCCCGCGATGCAGCGCGGATTTGACCGCGGCCACGCTCATGTCGAGTAATTCCCCCGTCTCGACGAGCGAATAGCCGAATACATCCGCCAGCACGACGGCCGCGCGTTCGATCGTCGTCAAATGCATGAAGTGAGCGAGGTTTGCAGCCGCCGCCACCCGCGTGTCGGCCGCGGCGATCTCGTCCGGCAGATCATCCACTGCCGCTTCGGGTTCCAGCCAACCTCGACGCTTTTTCTGGCGCAAAGCGTCGAGCGCCGCATTGTGGGCGATCCGCATGAGCCAGGCTTGCGGTTGCCGAATCTCGCCCGCAACCGGCCACGCTTGCAGCGCGTGCATCAAGGCCTCTTGCACGACGTCTTCGCCCTCGAACGCCGACCCGACGATGCGCGCACAGTAACGATGCAGGCGCGGCCGCATTTGCGTCATCCATGCCGTCAGTTCTTCCGCTTCCAATTCTCCGTCCTCCGTCATCCATTGCGGCATACGTTCCAAGACGTTCGTGATGAAGCAAAGGATTCGTCGACGCAAAAATTTTCTTTCGAAGGCAATCCTATTGCGAGGCTGCGGCGTCTATTGAGAATCGGCGCATTGGCGCGCCGATCCAACGTGAGGAACAGGCTATGCCGCGAGTCACCGTCGTACGATACATCGTGAAACCCGAATACGCGGAGGAAAACGAGGCGCTAGCGCGCGCCGTATTCGCCGAACTCGAGGAACTCAAACCGCAAGGCGTTTCATACGCGCTCTTCAGAGACGGCCGCGCATTCCTGCATCTGTTCGTGAATGCGCAAGCCGACGAAGCGGACGTATTGACCGGCCTGCCCGCCTTCAAGGCCTATCAGGCGCAAATCAGGGAGCGTTGCGAAAACCCGCCCGACGTCCAGCGCAGCGCCATGACGTTGCTGGAGGCCTACGGGTTATCGGCTGCTCAGCGGTAGCGAGCAAGGGCAGCCGCCGGCTCGGCCGGAGTGCTGGGCGCGGCCGTTTCGGACAACTCGAGCAAATGCGCGTCATGCGCCTTCAAAAAGGCCAGCAGCCGCGACCCATAGTCGGGCATGACCGCGCCTTGCACGCTGGGCCGCTCCGCAAGCACACGCCGCCACGCGCGAACCTTCGGCGTCTGCTCGAAGACTCGCGTGTCGGTCAGCGTATCGAACACGTCGAAGTACCGAAAGATCGGTGCGAACGCAGCATCGACGAGTGAGAAGGCGCGCCCCGAGAAAAATGGCCCTCCGCTAAGTTCGCCTTCCACCCGCGCGAACTTGTCCGCCAACGCTCGCCGCTTCGTTTCATAGGTCTGCGCATCGACGGCCGTTTCGAAATGCCAAAGATCCGCCAAGATGGACGAGGCAAATTCGATCCAACTGCGATGCCGTGCGCGTTCCAGCGGATCGGCCGGATGTAGCGTGCGACCCGTTTCGGCATCCTCGAGGTACTCGCAGATCACGGCGCTTTCGAACACCACCGACGCAGAATCGGCGGCATCGTCGCTCCGTACGAGCAGCAGCGGCACCTTCCCGAGCGGCGACATTGCTTTGAACCATGCGGGCTTGTCGGCTAGATCGACATACCGCCGCTCGAACGCAATGTGTTTTTCGCTCAGCGCGATCGCGGCGCGCTGCACATACGGGCACAGCGCATGGCTGACGAGCGTGTAGCGCGGCGCGACGGTCTCGCCCATCATGCCGCCACCTTCAGGCCTTCCGCTTTCATCGCTTCCTTCACGGCCGGGCGTTGCGCGACGCGGTCGAGGTAGTTGCGCACGTGCGCGAACGCGGAAAGATCGACGTGGACGAGCTTGGACCAACTCACGATCGTGAAAAGATAGGCATCCGCGACGCTGAACCGTTCTCCCAAGAGAAACGGCCCGCCGGCGGCCAAATGCGCGTCGACGAAGGCGAGTCGCTCGGCGATCTTCTTGCGCGCGACCGTTTGCGCTTGCTCCCCGTACTCGGCATGAAACAGCCAAGGGCTGTACATCTTGTGCAACTCGGTGCCGATGAAATTCAGCCACGATTGCACCTGCACGCGCGCCAGCGTCCCAGCCGCTGGCGCGAGCCCGCTTTCGGGCTTCAAGTCCGCCAGGTATTGCACGATAGCCGGGCCTTCCGTCAGAAGCGTGCCGTCGTCGAGTTCCAGCGCGGGGACGTAGCCGTTCGGATTCACCGTCGAAAAATCGATGCCGGAGGCCGTTGTGTGCGGCGTTTTGCCGAGGCTGACCCGCTCGAGATCCAAGGGGATACCGGCTTCGACGGCGACGATATGCGGTGACAGCGAACAAGCACCTGCGGAGTAGTAGAGCTTCAAGGGTAGCCTCGTTTCGTGTTGTGTCGATTGGAGTGGAGACGACGCGCCAAGAATAGGCTATGCGACTACGCAAAGTCCATTGTGCAAACGCCGCCATTGCTTGCAACGATGCAAGCCTTCATTTAACGTTCCGGCATGAACGATTGGAACGAATTGCGGCTCGTGCTCGCCGTGCATCGGGCAGCTAACTTGGCCGCCGCCGCGCAACAGCTGAATATCGATCACTCCACGGCGTTTCGCCGCCTCAAGGCGCTCGAGACGCGGCTCGGCGTGCGGCTGTTCGAGCGGCTGTCAGGTGGAATCTATCAAGCGACCGAGGCTGGGCAGCGCATGGCTGCCGCTGCCGAGCGCATGGAGGACGAGGCGCTCGCGCTCGACCGCGACCTCACGGGCCGCGATCACCGGTTAAGCGGGCGGTTGCGCGTGACTTCGTCGGAAACGCTCGCCTACAGCAGGCTGACACGGCACCTGGCGGCGTTTCGGCAGGCGCATCCGGGCGTCGTCGTCGAACTCGCCATCGACAACCGCGTGCTCAATCTCTCTCGGCGCGAGGCCGACGTTGCGCTGCGGCCCGTGCGCCCACGAGACGGCGATCTGTGGGGGAGACGGCTGGCGCAGATCGCCTGGGCCGTCTACGCCACGCCTGACTATGTGCATCGGCTCGGCGGTCCGCTACCGAGCGTCGACGCGCTCGCGCGACACGCCTTGATTGGCTGGGAGGACGGGACAACAGGCATTCAAGCGGCCGAGTGGCTCGCCAAAGCCGCCCCGCACGATGCCTTCGTCTATCGGGCGAACAGTCTCGTCAATCAACTCGTCGCGGCGCGCTTCGGCCTGGGGCTCGCGTTGCTGCCTTGCTACCTCGGCGACGGCGACACCGCGCTGGTGCGCGCGATGCGCGAGCCCGTGTCCGATCTCGAAGGCGAATTGTGGATCGTCGCCCATCCCGACTTGAAAGGAACGGCGCGCGTACGGGCGTGTTTCGACGTGGTGGGGGAAGGGCTGTCGCGCGAGCGCGACGCATTCGAAGGGCGCGGCGGCGCGCGCGATCTTGCCTATCCGATTTCAAACCCCTAAAGTAGCGTGTCGTCGCAGGTCGTGAATGGCGGTTGTTTCTCAGTCGCCATGGCATACCCTGCGCAAAGGAGATGGCATTCCTCCTTGAACCGCCCAAGGCCCCCGAGGCCGAGGGCTGATGATGCCTACCATTCCCCGATCCGGAATCGGTAGGCGTTCGCTCGTATGTGCCGCCCGCCGTCCGGTTCGATTTGCCACATGCTTCGAATCAGGACCGTCCGTTGATCTACTCGCTTCTCTCCATTTTCATCGGCGCCGGCCTTGGCGCATTGCTGCGCTGGGGATTGAGCCTCGGCCTCAACGCCGTGTTCCCGACGATCCCGCTCGGCACGCTCGCGTCGAACCTGATCGGCGGCTATCTGATCGGCGTCGCCGCCGTGATCTTCGCCGCCAAGGCCGGGCTGCCGCCTGAATGGCGTCTTTTCGTCATTACCGGGTTCATGGGCGGATTGACCACTTTTTCGACCTTTTCGGCCGAAGTCGTCACGTTGGCCTCGCAGGCCCAGTTCGGCTGGGCGCTCGCAGCCGCCGGTCTGCATTTGTTCGGTTCGTTCTCGTTGACGGCGCTAGGGATGTGGACCGCGCGTGTCTGGCTGATGGCAGGCTAACGGCTCGGCATGCCGCGAAGGCCGGTGCGCAGCCGCCGCCGGCGTGGCACGGCGCTCGCTACGGCAACGTCGCCGTTGTGGCATCGGCAGGCAGGAGGCACAATCGAAGCTTGCCGCGTCGGCGTCGGGAGGCCCTATGCAATCCGAGCAATACGTGTTGTTGCGATTTTACGTTCACGAGAACCATCGCGTGCACGGGCGGCCGCTTTGGGAGTGGCTGCTTGCCTGCGCCAAAGGGATGGAGATCATGGGCGGGTCGGCGTTTCGCGCGATGGCCGGGTTCGGCGCTCACCGCGTGCTGCACGAAGACCGATTCTTCGAGCTGCAAGGTTCGCTGACGGTCGAGGTGGAATTCATCGCGACGCAATCGGAGGCGCACAAGCTCGTCGAGCAAGTGTCGAAGGAGAACGTTCGCGCCGTCTACACGGTCATTCCGGCGACGTTCGGCGTCATCGGCGCGGATGCATGAATTGCGCGCGCGAGCGGATTGCTCGCGCCGCCGCCCCCGCTAGATGCCGAACAGCGTGAGCGATACGGCCGCCCGCGTCACCACCATCAGCAACACCTGCACGATGACGAAAAGCAGGATCGGCGAAAGGTCGATGCCGCCCAGGTTCGGGATCACGCGTCGCAGCGGATTCAAGAACGGCGCGGTGAGCTGATACAGAATGGGCATGGCGGGCGAATGCGGATTCAGCCATGAGAGCAGCGCCATCAAAATCGTCAGCCAGATGACGAGGTTGAGCGCCCATTTCAGCATGGTCAGTACCGACACGAGCGCGAGAACCGGTGCGACCGCGAGCGGGTCGACGCCCGCGATCGCCACCATCGCGACGACGTAGACGATCGCGGCCAACAGCGCCGCGACTAAACTCGCCACGTCCACGCGTCGCGCGCTCGGCAGCACGCGCCTTAGCGGCAGCACGAGCCAATTCGTGGCCTGGAAGATCGCGTTCGATACGGGGTTGTACGGCGGCAGGCGCACGACCTGCATCCAGGCGCGCAGTATCAGCGCGGCCCCGAACAACGTGAACACGGTATTGAGCAGAAAGCGGGCAATGTCCCCGAACATCTTCGATCCTTTCCTTCTTTGAGTGTCTTGGCTGGAGTGCCACAGGCGAGGGCGCTAAGCGCCCGACGCCCGCGTCCCTTCGCCGAACGCTAGGTGTCCACCATCGACGGACGAACGTCCAACGTCAAACGTTCGTGACGACTTCGCTGATCAAAATCTGCGGTGCGCTGTCGGTGTAGTTCGGGATGTCCGCGACGAGTTCGCCTGCAACCGGCTCGAACACTTGCTTGAACGCTTCCACCGACTCGAACAGAAAATGGCCCGCCGCGACGAAACTCGGCGCGGAGCCCGGTTCGCCGGCGCTCACGCCCTTGTCGATCGACCATCCCTTCAATGCCGCACCGAAATGCTTCGCGGCGAGCGTCATATGCTTGTCGCGATAGTAGTCGATGTCGAAACGAACATTGTCTCGATATGGGTAGAGGATGCTGACTTTGATCATTCTTGGGTTCTCGTCAGGTTGCTGAAGGGGCTGCGCCGGCGTTCCGACGGCTGACGCCGGTCGTCACCATATCACGGCTTACGGGGCGCTTGCACTTCGCGCGAGGGCGCGCTCGAGCGTGGCCTCGACGGCATCGGTCATCGCGTCGATCGTTGCGGGCGGCTGCGCCCGCCGGCGCACGAGCGACAGCGCGCGGCGCGTGAGCAGCGCGTACAGCGCCGCGTGATCGCCCCCCAACGCTTCGAAGGCCGAGAGCTGCCGTGCCAAGAGTGCCGCGTCGCCCCGCGAAACAGGCCCGGCGACCGCGTTCGACAAGCCTTTGCCGCGCGCGGTTTCAATGGTGCCCGAAAGCATCGGCAGCAGCGCACGCAGCGATTGATCCTCGTTAAAGCCCAGCTTGCGCCAGATGTCGACCGCCTCGCTCAGTGCCGCGAGCGCGAAGCTGGCGGCGTAGTGGGCCGAGCCGTGATAAAGCATCCGGTGTTCGCCCGGAAGCGACAGCACTTCGCAGCCGAGCGAACGGGCGAGGTTTTCAAGGACGGGGGTGAGTTCCGCCGGCGCTTCGATCGTCACCGAGCACCCGGCGATTCGTTCGACGTCGACACGCTCTCCGCTGAACAGATAAAGCGGATGAAACCCGCCGATGAGCGCCCCCCGCGCCTGGGCCGGCGCCAGCACATCCACGCTCGTCGCGCCGCTGCAGTGAACTAGCGCGACCGGCCGTTCGCCTTGGGCATCGAAGCGCAAATTGTTCGCGATCGTACCGATGCTGTCATCGGGAACCGCTAAAAAGACAAGCTCGGAGGCATCGACGACGCTCTGAGCGTCGGCGACCGCGCGGCACTGCGGCACCGCCTGCGCAAGGCGCTGCGCCGATTGCGCCGAACGGCCGGCGACCGCGGCGACGGGGTAGCCCGCGCGGGCGAACCCCACGGCGAGGCAGCGCGCCAAGCGGCCGGCGCCGATGAAGCCGAGACGGGGAAGGGCGGGAAATGTCATGGTCGGACACGGGGTGGCACGGCGAAGCCGCCAGTATGGCGCATCGCGGCGACGGCGGGGCCCTAGCCGGGTGGCCCTATGCGGGCCACCCTTCTCGGGTGGCCCAGTTCGCATACCGCGCCGCGACCCGGTGCGCAACGGGGGTTCGTGCCGATTTTCGCCGATCGGTTTCGGGCGTCGTATTGAGATGCGTGGTCGATGGATGCGCGTTCGGCGCTGCGGTGCGTGCCGGGTTCAAAGCGGTTCGCATTCGTCCGCGCTTTTCGTTCTTCGTTCTTGCGTCGCAGCTATGCATGGGAGGTCACGATGAACGTTTTTTCCTACCGCAAGCATTTGCGGTTCCTCAGCCGCGCTCAGCGGCGCCTTTGGTGGGATCAGAAAAAGCGGCTGACGCCGCGCGTGAAGATCGGGGAGGCATACGTGCCGCCCAGCATCACGCGAGAGTTCACCTACGTCAAAGTCGGATGACGCCCCGCAAGTTCGGCGGCCGTTTCGTGTGGGGCCCCGACGCAACGAATTTGTAATTAAACATTACCGACGGCGCCCGAGCAGCGGAAGGGCAAGCGGTAAAATCGCCCCCTTCGCGCCTCGTCACGGCTGGGCGAGGGGCGGGCGCGCGCCCGGCCGGCGGTGCTGGGTTTGCAATTTGCAACAAATGCCGCGCCCCTTGGCGGTGCTTTTTCTATACATTTGAAGCGTAGGTTGCGGCTCGTGCCGCCGGCGTGTCGTCGGCAAGAGCCCGACATTCGCCAGAGGAACAGTAATGAAAAAGCTCGCTTCGCTGATTGCCGTTGCAGCGCTGAGCGCGGGGTTCGCTGCAACCGCTCAAGCGCACGTCTCGGTCGGCATCGGCATCGGTATTCCCGTGGCGCCGGCGTATCCGGTCTACGCGCCCCCGCCCCCGGTGTACTACGCGCCGCCTCCGCCGGTCGTCTACTCGCCGCCGCCCCCGGTTTATTACGCGCCGCCGCCCGTTTATGTGGGTGGGTACTACGGAGGCGGATACTACGGACGAGGCTACTACGGACGCGGATACTATGGCGGCTGGCATCATCATGGGCATCACTGGTAACAGCCGCACCCCCGCTTGACCGCGGGCGCTGCTTTTGGCCCGACCCCCGACGGCGCAACGCCGGCTTCCCGCCGCGTTGCGCCGTCGGCGTTTACGGTCGTGCGCCGGATCGGGTGGCCGGGCGGCCAATCTCGCAAAACGCAGTCGAAGCTGGGACAATGCGATTTCATCGACTCTCGCCCGCCCTTCGGGCTCCGATCGCCCATGCAAGCGCTTGCACTTCCCACTTTCGACGATGTCGTCGATGCGGCTTCGCGCATCGACGGCGTCGCGCATCGCACGCCCGTTCTGACATCCCGTACCGTCGACGAACGCGTCGGAGCGTCCGTCTTCTTCAAATGCGAAAATTTCCAGCGCATGGGAGCGTTCAAGTTCCGTGGCGCCTACAACGCTATCTCGCATTTCGATAAAGAGGCCCGCGCGGCCGGCGTCATTACGTATTCGTCGGGCAACCATGCGCAGGCGATCGCATTGTCCGCGAAGCTTGCCGGCATCCGCGCGACGATCGTCATGCCGAAGGACGCCCCCGCCGCCAAGGTCGAAGCGACCAAAGGATACGGCGGCGAGATCGTCTTTTACGATCGCTACACGGAAGATCGCGACGCGATCGGCCGGCGTCTCGCGCAAGAGCGCGGCATGACGCTGATCCCGCCGTACGATCATCCGCACGTCATGGCCGGGCAAGGCACCGCCACGAAAGAGTTGATCGAGGAAACGGGGCCGCTCGACGTGCTCGTCGTGTGTCTCGGCGGCGGCGGGCTGCTTTCGGGTTCCGCGTTGTCGGCTGCCGCATTGAGCCCTTCGTGCGAAATCATCGGCGTCGAGCCTGAAGCAGGCAACGACGGCCAGCAGTCGCTCGCGCGCGGCGAGATCGTGCGGATCGACCCGCCGCGCACGATCGCCGACGGCGCCGCCACGCCGTTTCTCGGCAACTATACGTTCCCCGTCATCCAGCGGCTCGTGTCGAAGATCGAAACGGTCAGCGATGCGCAACTGATCGAAACGATGCGCTTTTTCGCGCAGCGGATGAAGATGGTCGTCGAGCCCACGGGCTGTCTCGCCGCCGCGGCCGTCATGCACGGCATCGTGCCGGTCAAGGGCAAGCGTGTGGGTGTGCTGATCAGCGGCGGCAACGTCGATTTGCCGCGTTACGCGGAATACTTGGGGTAGCGGGTCGCCGGAGGGGGCGGTGGCCGGCGCGCAGGCGCCCCCAATCTGGGAATTAGACGACGGTGCGCGACGCGTGCACGACGAGGTCCCGGTAGCCGTCGATGATCACGCTGTACGACAGATACGCGAACAGCAACGCCGAAACGATATGACACCCGCGCAGCAGCGAGGCGCCGGCGTGCTTTCTGCCTTGCGTGGCGAGCGTGCAGATGAAGATCGTCCACGCGAGCCCGCCTAGAAAAAAGCCCCCTAGAAACAGCGATGCGGCGCCCCTGCTAGTCGCGCCGGCTTTGGCGATGAGCGCGCCTCCGACTGCCGCGAACCAAAGAATCGCCGAAGGCGACGACATGGCTAACGCGACGCCGCGAGCGAACCCCCGCCTCGCGCCCGTGTCGAGTTCGGGCGCGGCCGCGCCTGCCGGCGGCGCGGGCGAAAGTGCTTCGCGCGCCATCTTCCATGTCAAGAACAGCAGCATCGCGGCGCCGCCGATCCAAACGATCCACCGCACGGCATCGAACTTCAGCAGCGCGGACATGCCGGCGAGTGCAAGCGCGGCATACACCAGATCGCCGATGCACGAGCCCAGCCCGAGCCAGAAGCCGGGTTTGAAACCGTGCGAAAGCGTGCGCGAAAGGATCGCGACGTTCACGATGCCGATGTCCAGACACAACGAGAGCGAGAGAAAAAAGCCGTTCGATACGACCGATGCGGGATGCATGCTGAGGGTGGCGCTATCTATATAGAGAGAAGAAGTGCGCGGCGGCGTCCAAGGCCGTCGCCGCAAAGGCGGTTGGCCGCCACGCCGTGTCGCTATGGGGCGCTGCCTGTCAATGGCGGCGTTGCGCGGTTATCGATTCGGCTGGCGTGCAAGCGGGACTGTAATCTCGATTCGGCCGACTTCGAGCCCGACCGTATTCTTGATCGTCGGCGCGCGAAATGCGTCGAGCCGCGCGCGCTGCTCGGGCGTGCCGATGCCGAGCTGATGGAGCAGCTCGGTGACGATCGCCGTCAAAATCGCGCCGTTGCCGTCTTCGACCTTGACCGCCAAGCCGATCGGCCCAACAACGCCGTCAATGGCATGCGCGCCGGCGCGCACGCCCAAACCGTAGCTGCCTTCGGCCCCGACTTTACCCACGACGCTGCCTTCGAACGCGCTCATCAGGGCTGTGCAATATCGGCCGTTGCCCGCGACGAGTTCCGGGTAGGCCGTCATAGCACGACAGATGCGCGAGAGCGCCGCTTCGCGAGGTGAAGTGGCGGACGGCAGGTCCGCGGCGGCGAGCTTCATGAACAAGCGCGCGAGGCGGTCGAGCGCAAAGCTCGGCGTCGGCAGGTTGCAGCCGTCGATGCCCCACGTCACATCGGCTTCGTTCAAATCGACGAGTTCCGCGAGCGTGCGCTTGACCTGCCGCTGCAGCGGATGTTCGGGGCGTTCGTAGTCTTTCGTCGACTGACCCATCGCGAGCGCCGCCGCGAGCATGCCGGCGTGCTTGCCCGAGCAATTGCTGCACGCGGGCGTGGGGGTGAAGTCGCGCTTGATCCAGCTGCGCCACACTTCGTCGGAAATCGGCGGATGTCCGCCGCATCGCAGGTCGCGCTCGCTGACGTGCGCTTTGGCGAGCATCGCACGGGCACGCTCGATGTGACGCTCCTCGCTGCTGTGCGATGCGCACATCAGGGCGAGATCGGCTTCGTCGAAGCCGAAACGCTCGAGGGCGCCCGTTTCGAGGACGGCCAGCGCTTGCGCGGGTTTCACGGCCGAGCGTGGAAGCGTGAGCCGATGCGGGTCGCCGAAGCTATACAGTAGGCGGCCCGCGCCGTCGACGACGGCGACGTGCGCGAAGTGCCGGTTTTCCACGGCCGGGCCGCGGTAGCTCGTGGCGGCGACTTGAGCTTGCAATGCGAGAGCGTCGTTCATGTCGTTCGGTTCCATTCCTATCGAGGTGCGCGCCGCGTGGGCTCAGCGGCCGAGCCCCAGTCGTTCGTACAGCGCGTCGACGCGCGTCTTCACGGCGGCGTCCATCGCGATTGGGCGGCCCCATTCGCGATCGGTTTCGCCAGGCCATTTGTTGGTGGCGTCGAGCCCCATCTTCGAGCCGAGGCCCGCGACGGGGGAGGCGAAATCGAGATAATCGATCGGCGTGCGTTCCACGAGCACGGTATCGCGCGCCGGGTCGACGCGCGTCGTGATTGCCCAAATCACTTCTTTCCAATCGCGCACGTCGACATCTTCATCGACGACGACGATGAACTTCGTGTACATGAACTGCCGCAGGAAGCTCCACACGCCGAACATCACGCGCTTCGCGTGCCCGGCGTAGCTCTTCTTCATCTGCACGATGGCCATTCGATAGCTGCAGCCTTCGGGCGGCAGGTAGAAATCGGTGATCTCCGGAAACTGCTTTTGCAAGAGCGGCACGAACACTTCGTTGAGCGCGACGCCGAGCATGGCGGGCTCGTCGGGTGGTTTGCCCGTGTACGTGGAGTGGTAGATCGCGTCGCGCCGCATGGTGATCCGATCGACGGTGAAGACGGGGAACCACTCCTGTTCGTTGTAGTACCCCGTATGGTCGCCATAAGGGCCTTCCAGCGCGTGCTCGTAGCCCGCGCCGGCGCCTTGCGACGGGCGCGGCGGGGCGCCTGCGGGCGCCACGCCCGGTGCGCCCTCTTGCGGGTAGATGAATCCTTCGAGCACGATTTCGGCGCGGGCAGGCACTTGCAGCGTGTCGACGCCGGGCGTGAGGCAACGTGCGAGTTCGGTGCGCGCACCGCGCAAGAGGCCGGCGAATTGATACTCCGAGAGCGTGTCCGGGACGGGCGTCACGGCCCCGAGGATGGTAGCCGGATCGGCCCCGAGCACGACGGCGACCGGGTAAGGCTTGCCCGGATTGGCCATGGCGAACTCGCGAAAATCGAGCGCTCCGCCGCGATGAGCGAGCCAGCGCATGATGAGTTTGTTGCGTCCGATCAGCTGCTGGCGGTAGATGCCGAGGTTTTGCCGCGGCTTGTTGGGCCCGCGCGTGACCGTCAGCCCCCACGTGACGAGCGGGGCGGCGTCTTCGGGCCAGCATGTTTGAATGGGCAGGCGAGCCAGATCGACGTCGGCGCCTTCCCAGACGATCTCTTGGCAAGGGGGCGCGTTGACCGTTTTCGGCGCCATGTCCCAAACCGCCTTGGCGAGCGTGAACAGCTTGCCCGCATCCTTGAGCCCCTTCGGAGGCTCGGGTTCCTTCAATGCCGACAGCAACCGCCCGACATCGCGAAGCGACCGCAGCGCGGCGCCTTCCTCGGCGGCCGCCGTTTCGTCGATGCCCATGCCGAGCGCGATCCGGCGCGTCGTGCCGAACAGATTGCCGAGCACGGGCATCGTATGGTTCGAGGGCGCCTCGAACAGCAGCGCCGGCCCACCGGCGCGCAACACGCGGTCGCACAGTTCCGTCATCTCGAGCACCGGCGAGACATGCTCGGGTACGCGCCGCAAGTCGCCCGATGCTTCGAGCCGACCGATGAAGTCTCGCAAATCCCTATATTTCATAAGTTGGTGGTGAACCGACGATGTCCCGTGGCGACCCGGAGCACCATGCCCCGGAGCGGGCAGGCGACGATTTTACCTGCGCCCGGCAAGGAGGTTGGTTCTAGGTCGCGATGAGAAATCGCCGAAACGCGCGCGGGGCGCGGATTTTAGCCCCGCGCAGGCCATCCTTCATTACATTTTGTTATTGTTTTACGATTTTGTAGCATTGACGATCTATAAAAGCCTGCTAGAATCCGTCCCACATTGGCTGCAGGGCCAAGTCGTTTTGAGTTGCACTGCCCCCGCTCCAAGCTCGCGACACGATGTGTCGCATCACCGTACGCCGCCCTGCACGGCGTTCTACGGTCCAAAAGTAGTCTTCCCGCCAGCGCGTTGCCGCTGGCTTTGCGTGAGAGCCACGATGTGCACGCCCCACAAGGCGTGCCGCCGGTCCTTGTGCTCCGATGTGGCCCTCCACACGGTGCGTCGCCGTCATGCACGGTAGCGTGCCGTATCCCGGCGTTGCCGAGAGTCCCCAACCAAGGCTCGCGACGCCTTGGCTCGCTCGAGAGGCGCAATCGCGCCGCAGTACCCCTCGAGACGGGCCATGCTCAATGGGAGAACTGAATGAATACTTGGTTATCGTGGCGTCCCGACGGCAGCTTCGCCCTAGCGGTTCGAAGCGCACTGCGCCGTGGGACGCGTGTCAGTCACCATCTGTTCAGCGTCGTCGGCGCATGCGCCGTTCTCGTTGCTTTGACGCTCTGGTTGTTGCCCACCGTCCGCGGCACCTTCGCCGCGCGGTTGATGCCGTTCATCTCCGCTGCCGTGCAGGCGGGCCCCGCGCGCCTGCTGAGCGGGCATCCGTTGCCGGCATTCGGCCCGGCAACGCCCGACACTGCGGACGATGCGCCCAGCGCCATCCCGGGCATGGACAACGCAAGCTACGACGGCGCGTTCGACGGCAGCGGGGCCAGCGGTCTCGCGCTGGCGGGCGCCGCCCCGGCCGTCGAGACGCATTTGCCGACGAGCCTGACGCCGTCGAACCTGTATTTGCTCGCGAAAATGATTTCGTCGCAGCACGTCGCGGCCGATGCGCGCGACGACCGCGTGCTCGTGTCGGCGCGCGAACAATCGCTCGTCACGTCGTACCTGGCCCGCCGCTATCACGTGGCCCAAGAGCCCGTGGGCGAACTCGTGAAGGCCGCCTTCGACACAGGGCGCCAAGTTGGGCTGGATCCGCTGCTGCTGCTCGCCGTCATGGCGATCGAATCGGGCTTCAACCCCTACGCCGAAAGCGGCGTCGGCGCCAAGGGGCTCATGCAAGTCATGTCGAAGGTCCATTCCGACAAGTTCCAGTACTTCGGTGGTCCGGGCGCGGCCCTCGAGCCGCTGGCCAACATTACGGTTGGCGCCGTCGTCCTGAAGGACTGCATCGCGCGCGGCGGCTCGCTCGCCGACGGCTTGCGGCTGTACGTCGGATCGACCTCGCCCGACGACGGCGGCTACGGCGCCAAGGTGATGGCCGAGCGGGGCCGGCTGCGCGACGTGGCGCGCGGCCGCTCGGTGCCGATCAACGCACCGCAGGCGCCGCAAACGCCGGTGGTGGTGGCGACCAAGCGCGTTCAGGTGGCGCTCAACAGCGGCCATCCGTCGGCCGCCGAGGCGAAGACGAACGCAACCGGAACGTCCACGCCGGCATCGTCGGGTTCCGATGATGCCGCCGCCAACGCGAGTGCACCGCGGCACGGTGGTCAGGCGGAGCTTGGGGCGTAAGCCGATCGAGTTCCGAGCTGCGATGGATACAAAAATGGGCGCCTTCGGGCGCCCATTTTTTCGACTTCATTTTTCGATGCACTGTATCGACGAGGTCGAAGATGGCCCCGCCGCGCGCCCTTTGCGCTCAATGCCCAAACAGTCTAGCCAGACGCTCGACCGCTTCTTCCAGTGACGCATAGGCGGTTGCATACGACAACCGGATATGCTCGCGCGGGGCGTGCGCGCCGAAGTCGAGGCCCGGCACGAGCACGACGCCGGCATCGTGCAGCATGGCTTTCGTCAGCGCGGCGCTGTCGCCCGCGGCAGGATGCGGAACGCCGCGACAGTTGGCATAGACGTAGAACGCGCCGTCGGGAATGACCGGGACCGAGAATCCGAGCCGTTCGAGCGCCGGCACGATGAAGTCGCGCCGACGCTTGAATTCGAGGCGGCGCCCTTCGTAGATGGCGATCGTTTCGGGCTCGAAGCAGGCGAGGGCTGCGTGCTGCGCGAGCGCGGACGCGCAGATGAACAGGTTTTGCGCGAGCTTTTCGAACGCGCCGATCATCGACGGCGGCACCACGAGCCAGCCCAGTCGCCACCCGGTCATGTTGAAGTACTTCGAGAAGCTGTTGACGGTGACCACATCGTCGCCGAACGAAAGCGCCGAGACGGGCCGGGCATCGTACGACAGCCCTTGATAGATCTCATCGACGATCGTGAAGCCGCCGCGTGCGCGCACGGCCTTGACGATGCGCTCGAGTTCAGCCGGTTCGATCGACGTGCCCGTCGGGTTCGAAGGCGACGCGAGCAGCACGCCGCGGGTTCGCTCGTTCCACAGGCGTTCGATGTCGGCGGCCGTCAGCTGAAAGCGTGCTTCGGGTCCGCTCGGCACGAGCACGGGCTTGCCTTCGGTCGCCGCCACGAAGTGGCGATTGCAAGGGTACGACGGGTCGGGCATCAGGACTTCGTCGTCGCGGTCGACCAGCGCCGCGCAGGCGAGCAGCAAAGCGGCCGACGCGCCGGCCGTGATGACGATGCGGGCGGGATCGACAGTGAGCCCGTAGCTGCGCTGGTAGTACGCGGCGATGGCTTCGCGCAGCGGCGCGATGCCGAGCGCGCCCGTGTATTGCGTCACGCCGCGCCGCAGCGCTTGCGCGGCCGCTTCGACGACAGGCTCGGGGGCCGTGAAATCCGGCTCGCCGATGCCCATGTGAATGATGCGGCGCCCGGCCTGTTCCAGCTGGCGGGCTTCCTTGGCGAGCTCCATGACGTAGAACGGAGCGATTGCGTCCACGCGCGACGCCAGCTTCATGAGCGGTTCTGCGGCGAAATTCATGATTTGCGTTTCCGATCGACGCGGGCCGGGGTAGCGGCGCACGCGCGAAAGCAATAACGGGCAGGGCTTAGCGGTTCGCGCGGCCCGCCTGCGATTCCGTGGCCCGCAGGTTCAGTGCGAGTTTGTCCAGTACACCGTTGACGTACTTGTAGCCGTCCGAACCGCCGAACGTCTTGGCGAGCTCGACCGCTTCGTTGATCACGACGCGATACGGAATTTCCACGTGATGCTTGAACTCGAACGCGGCCACGAGCAGCACGGCCCGCTCGACGGGCGAGAGCTGCTCGATCGGCCGATCGAGGCAGGGCGTGAGGTCGCTGGACAGCGCCTCGTTCTCGCGGATCACGCCGTGCAGCAGCGTGTCGAGATGCTCGTGATCCGCTTTGTCGAAGCCTTGCGCCCCGCGCAATTGGGCGTCGATTTCACCGGCGGGCGCACCCGACAGCAGCCACTGATACAGCCCCTGCGTGGCCAATTCGCGGGAGCGTCGGCGGGCGCTCTTCATGCTTCGTCCTCTTCTTCGTCTTCGTCGTCTTCATCGCCGCCGAGCTGTTCGAGCGCGACCGACAGGTTCGCCATCTCGACGGCCACGCGGGCGGCGTCGCGGCCTTTTTCGGTCATGCGCGCGACCGCTTGCTCGTCCGTTTCGGTCGTGAGCACGCCATTGGCGACGGGAATGCCGAAGTCGAGCCCAATGCGCGTGACGCCCGCGCCGCTCTCGTTGGACACGAGTTCGAAGTGATACGTTTCGCCGCGGATGACGGCGCCGAGCGCGATCAGCGCGTCGAACTGGCCGCTCTCGGCCAGCTTTTGCAAGGCGAGCGGGATTTCCAGCGCGCCGGGCACCGTGACGAGCAGCACGTCTTCGCCCGCGACGCCAAGGCGCTCGAGTTCTTCGATGCAAGCGTCGACGAGGCCGTTGCAGACGGGCTCGTTAAAGCGCGATTGAACGACGCCGATGCGTAGGCCGTCGCCGTCGAGGTTC
>NZ_JBQCHR010000084.1:0-8954 GCF_051954495.1 Trinickia sp.
CCCCCCACCCCACCTATGCCTCCCTAGCAACCCCCCGATAGATTTTTCAAATCGATTCATCGGTTGAATCTTGATACGATCCGCCACGCGGTTCCGAGGGGTGCCGCCGCGGTCCCAATCGATGGGTATCCGAGGCGGAGCAGTGAAACAATGAACGAGAGCGCCGAGCGCAAAGACCGCCTTGAAGCGGCTGTGACGCATCGGCGATACAGACCAAAATGCAATTACGGAAACACCGTGCGGGGTTCACGGGTAAGACCGTTGAATCGAGGCTAGCGCTGTCTTTGCGCGCTGGCCGGCATCTAAAAACGGCCACGTTGCTGGCCTTCTTGCTGACAAGCGCCGCGCAAGCGGGCGCAGCACCGGGCATCGTCGCCGACGGCGGCACGAACACGGCCGTCACCACAGCGGGCAACGGCCGGCAAACGGTATCGATCGCGCCGTCCGTCAACGGCGTGTCGAACAACACCTATTCGAATTTCAACGTCGGCCGCGCAGGCGCGACGCTCGACAACTCGAGCGCGAACGCCCGCACGATCGTCAACCAGGTCACGAGCACGAACCCGAGCTTGATCGAAGGCGAGATCGCTGTCTCTGGCTCGCGTGCGAACGTCGTGCTGGCCAATCCGAACGGCATCACCGTCAACGGCGGCTCGTTCGTCAACACAGGGCACGTCGCGCTCACGACAGGCCAAGTGAGCTTCTCCGATGTCCAGCTGGCGCCCGGCCAGTTTCAACGCAACGTCCTGCTCAACACACAAGGCGGAACGATCACCATTGGGCACGATGGCCTTGCGGGCACGCTCATCGGGCTCGAACTGATCGCAAAGCAAATTCAGTTGAATGGTCCCGTCACCAATTCGTTTTCGTCGTCGACGGCCTACGTGCGAGCGGTAGCGGGTACTTCGCAAGCCACGCTCAACACCGGCGTTTCGCCCGACGATAACAACAACGATTGGCTGTCGCTCGCCAACGCCCAAGCCACGAATCGGAACGCCATAGCCATCGACTTAGAACCGGCCGGCAGCATCACCGCGGGCAGCATCAAGCTCGTCGCCACCGATCTTGGCGCAGGCGTGCGCAGCGCGGGGACACTGCTTGCCAATGCGGGCGACTTCACGTTGACGGCGGCCGGAGATGTGCAACTGCTCAGCGCAAGCACCGTAAAGGTTGCAGGCAACGCGTCGATTCAAACCAGCGGCGCGCTTTCGCTGACAGCCGCGAACCTTGCCGCGGGAGGCTCGATCGTCGCAAAGGCGAATGGCGTGACCGTGGCGAACGATGGTGTGCAAGGGTCGACGGTCGTATCCGGCAACAGCGGCGTCGTGATGCAGAGCACGGGAGACTTGTCCCTAACGAGCAGCCTGCTTCAAGGTGCGACGCGCATACAAGGCAACAACGATTCGCTCGGTGCGGTGACGTTGTCGGCCACGGGCAACGTAACGAATGCATCGGATACGACGCAGCCAACCACACTGGGTGTCGTCTACGGTCAAAACGACGATGTGTCGATCCATGCCGGCGGCAACGTCGTCAATCGCAATGCGCGTATCGAATCGAACAACGGTGTGACGATCGGAGCGGGCGGCGACATCGACAACATCATCGACCACACAACCGGGATCAACGGCGGGCAACCGACGAGCTACTCCGACCACGGTCACCGCTTTCTGATCTTCACCGCCAACGACAACGGCTTATCCGTGGACTACGGCGCACTGCAAGCGCCCACACAGCAGTCGTACATCTTCGCCGGCAGCGGCGATATCTCGCTGACAGGCCGCAACATCACGAACGACGGCGGCACCATCAGCACGAATGACGGTAAGGTGACGATTGCGGCGCAACAGCAATTCGTCAATCAGGCCGTCTTCACAGGGCAAGCCTCGTACCACCAATCGTGTTTCATCTTTTGTCATGAAAGCGCGTCGAGCACGGTGCAGCCGTTCGGCGGCGCAATCGAAGCCAATGGCGACATTTCGATCTCGGCGGGAACACAAGTGCTCAACGTCGGTGGGCTCGTGTACTCGTACAGCGGCAACCTGACCTTGCGCGCGCCCACGATAACCGCACGTGGCGTCACGGGTTATACCGCCTACAATCGCGACTTCGGGCTCAAGGCATGGTTCGGCAATAGCTGGGCGGCCATCTATGCCGCCGATGACGGCGGGCTGTTCTCGGCCGCGTCGGGCCAGGTCACGCTCGTCGGGCAAGGTATCGTCGATGGCGGTTCGTTCTCCGGCGCCCACGGCGTCACGGCGTCGAATGGCATCGTCACGATCCGGCCGCCGCAACGTACGCCGGTGACGATTGGCGGTCATTTGGGATTGGTGTCGTGGATAGGTCTGTAGCCGCGGCACTCACGCGATTGTCGATGGCGCTGGCTCTAGCGTGGCCGGCTTGCCAGGCCGCCGCGCAAACCGTGCCGCCGCCGCGTCCGGTGCAACCGGCTGTTCCGCCGCTGGCTGCTCCGCCGTTGCCGACGGTGCAAGATCCTGGGCAGCGGCTGCTCGACGACGAACGCGCGCGCCAGCGGCAGCGAGACCTGAACGCGGCCCCGGCGCAGATCGAAGCCGGCCCAACGACGTTGCCGGCTGCGCCGAATCTGCCGGAAGGCGCGGACGTGGAATCGCTGCCCGATCCGGGTCCGACGTTCCTGATCGATCGCATCGCGTTTTCCGGCGTAAAAGTGCTGTCGGACGCGCAGCTCGATGATGTCACGCGGCCCTTCATCGGCAAGCACTTGGGCCGTAATCGAATCGATCTGCTGTTGCGTCGCTTGACCGAGGCCTACATCGCCCACGGGTACATCACGACGCGCGTTTATCTGAGTACGCCTCAGCATCTTGCGACAGGCACGTTAGCCGTGACGATCGTGCCTGGCCGCATCGAAGCGATGATGCTTAACGGCGCGCCGCTCAGGCCCGCACCTGCGTTGCCCAAGAGCGGGTTACCTAACACGAAGGGCGGTGGTCTGGTTACGGATGCAGGCACGGCGTGGGCTTTTCCGGAAGGCGTTGGCGACGTGTTGCGGTTGCCCGATCTGGAGCAAGGCGTCGACCAAATCAATCGCTTGCGGCGCAATCAGGCGCAAATTCAGATCCTGCCGGGGCAGGCGGCCGGCGATTCGATTGTGGCGATCACCAATCCGTACGGGTCACGCTTCAACTACAACCTCGGCGTGGACAACTACGGCGATCCGTCCACAGGCAAGCTCCGCTATCGAGGCGGCGCCGAAGCGGACAACGTGCTGGGTTTTCAGGAGTCGTTGGGACTCTCGTATGTCGGCAGCACCGATACGAATGCGGTCGTGCTGTCGGCGGCGGTGCCGTTCGGATTCCAGACCGTCAGCTACACGACGTCGGTGTCCGAATACCAGCAGTTGATCGGCGATACCGCACTGCTTTACGGACGCACCTTCAGCCAGATCTTGGGCTGGAACGATGTCGTCGCGCGCTCGGCCACCTCGCGCTTGTCGGTCGACGCCACGCTGACCAAGCTCAGCACTCAACGCAACGTCAACGATCTCGACCTGGCACCGGCGAACTTGACGGTTTTTCGTTTGGCGTTGTCGGGGCTGTGGCATTTCGCGGCGAACAATCGACCGGCGGCGCTAACGGCCGAATTCGGCATCGCTCAAGGTTTGCCGTGGCTCGCCGCGTCACATGACGAGCACGGTATCGGCGAAGCGGAAGCCCATTCGCAGTTCATACGTGCCGATTGGAACGCGACGCTACAGCTGCCGCTCGGCAGTATCGGTCCAACCGATTGGACATATCGCGGGACGCTCAACGGGCAGTACAGCCACGATGCGCTCTTCGGCAACGAGCAGATCTTCCTTGGCGGAAGCGATACCGTGCGCGGCTTCTCGCAGGCCGCGGTCAGCGGCGATAGCGGCTTCTATCTGCGAAACGAATGGGTTTGGTCGAATGCGCCTGCTTGGCGTGACGCGCATTGGGAGCCATATGTGTTCCTCGACGGCGGCAAAGCGCATCTCGTTGCACAAGGGGGATGGCCGTCGATGGCCGGCGTGGGCGTCGGCGCCCGCGTGCAGTGGACGTTTCATTCGCAGTCGATTTCGGGCGAGGTGCTCGCAGGGCAGGCACTGCTGCAGCCCGCCGCGCTCGGGCCGAAATCGCGCGTGTTGCTTTTCACATTGAATTGGGCGACCTAAGGCGCGTTCTTGCGCTCCATGGCGTCTTCAACATCCAACCGATAGACAGGGTCATACGATGCAAAACGAAATCAATCAAGGCAACCGGACCACGGCTTTCGTGCGAGGTGTAGCCGCAGCCGTCGTGCTGTCCGCCATCATCGCGCCGGCGTTCGCCGCACAAAAGCAGAGCGCGCCCGCGACGGCACAAGCGGCTTCGTCCGCTGGAGCATTGCTGCCCGCGGGCGTCGTTGCGCGCGTCAACGGTGTGTCAATTGCACAAACGGATGTCGACGCCGCGGTGCGTCAATCCGGCAAGCCCGATTCGCCCGCGCTGCGTGCGGCGATGAAGAACGAGCTCATCGCACGCGAGCTGTTCCGTCAGGCAGCGCAGAAGCAGCACTACGACACGCATGCCGACGTCAAGGCGAGCCTCGAGCAAGCTAAAACGATGCTGATGATGCAGGCGTATTTGCGCGACGCCGTGAAGCCGGTGCCCGTGACGGATGCGGACGTGAAGGCGAAGTACGACGCGATCGTGGCGTCGCTCGGTCAGAACGAATACAAGCCGAGCGCGATCGTCGTAAAGGACGCCGCGACGGCGCAGACCGTGCTCGAGCAACTGAAGAAGAAGGGGGCCGACTTCTCCCAGCTCGCGAAGCAATACAGCCAAGCGCCGAGCGCTGTGCAAGGCGGCTCGCTCAATTGGGTGTCGTTCAAGACGCCGATTACCGAAGGGCAGACGCAAGGATGGCCGCAGCCGCTTGCCGAAGCGCTCGTGAAATTGCCGCAGGGCGCGGTGTCGAGCACGCCGGTGCAAGTGGGGGATGCGTTCTGGATCCTGCGCGTCGATCAAATGCGGCCGACGCAGATTCCGACGTTCGATCAATCGAAGGATCAGCTTCGTAAGGAGCTCGAGCAAGTCGCGGTGGCGAAGGCGACGGCGCAGGTGGTGACCGATTTGGTCAAGAGCGCGCATATCGAGCAGTAATCCATACGAGTTGCTGTCGCCGAGTTCGAATTTCTAATAAAAGTAGGCCGACGGGGTAAAAAATGACGATGAAACGGGTGGTTTCCATTTGTGCGTTGGCTGCGATCACCGCATTGGCCGGTTGCGCGACGCCGTATCAGGCTGTCGGGCTGACGGGCGGCTATACAGGCAAGCAGGTCGACGACCAAACCTATCACGTTCAGTTCTCTGGGAATGGTTATACGTCGAAGGATATGGTCCACAAGTACTTTATGTACCGTTGCGCCGAAGTGACGCAACAGCACGGGTACAAGTACTTCATGATCATTCCGGCGGCGATAACGGGGTCGCTCCCGCCGGAGAAGGACTTCGTTCGAGGAACGGGCTTCGATCGCAACATGATGCGCAAAGTGCACGTCACGGCGCCCGTGATCATCTATGGCGGCGGCGGGTCGGTCTACTGGACCAACTCCAGCGACATTCGCATGTTCAATGACGACGCGGTGATCTCCACCAAGATCATCGGCTGGGAGGCGTCGGAGGTGATCGACGATTTGGGCGGATACGTGCACAGCGGTGGGCAGACTGCTGGGACCATCCCATCGGCTTGGGTTTTCGAACCGGGGCATCCGAAAGTTCGAGCGCAGGATCTGCTGCCGACGGCTCCCACCGCCCCGCAAAAACCGACTAGCGCAAGCTGATCGATACGCGGTGTCGAGCCCGCGTTCGTGGGCTCGATGACGATAGGCGACTGCTAAAACAAAACGAATCGCTGGTACAAAAACGATGAACAGGCCGACCCGGGGTAGCTGGCAACAGCTGGAACAAGCGCGCGCAGCGCGTGAGCAACTGCAATTGCGAGCGGACGAGCGAGGTGCCGAACGGGCATCGCGTTCCTATCGCATTTGGCAACGCACGGTGAGTGCGCTCGTTGCGGCTACCCTATTCGTCGGCCCGATCACGGTGACGGTCGAGCAAGGCCGCGCAGCGGCCGGTGTGCTCGCGGCAGGCAGTCGTCGTTTAGACGACCAAGCCTGGCGTGTGATTCAAGACCTGGCTTCCCTGCGCGTTCGCTTTGCGATGCAAACAGCGCAGGCGGGTGCGATCGTCGATCCGACAGCGCCGCTTTCATTCCAACCGAAGATCACGCAATCGACGGGAGCGGGCGGCGGCGTGCCCGTGATCAACATCACGGCGCCGAATTCGGCGGGTATCTCCCTCAACCAGTACCAAAGCTTCAACGTCGACCCGGTCGGGTTGATCCTCAACAACAGCCTGCAGGGCGGCACGACGCTTACGGGCGGCAACGTTGCGGCTAACCCGAACCTGAGCGGCCGCACGGCTGGTGTGATCGTGAACCAGGTCACTTCGACCGGCAGTGCGTTCGCAAGCGTGCTTAATGGACCGTTAGAAGTGTTCGGTGCGCCGGCCACGGTGATCATCGCGAACCCGAACGGGATCGCGGTGCGAGGCGCGGGCTTCACGAACACGATAGGCGTGACGCTGACCACGGGTACGCCGCGATTCCTTTCGTCGATCGGCGGCTCGCAAACGGACTTCACGAATGCCCAAGCGGTGGCGTACGACGTGAAGGGCGGCCACATTCAGATCGAAGGGAACGCGGGCACGAATGGACCGGGGTCGGGGATCGAAGGCACGGTCGGCACGATCGATTTGATCGGCGAGACGGTCGGGATCAACGCGCCGCTGTATGCCGGCACGCGGATCAACGTGATCGCGGGCGATCAGGTGGTGAGCCCAAGCGCCTCGGACGCGACAGGCACAACCTACGCCACGCAAGCGAACTCGAGCGCGAATACGCTCGCCTCGATCGGCAATGCAACGCAAGGCTATGTCATCGACGCCACGAGCTTCGGCGCGATGACGGCGGGGCAGATCTCGGTTGTGGGCACGGCGCAAGGCATGGGCGTTCGCACGGACGGGGCGCTAGCGGCCAACGCGGGGAACTTGACCCTTTCTTCGGACGGGGATTTGACGGTCGGGAATCACGCGGCGCAGCAGAACGTGACGATTACGAGCGCGGGTAATGCGGCGTTGTCGGGGACGGGATTGGGTATCGGCGGATACACGCTGTCGGCGGGCGGTGACGTGACGTCCACGGGCACCATTCAGTCGCAGTCGAACCTATCGCTTACGGCGGGCGGCAACATCAACGTGGCGAACGCTCAGTCGGCCGGCGACATGACGATGGTAGGCGGCGCCAGCATCACCACCGGTGATCTGCAGAGCGGCGGCAGCTTGTCGCTGACGACGCAAGGCTCCGGCGGCTCCTGCGACATTACGCTGAACGGCACGAGCATCGTAGCCGGCGCAACGACGGTGCAGGCGGCAACAGATATCAATGTCAACGGTCAAACGGCGAGCAATACGTTTCAGGCGAGGGCGCAGCGAGATGTGAACCTCAACGCTGCATTGCAGACGTCGGGTGACATCGCGTTGATCGCAACCAGCGGCAACGTTACCTCGAATGCGAACGTCAACAGTGTGGGCAACCTCGCCCTATCCGCGGGACAAACCATCGCGATCAACGCGCAATCGACGGCTCAACGTGCAGTGACGTTGACGGCCGGGGGAGCGATCGCCGTCGGCGGCTCGCTCGCCAGTGGGACGTCGCTCAACGCCAACGCCACGGGCGCTTTTGGCGTCGCTGGGTCGTTGCTGATTGGCACGGATGCCTCGATCTCGGCGAGCAGTATCGATGTGCCTGGTGTATTCATCGCACAGGGCAACGGCGCATTGAACGCGCAAGGCGACATCACGGGCGCAGGTTCGATCGCTTTCGGTCAAAGCGGCTCGCTCACCGGTGGGCAAGACATATCGGTGACCGGAAAGATTCTGTCCAACGCGCTGCAGATCACGGCGGCGAACTCGGTGGCCCTCTCGAGCGTGCAGGCCGGCGATGCGCTTTCCGTGGTGGCGAACGGCAACGCGGGCGGCGGGGATGTCAGCTTTCACGGCCCGGCAGCCGCGGTGGGGGCGACGAGCGTGCACGCCGCGCGCGACGTGATCGTCAACGGGACGTTGGCCGGCGGTGCACAAGTGAACGTCACGGGGCAGCGAAACGTGACGATTGCGAACACGGGCACAGTGCAGTCCGTTGGCGATCTGACGGTGGCCGCCTCGACAGGTGATGTTCAATCGAACGGGACGATCAACAGCGGCGGCAAGCTTTCGACTACCGCCGGCGAGGACATTGCGCTGAGCGGTGCGACGACCGTGAGCGGCGATACGTCCTTAATGGCTGGCCGGGATGTCGTGAACAGCGGCACGCTCGCGGGTCAGGGCGGTGCAGTGCTTAACGCAGGTCACGACGTCACCCTGGGAGGCGCCAGCGGTTTCAGCCGCGATGCGACGGTCGCGGCGTCTCACGACGTTGTTATCTCCGGTTCGCTTCAAGCGAACAATGTAGGGCTTCATGCCGCGAACTCCGCTGAACTGAACAACGTTCAGGCGAACGCGGCTTTGTCGGTGATTGCCGATGGCAATGCGGGCGGCGGCGACATCGCGATCAATGGGTCCGTGACATCGCACGCCAACGCGACATTGAGCGCGGTGGGCTCTGCGTCGGTCGCCGGCACCCTTGCTTCGTCGGCAGGGCTCGGCATCACCTCCGCGCTGGACACGTCGATCGCAGGGACGGTGCAGTCCAATGGAAGCATGACGTTGACGAGCACGTCGGGGTCATTGAGCAATGCCGGCGTAGTGGAGTCAGGCACTGACTTGGCGATAAACGCCGCGAAGTCGATCGACCTTGGTGCGAACACGACGTCGGCGCTGGGCAATATGTCAGCGAGCGCTGGACAGGACATC
>NZ_JBQCHR010000085.1:0-5919 GCF_051954495.1 Trinickia sp.
CGCTCGAATCACCAGCCTGCCCACGCCCTTGAGCGCCCCGCCCAGCACCGGCACCACCGCCAGCAAGCACAGCACGAGCTTGATCCACTCCCAGCGGTCCTCGGCTTTGCTCGGGTCATCGCTCATCCGCAGGCAGATCGCAATGACGTCGCGCGCTGCTGTCCCCTCGCCCAGCAGCGGGAACATGCTCAAAATCGCGTCGAACACGATCTGCCCAGTCGTTTGCTTTTGCGCGAACTCGCCGGCCAATGCGCCGCCTGTCCATTTCGTCGCGCTCACCGCGTGGTCCCAGATCAGCGCGCCCACCTCGATCGCGCCAATTCTGTTTTCCGCGGGATTCAGACTCGTGATTTCGCTCATAGGGGTCGTTTGCTGTTCTTGTTGGCCGATGCCGCGAAGTCGTACTCGCTCCATTTCGCGGCATGCATGCGACTGGCGTCTTCCACTTTCGCTTGCCAGTCGCGCTCGTCGGCCCCAAACCGTATGAGCCCATTGCCATCGGGCGCATGCGTCAGATCGGCATGCCCGGCGGCGTCGAGCAGCGCGCTGTATTGGCTGCCGTCGTCATAGTCGATATCGAACCGGGCACCCTGCACGGGCTCGTCGTCGTGATAGGCGCGCGTTAGCCCGCGTGTGTCATCCATCGAGACGAACCCCGGCAACTTCAGCGGCTCCGCCTGTGGTCCGAACGACTGAAGATCGCCCGCGCGAAGATGGCACTTGCCAATCGTCAGCACCTCAAATCCATCGGGCCCGAGCCTGACGGTCGTGTTGTTGACTTTCAGTTCGATGTTCTTTGCGGCGCTCAGGCGGATGCTGTCGGACGTACTGATCAACTCGAGCACTTGCTTCGCGATGATCTCAACGTCGTTCTGCTGAGCTTGGATCTTGACCTTCCCTGTGCCGGCGATCAGCGACAGACTCTTCTTCGCGAACAGCGAAAACGTCTCCCGCACGCTCGCAAATATGGAACGACCGGCGGCGATCGCGATATGGCCGACGCTGGTGAGCGCAATATGTTCGCCAGCCGCGACATGCACGCTGCGAGCCGCCGTCACCGCCGCGCCATCGGCACTGGCAAGAACCATATCGGCGCTCGAGAATTCGGGAAATGGCTGATCGGGCGTGGCGGCGCCACCGCGAATGGCGTCGTTCTGCTTCTTGATCTTGCGGGCGACCTCGCTTTGGTCCGCCTGCCGCAGCTGCGCACCGTGATGCTGCGCGAGATCCGCAAGGCTTTCCTGCACGTCGCGCGCCTGAGTCAATCGCGCCACTGCCTCGCGCGCATCCTTCGCGTGGCCCGGGCCACCGGCCTGCCCGTCCGTGGTGACGAACAGGCCCTTCAACGCGCGCACCACACCCCAGTAATCGGTGCGAAGATCGAAACCCTGGCCACGTGGGTCCGCACGGCCCTTCTTGGGTAGGATGCGCCGAATGTTGCCCAGGCTCAGTTGCGATGTACCCGCATCGCTAGTGATCTGCGTCTGAATTTGCCCCTGCGTGTCGTCGATTGCCACATGCCCGGAATCCCCGCCTTTGAGCTCCCGTCCACGCAAGACCGATACGGCGTGATTGTCCGGCAGGTTCAACGCCGGCTCGCGAAATGCATTGACAAGACTACCAGCGATCACGGGCAGGTCGGGATCGCCGTAGTAATGCATCACCGCTACTTCGTGGCCGATGCGTGGGATGAACGTGGCGCCCATATCCACGCCCTGCCACGGCGAAAGCACACGCAGCCAAATGCCGGCATGCTCGTCGAGCTTGCCATGTCGGTCCCACGCGAACTGCGCCTTCACCCGCCCAAGCTTGTCGGTCCAAATCTCCTGCCCGGCCGGGCCGACCACGATCGCCTTCTCCGGCCCGCTAAGGCGCGGCTTCTCCATGCTTCGCGCGAGCCGGAACGGCTCATTGGAGGGCAACAACTCAAATTCCGCTTCGCACCGATACGCCCGCCCAGCTCCCGCACGATCGCCGATGTCCTCGATGTCGAAAGCGCATGACACCACCACGTATTCGCGATTCGCTGCCTGCTGCGGGTAGCCTGTCAGCTCGAAGGTATACCCAACCCTCAGCCCGCGCAGATTGCCTTTGCCGTGCGCGCGCAGCCCGGCGCATCGCTGCGCTTGAAGCTGCACGCGCGCAAAATGCCGCGCCTCACGATCGATGTCGTTCGGCTCGCCGGCCAGACCTTGCGCGCCCGCAAGCGGCTGGCCGTAATCACCCCAGTCGTAGATCTCACCGTCCGCACTGCCCGTTGCGCGCGGATTCTCTTCGGTGACCCTCGTATTCGCCCGAGGACGGGTGTAGTCGTAGTCCACCACGCTCACGCGCCCGGGCGTGAGCCGGCTCGTCACAGACAGCGCGTGGATATGCTCCTCGTCGATGCGTTTGCCGCTGGGCGGCAGGTATCGCAATGTTTCATAGGCCGGGCCGTGGCGGCGGTGGCCGCCCATCGTGTCGCATAAGACGAGGCGATGAAAGCCGTTGTCATGATCGAACCACCACCAGATCCCCCACTCCTCCCACAGACGTTGCAGGAATGCCCAATCCGATTCGAACGCCTGGCGCTGCACATCGCGTTTCGGATAGATGCCGCGGAAAACGCCCGCCAGCCGCTTGTCGACCGTATAGGGGTAGCGAGCGAGCACGGCATCGGTAATCTCGATGACGCTCATATCCTGAAAGATGCGGCAGTCCTGCGTTAGCGTGGCGCGGTACAACCACGGACGCAGCTCGAGCTCGTACAGGATCGAATGGCGATCTTCGCCGGCAATGCGAACGGCCTCGACGAGGCCCGTGATCTCGCGCACGCCTGCGCCGATGTTTCCTAATCCTGCGCCGCCCGGCACACCGGGCACGAACTCTCCCTTGCCTTCGAGCTGGATCGAGAGGGTTACTTCGGTGCCGACAACCTTGTCCAGATCGAGGTTCGCGGTGACGCTCGGTGAAAAGGCGTACGCATCGTCGGTGCGCAATGTGACGAGATATCTGCACGCGTCGATTCGGCCGATGGCTTCACTGCCTTGCACTCGTACCGGGACAAATACGGGCAGGCCATCGAGGGAATAGGTGGGAAGTGCGGCGCCGGCGATGGATAGCGTGCGCGCTTGGTGTTCTTCAGCATGCTCGTGCGCCTCGCGTTCAGGAGCGCACGATGGTGGCGCCGCATTCGGTTCTGTCGCCGACATAGCCGACGCGCCGACCGTGATGCAGGCGCTTGCCCGTTGCGATGAGCGGAAACACGCCACCGCACTTCGGACAACGCACGCCGTGGCCGTCCAACGCCACGCCGATGCCGAGATGTTTGAGGTCGTCGGCGGCTTCAATGATTTCGCCGCCGTGATCGGTCGGATCGCCAAGGCGAGCCATGTCGCGGCCTTGCTGGTCTTTCATGAGCTATGGGAGCATTCGACTGTCTATCGAACGGAAGACCTTAGCTTCACCTTTAAAGTAGCGATGTAGGAATATTCTTAAAGTGCGGTTCGCCGGCCTCTGTAGGCGCCCCTCTCTCCGATCCATCTCCAGACGACGCGCGCTTCGTCCTCCGGCGTGTAAGCGCCGAAACGCATCATCGGTGTGCCTTGTTCCACGTACAGGGGCTCGAACTTTGGACTGCCGGGGAAGTTCATGCGCGCATAGCCGATGATGTCGTCGGGCACGATCGGCATTGTCTCAATCCTCTCCTCGCCAGTATTCACCGTTTTCACCAACCCACTTCCACATGACGCGGGCCTCGTCCTCTTTCGAGTACGTGCGAAGACGCATCATCGGTTTGCCTTGCTCTGCAAAGAGGGGCATTAGCGCAGGGGTGCCCGGATAGTAGATTTCGTCGTAGCCTTCGATGTCCTTGGGCACGATCGGCACCCACACGCCTGTCCTCGGGCAGATCTCGCGCGGCCTACAGTAGAGCGGCTTGGGCTCGACCACCGGGTTGTAGCCCAGCCTGGCGATGACATCGTCTTCAGGTTCAGGGATCGGCTCGGGCGGTACGATCCGTAGGTACCAGATCACGTCGTCATTCCAGCGCGTGGTTTCGGGACCGGGCATGGGCTCACCGTGTTCCACGCGCTGGCGCTTCTTCAGTTGCGGCGAGTACCAATCGCCACTCTCGGGACAGGTCGTGCCGGCGCGGGCGAGACGGGAGCGTATGCCCAATACCGCCAGCTGCTCGGGCGCGAAGTAATCGGATTCTTCGATGGGAATGCCACCGCTCGTATAGCGTGTGTCCTCCCAGATCAGGCGCCAGCGAACGTCTTCTAGGGTTTCGGTGCCCTCGAGTTGGTATTGGCTTGCGGTGTCGCCGGCGAGGAAGTAGTTCGGGCAACGAACGCCCACATTAGGATCGAGTGACCATGGCTCCCAGATTCCCGTTATCGGGATCGTTTGACCGCTCCATACTTGGCCTTCGCTTTCTTCGTTGCGGGGCGGGCAGGGCGGTACTTTTTCAGGGAATACGATCGGCGGGACATAATTGGACGGAAGATCATCGAAAAAGATGCTCTCGTAGGTCCAGCACATCACTGAACGTGCTTTCCACAACGGCTCGCTCATGTAGGTTTGTGCAGCCTTATTGAGCGTACTGAGTAACAGAGAAATCAGTGTGCCGGACAGATTCGCCTTACCGAAAGTGCCCGTAGAATCCTCAGGATTCCATCGATAGCCCAGCTCGTAGAACAAGGTTCCTGGCTCGCCAGCCTCGCGCTCCTCATAGCGGCGCCCCCAAATATAAGCGCTGAAGTCGAGTGCGTCACGTAGCATCACGAATGCCTCAGGCCTGCGCGCTGGATCGGTCAACAGCGGCCTCGCGTACTCCATCGGCTGCAGAAATCGTAAGAAGCGCTTGAGGTCCTCGCCAAAATCGATCGGTTGCCCAATGAGATTGAGACGCACGTTCTCCGGCTTCTTGATCGCATCCTCGAAATCGCGCAAGAACTCCGCATAGACGTCGATCGCCCGACGCAGTAGCGTCGCGCTTGTGTACTTCTTCAACAAGTAGAACGTGCGGTCGCGCGCCGCGTCGTCGTTGCGCCCCGCCATATAGGTAAAAACTGACATCCCGGTTTTCCTCAACGTTGCGATTCGGCGCCGTTACGATCCTGCTCCGTATGACTAACCGCCGCTGGTGCTCGGGTCGTGTAGCCCTGCGGTACGGTTTTGGGCGCGACCTCATATTCGCCTAATGGGCGCACTGCCGCCCGGTCAGCCGGTCCAAACAGTGCGTCGGTCCAGCGCGTCGGCTGCGCAAGCAGTCCTTTCACGTAAGGCTCCAGCACCTTGTTGTGCGGATGGTTGAAATCGATGACGAGCTGCGTTTCACCGCCCGCCAGATACCGGCCCAGTTCCGCGTCGTACTGGCTCGACACATGTCCACGCCATACGCGTAATCCATTCCAGCCTTGCGGCACTGCAACGCCAGCGGCGTTCAACTCGTCAGCGGTCGGAATATGTGTGAGTTCGACAAATGCGCCGTTGTGGTTCCAGTCCTGAACAACCGCCCATTTCTCGCGCCACTCGCTACCATCCTTTGGCATACGCGGCAACCAGCACTGCGATCGCTTGGTCGACATCGAGAGCCGACCGGTCCTCATGTACCCATCTTTCGTCTCCCGTTCTGTCGCATCGATTACACGGGCCAGGCTGTAGGTTCCCGGCCTAAGCGTCTCCGCAACAATGGGTTGCCCGCGACTGAAGGATTCGATGGTTTCATGTGTAACCGCTTTCGTTTTCTTGTTAGTCTTTTTGTGACTACCATCTCTCAAATCCGGCCACCCCTCAACATGCCGATAATCAGCGAGCTTCGCAGCCGGATGCAGCGCCTGCTGTCCCTCCCGCGCCGCAACCGCTAACCGCCCCTCCGCTTCGCGCGTGCGCACCGTCCCCGCGCCCACCGTGATCTCCGACCACGTGCCCTCGACC
>NZ_JBQCHR010000086.1:0-60956 GCF_051954495.1 Trinickia sp.
CTTCCCATCCCGAACAGGACCGTGAAACGACTCCACGCCGATGATAGTGCGGATTGCCCGTGTGAAAGTAGGTAATCGTCAGGCTCCTCCCTCTGCGAACCCCCGACAGCCATAGCGCTCTCGGGGGTTTGTGTTTTTGCGCCGGCGAAAACTCCCTGAATAGTTCCGACCTTAACGTCGGGGCATGACCATTGCTCGACCTCCGTCGTTTTCGCTGCTTTCGCAGCGTGCCCAGACGCAGGAGTCGATCATGACCAGCAAACCGACACCACCATTGCCGGAGCAGCAGCAGGACCGCGTTCCCGGGCGGACGGCGCCCATGTCCCCACAGCCGGATCACGGAGAACAAAGTTATCAGGGCCACGGGCGCTTGTCCGGCAAGGCGGCCATCATCACGGGCGCGGACAGCGGCATCGGCCGTGCCGTCGCCATCGCCTTCGCGCGTGAAGGCGCGGATATCGTGATCGCGTACCTGGACGAACACGACGATGCCCGAGAAACGGCGCGGTGGGTGGAACAAGCGGGCCGCAAAGCCGTCCTCGTCCCCGGCGATCTCGCACAACGGCCCCAGGCACGCGCGATCGTCGACCGTGCTGTCGAAGCGTTCGGGCGCATCGATGTGCTCGTGAACAACGCGGCCCATCAGATGAATTACGAGACAGTCGAAGAGATCTCGGACGACGAATGGGACCGCACCTTCGATATCAACATCGGCGCGATGTTCCGCCTCGTGAAGGCGGCGCTGCCTCACATGAAATCGGGCGCGGCCATCATCAATACGACATCGGTCAACGCCGATAAGCCGCGGCCGACGCTGCTGCCTTATGCGACAACGAAGGGCGCGATTCAGAACTTCACGGGCGGTCTCGCGCAATTGTTGGCGCAGCGAGGCATACGATCGAACTGCGTCGCCCCCGGCCCGATTTGGACGCCGCTGATCCCGGCAACGCTGCCGCCGGATAACGTGAAGGAATTCGGCAAGCAAACGCCGATGAAACGGCCAGGTCAGCCTGCCGAACTGGCGCCTGTCTATGTAATGCTGGCGAGTGACGAGGCCAGCTACGTTTCGGGCGCGACGGTCGCCGTCACGGGCGGGGTGCCGATCATTTGACTTGCACGCGCATCGACATGACGAGCGCTACCGATTCGCAAGCCGAGGTTTGCGCGGGTTCTCCTGCCCGTGCGTTGCATGCCGAGCCAATTCGACATGGCGTGCTCGAGGTCGGGCGCAATTGCGATTCGATCTGTCGGGCCGATCGATTCGCACTCCTAATCGACGGGAGCGCCTATTTTTCCGTGCTGCGTGAAGCGCTGCAACGCGCGGAACGCACGATTTTCATCGTCGGGTGGGACATCGACAGTCGCATGCGATTAGTGCCCGAGGGTGCGCACGATGGCCTTCCCGAGGCGTTGGGCGATTTTCTGCAAAGCCTTTCCGCCATGCGCCGGCGTCTTCGCATCTACATCCTCGCGTGGGACTTCGCGATGATCTATGCGTTCGAGCGCGAGTGGATGCCCGTCTATCAAACGGGCTGGCGGTCGCACCGCGGCATTGTCTTTCGGCAAGACGGCACGCACCCGCGCGGCGCTTCGCATCACCAGAAACTCGTCGTCATCGACGACCGGTTAGCGTTCGTCGGCGGCTTGGACTTGACTCGATCGCGGTGGGATACGCCGCAACATCTGCCGGACGACGATCGTCGCCGCGATGCAAATGGGTTGCGGTATGGGCCGTTCCACGATGTGCAGGCCATGTTCGACGGCGAGGCCGCGAGCGCGGTGGGCGCGCTCGCGCGCGAGCGCTGGGAGCGTTCCTGCGGTAAGCGGGTGGCCGTGCGCGCACACCACGCCGTGGATCGCGACGCCGATCCGTGGCCACCTTCCGCGCAAGTGGAGCTGCGCGACGTCATGGTGGGTATCTCCCTGACCGAGCCGCCTTATCGTTCGCGCGACGCGGTCCAGCAGATCCGCGCGCTGACTGCCGACCTGATCGCCGCCGCCCGTCGCGATATCTATTTCGAAAACCAGTATTTCACGGCGGCCATCGTGCGCGAGGCGCTGTGTCCGCGCCTGTCCCAAGAGCGTGGGCCCGATGTGGCCGCAGTCGTGCCGCGCATGCAAAGCGGCTGGTTGCAGGAGGCGACGATGGGTGTCCTGCGCGCACGCTTGCATCGCGCGCTCGCCGATGCCGATAGGCATGGACGGTACCGCATGTACTGCCCGCACGTCGACGGCCTCGCCAATGGCTGCGTCAACGTACACAGCAAAGTGACGATCGTCGACGACAGCATACTTACCGTGGGCAGCGCCAACCTGAACAATCGGTCGATGGTGCTCGACACGGAATGCAACGTCACGATCGACGCAAACGGCGACGCCCGAGTACGCGAGGCGATCGCCGGCTGGCGCAATCGGCTCTTGGCGGAGCATCTCGACGTCGCGGAAAGCGACGTGGCGCGCGCGTTCGAGCCCGGGCGCCGAATCAATGCCGTCATCGATACCCTGAGGCGCGGCGAAGGCCGCACATTGACGCCGTTCACGCCGGTCATCACCGCCGACTTGGACGCGCTCGTGCCGCTCAATGCCTGGTTGGACCCGGAGCAGCCGATCGAGCCGGATGCGCTCGTGCGCGAGTTCGTTCCCCAGGAGCGGCACAAGTCGATGACCGCGCGGTTTCTGATCCTGGGGGCGTTCGTGCTGATCCTGGCTGCAATGGCGCTCGTGTGGCGATTCACGTCGCTCGGCGCGCACATGAATCTGAGCGAGCTGGCGCGGCTCATTCGCCGAGTCGATGCACTGCCGTTCGCCCCCGTGGCCGTGCTGACGGGCTATGTGCTTGCCGCCGTCGTGTCCGTGCCGATCACATTGCTGATTGCCGCAACGGGGCTGGTTTTCGGTGCGTGGCCCGGCATCGGCTATGCATTGGGCGGCACGTTGCTCTCGGCGATTGCAACGTACGGCCTCGGCTTCTTGCTGGGCCGCGACGTCGTTCGCCGTTTCGCCGGGGCGCGCGCAAACCGGCTCAGCGAGCGGATCGGCGAACGCGGGATCGTGACCGTCGTCGTACTGCGCCTGCTGCCCATCGCTCCGTTTACGATCGTCAACCTCGTGGCCGGCGCCTCGCATATCCGCCTGCGCGACTATTTGATCGGATCCATTCTTGGGATGGTGCCGGGTATTCTGTTGACGGTGACTTTCGCGCATCAACTGCTGGAGGCGATTCGACATCCGGACGCGGGTTCGGTGGCGACGATGTTTGCCATCGGGTTGGCGCTCGTCGGTATATCCGTGTTCTTGCAGCGCTGGCTGGGGCGACGCAAGTGAATGCAAATTTCAACGAGCATCTGGACACAGGCGCGCAGGTCGTATCGGAAGCCGACGAGCGCCCCGGTTTGGAGACGTCGATGCGCGAGAGCGTTCGCGAGCTGAAGATCGCGACCTACAACATACACGGCGGCCTGCCTGCTTGGACCTCGCAAGCGAAAAAGCAGATGGCCGCGCGCATCGCGCGGGTCATCGGCGAGATCGACGCCGACATCATCGCGATGCAAGAAGTGCCGCTCGGCGGATCGGAAACGCCAGACGTGCTGTCGCAGTTGCGCGAGGCGACAGGGCTATACGCGGTCGAGGGGCCGACGCTCGATACGCCGAAACGCCGCTACGGCAACGCGGTGCTATCGCGGTTTCCCATTCGCATGGCGCGCACGCTCGATTTGTCGTTTCATCGGCGCGAGCCGCGCGGCGCGCTCGATGCGGATGTCGATTGCGCCGGGCAACTGATACGCGTCGTGGCGACCCATCTAGGCCTGTCCGCCAGCGAGCGCAGCACGCAGGTGCGCACGTTGCTGGCCGCGTTCGACAATAGCGCGCTCCCGGTCATTCTGGTTGGGGACATCAACGAGTGGTTCGTGCGCGGGCGCGCGTTGCGCACGCTCGTGTCGCATTTCAGGCGCGCGCCGGCGCCTCGAACGTTCCCGACGTTTTGCCCGATTTTCGCGCTCGATCGGATATGGGTGCACCCGGGCGAGTGGCTGCTTAACGTGACCGTTCATCGCAGCGATCTGGCTCGGCGCGCGTCCGACCACTATCCGTTGGTTGCGCGCATACGTATGCCGGCGCCGAAAGCAAGGGAGGTTGAGCCATGAGGACGAGCGAACTCGAGGGGCGCACGCTCGATTACTGGTGCGCACGCGCATTGGCGGCGGACGAGGAGGAGGTGATCTTCATCCAAGTCGAGCCGAGCATCGTCGTGACGCTGACGCACGGCGCGTTGCGCAAGCTCGCGCAGCCGTTTTCGCCGGCCGAGGAATGGGGCGATGCGCTGGAAGTGCTGGAGCGCGCAAGCGAGCTGCAATGGACGCGCGACGAACGAAGCACGCGTTGCCGCGCGCGATTTGGCCAGGGTGCCTGGTGCGAGGCCGAGGGCCCGCATCCGCGCATTGCGTTGCTGCGTGCTTTCGTGCGCGGCCGGTTCGGCGAAGCCGTCGACGATTTTCCGGCCACGCCGCATGCGGTGCGCCATGGGCAAGTGCGCGACTACGATGCGGGCGGCGTGCCGCCGACGTACGGCGACAACGCAGGCGCGGACAGCGAGATCGGCAACATTCGATCCGTACCGCGGCCTTAGCCGCGTGAGTCGCTATCGCGCCCGGGTCCGCATCGACCGGACCGGGCGAGACGCGCATCCTTGGAGGTCAGAATTGACTTGCGCCCGCGTTGACGAGCCGAAGATGGGTTATTTCCGACGGCGCGCCAAGGCGTTTCGGCGGCCCCCAGTACCCGGTACCGCGGCTGGTGTAGACCCATAGCGCGTCGAGTCGCGCTAGCCCGGCGGTGAAGGGCTGCTGCAAACGGACGAAGAAATTCCACGGAAAGAATTGGCCGCCGTGCGTGTGCCCGGATAGTTGGAGCGTGTAGCCGGCCTCGACCGCCGCAAGCGCCGTGCGCGGCTGGTGCGCGAGGAGCAGCTTGATTCGTACATCGTCCGGCGCGTCGGCGAGCGCGGCTGCGGGGTCGCTGCGATGCGCTTTGTCGAACTGGCCCGCCGAGTAGTCGGTCACCCCGGCGACGATGAACCGCGTGCCATTGTGCTCGAGCACGACGTGTTCGTTTAGCAGGACGCGCAAGCCGAGCCGTTCGAATTCCGCGATCCATTGCGCCGCGCCGGAGTAGTACTCGTGGTTTCCGGTGACGAGATACGCGCCGTAGCGCGCGGTCAGTCTCTCCAGCGGCTTCGTATGATCGGCCAGCTGCGCGACGCTGCCGTCCACGATATCGCCGGTGACGGCAATGAGATCGGGCTCGAGACGGTTGACGGCGTCGACGATCGCATCGACGTAGCGGGCTTTGATCGTCGGCCCCACGTGCACGTCGCTGATCTGAACGATGGTCAGGCCGTCGAGTTCAGGGGGTAACTCCACGATCGGCACATCGACCGACACCACCCGCGCGCGGCGGCGTGCGTTGACGAACCCGATCAACGTCGAGAGCGCGGCCAGCGCCACCACGCCGACGGCCGTGTCGATCCGCCAGCGATCGAGCGAAAGCGCCCCGCGCCATAGCGCATCGATCGTGAGCGCGGATGCGAGCGCCACGTCGCGCAACAGCGTGAAGACGAGCAGCGACGAGAAGAAGCCCATATCCAGCAGGCCGATCCAGGCAATGCGATCGATGCTGGGCCGATGGTCGAACCGGCGCACGAGCATGCTCAACGGAATGAGGAAGCACGACGCGACGAGCGCAAGCGCGGCGATCGCCTTGACGGACATGCCGACCGGCAACTCCGGAATGAGTCGCAGGCCCACGTAAACGTGCAGCATCACGCCGATAACGATGGCGCGTGTGAAGAACGAGGAACGGCGCATAGACGAAAAAGGATCCGTAGAAAGCGGGTACGCCATCCAAGACGGACGAGCGCCGCGAATATTGTATCGGGGAGCCGCTCCACGTGCCGCGGGGGCGCTGAGCGTCGGACCTTGCACTGCGGGAAAGGTCGCGGTTTCCACGCCGGTGAAATCGGCCTAAGCTATGAGCATTCGTCGATCGGATTGCCGAATCGATCATGCCTTCGGAAACGAGAGGAGGCGAACGATGAAAGTCGAAAAATGGCCCCAGATTGGGCGCCGCCCGCACCACCTCGGGTACGAGGGCTGGCACGTCATGCTCCCGCTGGTCGTGATATCGCTCATGGCGCTGGGCGTCTACTACGGCGTGCGGCGCGCCGATCTGCTCGAAATCAGCCGCAATGCACTGTTCGACGTGGCAATGGTCTTCGTCGCGCTCGGCATTGCCGGCTTGTTCGGTGTCGTTGGCGCTTGGCTGCGCCGCGACGCGAGTGAGAACTGCGAAGGCTTTTGCTTCGTCGGCGCGTTGATCGGCGCGATCGTTTTTTACATCGCGTTGCTGGATTGATCGGCTAGGCGTGCAGCGAGGGCTTGTCCTGGGCCCCGCAGCACGGACGCGCCGAGCCGATTCAGCGGGGCGGATCGGTCAAGCGTGGATGCTCAAGCGATCCGTGCCGTTTCTTCGAACGACAAGCGCGGATGACGCGGGTGTAGCTTCGTACGGTCGCCGTAGCCGAGGTTGATCAGGAAGTTCGAACGAATCGTCGTTCCGGCGAAAAACGCCTCGTCCACTTTCCCCGCATCGAAACCCGACATGGGCCCCGCGTCGAGGCCCAGCGCCCGCGCGGCCATGATCAGGTAGGCGCCTTGCAGCGACGAATTGCGAAATGCCGTGGCGCGGATCGCGTCGTCGTGGCCGACGAACCAGCTGCGCGCGTCCGTATGCGGGAACAGCTTCGGCAGATGATCGTAGAACGCCATGTCCATGCCGACGATCACGGTGACCGGGGCCGCCATCGTTTTGTCGACGTTGCCGGCCGATAGCGCAGGCCGCAGCCTTTCCTTTGCGTCGGCCGTTTTGACGAAAACGAAGCGCCCAGGGCTCGAATTCGCCGAGGTCGGGCCGAGCACGGTCAATGCGACGATTTGCTCGAGCAGTGCATCGTCGACAGGTTTTGGCAGCCAGGCGCTGTGTGTGCGAGCTTCGTGGAAGAGCTGATCGAGTGCGTCGTCGGAAAGTGTCATGATCGCCGGTGTCGTAGGCGGAGCCCGAATGAAGAAGGGCTCCATGATAGCCACGACGGTCGCTTTTTGCTCAATGCCCGAATTCGAGCGCCCGCCGTCGGATGAAGCGGCAAGCTTCGGAAGGCGGACGGCCGATGCCGGCGATACAACGTTCGAGCAGGCGCGTTGAAAGTGTCAAACGATTGCATGAGCGGGGAGGGGAGCGCCGATGACGGTGCGGCATGAAGGTGGAGTTCGATGATCGACGATCTGTTTGGCGATGTACCCGACGTGGACGTCGACTGGCATCCGCACTGGCTCTCGCCCGAGGAGGCGTCGGTGGCGTTCGCGGCGCTCGTCGACGAGGTCCAATGGAAGCAAGACGTCATTCGCACGCCCGGCGGCGTCAAGCCGCTGCCTCGTCTCACGGCGTGGCAAGGCGACGCGGGGGCGGTCTATGTCTATTCGGGGATTCGAAACGAGCCGCTTGCGTGGACGCCTACTGTCCAAGCCTTGAAGGGGCTCGCCGAGGCGACCTGCCGAACGCGCTTCAACAGCGTGTTGCTGAATCGCTATCGCAGCGGGGAGGACAGCATGGGCTGGCACGCGGATCGCGAACCGGAGCTCGGCGCACAGCCGGTAATTGCCTCCGTCAGTTTGGGTGTCGCGCGCCGTTTCGATCTTCGGCACAACGAAACCGGACGGGTACGCGCGTTCGAACTCACGAGCGGCAGCTTGCTCGTCATGCGGGGGCACACCCAGCGCGAATGGCGGCACCGAGTCGCCAAAGCGCCGCGCCTACAAGGGGAGCGGATCAATCTCACGTTCCGCTTCGTGACGCCTCGCGCCGGCGTCGCGGAGTGATGAGTGGGGTAAGAAAAGGTGAAGAACGGGATGTCGAACTGGCTCACCTCGGTGTCGAGTTGCGAGGGACTTCCGTACCTAGGTGACCGTTTGCATTCGCGCTATAAATCTTATAAAAGTTTATGCGCATAAATTTTAAAAAGCGGTGGCGCTGGCCGTCCCTTGTTGCCGGGGATATGGCGGATCGTGCCGATACTCTCTCTTTTTGACGATCGTTGGCGCCTTTATGCTGAAGAGGTCGGCGCGGCGCTCGCCGGCGCCTTGGCTTGCATGCAGGCACGGCGCCCGATCGTGTGCCGCGCTCCACCGATGTCCGGGCGATCGCTTAGGACACCGAAGGAACGAGAACTCATGAAGATCATCCTTGGTACGAGCGCTACGTTGCTCGTCGTATCGTCGGCTGCCTTTGGCCAGCAACCCGCTGTGTATCCGCTGCGCAGCCAGAGCGCCGCGGCTCAGGGCGTCGATAGCGCCTATTGCTACTGGCAGGCAAAGCAACAGACGGGCGTCGACATGACGCGTTTGTCGCAAAGGCCGCCGCGGCAGAAAGCGGCCCGATTTGCCCCGGACGCAGGCCGAGGCGCGAGCGAGCCGCCGCTGCCGCCCCGGGCTGGCGCGCAAGCGGCAAAGGCGGGCGGCAACGCGCCATCCGCGAATGGCGCGTCTGTCCCGGCTGCAGCCCAGGCCACCCCTTCCTCCTCATCCGCAGCTAGCGTCGCTTCAGCTTCAGCTTCAGCTTCCGCGCCGGGCGCGGCCGGCCCTGCGTCGCCGCCGGCTCCGACCGCCGCCTCCGGCGCCGCCGGCCAGACCGGCAGCGTGGCCTCTGCGTCCGGTGTCCCCGCGGCGTCCGGCGCGGCTTCGACGAGTTTGCCGCCGCTGCCGCCGCCCGAACCGCCGATGGCGACTTATTGGCATGCTTACGGCGAATGCATGCGCTCGCGCGGTTACGGCGTGCAGTAGCGACCCGGACGTCTCGGCGCCTCCGCAGGGCTTCCCAGCTTGCCGCGTTTCCGTTTGGCCCGCCGGCGTGACGGCCGCTGCGACATTTGCTCCCTTGCAATCGACTCGTCGCGGCATAGACTTGATGTCTCGGCGGGTACCTTGGGGGAACAGGCAATGCGTTTGACCATTTTGATTAACGGTTCCGATCCAACCGTCAATCATGACTACGCGGTGCTTTGGCTCGATACGGAGGAGCGCGTTTGGTCCAGAGAATCGCATGACGGGATCGACCTTCCGCCGTGGGGCGAGTTGCGCGACGAAGGCGGGGTGACGCAGCTTTGCGCCCCGACGACCGAGCAGCCGCTTTGCATATTGCGCGGGCTGCACGTCGAGCGCGATTCGCCGACGGCGGCGCAGGGCGGAGCCCAGTGGGCGTCGTCGGGCAAACGAGCGCAAACCGACGGCGTTTGGCGCCTACAGGCCGTGGAAAAGCAGGCGGTGCGTCCGGAGCACAGCGTCTTCAGGCGGTGAATCCGCAACCGGTTCCGCATAGGGCGGGCCTCGGAAATGTTTTACCGTTCATTACGAAGTGCCCGAAGCGAATTTCGATTAGGTATATTCGGCCTTGGCTATCTCGAGGCCAACCCTCCTAGGCCCGTTCGGCGTTTCGCCGGCGGGCCGTCTTTTTGACTGTCTATTCCCACCTCGAACGCAAATCTCCTTGCCTCCCAAAACTGGGCGCTGCAATACCACTCACGTTTGGCAAAAATACGCGCGTTGACGCTATGCATTGAGTCGCGACCAACCTCGAGTAGCGATGCGAAATGAGTACACCGGCCGTCGAATCGCGAACCTGGATGTGCATCATCTGCGGATGGGTTTATTCCGAGGAAAACGGGCAGCCAGAGGATGGGAATCCCGCCGGGGACGCGCTGGGAGGATGTGCCTCGGTACTGGAAGCGCCCGGAGTGCGGCGTCGGCAAGGAGGAATTCGAGATGGTGCAGATTTGAATTCGCGTAATGCGCGTATCGGCGCACCTATGACGCCTTGATGAAAAACGTTGTTGTTTTGCAACTCCAAAGTCCTTTTCGGCTGCTCGCCGGACATGCCGACGATTGCTCATACCACGAAACAAATCCGTTCAAAAACAATGTTCTACGGGTTTATCCCAGATTGATTGTTTCTTTTTGAGCAAAAAGATGTTGCGGCCACCGCGTATACCCTACTTAGGGTCAACACGTAGACTCGGCGCTCATCGGACGGGTCAACCGTTTTGACGACGCAAACCGGGTTGGGCGTGGCGTCGGCTGGTCAATCCGTCCATTCCGAAGTCTGGCAGCAAGCCAGTTTTACAGAAGGGACTTCTCTCTAATATGAAAAAAACCCTGGTCGTCGCAGCGGTTTCCGCCTCTTTCGCAGTCGCCGCACACGCTCAAAGCAGCGTCACGCTCTATGGCGTGATCGATGCGGGTCTTACCTACACCAGCAACGTCGGCGGCAAGTCCGACTGGCAGCAAACGTCGGGCGGCGTCAGCCAAAGCCGCTTCGGTTTGAAGGGCTCTGAAGATCTGGGCAACGGCCTGAAGGCGATCTTCACGTTGGAAAGCGGCTTCAACCTGAATAACGGCCGCTACGGCAACAACGGCAGCGAGTTCAATCGTCAGTCGTTCGTCGGTCTGTCGAGCAACTACGGCACGGTTACGCTGGGTCGTCAGTACGACGCCGAGCAAGACTTCCTCGCGCCGTTGAGCGCAACGGGTAGCTGGGGCGGTACGTCGTTCGCCCACGTCGGCAACCTGGACAACCTGAACACGAACGGCGGCAACGCGGTCAACAACTCGATCAAGTTCACGAGCGCGAACTATGCGGGCTTCACGTTCGGCGGCACGTACGGCTTCTCGAACCAAGCAGGCGCGTTCGCGGATAACCGCGAGTACAGCCTCGGTGCGGCTTATCAGTTCCAGGGCCTGCGCGTGGCGGCTTCGTACGCTCAACTGAACAACCCGCTGAACAACACCGTCGGCGCGACGGACAATGTGGCTGCTGTCGCGAACGGCAACCTGCGTGCTCGTACTTACGGCGTCGGCGCTTCGTACGCATTCGGCCCGGCGCAAGTCGGCGCGCTGTGGACGCAAACGCGTCTCGACAACTTCGTGGCGGCACGGCAATCGCTGCGTCAAGACAACTACGAAGTCAACGCGAAGTACAACCTGACGCCGGCGCTCGGCTTGGGTGTGGCTTACACGTTCACGGACCAGCAAGGTGCGGGCGCGGCCAGCAACCTGTCGGCACGCTTCCACCAGATCGGTGCGCAAGCCGACTACTCGCTGTCCAAGCGCACGGACGTCTACGCTCAAGTCGTGTATCAGCACGCAAGCACGGCTTCGGGCGCGGCGATCTACAACGGTACGTTCGGTGGTCTGTCGTCGTCGGATAACCAAACGGCTGCCACGGTTGGCCTGCGTCACCGCTGCTACGCCCGCTTCTAAGCCGGCAGTATCGGTCAAACCGCCCGCCGGGCCCCCCGGCGGCGGCGCCCGTCGCGTGCGGATGAACCCCACGTTGTCAAGACGTGGGGTTTTTTGCGTTCAAGTTTTCCCCGCCGGATTCGCGATGGCGTTCCGACTTCTCCCTACTCGCTGCCGGGCCACTGCCGTCACTTCTTCGGGTTCTCCCTATACTTGTTTTTGTCAGGCGTGCATCGCCGCGTTCAGCCCGTGCACGTGCGACGCATCCGCATCGTTTAACGGAACGACATCAGCGAGGGAGTGACAGTGAGCGAAGAAGCGGCATCGACCGGCGAACAGACGTTTCGCACGGACGTCGTCATCATCGGCGCGGGCCCCGTCGGGCTGTTCGCGGCCTTCGAGGCGGGCGTCGTGGGCTTGTCTTGCCATATCGTCGACGCACTGGAGCAAGTCGGCGGACAATGCACCGAGCTGTATCCCGAGAAGCCGATTTTCGATATTCCCGCGGTGCCGATCTGCACGGCGCGGCAATTGATCGAACGCTTGATGGAGCAATGCAAGCCGTTCGCGCCGCCGATTCATCTCGGTCACCGCGTGATGCGCGTGGAGCGGCAAGAGGACACGGGGCGCTGGCTTGTCGCCACCGATCGCGGGCTCGTTTTCGACGCGGCGGCCGTGCTGCTGTCCGCCGGCAACGGAGCGTTCGTGCCGCAGCGTGTCAGTCTGCCCGAGGCGCAGGCGTTGGAAGGGCGGCACGTGCACTACGCGGTGCGCAAGCGGGCGATGTTCTCCGATCAACGCGTCGTGATCGCGGGCGGCGGCGACTCTGCGCTCGACTGGGCGTTGGCGCTACGGGGCCACGCGAAGCATGTGACGCTCGTGCATCGGCGCGACGCGTTTCGCGCCGCCGAGGCCACCGTGCAAGAGGTCAAACGCGCCGTGGCCGCCGGTCAGCTCGACCTCGTGATCGGCACCATCGCGGCGCTGAGCGAACGCGACGGCGCGTTGCGGTCGATCGACGTCAAGACGATCGGCGGGGGCGTCACGCTCGAGGCGGATCATTTGATCGCGTTGTATGGCCTGGTGGCGGATCTCGGGCCGATTGCCCAATGGGGGCTCGACGTGCGCGCCGGCCGTATTGCGGTGGACACGTCGTACTACGAGAGTTCGACGCCCGGCATCTTTGCCGTGGGCGACATTGCCACCTACCCGAACAAGCAAAAGCTCATTTTGTCGGGGTTTCATGAAGCGTCGCTCGCGTTGCGCAAGGCGTATACCTACGCGTTCCCCGATCAGAAACGGGTGCACGTTCACTCGAGCTACGACCCGAAACTCTCCGAACGCATATTAGGTGCGGCCGCGGCGGAGGAGGCGCCCAACTCGTAGTCTCGACAGTTGAACGAGCAAGGTGCGGTCACGATACGGCAGTTGGACTGTGAACGGTTTCGAGGTTGCCGCGCGCATGTCGCGCGCGGCTTAAGTCATGGAGGATCCCATGTACCAACGAATCTTAGTCCCCGTCGACGGCAGCGAGGGCGCGCTGCGCGCGCTCGACGAGGCGCTCAAGCTTGCGCGGCTTTCCAATGCGCAACTCCAGGCGGTCTACGTGCTGGTCCATCCCACGCAGGTGGTCGACGTATCGGCCGGCTTCGCCGAGCAGGTGCCGGTGCGCGATACGTCGAGCGAGACGGCCACGTCCGTGCTCGCGGAGGCGCGAGAGCGCATCGCGCCGTTCGGGGTGCAAGGCGCCGTGCGCGCCGTCGATGCGTATGGGGAGAGCGTGGCGGCGGTGCTCAAGCGCACCATCGACGAATTCGATGCCGACCTCGTCGTCATGTATTCGCACGGCCGCAGCGGAATTCGGCGGCTGTTCGCGGGCAGCGTGGCCGAATCGCTGTTGCACGATACGACCGTTCCGCTTTTGCTGCTGCGAAACGGGGACGAAGCGTAGGCGGCGGGGGGGCGGGGCGCCAGCTATGCGGGACCGCTATAATGTCGGGCTTTGCCCGATCGATCATGAGTCGGTCGGGCGCCTCATTTATACCAATCCCTACCCGGGCCCAGCAGAAGAGGAGATTTGTTTTGACGCGTCCCCCAGAGCACGAAGGTTTAAAACGTGGCCTGAAAAACCGCCATATTCAATTGATCGCGCTCGGCGGCGCGATCGGCACCGGTCTTTTTCTAGGTTCGGCCAGCGTATTGAAAGCGGCCGGGCCTTCAATGATTCTCGGTTATGCGATCGGCGGCGTCATCGCATTTTTGATCATGCGCCAACTCGGCGAAATGGTTGCGCAAGAGCCCGTGGCCGGTTCATTTAGCCATTTCGCATACAAGTATTGGGGCGATTTCCCGGGGTTTCTTTCCGGCTGGAATTACTGGGTGCTGTACGTGCTCGTCAGCATGGCCGAACTCACGGCCGTCGGCACCTACGTGCATTTCTGGTGGCCCTCCGTTCCCACCTGGGTTTCCGCGCTCATCTGCTTCGTGGCCATCAACGCCGTCAATCTGGCGAACGTCAAAGCCTACGGCGAAACCGAGTTTTGGTTTGCGATCATCAAGGTCGTGGCCGTCATCGGCATGATCGTATTCGGCGCCTACCTCCTCGAGAGCGGCCGTGGCGGGCCGCAGGCGTCGTTCTCGAATTTGTGGCGCTTCGGCGGCTTTTTCCCGCATGGGTTCAACGGGCTCTTCATGACGCTGGCCGTCATCATGTTCTCGTTCGGCGGGCTCGAGCTGATCGGCATCACGGCGGCCGAGGCCGACGATCCAGGCCGCACGATTCCGAAAGCCGTCAATCAAGTGCTGTATCGCATTCTGATTTTCTATATCGGCTCGCTTGTGGTGTTGCTCGCGCTGCACCCGTGGAACGAGGTCGCGCAAGGGGGAAGTCCGTTCGTTTTGATCTTCTCGCAGATCGGGGCCGGGTTCACGGCCAACGTCCTGAATCTCGTCGTGCTCACGGCCGCGCTGTCCGTCTACAACAGCTCGGTCTACGCGAATAGCCGCATGCTGTACGGTTTGGCCGAGCAGGGCAACGCGCCGCGCGCGTTGCTGAAGGTCGATCGGCGCGGCGTGCCGTATGTCGCCATCGGTCTGTCGGCGGCCGCGACGTTCGCGTGCGTGATCGTCGACTATCTGATTCCTTCGCGCGCGCTCGATATTTTGATGGCGCTCGTCGTGGCTGCGCTCGTCATCAATTGGGCGCTCATCAGCCTCACGCATTTGAAGGCGCGCAAGGCGATGGTCGAGGCGGGGCAGCGTCTCGTCTTCAAGTCGATCGCGTTTCCGTTGGCCAACTGGATTTGCCTTGCGTTCATGGCGATGGTGCTCGGCATCTTGGCGTTCACGCCGGGGCTGTCGGTAGCGGTGTGGCTCGTTCCGGTTTGGCTCGTGCTCATGCGGCTCGGGCACGCGGTGAAGCGGCGCTCGAGCGGGGGCGTGCCGGCCGGAGCCGGCAACCGTTAGGGCGCAGCGTACGCCGGCGCGCGGTGTCGGCGCTCGCGTGACGCGCGGCCGCGCCGTGGCGCCTGAGCGCCTCGGGCGGCGCGGGCATCCGATCGCGCATGGAGGCTTCGATCGCTTCGGCGAAGCGCTGCAGCGCCGGCAGAGATCCGCACACGCTATGGTAGCTTTGGCTGCCGATACGAGCGTCGAGCAGCACTTCCAGGCCTGCCTGCCGGGCCAATTCGATGATGTCCATGACACGCCTCCCCGTTAGGCGCCGCCGCACGCCGTCGCGTTGCGAAACCGGCTGAATCGCTCGTCGTAATCTTTTTGACGTTGCACGCGCCGATCCCGCGCGCAACCGTATTCGTGCCGAGTATTCAGCCGGTATCCCCGCTCGCTCTTTTTCGTTTTGTGCTGACGCCATTAACGCACACGATCATAAATTCACGCGATAACCGGCTGCATGAGTGCAATACCGTTTCGCGTGAACCTATTTTCGTGCGCCCCGATACGTCGCGAATGTGCGCGGGCGTACTACCCGCCGCTTATCGTTCGATGTTTGACGTCATTCGCTAAGGCGTGCACTGCTCCCCGCTTTGGCGCCTTGAAAGCGCTCCCCCGTTTATTCTGTCAGCTGTTTCGTCTGATGAATATTAGACGAGCGCGCGCGGCGGCGACAGCGTGGTAATTACCTATGCGCGCACGCGGTAAGCGGGGGATAACGGAAAAGCGGGCGGACCATGATGCGGCGGCCCGCCTCGAGTCGAGGGTCGTCGTTATCGGCCGTCAAACAGGGTTGCGTCGTTTTGCGGGGCGCCAGGAGACACGACGAAAACGCTCGCGCTTCTGTTCTTCCTCGAAGTGCAGGCGCGAAGGCTTGACGAGATCGCTGCGCGAAACGATGCCGGCCAGCGTCATCGATTCGCGATCGAGCACGACGGGTACGCGCTCGAGACCATGAACGGCCAGGCGCGCGGCGACGAGCCGGCACGTTTCGCCGGGCAGTGCGACGGTGGCCGTGCTGCCCGCGAGTGCATCGCCAAGCGTCAGATCGCGGCCGACGCCGTTTTCCGCATCGGCAAGGGACACGAGCGTTTCGCGGTCGGCAATGCCGATGAGCCGCTCGCCGCGCACGACCGGATAAGCGCGATGAATCTGGCTCGGCCCGAAGAACGTCGTCAGCGCTTCGCGCACGGACAGCGCGGCGTCGATCGTCTTGACCTCGCGCGTCATGACTTCGTCGACGTGATGCCGCTCGAGCGGGTCGACGCCGTACTCGCGATAGATGTGATAACCGCGCCGGGCGATCTTCTCCGTCATGATCGAGCGGCGCATGACGACGGTGGTGAAGCCGTGCGCGACGAGCGTGGCGGCGAGCAACGGCAGCAATGCGTTGCTGTCGTGCGTTAGACCGAATGCAAACACGATCGCGGTCAGCGGCGCGCCGAGGGTGGCGCCAAGCGTGGCCGCCATGGCGACGAGCGGCCACAGCGCCGCGTTGTGGCCGGGCAAAATGGGGCCCATCACGATGCCGAGCCCTGCGCCCAACATCAGGAGCGGTGCGAGGACGCCGCCCGAGGTACCGGAGCCCAAGGCAATGACCCAGATGATCGCCTTCACCACGAGAATCGAAACGGCCACTTTCACGGCCAGTTGGTAATGCAGCAGATCGCCGATGACGTCGTACCCCACGCCGAGCACGCGCGGCTCGATGAAGCCGCCGATGCCGATCGCCAGACCGCCGATCGCGGGCCACCACATCCAATGCAGCGGCAGCTTGGCGAACAGATCCTCGGTGGCGTAAAGCGCCATCGACAAGCCCGAGGCGAGCGCCCCGCACGCGACGCCGAGAATGATGCACGAGACGAGCGAGATGGCGGAGGCGGGCGCCGTTTCGAGCGGAAACAGCGGACCGATGCCGAACCACGCAGCGCGCAAAAAGCCCGCGACGGCGCAAGCCAGCGCGACCGGCAAGAAGCTGCGCGGGCGCCATTCGAACAGCAGCAGTTCGACGGCGAGCAACACCGCCGCCACGGGGGTGCCGAACACGGCGGTCATGCCCGCCGCGGCGCCGGCCACGAGCAGCGTCTTGCGCTCGGCCGCCGTCACCTTCACGCACTGCGCGAGCAGCGAGCCCAGCGCGCCGCCGGTCATGATGATCGGACCTTCCGCGCCGAAGGGGCCGCCGCTGCCGATGACGATGCCCGACGACAGCGGTTTGAGTACGGCGACTTTCGGCGACATGCGGCTCTTGCCGAACAAGATGGCCTCGATGGCTTCGGGAATCCCATGCCCGCGGATCTTGTCCGAGCCGAAACGGGCGATGAGACCCACGATGAGCCCGCCGATCGCGGGGATGAGCACGACCCATGCACCTAGCTTGTTATCCGCGGGCGAATGATTCGCGAACGAGAACGTGCCGTAGAAGAACACGTTCGTGAACAAGTAGATGAGATTGAGCAGCACGACGGCCGCCACGGTGCCGAGTATGCCGATCACGGCGGCCAGCGCGCAGATGCCTGGAAGCCGTGCATTGGAGGAGAAGTCTCGCTTGTTTGGGTCGATGCTCATACGCTCATACGTGTGCCAAGTTCATAAATCGATTTGCGGCACGCTGAACGCGCCTTGGAGCGATTTGAGCTCCGCGCGGTGCAGCGCCGCCAGTCTGACCAATACCGTTTCGCCCGCCTTTTGCAGGTGCACTTCCACTTGCCGCCGATCGGTCTCGCTGACCTTGCGCTTGACGAGATCCAGTGCCTCGCAACGCGAGACGAGCGCGACCACGCCGTGATGCTGGGCCTGCAAGCGCTCGGCCAGCTCGCCGATGGTCGCCCATTCGCGGCCGGGGTAGCCCTTCACGTGCAGCAGTAGCAGGTACTGCAACGGCGTGATACCTTCCGCCTGTGCGGCGCGCTCCGAAAAGCGCTCGAAGCGCCGCATCTGATAGCGAAATTCCGATAGTTGCTCGAAGTCGGTCTTGGCGAGCGCGCGGGAAACGGACGTTTTCATCGGGATCGGGGAGACGGGTCAAAACGGTAAATATATCACGTTGTGATATATTTACGTCATTGGGCCAACGACGCCTTTCTGAGGCGATGGCCTACCGTCCGAGCCTTCCTATCAAGCGGTTCGCAACTGGCGCGTTTGCGTTTGCCGGTGCAATCCGCCGATCAAATCCGACTGCGTCAACATGCCGATCAGTCTTCGCCCTTCGTCGACGACCGGAATGTGGTGGTGTCCATAGTGCGCGAACACGGGAATCAATTGCGCAACGCTTTGATCCGCATCCACGGTGCGCACGTTCGGGGTCATCAAATCGTCGACTCGACGGGCCTCGGATGCATCGCGCCACAACGACAGGCGCCGGCCGCGCGGCCCACGCAATCCGAATGCGGTGCGGCCGACGAAATCGGTGCGCGTGACGATGCCCACGACGCGCCGCGCTTCGTCCACAACGGGCAGCGCTTTGATGCGATGGCGTTCAAGCAGGCGCCAGGCCGCGGCAGCCGTCGTTTCGCTCGATACGCTGATCGCCGCCTGCGACATGATGTCGGTGCATTTCAGTTCGCTGAAGCCGCGCGCGTAGGCGAGCAATTGCGCTTCGTGCACGAGCGATTCGAGATCGTCCGAGGCCACGTCGATCAGTTCGCCGCGTTCGCGGACGATCGCTTCGATGTCGGCCCGCGTGATGCCGGACACACCCGGCGCCGCTTGAGCAGAGGGCCGGCTCACGTGCGGATAGCGGTGACCGGTGAGCGTGTGATACACGATGGCCGATGCGAGCAGCACGAACGATTGCAGCGCGACGGGTTCGAGAACGAAGCGCAACCCTAGGGCGTGAATGGATGGACCGCCGAGCACGGCTGTCAGCGCGACCGCCCCCGAGGGCGGGTGGACGCAGCGCAGCGCGAACATGACGCAGATAGCGGCCGACAGGCCAAGCGCGGCGGCGACGATCGGATCGTGGACCCACATGGCGGCGAGGACGCCGAGCGTGGCAGCGACGAGATTGCCGCCGATGAAAGACCAGGGCTGCGCGAGCGGGCTTGCCGGCACGCCGAACAGCAGTACGGCCGATGCGCCCATCGGGGCGATCAGAAACGGGACTTGCGCTTGCGGGCCCAGCAGCCAGTGCATCGATGCGCCCGTCGCGGCAATGCCGAGCAGCGCGCCGAAGCACGAGCGCAGGCGTTCGCGCCAAGAAACGGCGAGGGGATGCGGGGCAAAGCTGGAGAACCAGCGCAGGACGGCTTGGCTAGGCACGGTCTTTCTTCGTATCACATGACAAAAAGCGCGGCGAACGGTCGCGCCGTTCGCCAGGGAAGCCCGAGATTATATGTCAATGTGATATATGTGCGCCATCGCGAGTGGTGACCAGCGCCCGCGCCACCTCCCGCGGCGCCGATCCGATCGCGAGCTCCGGCGTGCCATGCCATTGCGCGCAACGCGCCAGCGCGCGCCGCAGGTCGCCGAGCATCGTCGAACCGACGCGCACGCCGGGCTCGAAATGAATCGACTTCAACTCGAATACGCCTTGCGCGCGATGCGCCTTTGCATCGACACGTCCGACCAAGCGCCCGCGGTGCAGGATCGGCAAGCAGAAGTAGCCGTATTTGCGCTTCGCGGCGGGGGTATAGCACTCGATCGCGTAGTCGAAGTCGAATAGCGCCGCCGCGCGCTTTCGATCCCACACCACGGGATCGAACGGGGAAAGCAGCGTGGTCACCGTCGAGCGCAACCGGCCCTGCTTCGCCTCTTCCAGCACGGGTGCAAGCTCCGCCGGCACGAAGACGTCCTCCTTCCATCCCTCGACGCGCACTGGCAGCGCTTCTCCGCGATCGGCAAGCGCGTGCAGCTCGGCCGTGTATCTGCGACGCGCGAGCCGGTAGTAGTCGGCGACCCAATCGGCTCGCGCCACGCCCAGTGCGCGACAGGTGCGTGCGACGAGCGTTTGCTGAACCGCTTCGGCCGGCGGAAGGTCTCGCGCATCGCTCCAGCCAGGCAAGACGCGCTCCGCCACGTCGTAGACGCGATGAAAATTGCGCCGCTCCGCCACCATCAAATGCCCTAGCGTGAACAACACTTCGAGGTGGCGTTTTTCCGGTTTCCAATCCCACCAGCCGTTGCCGCGTCCGGCTTCCCGCGCGAAATCCGCTGCACGGACGGGGCCGTTCTCGCGGACATGCGCGAGCAGCCGGTCGATGTCCTTCGCGTGACGCTTGTGCCAATCCGCCGCGTATTTCCAGCCCATCCGGCTCGGGTCGAGCATGCGGTGGCGCATGAGGCCGTAGTCCTCGATCGGCACGAAACAGGCCTCGTGCGACCAGTATTCGAAAAGCCGTCCCTCCGCGAGATGTTCGTCGAGCCATTGCGGCGCATACGGGCCGATTCTGCTGAACACGACGAGGTAAGGGCTGCGGGCCACGACGTGAATCGTATCGATCTGCAACTGCGCCATGCGGCGGATGGCGTTCAGCACGTCGTCCTTGTTCGCTTTGCGCCGCGGCGGCGTCAGCAGCCCTTGTGCCGCCAAGTGAAGCGTGCGGGCGGCGGCGAGGTCAATGGTGATCATCGGTGGGTCTCGCGATGCTGTCGTTTTTGTCGGATGCGGCAGCGTACATCGATCGAGCCTTTTTCGCATTTCGTGCGCACCAATGAAGACGGCCGCCCCAAGGGCGGCCGCGCGTCGCGGTTCTACCGCGTTACCGAACGGGCTGCGGAAAGAGCGGGTGAACGACGAGCGCCACGAGACCGGCCGCGAGCCAAACCACGGCCCATGAACTGGCTGCGAGCAGATGAGGCAGCATGAACGGCACGACGAACAGGCCCACATACACGATCGTATTGGCCATGCCGAGCGCCGTCCCCGCGCGGGCGGGCCCGGCCAACGTCGCCAATTCCGCGTAGGCGACGCCGTGCCAGGCCGACACGCAAATGCCGGCGAGCACGATCGTCGCGACAAGCGCCGCCACGGGAACGGCATGGCCGGACGCCACGAGCGCGGCCAGCACGCCGAACGAGGCAGCCGCCACGAGGGTCGAGCCTCGCATGTAGGCGCGCCGGTTGCCGTGGCGGTCGGTATAGCGCCCGCTCCAGACCCGCATGACCATCGCCCCGACCTGAATCGAGGCCATTGCGGTACTGATTCCGGCCAAGCCGAGCCGGCCGAAGTCGTGCAGAAACACGGTCGCGAAGGTCAGGATCGCGAACTGGGGCACGCACAGCACGCCGATGCCGAGCGCCACGCGCCATATTTGAACGTCCGACAGCGGGCTGCGACGGGGAACATCGCCGTGCTTGGCCGCGGACGCGGCGGCGCCATGCGGCGGCTCGTGGAGCCAGCGCAGCGCGAACACGGCCGGCGCCGCGCACATCAGCGCGAGGGCGCTGAACACCGCCGCGAATCCGTGCGTCGAGGCGAGCCACGGCAGCAGTGACGCGCCGATTCCCCCGCCGAGCGGCACCGCCGTTTGGCGAATGCTCATGGCGACGCCGCGCTCGCCCTCCTTGAACCAGCTCATGATGGCGCGCCCGCTCGAACCGTTGACGCTGCCGCCGAGCAAGCCGACGCATGCCATCGCGAGCACCAGCAGCCACAGCGGCGGGATCGACGCGACCGACGGCGCGAGCCAAAGCGCCATCGTCAACAGCGCGAGCGCCGTCCCGGCCAAACCCGCGACAAGCACGGGGCGATCGCCGAGCTTGTCGGTCGCGACGCCCCAGGGCAACTCCGATAGGGCGATACCGAGCCCCGTTGCGCCCAGCACGAGGCCCAGCTGCGCATTGTCCAAATGGTATCCGGTGCGCATCCAGACCGCCGTGGTGGGGATGCCCGCCGCCACGGCCGAAAACCCCGCGTTGGCCGCCACGCCCACGCCGAGCACCTTCCACCGATGCGACGCGCCGAATGCCTTGCCCGCCGCCCTGGGCTTCATGAGGTATTGCGTATCCATTCTCGACTCCCTTCCTGTCCGTCTCGTTCGACAGAATTGATGGAATGACTGAAATTGCTGCATTTGACGGAAGGCAGTGTCCCATCTTATGATCGTCCGAAAAATCGGATAATTTTGAACGTATCGTTCGAAAAATCAGGACGATTGAGGGGTGGCGATGAGTCAAGCGAACTTCGACGTAGCGGCGCTGCGCAGCTTCGTGATCGGCGTCGATCTAGGCAGTTTCGCCAAGGCGGCGGATCGAGTCGGGCGTTCCACGTCAGCGGTCAGCGCGCAAATTCGGAAGTTGGAAGAGCAGGTGGGCGCGCCGCTGTTTCGCAAGGCGGGGCGCGGCCTGGGTTTGACGGAAGCGGGCGAGGTCATGCTTCGCTACGCGCGGCGGCTCGTCGAACTCAACGACGAGGCGATCGCTGCTGCGCGCGGCACGGATCTCGAAGGTTGGGTGCGGCTAGGCTTGCAGGAAGACTTCGCAGAGTCGCTGCTGCCGGGTGTGTTGGGCCGGTTTGCGCGGGCGCATCCCAAGGTGCGCATCGAAGCGCGCGTTGCGCGCAACGCCGAGTTGGTGGGACGCCTCGATGCGGGCGAACTCGACCTTGCGCTCGTTTGGGACGACCGCGCACTGTCGCTGCGCACGCGGCAGGCGGCCGGCTCGAGCGTCGAGGTGGCCAAGCCCGCGTTGCATTGGATTGGATCGGACGCGTTGCAGTGGACCCCCGAGTCGGGCGAGCCGCTGCCACTCGTGCTGTTCGACGGCGCCTGCACGTTATGCTCGCTTGCCACCGATGCGCTCGATCGCGCGGGCGTGGCCTGGCGCGTCGTGCTGACGAGCCCCAGTCTAGCCGGCCTCTGGGCCGCGGCGGCGGCCGGGCTCGGGATGACGGTGCGCACGCCGTACGGTTTGCCGCCGGCCGTGCGCACGCTCGATCCGAAAGCGTACGGTTTGCCCGCATTGCCCGCGCTCGGGCTCACGCTGTTGCGCGCATCGAGCGCGGCGACGCCGCTCGTCGACCAGCTCGCGGCGATCGTCGTCGAATCGGTGCGCGGCTACGCCGGCCTGGATGTCACCGAGAAGATCGCGGCGTGAGCGCAAGCCGATGGCGGATGGCGCAAGACTATCCGCGCGTCCCGCGGGCGATCTCGTCGCCGGCATCGGGCGCGAGCTTGCGCGTGATCGGGATGGAACCCAGCGAGAATAGGCCGACCACGAGAAACGACGGCCAGAAGTCCGACCACATCGCATGCGTATGACCATGCAGCGAGCGGGCGATTTGCAGCACGATCCCGCCCACCGTCACGCCCAAGCCCAGCGACATCTGCTGGATGACGCTGCCGAGGCTCGTCGCTCGGCCCACGTCTTGGCTGGCGATTTCCGCGTAGATCATCGAATTCAAGCTCGTGAACTGCAACGCCGGGAAGAACCCGCCGAACAGCACGACGAGCCAGATGACCCAGATCGGCGTGCCCGGAAAGAACGCGCCATAGGCGGCGATCGCGATGCCGGAAAACACCGCGTTATAGATGAGCACGGTGCGAAAGCCGAATGTGCGCAGCACCGACGAAGTCAGCGAGCGCATGAACATGCTGCCGAACGCGGAGGCGCAGGTGATCGCGCCGGATTGAAAGGCCGACATGCCAAGCCCTTCCTGCAGCGCGAGCGGCAGGAGGAACGGCACGGCGCCTAAACCGATTCGGAACATCGACCCGCCCAGCACGCTCGCCCGGAACGTAGGCACCTTGAGCAGTCTCAACTCGAGCACGGGCCGCGCCGCTCGCTGGGCGTAGAGCACATAGAACGCAAGGAGCAGCATGCCCGTGACGGACATCTCATAGGCCGTGCGATCGGAGACGAGTTCGCTGCCGATCAAGGACAAGCCGAGCATGACGAGCGAGCCCCCGATGGCCGAGAGCAAGAAGCCGAACCAGTCGAGCGGCCCCGGATGGGGTTCGTGCGTGTTGACGATGTGGCGGTTCGTCAAGTAGATGCCGAGGATGCCGACGGGCACGTTGATGAAAAAGATCAGCCGCCAATGCAGGTACGTCGTGATGAAGCCGCCGAGCAGCGGCGCCGCGGCCGGTGCGAACATGGCGGGCAGGCTCAAGTAGTTCATGGCGCGCACGAACTCGGTCTTGGGCACGGCGCGAAAGATGATGATGCGCCCGACGGGCACCATCATCGCGCCGCCAATCCCTTGCAGGAAGCGCGCGAGCGTGAAGACATGCAGCGAACGGGAGGCGGCGCACAGCACCGACCCGACGATGAAGATGCCGATAGCCGTGCGAAACACGGTGCGCGCACCGAATCGATCGGCCAGCCAGCCGCAGATCGGAATGAACACGCCGAGCCCGACGACGTAGCTCGTGATCGCGACTTTCAGCGCGACCGGGTCGCTGCCGAAGTCGCGGGCCATCGCCGGCAACGCCGTGACGATGATGTTGGCGTCGACGCTCTCCATGAACATGGCGCAGGCCACGATCAGCGGGGCGATGAAGGCTTTGATGGCAAGCGGCATGGAGGAGCGGCGCTGCAACGACGTATCGCGGGCAAGGACGCAAAGCAGCGATTATGCGCCGAGTCTCGAGGATATGCCTACGAATGCGCACCGGGTTTGTTGCGCGTGCAACGAAAAAGGCCGATCCGGCAAACGGGGCCGGACCGGCTGGCGGCCGACTGCGCCGCTTGCCGCGAACCGCTTACTCGGAGCGTCACGGGGGGCTGCCGCCGATTGCCTGCAGACCCGACGCCGCGCGTTGCGGCAAATGCGTCATTGCCCGAACGGGTGGCTTTTTACATAGGTCGCCAGGTTCGACATGATGAAGCTGCCCCAGCCCGTGGGATAGTCCCAGCCTGTCGCGGCCTTGTAGCCGTAGCCGCTATAACCGTTGTTGCCCGAGGTCACGTCGTGCACTAGCGAAGGCGTCGATTTGACCGCACCGTAGATGCTCGATGCTGGAAAGCCCAGCGAGTTCGAATGAGCCGTTTGCAGCCGGGCCCACAACCCGACGAAGATCGGCGACGACAGGCTCGTGCCGCCGATCTGCTGGATCTCGCCGTAGTTGTAGACAAGAGCGCCCGAGCCTTGCGCCGCGTCGAACGAGATGTCGGGCACGGCCCGCCCGGTGGGCTTGGGGCTCACCGCAAGCGCGCTTTGCCAAGACGGCAGCGGCTCGACTACGCTGATTCCGCCGGTCGACGCCCACAGCTTGCCGTTGCCGTCGAGCCCTTCGTTCCAGACCGTCTCCCTAGCCCATTTGCCGCTCGACGTGTACAGGGTCGTGCCGCCTACTGCGATGACGTTCGGCGACGATGCCGGCCACGAAATCGAGTAGGTGTTGCCGTCGGGGTATCCGCGGTTGTTGCACTCGTAGGCGCCTTCATCGCCCGAGGAGACCGAGAACGTTTGCCCTTGCGCCACGGCGGCCGCGAAGATCTGGTCTTCGGCAGCGACCGTCCCGTCGGCCTGCGCGTCGGTTTCGCACCACCCGAGCGACACGTTGATGACCTTCGCCGTGTTGTCGATGACGGCCTGATTGAACGCTTGCGTCAAACCCGTGTTGCCCGATGCGGCCATGTCAGCTTCGTAGAAGATCAACTGGCTCACGGCGCCGCCGGCGGCGCCGACGATGTCCTGGCTGTCCAAATCCCACTCGCCTTGGCCTTCTTGATCGTCGCTGTAATCGCCGTTCGGGTCGCCTGTCGGTACGGCGGCGACATTCACCTGCGCGAGTCCATTGGCGTCGGTGAATTGGTTCAAGTCTTGCGTGGCCTGGCTCGCGCCGCCGATCGTAATGACGCCGACCGTGGTTTGCGCGGCGGTCGGAAGGCTGCTCGCGCCGTAGATCGCGCCGAATTCGAGCGGATAGTGACCCGTCTCGGTTCCCGTGGCATTCGGCTTCGGTTGCGTGCGTGGCCCTTTGACGGCCATCGTGTGGGCGCGGGTCACGTTTTGCAGCCCGAGCACCGACAGCACGGCGCCGCCGAGTGCTTCAGGCACTTCGGCCGGCCCGGAATTGGCGAAGACCGCGCGGTTGCCCTTGTGAAATTGCACGAGCGGTGTGTTGAACGCCGTTTTAACGGTACCGGCCGTGCCGTCGGCCGAGATCAAGAGGCGATTCTTCGAGACGCGAATGTTGACGAACCCGCTCCGGCGCAGGTGCGCGACGACTTTGTCCACTTGCTGCTTCGTGGGCGCGAACTCGGAGAGAAATCGTTCGGCCGTCAGGAAGTGACCGTACTGCGCATTGCCTCGCTCGTTGACGGCGCGGCCTAGCGCCTCGAGCTTTTTCATATCGCGCACGCGCAGACTGACGACGACGTGCGCGGTTTGCCCCGCGGCGACTTGCGCTTCGGGCGCCGCGCCGAAGGTTCTCAACTGGTCGGACGTGAGAAACGCCCTTGTTTCTGTACTGACCCATGTCGTCGGTGCGCTGGCCGCGTGCACGGGCAGCGCGGCGACGACGAGCGGCGCCGCCCATGCCGCCGTTTTGCATAGTCGCGATACCGATCCCTTCGATTTCAATGTCGACTTCAATTGGACCTCCTAGGAATGCAACGTCAAGAGACGCCGTATCCGCGGGATAGCGGGGGAGTCAACGGATTATTAATATGTTGCCGTCTCGAGCCATCGATTTGATTGATTGAATGTGAATAAAAATGCTCAAGAATTTATTGAGCATGATTAAACTAGCAGGCCAAAAATGCGACCGCATAGCTGTTAGGTGTGGTAGTGGATATGATGGTCTGTCCGCCGTGATGGCTGACTGAGTGGGGGCGGAGGGTCTCGGGCATGTGGTCGACCGATTTTCAATAAGGGGGTGGCGCCCGCATTGTTTTATGTGGATATATGCGATATCCGTTGAATGTATTTCGAGTTTTATTCAAATCATCGCGTGGCGCGTGTTTTATTTTTCTGTGAATCGGTTTTCGCGCCAGCGATGAATGAAGCGGATCTTGTTTAAAATGGCCGTTCAGCGGCGAGTCGCGTCGTCGTAAAATGCCGCCAAATCGCCCTTGAGCGCATGCAGCGCGCTATCGTCGAGGTAGATCATATGGCCCGTGGTGTAGTACTTCACGCGCAGGTTTTTGCGCAGCGCGGGCTCGAGCCCCATGTGCGAGAGGTCGTATTCCGTCGCGAAGAACGGCGTGGCGAGGTCGAAGTAGCCGTTCGCCGATAGGACGAGCAGATGCGGGTTCTGCCGCATCGCTTCGGCCAGATCGGCCGCCGCGTAGGGTGCGTTCAACGTCTCGCCCCACCAGGCATGATGCTTCCACACCCAGGCGCCCAGCACGTGCTCGTTGAACACGCGGTAGGGGCCCTCGCTCGCGTCCGCGTAATGAAGGTCTTCGGCTAGATGCTGATGGAATGCTGCGTCGAATGCGCTCGTGATGTACTTCTCCGACGCGTCGTAGTCGGGGCTGGATGAATCCTGATCGTATTCGATCCCTTCGAAGCGGCTGTCGTAGCGTCCCACGCTGCGGGTTTGCGTGAGCAAGAGCTGCTTGCGGAAGTGCGATGGCCCGACCCGCAGCCGCGCACCGATGACATATTGCGCATCGAGGCCTGTGTACCGGGCAACCTGCGCGGCGATCGCATCGCGTTCGTTCTCGGGCAGCGCATCGCCCTTGGCGAGCGCGGCGGCGTAGGGGCCCGCGGCGAATGCGCGCACTTCGTCTAGGAAGGCTGGGAGATCGGCTGGCTTGGAAGGGCCGAGCTTGTCGTGGTACCAGGCCGCGGCTGCATACGACGGCAAGTACCGCACATACATGAGATCGAATCCGGGCGCATGCGTGTTCGAGTTCAGCACGGATGAGAGCAGCGCCACGCCGTTCAACGAAATGTTGTGCTGCCCGAGGCGATAGGCCAGCATCGCCGCGCGCGTCGTGCCGTACGATTCGCCGATCAAGAACTTCGGCGAATTCCAGCGGTTGTTCACGCTCAAATATCGGTCGATGAACCGGGTAAAGGCGTCAAGGTCGCCGTCGACGCTCCAGAAGCGTTTGCCGGTTCCACGGCCGACGAGCTTTGAGAAGCCCGTGCCCACGGCATCGATGAAGACGAGATCGCTCTTGTCGAGCAAGGTGTCGTGATTGTCGGCGAGCTGATACGGCGCGGGCGGCGTGGCCGTGGGGCTCAATGTGTGCACGCGCTTTGGTCCCACCGAGCCCATCAGCAAAAAGACGCTCGCCGCGCCCGGGCCGCCGTTGAACAGAAACGTGACGGGCCGGGGCGCGCCATGCTCGCCCTTGTGCGTGTAGGCCACATAGAACATGCTGGCCTCGGGCTCACCCTTGTCGTCGCGCAGCAGCAAATTGCCCGCCGTGGCGCGATAGTCGAATCGGCGGCCTTGCAGGCTCAATACGTGCTCCGTGACAGTCGACGCCTCGCGCGGTGCGGGCAAGGCGGCGCTAGCCGCGCGTGCGGCCGCGGAAGCTGGCGTGGCGTTGGCCGCGGGCGCCGCCTGCGCGGCGACATGCGGCACAGCGGCCGTGTCGTCCTCGCTGTCGTCGTCGGCGAGGACGCTCGTGCTCGCGGCCAGCAAGCAAACGAGCGCGAGCGCCAGGGTGGGTGCGGCGGCAAGCGTGCGGCGTTTCACCGCGCGAGGCCCGTTGGATGACGCGGCGAGACGAAGGCGCATGGCTGCTCCGAAGCAAAGAGGGACTGTCGGTCGCGAAGTGACGAAATTGTTCGCAAAGTCGTTAGTCAAGTCAATGATGCGACGATCGCGCGATGGAGTCGCCGACATCTTCGATAAGATGTCGACGATCGACACACCGTGGCAAAGGCGATCGACATGCCCAATTCTCCGCTAGCCGGAAAAGACCCCTCCGACGGAAAGCGCAACCAGCGCATTGCGACGCTGGCGTTGTACGCCGTGCTCTTCGCGCTGGCGTTGTGGATCATTCGTTCGTTCATTCCCTCCATCGTCTGGGCGCTCGTGATAGCGATCGTCTTGTGGCCGCTGCTGCAGAGATTGAGCCCGCCCCGGCGGAGCGCGACGCGCGCGAATGCGGTCGCGCTGCTCTTGACGACCGTGGTCGGCCTATTCGTCGTCTTGCCGGTCGTGCTGATTTTTTCGCAAGTCCTGCACGAGGCTCATCAACTGATCCACTGGATCAAGGATATCGAGCAGAACGGCCTGCCCATGCCCGGATTCGTCGACCAATTGCCGTACGGCGGCCAAATCGCGCAGTGGTGGCAGGCGAATCTCGCGCGGCCGCTCGAGGGCTCGCCCGCGATCGAGGCGTTGCGCGGCGGCCACGTCGCGACGGCCGGCCGTCACTTCGGCTCGGTCGCATTGCACGGCGTCGCGCATTTCGGTTTCATGCTGCTCACGCTGTTCGTCTTGCTGCGTTCCGGGCCGAAGCTGGCCGAGCAGGCGCTCAAGGCCGTTCGCCGTGTGTTCGGCGCGGACGGCACGCACCTCGCCATGCGCATGGCGGCCGCCGTGCGCGCTACGGTGACGGGGCTTGTCGTCGTCGGGCTGGGCGAAGGGGTGCTCATCGGCGTATCGTATTTCGCGGCGAGCTTGCCGCACGCGGCTGAACTCGGTCTCGTGACGGCCATTGCGGCCATGCTGCCGTTTTGCGCACCGATCGCGTTCGGCGCGGCGGCGCTCTGGCTGTTCGTGCACGGCCAGACGATCGGCGCCATCGGGGTGCTGGCGACCGGCAGCGTGGTCGTGTTCGTCGCCGAGCATTTCGTACGCCCCGGGCTCATCGGCAGCACGACGAGGCTCCCGTTCCTGCTCGTCTTGTTCGGCATCCTAGGCGGTGCGGAGACGTTCGGTCTCGTCGGGCTTTTCATCGGCCCGGCGCTGATGACGGTGTTGACGCTGCTGTGGCGCGAGGCGCTGCGTTGACGGAAGGCGACCGGACTCGACCGAACTCGGCGCCCGGACGGTAAAGGGCCGCTTAGTGCCGCGTGCAGGCGAGCGCGGAGACCAGGCCCGGTCCCAGCAGGGTACGCCAGACGTCCCATGTGTGGCCGCCGGAGACAAGGCTCAGCGTGGCTGGGTTGCCGGCCTGGCGCAAGCGTTCGTACAACAACGAAGCGTCGCCAACGATCGGATGGTCGTCGCTGCCCGCGCCGATGAACATCGTTACGCGCGCGCGTTGTTGCAGGTAATCGCGCCAGAGCGCCGGGTAATTGAGGGCGTGCCAGACCTCGGGATCGAACCGGGACGCACCGAATACGCCGACGCGGCGTGCCGCGGATGCGGCAGGCGGGACGTCGGCATAGATGGCCGGGCTCAGCAGCAGCGCCGCGCAGAAGCGCTCGGGCCGCGTCAGCGCATACCGCAATGCCCCGAAGCCGCCCATCGACACGCCGCCGATCACGCGCGCTTCGCGACGCGCATCCACACCGTAGTGGGATTCCACGTGCGGAATCAGATCGTCGAAGAACGCGGATTCGATCGGCTCTTTTCTGTCGACATACCAATCCGTCGCGCCTTCCGGCATGACGATGACGACCGGCGCGAGTTCATGCCGGGCGATCAAGCCGTCGACGGTCGTTTGCAAGGCGCCTAACGTAATCCAATCGTTCGCGGCGCCCCCGTTGCCGTGCAGTAGATACACGACAGGGTAGTGCGCATTTTTCGAACCGTAGCCATCCGGCAGGTAGACGGTGTACTGCCAAGGACGCTTGAGGGTGGCGGACGCGAACGTGTGCGTTTGCACGGCGCCGGCCAGCGCGTTCGCGCAAAGCGCGCTGCACGATAGGGTAATCAAGGCCGCGAAAAGGTGTCGCATGACGGCGTGTCGGCGTGCGTTTTTATGTCTTTGCGTGTGTGCGTTCGCGGGCGGCGCCCTTGCTCAAGCTTCAAGCCGTGGCCGCTGCTGCACGATAGCTGGCTCGGCGGCGGCGGGCAAGCGTCACGGCAAATAGCGCGCCGATCGCGACGGCATCGGCCGCAAGCCCTAGTGGAACGTGCAGCAGGCCGTCGGTCGCGGCGTAAAGCCCCGAATCGATAACGAGCGAGATTGCAGCGCCTGCAATGAACGACGCGAGCCCGTCGCGCCCGACTTCGCCGATCCAGCGGAGCCGGCGCGCGAGCTGACCGATCCAGCCTCGACGCGCCAGATCGGCGGCGAGCCACGACATCGCGAGAAAATTGGCGACGCGCAGCCCATCGAGGTTGGGCTTGTCCGCATAATCGCCCAAGCCGCCCGCGCCGGAAACCTTGGCCCAGCCGAGGCCAACAACGAGGGCCAAAGCGGCGACGCTGACGGCTTTCGCCGCCCGCCAAGTTTGCACACGCTGGTAGATCGGCTGGCATCGCACGAGCACGCCAAGCACGAACATCAACTGCCACGCGAGCGGATTGAAATCCCATGGCGTCTGATCGGCCGACGGCAGCCAGCGCGCGGCGAGGCTCGCAACGCCCCACATCGCCGTGCTGCCGATCAAGACGCGCCACGGCGCGCGTTGGGCGAGCGGTACGACGATCGGCGTCGCAAGGGCGAAGGCCACGTACATCGGCAAGATCGAAGCCAAGTAGGGCTGACGCTGAAACGATGCGACGTCGATGACGGTGCGCAACGGTGCATCGAAGAAATCCTGCAAATCGGCCGAGGCGAGGTTCGGCGCGCCTACTCGAAGCGCGGCGAAGGCGGCGCTCAGCACGAGCATGAGCACGGCCGTCAGCAAGAAGGCCCGATAGAGCATGCCCGCTCGCTGCACGAAACGCTGTCTGGCCGCGCGAACCCCATGCCGTGCCGCGAGCGAGGCATAGGCGGTGGCGGTTGCGTAGCCGCCTAAAAATACAAACACCTCTGCTGCGTCGTTGAACGCATAGGTGTGCAAGGTGAAGCGCGAGAGGATGCTGCCGCCGACATGATCGACGACGATCACGAGCAGCGCGATGCCGCGGAAGAAATCGAGTTCGGGAAGACGTTGCGACTGCATGGGTGGGGCGGTGGCCTCGGCGCATGGCGGCGCGGCGCTGGTTGCGAATGCCCGAGATTGTAATGGAAAAGTAAGATTCGGCGCTGACCATGCGCCCAAGCGCCGTCGATCTTCGATTCGATCGCCGCGTTCATCGGCCGCGTTCATCGGCCGCGTCCCGGCGGCCGAAGCAGCCGCTACGTCGCCCCGTTCCGATTAGACGTTCTCTGGCACCGGATTGCGGAAGCTCGCGTTGAGCAGATTCCAGGCCGTGATCGTAACGATGACGAACCCGAGTTCGGCGATTTCCTCGTCGGTGAACTGTTTGCGCAGACGTGCGAACGCTTCGTCGTGCGGATCGGCGTGCGGCACGCCGGTCACGAGTTCGGCCCATTCGAGGGCCGCGCGCTCGCGCTCGTCGAAGAACGGCGCTTCGCGCCAGCCGGCCACGGCGTTCACGTGGCGCGGATCGGTGTCCATCTTGATCAGATCGCGCCAGTGCATGTCGATGCAGTACGCGCATCCGTTGATCTGCGACACGCGCAGGAAAACGAGATCGACGAGGCGATGGCCGAGCAGATCGCGGCGCAGTCCCGCGGAAAGTTGATAGAGGTTACGAAATGCGGTGGGCGCGAGCTGCGAATAGTTCAGACGTGCGGTGAGCGTCATACGGTGCCTTTCGGTTGGGAGCGGAGCGCCGCCCCATGCGGCGTCCATGCTCCCAAGACGTGGCGTTGCTCGCGTCTGTGACAGGTTTTTTCGCTAGCAATAGAGCGATTGCGGAACGTGCGTGAGCTTGTCGGGATTGCGCACGGCGTAGATGCCGACGATCTGCTCGCCGTCGGTCGCGACCGCCATTGCCGATTCGAGCTTGCCGTCGACGTAGCGCAGCAGGCCCGGTTCGCCGTTGACGAGCGCGTGTTGGTAGACAGCGTGCGGGCCCCAGCGCCGGCCAAAGACCCAAAAAAGGTTGGCGATGCGAAACGCGCCGTGCAGCACTTTGGACAGCGAGGGCACTTTGCCGCCGCCGTCGCCGACGAGCTCGACGTGCTCGGACAACAGCGCTTGAATCGCGTCGCGATCGCACGATTGCGCGGCGCGGATGAATTTTTCCACGACGCGCCGATGCGCGTCGCGCGGCACGTCGAAGCGTGCGCGCGTTTGCTGCACGCGCTCCGAGGCGCGATGCACCATTTGCCGGCACGCGGCTTCGGTTTTGCCGAGCAACGAGGCGATTTCGTCGTAGTCGTGATCGAAGACCTGCCGCAGCAGGAAGGCGGCGCGCTCTTCCGCGGAAAGCCGTTCGAGCACCCACAGCAACGCCATCGACAATTCGCTGGCCAGCTCCGCCGCGGCTTCGGGGGTTCGCTCGCTTTCGACGAGCGGCTCGGGCAGCCACCAGCCCACGTACGCTTCGCGCTCCACCTTCAGGGCGCGCAACCGGTCGATGGCGAGGCGCGTCGCGACCGTCACGAGCCATGCCTCGGGTGACTGAACGGCGGCCTGGTCGGTGTTTTGCCGCCAACGTAGCCAGGCGTCCTGCACCAGGTCTTCCGCATCGGCGCGCGTGCCGAGCATGCGGTAGGCGATGGAGAACAGGCGCGGCCGCAGCGCGTCGAACGGGTCGGGCTCGGCCGTCGAATCGGCTGTATTCGGAATCGTAGTCATATCGGGCTGAAAGCAAACACGGAAATGTCCTCAACGGCCCTTAGACGACGCACCCCGGCCGTTTGTGACAGCCGGGGCCGTTGTCATACGCGTGGCGGCATCGTCAGCCCGAATTCGTGCGCGAGAATGCCGACCGTCTCTTCCCAAGCGATCGTACGCTTCTCGGTTTGTCCATGCGCGACGATTTTGAAGCTGTCGCCGGCCAGGATCTTGCGGCCGGCCTCGTTCATCACCATCGCGATCGTCTTTTGCACGAAGATCGAATCGGGATGCGTCGAATTCAAGTGATTCGCCGGGGCGAAGTCGACCCACTCTTGATACGACAGGTCGAAGGCATACTGATTCGCCCACGCTCCGTCGATTTTGGCCTGCAGCAAATAAAACCCATTGTCGATCGGGCTCAGCATGTAGCTGTCGTCGTCTTGGCGAATCTCGACGTCGAGCGCCGAAAGACGCATCGGCGCTCGAATGCCGTAGCTGCCGAAACCCAGGTCGCAGAGCCACTCGTCGCCGTCGACCGTGACGATGAGCACCATGTGCGTGCGCGGGCGGCGCGCGGGGTAGATCATCGGCCGCGCAGCGGCAAAGCGATAAGGGATGCCGAGCGCTTCCAGCGCCATGGCGAAGAGACCGTTGACTTCATAGCAATACCCGCCGCGCTTGCGGCGCACCAGCTTTTCGACGATGTCCTCGGGCACGAGCGAGACGATTTTGCCTGCCTGAACGTCCAGGTTTTCGAACGGCACGGTGAACAGCTGGTGCCGCATCAGGCTTGCAACGGTGCCGATATCGGCCGTGGGCGTGCCTTTATAGCGGATGCGGGCGAGATACTCGCTCAAGGAGAAGTTTTCGGCGTACATGAGTGTGGTCTACGTGTTGGTATGCAAGCTTTGCGAAAAAGGTGTGCGCGCAACTAGATAGGGGCCGCCGCCTTATCGCGACAGAAATTGCGCGGCGACCGACAAGGCTTCGTCGACCGCCTTTGCGTCGACATCGAGGTGCGTGACCCAGCGCTGGCGCGTGGACCCGTACATCGACACCACACCGATGCGATGCTGGGCCAGATGCGCCGCGAAGGCCGGCCCGACCGAAGGATCGATGTCGACGAATACGATGTTCGTGTCGGGCATGCCGACGCTCAGGCCGGGCAGTTTCGCCAAGCCTTGCGCCAGCGTGCGTGCGTTTGCATGATCCTGCGCGAGGCGTTCGATGTTGTGCTCGAGCGCGTACAAGCCGGCCGCGGCCAAGATGCCGGCTTGGCGCATGCCGCCGCCGAGCATCTTGCGCAAGCGCCGCGCGCGGGCGATCGCCTCTTTGGAACCCACGAGGACGGAACCGACCGGTGCGCCGAGCCCCTTCGACAAGCAGATCGACACCGTGTCGAACGGCTGTGCGAGTTGCGCCGCGGGCACGCCGAGCGCGACGGCCGCATTGAAGAGTCTTGCGCCGTCGAGATGACAGGCGAGCCCGTGCTGCTTGGCGAGCGCCGTGGCGGCTTGCACATAGTCGGCGGGCAGGATCTTGCCGCCGATGGTGTTTTCGAGTGCGAGGAGCCGCGTGCGGGCGAAGTGGGGATCATCGGGCTTGATCGCGGCTTCGATGGCCGCGAGGGAAATCGTGCCGTCGGGGGCGTTCTCGAGCGGCTGAGGCTGGATGCTGCCGAGCACGGCGGCGCCGCCGGCCTCCCAGCGATAGCAGTGCGCTTGCTGGCCGACGATGTATTCGTCGCCGCGCTCGCAATGATTCATCAGCGCGATCAGGTTCGACTGCGTGCCCGAAGGCACGTAGATGCCGGCTTCCTTGCCGATGAGTTCGGCCACGCGCGTTTCCAGCCGCTTGATCGTGGGATCGTCGCCGAATACGTCGTCGCCGACTTCCGCCGAGGCCATGGCTGCCCGCATGCCGGCGCTGGGACGCGTGACCGTATCGCTGCGAAAGTCGTATTTCAGTGCTGCTGCTTCCATGTTCGATCTCCGTGGCTGACGCTTGAATCCATGTATCGCAAAAGTGCGCCCATGATGGCATGCGGGCGAAGCTGTCCCTATACACAACAGGACCGAATCTGTTACATAACAGATTTTCCCCCAATATTGGCCGGACATGGATTTTGGCGACGATGACGCACCGCTTTATCGCCGGTTGGCGCAGCGGCTGTGGGACGGGATCGAACAGGCGGCGATGGCCGAGGGCACGCGCTTGCCGTCGGTGCGCACGCTGGCCGCGCAGCACGGCGTGAGCTTGACGACTGCGCTGCAGGCGTTGCGCTGGCTGGAAACGCGCGGGCACATCGAGGCGCGGCCGCGCTCGGGCTACTTCGTCGCCAAGCGTACGCGGCGCGGCAAGCGGGGGGTGGGTGCGGGCAGCGCGGCCGGTACGGCCGAAGCGGGCGGCGCGAGGGGCGCCGGCGCGAAGCGTTGGGCGCGGCCCGCGCCGGAGATCGACGAACAGGCGCGCGACCACTTGGCGATAGCGGGCGAGAGCGGCGGTGTACGGCTCGATCTCGCTGCGGCGGAGAGTTCGCTCTATCCCGTCGATCGGTTCAGCGTGCTGCTGCGCCGCCTCGCGTATCAACATCGGGATCTCGTGGGGTCGCACGTGCGCGGCGCAGGCTATCCGGCGCTGCGCGCCGAGATTGCACGGCAGGCGATGCAGTACGCGTGCGAACTCGATCCCGAGGAGCTCGTCGTCACGAACGGCTGCGTCGAAGCGCTTAATCTCGCGCTGCGCGCAGTGGCGCGACCCGGCGATATCATCGCTGTCGAGTCGCCCACTTACTTCGTGCTCCTACAGATGTTGCGTGCGTTGGAGATGCCGGTATTTCCGATTCCGAGCCGCGCAAGCTCCGGTATGGATCTCGATGCGCTGCGGCAAGCGCTGGATCGCGGTGTGCCGATCAAGGCCGTCGTGACGGTGGCGAACGGAAACAATCCGCTCGGCAGTGTGCCGGACGACGCCGCCAAACGCGCGCTTGTCGAACTGTTGCGCGAGCGGGACGTGCCGCTGATCGAAGACGACATCTTCGGCGATCTTTGCTTCGGCGAGACCCGGCCGCGGCCCGTGCGTGCATTCGACGATACGCACGGCAACGTGCTCTTGTGCGGCGGCTTTTCGAAGAGCTTGTGCCCGGGCCTGCGATTGGGATGGATCGCGGCCGGGCGTTTCGCCGAGCGCGTCAAGGCGCTCAAGTACACGACGAGCATGGCGACGGCCGAGCTGCAGCAAGCGGCTGTGGCCGAACTTCTGGCGACGGGCGGGTACGCTTTGCATCTGCGGCGCTTGAAAGCGGCGCTGCAAACCCAGCAGCATGCATTGCGCGATGCGGTGCTGCGCTACTTTCCCGACGGGACGCAGATCACGGAGCCGGCCGGGGGCTTCGTGCTGTGGGCGAAGCTAGCCGAGATCGAAGGGCGCCGGCCCAGCACGCGTCAATTGTTCGAACTGGCTCGGGCGGAAGGCATCAGCTTCGCGCCCGGCCATTTGTTCGGGGAAGGCGATGTGTTCGACGATTGCCTGCGGTTGAACGCGGGCAATCGGTGGACGAGCGAGCTGGAGGCGGCGGTTAGGCGGTTGGGGGAGTTGGCCGCTGATGTTACGTCGAGCGAGCCGCCTGCCGTGTCCACCTCGTCCGCCATGCCGGGGCGTTGATCGAAATGCGCGTCAAACCTCGTCCTTCAGGGGAGGATGGATAGCGCGGACGCCGTAGGCGTCCTTCTGAGGCGCGAGTCCGACGTTCGCTTTTTGTGCGACGCACTGGCGGATAACGGTATCGGCAGAGCACCCTACAAAGTACGGTGATCGCAATTTCCTCAAAAGCGAATAGGAGACGTTTTTCGGGATATTTATACTGCCAGCATGCAACGACTCCAAGCCTTCCGATTCGAACTGATGCCCAGCGGCGAGCACGCGCGCAAGATGCGCCGGTTCGCTGGCGCGCGTCGCTTCGTCTATAACAAGGCACTTGCGTTGCAGAAAGAAACCCACGAGGCTGGCGGAAAGTTCATCGGCTATGTGCCGATGGCAAAGCATCTAACCGCGTGGCGCAATTCGGTGGAGACGCCGTGGCTGAAGGACGCCCCGGTCCATACGTCGCAAGCGGCGCTCAAGGATCTGGATCGCGCCTTCGTCAATTTCTTCGAAAGGCGTGCGGCCTTCCCGTGTTTCAAGCGCAAGGGCATGCACGATAGCTTTCGCTACCCCGACGCCAAGCAAATCAAGCTTGACCGCAAACACGGCCGTATCTCGCTACCCAAGCTAGGCTGGCTGCGCTATCGCAATAGCCGTCTGGTACTGGGCGAAGTTCGCCGCGCTACGGTATCGCTTCGCGCTGGCAAGTGGTTTATCTCCATCCTCACGGCACGCGAGGTCGAGCAGCCTGCGCCGAGTGGCCCGGCAGTGGGCATTGATGTCGGTGTTGCACGCTTCGCGACGTTGAGCGACGGCACGTTCATCGCGCCACGCGGCAGCTTCAAGCAACACGAGCAACGGCTCGCGAGGTACCAGCGCCGCATGGCCCGCAAGGTAGGGGGCTCGAGGAACTGGATAAAGGCGAAGGCCAGAGTCCAGCGTATCCACGCGCGCATCGCAAATGTTCGAGCTGATTTCCTACACAAGGCATCGAATACGATCAGCAAAAATCACGCAATGATCGTGGTCGAAGACTTGCAGGTTCGCAACATGAGCAGATCCGCGAAGGGCTGTACTAACGCACCCGGACGCAATGTGCGCGCGAAGTCGGGCTTGAACAAGGCGATTTTAGACCAGGGCTGGGGCGAGTTTCGTCGCCAACTGGAGTACAAGAGTGCGTGGCGCGGCGGATATTTCGTTGCGGTGCCACCTCGAAACACGAGCCGGATGTGCCCGCACTGCGGGCATATTTCAGCCGAGAATCGTAAGACACAGGCGCTGTTCGCCTGCATCACGTGTGGCCATACAGCAAACGCCGATCATGTCGGCGCGCTCAACGTTTTAGCGGCGGGGCACGCCGTTTTAGCCTGTGGAGAGCTGGTGCAGTCGGGCCGCTCAAAGAAGCAGGAACCCACCGAAGCGACTCAGGCCATCGCGACCTAAGCGCAGTAGGAATCGCCTTCCTTTAGGGAGGCGAGGATGTCAACGTGAAGAACTATACGGGCGATCGTCTGAACTTCGGTCTTGCCGCCGAGTTGGCGCGATCGGATGGGATACCCGTTGAAATCGTGACGGTCGCGGACGATGTTTCGCTGCGCGGTCGAATCGACCGTCATCAGCGTCGCGGTATTGCGGGCACGGTACTGGTGCACAAGATTGCCGGCGCCGCCGCGGCCGAAGGGCGTTCCTTGGACGAAGTGGCGGCCATTGCGCGAAAGACGGCGCAGAACCTGGGAACGATGGGCGTCGCGCTCGACGGATGCACGTTGCCGGGCGCGGAAAAGGCGGGCTTTCATCTCGCGGATGACGAGATCGAGCTCGGCCTGTGCATTCACGGCGAGAAGGGTGTCGAGCGTACCGCCCCGATGAAGGCGGGCGAGCTCGCGGAGATTTTGCTCGCCAACATCATAGAAGACCTCGCATTGAAGACCGGCGAAAGCGTTGCATTGCTGGTGAACGGACTGGGCGCCACGCCCGAGATGGAATTGGCGGTCGTTCTGCGCGATGCGTTCGCTAGCTTGTGCCGCCGGGGCATTCAAGTGGAGCGAGCGTGGGCCGGCACGCTCCTCTCGGCGCTCGATATGCCGGGCTGCTCCATTTCGGTCCTGCGTCTCGATGACGAAACGCTCGAATGGCTCGATGCCGACACCGAAGCGCGTGCGTGGCCCGGCGGCGGGGTAGTCAATCGCCATATTCGGATCGAGCCGACTGCCACGGCATCTGCATGGGAGAGCGCGCCATCGACGATGACCGACGGCGGTCGCGAATGGTCGGGCAGATTCAAGCCCGCCTTGGAAGCCGTTGCGCACGCGCTGCTCGATAAAGAGGCGATCCTGACCGACCTCGATGCTAAAGCCGGCGATGGCGACCTTGGCGCCAGCATGAGGCGGGCCGCGGAGGCGATTCTTCGCACATGACGCCGCGCGCGGGACGCGCGAGCTATCTGGGTGCACGTGCCATTGGCTCGCCTGACGGAGGCGCCGTGGCGATTGCGTGCTGGTTGAAGGCCTTGTTGCCGTATATCGCCGCGCGCTAGGTATTCGATCGGCGGCCGGCGAATGCCTCTACCGCATGACCCCATCGAACGCCCGCATCAAACGCTCGATGTCGGCCGCGTGCAGGTCGCCCATCGTGGACACGCGGAAAAGGCGCTTCGACAAATCGCCTTGCCCGGCGTAGATGACGAACCCCTGGGCCTTCAGCGCGTCATGCAACGGTTCGTAGGCGATGCCCGACGGCAGATCGTACGAGCGCAGCACGACCGACGATTGCTCGGGCGCGATGACCGGCGCGACGCCGCGCGACGCAAGGCCGCTTCGCACTTGCTCCGCGAGTGCCGCGTAGCGCTCGTGCCTTGCGCTTACGCCGCCTTCGTCTTCGAACTCGCGCAGCGCTTCCACGAGCGCGTAGTAGGCGTGAACCGAAGGCGTGAACGGCGTGTTGCGCTGCGCCTGCATGCGGGCCAAGCGGGCGAGATCGAGATAGTACGTGCGGCTTGCCGCGCGCGCGATCGCCTCGCGATGCGCCACGACGAACGAAGCGCCCGGCACGCCGTGCAAGCACTTGTTGGCGGTAGCCGCCACGGCCGCGATATTGCCTTCATCGAAATCGATCGCTTCGGCGCCAAAACTGCTCACGGCGTCCACGAGCAATCGAGCGCCGTGCGCGCGACACAGCGCGCCGAGTTCGGCCAGATCGTTGAGGCGGCCTGTCGTCGTTTCATGATGCACGACGGCGACATGGGAAAACGGTCCCTGCGCTTGCAGGCGACCCGCAATGACGCCGAGGTCCGGGGCGCTCATCCAATCGTGGACGATCGTCTCGTATGCGATGCCGTACTGCTTGGCGATATTCGCGATGCGCTCGCCGTACACGCCGTTCTGCACGACGAGCAGCTTGCCGTCTTGCGGCACGAGCGAAGCGATCATGCTTTCCACCGCACCGGTGCCCGAGGCGGTCATCAGCACCGCCGACCAGTCGTCGGGCGCGAGGCCATAGACATCGAGCAACCGGCTCCGCGCTTCGTCCTGCAGGTCGTAGAACTCGCTTTCACGGTGGCAGAGGTCGGGTTGGAGCAGGCTGCGCCGCACGCGTTCGGTCAACGTGACGGGGCCCGGGTTCAGCAACAGCGTTTTCATGGAAGGGGACTCCTCATGCGGCGCCGATGTGGCGCATCAATCGTACTTTGACTTCGGCGGGCGTGATCGTGGGGCGGGGCAAGCCGTCCGGCGTGCCGCGTCGTATCGCGAGGCGAGCGAAACGAGGGCCGCTGCGCGCGTCAACAGCGGACTGCGGTGCGAGCAGGGCGTCGACGATCGACAGATCGTCGCCTTCGGTCGCGGACGCATACCCGCATGCCGCCGCGACACCCGCGAACGACACGTTCGACGACACGGTGGCCTGCCCACCGGTCGAGTCGTGCGCGCCGTTGTCGAGCAGCAGATGCGAGAAATTGGCCGGCCCGTAAGCGCCGATCGTGGCGAACGCACCCATGCGCATGAGCGCGGCCCCGTCGCCGTCTAGCGCGACGACATGAAGATCGGGCCGGGCGAGCGCAAGGCCGAGCGCGAGCGGCATCACGCATCCCATCGATCCGACCATGTAAAGCTGGTTGGGTCGGTCATCGAGGGCGTAGAGTTCCCGTCCGCAAAACCCCGTCGAAGCGAGCACCACGGTCGTCTCGGGCGGCGTGAGGGCGACCACGCGTTCGAGCGCCTCGCGCCGTGATGGCAAACCATCCTCCGTTGCGCCGCGCCAATATGTTTGCGGCTGACAAGGCGTTGAGCGAGGAGAGGCGGCATCGGCAAGCGGATAGGGCGCGACGCTGCCCTTGTGCATGACGAGCGCATACGGCCGGCCCGTCTTGTCCATATGCGCCACGGCGCGCTCGAGCGCCGCTTCGATCGCGTCGGCCTCGCGGGGGAACGGCTCCCACGGGATGTCCATGGTTTCGAGCAGAGAGGGCGTAATCGGTCCCATGAGCGCGTGCTGCGGTTCGTCGGCCACGCCCGGTTCGCCGCGCCACGTCACGATCAAGAGTTGCGGCAACCGAAACGTCCACGTCAGCGACGTCAACGGACTGACGGCGTTGCCTAGCCCGGAGTTTTGCATCATCGTGACGCCGCGTTCGCCGTGACGCGCACCGAGCGCGACGCCGGCGATGAGCGCTACCGCATCGCCTTCATTGGCGGCGCTGACGTAGCGCAAGGCCGGATCCTGCAGAACATAGTTGATGAAAGGCGTGAGAAACGAACACGGCACGCCCGCATACCAAGTGAATCCGCGGCGCCGTGCCGCTTCGACGAACTGCGCTGCTTCGATCATGTGATATCGCCGTTGCCGCCGCGCCCGAGCGCAAACGGGGTCTGTGCATGGGCGAAATCGCCCGCGCGCCGAAAGTCCTCGAGGTCGTTCACCCCGCACCAGTGTCCGTGGACGTATTGCACGTCGATCGCTTCGCCTGCATCGATCAATGCATTGATGAGCGCCGGCATGTCGAGCGCGTCGAAATCGGGCCGCCGCCTGAGTTCCGCCAGCATGGTTTGCAGGCGCTCGAGTCCTTTGCCTCGAACGCTTAGCAGTCCTATCCACCGCCCGTCGGGCGGGGCGGTATCGGGCTTGCCGCTGCGGATGCGCTGCAGCACTGTCTTGCGGCCGAACATCGCGCGGTCGTCGGATGCCGAACAATAGGCGAAATCGCGGACGGTATGGTTCGACACGGGCGACTGCGACGAATCGACGACGACGGTGAAAGCCGCGTCGCTTTCGGCGAGGTCGCGCAGGATATAGCTGCGAAAAAGCAGATCGCCGTACGAGATGATGGTGTCGCCGGTCAATTCGCCCGCATCCACCGCGCAGGCGAGCGAGGCGAGCTCCCCCGTTTGCGCGTGGGCGTCGTTGACGACGAGCTTGATGCCGGCCGTATCGATCGCATCGGCGCGATACCCGCCCACGACGGTGATGTCGTTGACGCCTTGCTTCTTGAAGGCATCGACGAGCCAGCGAAGCAGCGGCTTGCCGGCCACGGGCAACATGACTTTCGGCCGGTCGGCCGTGACGGCTTCGAGGCCGCGTCCGCGGCTCGCTGCCAGGACGACGGCCGCGCCGGGCCGGCGGGACGCAGAAAGATAGACACGCTCTGCCGCCGCGTATTCGTCGGCGTCCTGCAGCCGAAATATTTCGCCCACGCTCGCGATACGTTCTTCGACGTTGACGAGGGTCTCGTTGTCGTGAATGTCCTTCGCCACCGCCTGCATGGACGAGGCGGCCGCGCGCACGAGGTGATTGGCCCAGATCACGGTGCTGATGCCGGCCTTGCGGAAGACTTCCGTGGGCGTGCTGTAGTACTTGGTCGGCACGATCACGAGCGGCGCCCGGCCGGCCCATTCCCTCGCGAATGCGAGGATTTCGTCGGGGCGCGAGAGTTTGCTGTGAATCAGGATCGCGTCGGCGCCGGCCAGCCGGTAAGCCTCGGCGCGCTCGAGCGCTTCGTGCAGCCCCCATCCGGCGATCAGTGCTTCGACACGCGCCACGATGGAGAAATGCGCTTCGGATTGGGAATCTTTGCCAGCCTTGATCTTTCCGCAAAATTCGTCGATGTCGGCCAGCGGCTGGCGCTCGCCGCCGATGAAACTGTTCGTCTTCGGAAACTGCTTGTCCTCGATGCAGACACCCGCGATGCCGCGCTGTTCGAGCTTGCGTACCAGGCGCCGGACGTTGTTGAAGTTGCCGTACCCGGTATCGCCGTCCAGCAAGATCGGCAGGTCGCTGGCGTCGGCCATGAATTCGAGCGTGTCGACCACCTGGGTCCAGCTCGCTTCGTTATTGTCGCGCACGCCGAACTGCGCGGAGATAGCGAGACCGGAGGCCCAAATACCTTTGAACCCCGCTTCGCGAACGATGCGAGCGGACAATCCGTTGTGCGCTTCCATCAGAAATTCGAGTTCGTCGCTGACGAGCATGTCGCGCAGCCGCTCGAAACGCGAGCGTGCGAAAGGGGCCGAATCGCGTGCGTTCATCGCGTCACCCCCGCAGCTTGCGTAAGGCGCGGCAGCACCTCGTTTTCCGCGCGCGCGACGTCGCCCGGAAAGTCGATTTCGATCCACGGCAACCCGGTGACGTCCGCCACTTCGTACGGGCGCCCGCCTTCGAGCAACAGATCGCGCACGGCTTCTTCGTGCGGCATGTTTTGTCGGCCGCTCGAAACATAGCCGTCCACGATTTGGGCCAGACGTCGCGCGGTGCCTTCGCGAAAGCGGAAGAAGCCGACCGATTCGCCAATGGTGTCGTACTGCAGGCCCACCGCTAACTGCTTGCGTAGCTCGACGGGCACGCCGTCGCGCAGGCAAAGCTTGACGGGCTCGTCGCCCGCTTCGAAGTCGCGGTCGATCAATAGACGGTCGGCGCTTTCTCCCTGCACGAGCGCACGCAGAATGGCCTCGTCGTACAAGACGTCCGCATCCATCAGCAACACGTCGCCGCCGCGCGTGAGCGCGTCCGCCATCGTATGCACGGTCAGGACGCTGCCCAGGTCGAAGCGTGGGTTGAGAACGGATCGAGGCCGGGGCTGCCAGCCGATGCGATCGAGCTCCTCATCGATACGCTCGGGCTGAAAGCCGAGCGCGAGCTCCACCTCGTCGACCCCCAACGCGCGCAGCGCGCGCAAGTGACGCTCGAGCAGCGTCACGCCTTGAAAGCGCAGCAAGCATTTCGGAAACTGCTGCTCGGGCGGTTGTTGCAGACGCAGGCCAAGGCCCGCGGCGAGAATGATCGCTCGCATGTTCTTCTTCTCCTTGCAGAAGCCGAACGACGCAACGGCCAGTTCGCGTCAATCGGCAAGCGGCACGCCGGCCGTACGCCGGCGTCGCCAATCTCGTTCACTCCAGTGCAAATAGACGATGCCGGGCAACCCCAGTGCGAGTTCGCGCGCTCGCTTGGCGAGCGACAAGGCGAGGGCCGCGTCGGGCGTCAGGCCCACGAGCGGCGCCAGCAGCAGGTAGCCGCCTTCCTGCGCGCCGAGCGACCCCGGAATCGCGAATGCGGCGCCGCGTATCGCCTGTCCCACACTTTCGAGCAGCAGCGCATCGAGCCAGCTCACGGGGTGACCGATGAACTTGAGCGCGAGCCACACTTCGCCGATGCCCGCGAGCCAGCCCACGAAACTCAAAGCGAACGAAGCGGCCGCGCGTTTGCGGTCGCGGTATAGCCTGCGCACGGCGTCGTCGATCGCATCCGCGCGCGCCGAAGCCTGCGCGGCGCCTCGCGCGCCGAATGCCTTGCCGAACAGGCGCGAGAAGCGACCGAATAGGCCGCGCTGCTGAGCGTGATAAAACGCGCCTACTGCCACGGCCAGCACGGCGCTTGCGCCGAGCGCGGCGACGTGCAGCGCGTGCGCGGCCTGCGCACTCTTGGCGACCGAAAACGCGGCGAACGCCGTCAAGCCAAGCAATGCGAAGGCGATTTGCGCCACCGACTGCAGGGTAGTCGACACCGTGACGGCGGCCGCCGCGTCATGCATCGGCGTACCGCGTTGAGCCAAGTGCCGCGCCATCAACACGGGGCCGCCGATCTGCCCGGCAGGCATCAAACTGTTCACCGATTCGCCGGCCCATCGCGCACGCAACGCATCGACGAACGTCGCGGGCGACTCGACGAGCACCGCGAGCGCGGCCGCATCGATGACGAGCGGCGCCAAATGGAACGCCGCGACGAGCGCGAGCCCCCAGCCGGCCGCGGCCAGCGTGGCCGCCACGGCACCGGCCCCTTGCCACGCGAGCAGCGCGACGAAAAGCGCCGCCCCCAGCGAAAGCAGGACTGCCGCCGTCCGCGTCATGCGTCGTCCTTGCCTGAGCCCGAGCGGAAGCGAAACACTTGGCGAAAACCGAAGTACGCGATGGCGTCTTTCATGTTCGAAACGAAGCGCCGCCACGGACGCATCCGTGCGTCGGTCACGTACTCGAAGGTCAAGGAGACGCGCATTTCGCCCGCCTTCGACGGGGTGATCCGATGGCGCAGCGTGTCGCCGTCGAACAGCACGATCGCGCCGGGCGGGTACTGAATCGAGCCGGACACCGGCGTGGCCCCGGCCGTACGCGTGTGCAATTCGTAGTCGAGCCGGCATGACGAATCGTCGATGACGCCGATCAGGAGCGTATAGCGGCGGCCGTCATAGTAGGAGGTGTCGTAATGCCAGCCGATATGATCGCCTTCGCGCGTGTAGTAGTAGAGCGCGTAGGCATGCGGATCGTCTTCGGGCGAAGGCAGCAGCGTATCGCCTGTGATCGCCTCGAGCCATCCGATCAGTGCGCGAGAGCGATAGAGTTCGGCGATGTCCGGCGCGAGGCGATCGATTGCGTGCCGGCTGACGCTTCCGCCTTGCTTGTGCCCCGGCAGGTAGTTGCGATTGACGGCCGGGACGAGCTGTCGGGCGAGTTCGGCGAGCCGCGCGGTGACGTCGGGGGGGAAAAAGCAGTCGAGATACAGGAAAGAGCCTTGTTCGACGAAGCGCGTGCGCAATGGCGTAGCCTCGAGTTCCTGCACCGTCGCGCGCACGCGCTCGTCGATCGACTGTGGCGCCGCGGGCCGGTCCAACGTCGAGGCCGATGCCGGCGCTTCGCTGGGGGCGACGCGTGCATTCATCGGGACACCCACGCTTCGCCGCTGGGCGTGCCCGGTCGGGTTTTGCGAAGCACGCGCCGGTAGTCGAGCACGACCCACAGTGCGAAAAGCGGCGCGCCGATCGACGCCGCGAGCACAAATGGCTCGACGATGCTGAAAAGCGTGACGAGCGGCAGCAGGTAAAGCACGTCCTCGGTTTCGAAACCCGCGGCCGACGCCTGCTGCGTGCCGGCCTTGCCCGCCATCGATTCGATGCGCATCCGCAGATAAAAAATCAGCGCGACGGCTATGCCCGCGACGCCGCCGAGCAGCGTCGACTGAGCGAGGATGCCGTCGCCCTGCATGCGCGCGACGCCGATGCCCATGCTGACGAACAGCGCGATCGTCACGAGCGCATCGCTCGCGAGGTCGTAGAAGTGGCCGAACTTGCTCGATTTGCCGCTGATGCGTGCAAGTTCTCCGTCGGTGTGATCGATGAAGTTCGACAGCACGATCAGCAGCGCGCCGATGTTCGTCCACACGAACGAACCGCGCGCAAGGGCCGCGGCGCCCGCAACGCCGACGACGAGCCGTAGGGTCGTCAGGTGGTTGGGCGTGATGCGGGTATCGACGAGGGGGGTGACGAGACGGCGCGCAAGGCGAGCGTCCCACGTGCGTGGCATGGGAGCGATGGCGCGAGGGAGAGATTCGACGCGATTATCCATCCACAGGAATATATACGTTTTTACGGAGTGCTGTCTTCCAGGGGCGCATCCGCCTTCGCGCGCTATCGCATGGGCGCTCGCACGTGACCGGCGCCGATCAAACGCGGTAAAGTGCGTGCCTCGCCCACCCAGAGGGGTTCCGGCACGCCGCGTGCACGAGCGCAGTTCCGAATCGCCATCCGTCCGGCCGTAATGGGATGTAATTTGCCGCTATGAAACGTCTAGCCCTTGTCGCTTTCATTTTTATTGCCGCGCTGCCGATCCGAGGCTTCGCCGCCGCTCTCGACGAGCCGCTTCATTGCGATCGGCCGGCGCACGAATTCATCGGAGCGTTGGAGACGAAGGGGTTGATCGACCCGCACCCGTCGCGCGTCGAACCGAATTCGATCAATGCTTTCGACCCGACGCACGGCGTGAGTCTCACGGCATTCGGCTATCACGTGTTCGCTATCGTCGGGTTTCAGAAGGACGATCCCTTGTTTGAGAAGGGCAACGGCAAACCGCTGGCCGATTCCGCTTACGGGGCGGTCGTGCTGGGGTCGAGCGACAAAGTGAAGGCGGCGGTGAGGGCAGCGGGCAGCACGGCCATCGTCCATCATGTCGGGCCGTTCATTACCGCCATCTTCTGCCAGACGGACCCCCCGTCTTCCGAGGATACACCGTAGCTTTCGATTCGCTTTCTTTGAGCCGGCCGGTCAGAGGCCCATGATTTGTTTCGCCTGGCCGGCAGTTTCTTCTTAGGGTTTCACCCTAATCGATGTGATTTTTACTGGAGATCGCGGCCGTACCCACGGGCGCGCGGGCCCCAATAGTTGGCAATAAGCAACGACTCCGCCGGTGTGCGCGCACCCCAATGGACTTGGCGGGGCGGCCGTGCAACCATTCTGTCCATTGAGCCGCAATGGCGAGCAGGATAAAAGACACCGAGAGCGATTCAGTCGCCGCCCAAGATAAAAAGCCGGGCGAAGCCCGCGGGCGGAATCGTTCCAACCAGTGGCCGGTTTGGAGTATTCGATGAAAAAGCACGCACTTTCTCTCGCCGCGGCGATGGCGTTCGCCGCGCCGGCGTTCGCGCAAAACAGCGTGACGCTGTATGGCGTAATCGATGAAGGTTTCAACTACACGAACGATGTGCTCGGCAACCACAACTACGAACTCGCGAGCGGGTTCGCGCAGGGCAGCCGCTGGGGTTTGAAGGGTTCGGAAGACCTGGGCAACGGCCTCAAGGCGGTCTTTCAGCTCGAAAACGGCTTCGACGTCAATTCCGGCCGGTTGAATCAAGGCGGCCGGATGTTCGGGCGGCAGGCGTATGTGGGTTTGTCGAGCGACTTCGGTACGGTTACGCTGGGTCGCCAATACGACTCGCTCGTGGACTATCTCGCGCCCACCACGGCGAACGGCAATTGGGGCGGCTACTTGCTCTCGCACCCGTTCGACAACGACAACACGGATAACTCGTTCCGCGTCAACAATACGATCAAATACGCGAGCAACAACTATGCGGGCCTGCAATTCGGCGGCACGTATAGCTTCAGCAACGACCCGGGTTTCTCCAACAACCGGCAATACAGTATCGGCGGCCAATACCAGACAGGCGGCTTGCTGATCGCCGCGGCTTACTTGCATGCCAATAACCCGGGTATCACGTCGGGCGGTGCGATCGCGACGAACGACGCGAATTTCGCATCGACGCGTCTGCGTATCTTCGGCGGCGGCGTCAACTATACGTTCGGTCCGGCAACGGCTGGCTTCGTTTATACGAATACGAACGTGACGAATCCGACGTCGAGCGCGTACTTGACGGCGGCCGATTCGCTCGCGCCGATCACGGGGCCGCTCGCGGGTTCGACCGTCACGACGCTCAAGTTCCAGAACTTCGAACTGAACGGCAAGTATCAGCTGACGCCCGCGCTGTATGTCGGCGCGCAGTACGTCTACACGATGGAGAATTACGACACGACGCTCGGCGGGGTAAAGCCCAAGATCCATACGTTCGGGCTGATGGTCGACTACAACTTGTCCAAGCGAACCGACGTCTATATTCAAGGCGCTTTCCAGAAGGTGGCGGGCGACAGCACGGGCTCTTCGCTCGACCATGCTTACATACCGGGCGCGGACGATGTGTCGAGTACATCGAAGCAGGCGGTGGCGCGCGTCGGCATTCGACACAAGTTCTAAAAAGAACGAACGATTGCGGCGCGCTTCGCGTCGCGTGTTTCGCCTCGACCCATCCGTTGCACGTGCACGGATGGGTTTTTTAATAGTCGCGCCGGTTGTTGATGCGGGATGATCGATGTGGCGCGCAACTTGCGAAGCGGCGTATCCTTGGCGGCGATCGCACGATGCATCGCCTGGACGAAAAGCGAAGGAGGGGGACACCATGGCCAACGCGCAAGAACTTGCCGCACGGTTGCTGCAAGCCAGACGTGAACATACGTTGCTCGATCCGGGTTCGCTCACGGCATGCATGCCGGCGAACGCCGACGAAGCGTATGTCGTTCAGCAGCTCGTGCTCGATCAGATGGGCGGTTGCGCCGGCTACAAGGTGGGCGCGGGCTCGCCTACCGCCGCGCCGCAGTGCGCGTCCTTGCCGGCTACGAGGGTATTCGGCGCAACCACGGGAATTCGCCGCGGCGACTATGCGCGCATCGGGCTCGAGCTCGAAATCGCGTTTAGCTTCGCCGATGACGTCGACCATAGATTGTCCGAGCAGGCCGACGAAGTGATCGATGCGATCGACACGATGTCGGTGGTTGCCGAGATCGTCGACAGTCGATACGAAGGCTGGCCGAATGTCGATCCGCTGCTTCAACTAGCGGATGCGCAGAACAATGGAGCGCTCGTGATCGGCGATACGCTGCCGTATGACCGCGCGTTCGATTTCAGCGCGCCGCGGGTGAGTTTTTCATGCGGCAACCATGAAATCTTTCAAGGCGTGGCGCGCCACCCTGCCGGCGATCCACGGCGCTTGATCGCTTGGCTCGTGGCGCGCACGCTCGAAACGGGACATTCGATTCCGGCGCGAACGGTGTTGACGACGGGCTCGTATACGCCGTTTTACATTGCTACAGAGCCGGGTGTCGTGCGCGGCGTGATCGAAGGGTTCGGGAAGATCGAGTTCGAAATTCGGTAGCGTGGGGCGTCTAGGCATCGACGCGCCGCCGCACGATCTCCACCAGCCGGTCATCGGAAAACGACGACGCGGCGAGCGCCTCGACCTGCGGATAGGCCGCTTTCGCGATGTCCGTGAGCACTTGGCCGGGCGGCGCTTCGACGAGCAACGTCGCGCCGCGTTCGACGATCGTGGTCAGCGCATCGAACCAGCGGACGGTATAGCGCATGTTCGTCGCCAGATCGTCGCGGATATCCTCGGGCCTGTGCAATGCGCGTGCGCGACGGTTGCCGATGTATAGCTGCTTTGGCGTGCTGAACGACAAACTGGCGGCATACTCAACGAGTGCTTCCGACGCTTCGCGCAACAGTTCGCAGTGCGAAGGCACACTGACGGCAAGGCGCTTGGCGCGATGCGCGCCTGCCGTCGTCGCCTGAATATTGAACGCATCGAGCGCGTCGTCGCTGCCCGCGACCACGATTTGCCTAGGCGCGTTGACGTTGGCGATAAAGATGCGATGCTCCGATGCGCTCATCATCGTGCCGATCAATGTTTCGACTTGGGCTTCACTTAGGCCTTCGATCGCGGAGAGCCCGTATCCGCTCGGATAGGCCTGCTCCATCAAGACGGCCCGATGCTTCACCATCCGCAGCGCGTCGCCGAACGAGACGGCGCCGCAGCCGACCGCGGCCGCATAGGCCCCAACCGACAACCCCGCATGCATCTGCGCCTCGATCCCGGCATCGGCAAGCCGCCGCTGCGTCGCCACGCCGGCGACGACCAGTGTGATCTGCACCGCGACGCTCGATCGCAGCGCATCGTTCGAATCCAGCGCGGCGACGTCGAGCGACAACACGTCGGACGCTTCCTCGATCGTTTCCGCGGCGGTGCGGTGCGCGGGCAATCGATGCAGAAAACCGGCGCTTTGCGCACCTTGACCCGGGTAGAGAAGGGCGAGCATCAGCGTCCACCCTCGTGGGCAACGCCGTCGTCATGCCACGGATCGGCAGTCATGCTTGGGCCGCCTATGGAGCGCGCCAGTACGCGCGGTTTGCCCGCCGCCCACTCGCTGAGGGCAACGCCGCCCGCCGGCGTTTCGAGTTGAGCATCGATACGCACGTTGAAGTTCTGCTCGATGCAAGCCGCACGCTCGCGCAGCGCCAGCGCATGCTCGCGCGCAAGCCGCGTAGGCGTACGCATGACGATGTCCAAATCGCTCGTCTCGGTGACGGTCCGGCGCATGGTCGCGAGTTCGAAGCCCACGCTGCCGGTCGGACCCCACGCCAGCGTATCGAAGTGCGCGTCTTCGACGAGTGCGCGAAAAGCAGCGAATGCCTTGAGATGGATTCGGTCGGGTGACACCGGTCGGTCTCGCAACTGCTCCGGCGGCAGCACGAGTTCGACCGATTCACTTGGAGCGAAAGCGCCGTACCGCTGCGCGCGGTCAGCGCCGCGAAAGCCCACGGCGACGAAGCCGGAAGGCGCCTCTGCCCGTCGCACGACAGCAAATGGAGCTTGAGCGAAAGCATCGAGCAGCCAGGGCGGCATATCGTCCGTCGCCGGGAGCGCGCGCAAGCGCAGCAGGTCATGCGCTTCGTATTGGCCTGCATGTCGGAAAGAGGTTGCGCTATTCATCGGCCGCTCATCGTTGCCGCTCGGTTCGTTGCCTTCGCGGCGATATGGCATTCACGCCGATTCGCCCGCATCCCACTGCATCGCCATTCGCCGCCGCACTTCGATCGAAGCCGCGCGCGTCGTTCGCGCGGTATCGGAATCGAGCCGGCGGGACAAATCGCTAGGTCCGGAACGCGCCGAGGCCGCCGCATCCGCGAGGATCTGCCGCACGCGCGCAACGTGTTCGTCGGTGGGCGCGTCGGCGTCCACGCCGTCGATCAGGCGATCGAGTAGCCCCAGCTTGGCGAACGCGGCAAGCGAATACGACATCGGCGTAATCGTTTCGCCCAGCGCATCGAGCGCCTCGACGCAACGGCGCGTCACGCGCGCGGCGGCTTCCTTGCCCATCGCATGCACCATCGTGCCCGGTGCGTCGAGCGCGAGAATGCGGTTGGCTTGATACCCGTGCGCGAGGAATGCGCCCGACATGGCGGGGCCGACGATCAATGCAACGATGGGATGCCCGGCCAGGCGCGCCGAAGCGTAGGCATCGACGGCCGCCGCGCAGGCGAGGTGAATGCCGAGCATTTCCTCGCGATATCCGTATGCCTGGCTTTTGACGTCGACGATCGCGACGATTGGCCGGCGCCGTTCCGCGTGTGCATCGGCATCGATCACCTCGCGCACCGCGCGCGCAAGCCGCCACCCTTGCTCGAGTCCCACCACGTTATCCCGCGCGCGGGGAAAGCGGTTATCGGCATCGGGAACGACCGCGATGAACCTCGCCGATTCGTCGCCGAGCGGGGCATCGGCATGCCATATAGGCGACACGGGCGCGTTGCCCGCCGTGCCCGCCGCATTGCCCGCGAGGGCGCGAAACCATCGTTGTCCGCGGGACAGGGGAGTCGTTTCGTTCATCGGTCGTCCTCAACGATCAAGGTGGCGTTCGTCGCGATCGGACCATGCGCCGCCGAACAACGCACGCATTGCTTCCGGCGTGACGGTCTCGGGCGTCGCCTCCGACAGCAGCGATAGATAGCGCTCGACCGCCTCCGAACGGTGCACGTCGGGCACCCCGGCTGCGAACGCTACGCGTACGGCGGCTGCAATGAGATCTGCATCGTCGTCCACGAGCGTATCGGCAAGCCCTGTGGCCACACGTTGCTCGCCGCCGATCAGTTGCCAAATCCGCCGACGGTCGCTCGCATCTAGCTCCTCGATTCCGGCCTCTTGCTCGATCACTTCGGGCCCGTTCATACCTAGCCTGCCTTGTCGCGTCATGATCAACCGCGTGCACAGCGCGGCTGCGAGGGACATGCCGCCGAAACAGCCAACCATGCCGGCGATCACGCCGACGACCGGCACGTATCGACGCAGCGCGACGATTGCCGCCTGGATTTCGGCGATGACGGCCAACCCGAGATTCGCTTCCTGCAGGCGCACGCCGCCCGTCTCGAAGACGATGACGGGGCGAACGATTTTCCCGCGTTCACAATCGCGCAGCGCAAGTTCGAGCGCGGCCGCGATCTTGCTGCCCGACACCTCGCCGATGCTTCCGCCCTGGAAGGCCGATTCGATCGCGGCGACCACCGCCGGCACGCCGTCGATCGTTCCGCGCGCGATGATCGCGCCGTCGTCGGCTTGGCAGACGATGCCCTGAAGCGGCAGCCAGGGCGACGTGATGCGGTCGAACGGCCCGAGCAACTCGCGGAATGTATTGGCATCGAGCAGGCGCCGGGCGCGTTCGCGCGCCGTCAGTTCGATGAAGCTGTCAGTCGCGGCGAGATGGGGCGCCGCCACGGTGGATGCGAGATTCATGAGCGCGCCCCTTGCATGCCTTCCGCTTCTTCGACGGCTTCCGCCAGCCGCAGCGCCACGACGCCGGGCGTCGCGCCGAAGTCGTTGATCTCGATCGACGCTGCGCCGTCATAGCGCGTGAAGAACCGGTCGAGCACGCTTTTCCATATGTGCCCATAGCCGTCGACGCTCGTGTTGACCACAACGCGCGCTTGCATCGCATCGTTCGGTGCGAGCAGCACTTCGAGATCGCCCGATCCCACGACGCCCACATGCGAGCGCGCCCCAACGACGCGGCGCGCGGGGTAGTCGAACGTCAAATGCTCCATGCTGGTGTTCTCCCGTCGGCGCGCACGGGCGCCAATCCATCGATGAAGAGTGTCGCCGCAAGCAGATCGGCTGCGCCGCCCGGCGATGCATTCAATTTCAATAGCCGTGTTTCGAGGCGCTCGAGCGCGGCACGCCCGCTCGGTGTCGCGCTGCCGCCCAAGGAGAGCGTTTCGCGTGCGCCCGATTTCGCTGCATCGAGCGCATCGAGCCCGGCGCGATGAAGCAGGCATGTGTCGTCCAGCGTCGCCATGATCGCGAGCAGCGCGTCGATTCGGGCGGCGTTCTCGCCGACGCGTCGCTGCCGCGCCGTACGCAGCGCGGGCAGCCCGGCGTGCAGCACGTGCGGGAAGCCTTCCTGCGCTTCGCGCCTCGCGCCGCCGACCCCGTAGCGCGCGCGCACGCGCGACCCGTTGCTTTGCGCAAGCGGGGCGCCGTGGTCGGGAAAGCAAGCGATCTGCGCCGCCGTCGTGCAGATCGCTTCAGCGTGGTGCGCCACGGCGCGCTCGTCGTAGGCGCAAATCGTTGCACCCGCAACCAATAGGCCAACGATCCAAATCGCGCCGCGATGTGCGTTGCTGCCCTGTGTCGCGCTCATCATCGCGGCTTCGCCGTCGCGGCCGATTGCGGCCAGCTCGGCGCGCAAGACGGCCGAAGGGCGTTTGCCTTGCGACGCGCGCGAGAGCGCGACAAAAGTCGGTTCGAGCGAAAACGCGGATCGCTCCATGACGGCCAAGCTCAAATCGCGATGCGCGCCGCTTCCGCGCCGGTCGACGAGGGCGGGTTTCGGCGTGACGTGAGCTTCTTCGATCAGCGCATTCGTAGCCAAGCGCGCGAGTCGCATCGCTTCGTCTTCAATGAGCGCGCCATCGCATGAAACGAAATCGGCGCACGGCGCCGGGCAGACGGCATGGGCGGGCATCGTCACCAGCTCCGAAAGCGAGCCGGCGGCACGTAGAGCCCCCCGGACCAGGCGACGAGATCGTCGATGCTGCGCGCGGCGAGCAGCGAGCGCTTCGCCTGCGCGCGCCGGATACCCAGATCCTCGGGATAGGCCACGATGCCGCGGCGCCGCAGCTCGGCCGTGCGTTCGGGCTTGGCGCGCAAGCCGATTGGAGTCACGCCGGCCACGGCGGCAACCGCCGCGCGGCGCTCCTCGACACCCTCGGCCTTATGCAGATAAGCGATACCTTCCTCGGTCACCACGTGGCTGACATCGTCTCCGTAAATCATCACGGGAGCGATCGGCATCGCACTCTTGGCGCCGACGGCAATGGCATCGAGTTCGTCGACGAAGGTGGGCTCGCCGCCCTTCTTATAGGTCTCCGCCAACTGCACGACGAGTTTGCGGCCTCGCGCGATCGGCCCTTCGGTCGTTTTCAGGAGCTTGAGCCAGGCTTCGCTCGCATGACGGCGTCCGTGCGGATCATGTCCCATGTTGGGCGCGCCGCCGAAGCCGGCAAGCCGGCCGCGCGTCACGGTGGACGAGTTGGCGTCCGCATCGATCTGCAATGTCGAACCGATGAAGAGGTCGACGCCGTACTGTCCCGCCAACTGGCAGAGCACGCGATTGGAGCGCAAGCTGCCGTCGCGGCCGGTAAAAAACACATCCGGGCGGGCGGCGACATAACCCTCCATTCCCACTTCGCTGCCGAAGCAGTGGACACTCTCGACCCAGCCCGATTCGATGGCCGGAATCAGCGTGGGGTGAGGGTTGAGTGTCCAATTGCGGCAGATCTTTCCCTTCAGTCCGAGCTCGGCGCCGTAGGTCGGCAAGATCAATTCGATCGCGGCCGTATCGAAGCCGATCCCATGGTTGAGCGAGCTCACGCCGTACGGCTCGTAGATGCCGCGAATGACCATCATGGCCGTGAGCACCTGCAAATCGCCGATGTGCCGCGGGTCGCGCGTGAACAGCGGCTCGACGGCGAAGGGGCGATCGGCCTGTACGACGAGGTCGACCCAGGAGCCCGGAATATCGACGCGCGGCAGCGTATCGACGATTTCGTTGACCTGCACGATGACGATGCCGTGGCGGAACGCGGCGGCTTCGGCAATCGTAGGGGTGTCTTCCGTGTTCGCGCCGGTATAGAGGTTGCCGTGCCGATCGGCTTTCTCGGCGCACAGCAAAGCGACTTGCGGCGTCAAGTCGACGAACATGCGCGCATACAGTTCGACATAGGTATAGATCGAACCGATCTCGAGCAGGCCGTCTTCGAGCAGTTGCGCCACGCGCAAGCTCTGCGGTCCGGCAAACGAGAAGTCGACCTTATGCGCGATGCCGCGCTCGAACAACGTCAAATGCTCCGGGCGAGAGATGCTCGAAATCAAGAGATGTACGTTGTTGACGATCTCGGGATCGACGCACGCAAGCGAGCGCGACAGGAAATCGGCTTGCTTTTGATTGTCGCCTTCGAGCGCGACCCGGTCGCCCGGGCGGATCAGCGCCTGCAGCGCATCGACGATTCGTTCGGACGGCAGGATGCCGTCTTCTAGCCACGGAGCGACAGTGGCGAGACGGCGTGCTTTTTCGTCGCGCAAGGTAGTCCACGAACGCGGGACCGGTTGTTCGGCTGCGGAGATCATCGGGCGAATCGGCTCCTATACGTGGGGCGGTTGCGCGCGCCGGGGCGGCTCAATCGGGGGTGCGGCGGGCGCCGCGGCGCTTCTTCGGGGCGAGCATCGCCGCCGACTCCGAATCGTCGACATTCCGGTGCTTGCCGGCCGGTGTTCTCGACCCCGGCGCCGGCTCGTTCAACAGACGATAAAGCAGCTCGCCGGTGCCGAGCAAATGATCCGTAATGAGCTTTCGCGCGGCGTCGATGCGTTGGCCCCGCACGTATTCCATCAGCTGGCCGTGTTCGCGATCGGACACCCGCTTATGGTCGGGCAGGCCCAACTTCACGCGCAGGTAGCGCTCGCCCCGACGATGCAGCGTTGCGATCATTTCGATCAATTGCGGGCGGGCCGCGGGCGCATAAAGGCTCATATGAAACGCCTCGTTGCGCGCCACGTACTGCTCGGAATCGCGCTCGCGCTCGGCGGCTTCGTACAGCGCCTGCGCCTCGCTCAGCGTGGCTTCCGTGTGGTTGGGAATCGCGAGCGTCAACGCCAACGCTTCCAGCGCGGCGCGGATTTCATAGATCTCGCGCGCTTCATCGGCCGATAAAGGTGCGACGGTCGCCCCTTTGTGCATTTCGACCTTGGCCCACCCCTCGCTTTCGAGCTGGCGCAGCGCCTCGCGCACGGGAATCGCGCTGACGGAGAAGTGCCGTGCGACTGCGTCCTGACGCAAAGGTGCGCCCGGACGCAGACGGCCGTCGACGATCGCGGCGCGCAGGGCGTCGGCCACCATGCGCGAAGCGCTGGTGCGGGGCGCGACGGCCACCGCCGCAAGCGGGAGACCTTCGTCGGCGCCGGCCTCTAGGGGAAAACGATTCGTTGCATCATCCATGATGGTCGATATTATATACAAAATATTCGATCTAAGAATCGGGCAAACCCGAGGATGCCAGGGGGATCCGAGCCGGGCGCGGCAAGCACCGCGCGCTCGCGCAGTCATTAAACGTCGGCAGTCCAAACCGTTTCACCGGAGGAGTACATGAGTTCAATGGCAGACAGCGCGCGGGTCGCGAAACAGCGAACGCCGCTCAACCGCTCGCAAATAGCGGGGTTTTGGGGTGCTTGGGCGGGCTGGACGCTCGACGGCATGGATTCGTTCATCTACGCGCTCGTGCTTACGCCGGCGCTGACGGAATTGCTGCCGCGCTCGGGTATCGAGGCGAGCCCCGCGAACATCGGCCTTGCCGGCTCGATCTTGTTCGCATTGTTTTTGGTGGGCTGGGGTCTTTCGTTCATTTGGGGGCCGTTGGCCGATCGCTTCGGGCGCACGAAGGTGCTGGCCGGAACCATCTTCACGTTCGCCATTTTCACGGGACTGGCGGCGACCGCGCACAGCGTGTACGAACTCGGCATCTACCGCTTCTTGGCCGGGGTTGGCATCGGCGGTGAATGGGCGTTGGCCGGCACCTATGTGGCGGAGGCGTGGCCCGAGGATCGCCGCAAAATGGGGGCGGGGTATTTGCAAACCGGATACTACGCGGGGTTCTTTTTGGCGGCGGCGCTGAACTATACGATCGGCGTTCACTTTGGCTGGCGCGCCATGTTCCTGACGGGCGCCGTTCCCGTCGTCATCGCAATTCTGGTCTTGCTGCGGGTGAAGGAACCGGAGAAGTGGAAGCAAGCCGAGGCGCGCGTCGTGCATGCCAAGCCGCTCGCCCAAATCCTTGGGCCGGGGTATCGCCGTCGCACGTGGGTCGCCTGCGCGCTGTTGACGATCGCGATCGTCGGCCTGTGGGCCGGCGCCGTGTATGAACCCTCGGCCGTCATTCAGTTGGCGATGAAGTCGGGCATGGACAAGGCGGGCGCGATCAAGACCGCTTCGCTCGCCACCGGCTTGCTCTCGATCGGGACGATCCTCGGTTGTCTGGCGCTGCCGCCGCTCGCCGAGCGGATCGGGCGCAAGAAAACGCTGGCCGTCTATTTCGCCGGGATGGCCGTGTCGATCGTCGGTAGTTTCGGATGGGCGTTCTATCAGCCGAACGGGCTGGCGCCGTTCATCGCTTGGTTGTTTGCGCTGGGGTTCTTTGGTGGGAATTTCGCGCTGTTCAGCCTGTGGCTGCCGGAACAGTTCGAAACGCGCGTCCGTGCGACCGCGTTTGCCTTCTGTACTTCGTTCGGTCGGTTCATCGGGGCGGGGGTGAACTTCTTGCTCGGCGCGGCCGTGCTGCATACGCATACGCTCGGGCTGCCCGTCGCGCTGACGGCGGTGGCGTTCGTTGTGGGCCTGTTCATCATTCCCTTCGCTCCCGAGACGAAGGGAGAGACGTTGCCGCAGTAGGAAACTTGGGTCAGGGCGTGTCGCCGCCGCGCGGGGGCTGTTCCTGCGGGCGGCGCCCCGCTGCGCGCATGTGCTCAGGGCAGCGATGCGTTGGCCGAATGCCGAGGTGCCGTTAGTCGGATTTTTCGCCTCTGATGGATCGTTGCCGTCTGTGCGATGGTAGAAGAGTAGCTTTTAAGCTACAAGTGTGTCATGATCCAACTTCTACGGTACTGCATGGATGGTCGAGAGCCCTTAAGCGAGCGAAGAAGCTGTGGTCGGAATGGAAACGGAGTCAGTCATGAGCAAACTCAAAGGCGTGGTGTCGCACCATGAGTCCGAGGTCGCCGAACTGCGAGCCGACCATGAGCTGGCGGTCGAATACTTGAAGGCTGCCATGGAATCGCTCGACGACCCGGATAACCGAGCCGCGGCTTTGCTGGCTTTGCGCACGGTGGCGGAAGCGTACGGCGGCCTCGGTGCAGTGGCGGCGCAGGCAGGAATCAGCCGCGAGTCGCTTTACCGGGCGCTGTCACCCAAAGGCAACCCAACGCTCAAGACGCTGCTCGCGATCCTGAAGACGATCGGCATGCGGCTGTCGGTCGAGCCGGAAGGGCATGCCCACGCCTAGGTAGCGCGAGGGCCGCCCAAGGTTTGTCCGGCACTGGCGAACGATCCCGCGGGCGGCTCCGCTCGCCTTCAACTCGCCGGGTTCTCCTCGTCGGGCGGCGGCGCCGCGCTGCTCGGCATGCCTAGTACGCTTACCTGAAAGATACGGGTTGCCGCAAGCGATTCGAGGCTGGGGTCTTCGGGGATCCGAAGCAACAGCGGAAAGATCACCGAACCGCCGATCACCACACGCCGGCTGTTGTCGGCCGGCCGCATACCCCAAATATCCTGATAGACGAGCGGCACAATGTGGCCGTCGCGTGTCGTATTGCCTAAATACAGCATGACGTGGCCGCCGATATACACGAGGGTGCGCATCGGCCTGCCGTTTTTGATCAAATAATCCAGACGTTGCGCCGGGGTGTCCGAAGAAAGGTCGGTCATGTCGCCCGCCGCCATTTGCGACGACGAATGGCGCGGCAGCCACACGCCGAAGGCGGAAAAAATGCTCTGAAGTTCGGAGGAGCAGTCGTTGTAGAAGTTCATGTTGCCCCATCCGTAGGGGCGTCCGATCAGCGATTTCATGAGCGCCGCGAGATTGCGCGGCGTGGCCGCGATGGGGGCGGGCGCAAGCGCTGTTGCCGGAAGCCGCGCCTCGCGCGATACCGCATGTCCGTCGATATCGCGCGCCGGCACGAGTACCTCACGCTGCGAAGGCGTTGCCGCGCTTTGCACCAACGGCAGTAACGTACCGGCCGTCGCATCGAAGCGAAACACCCCTTGCTCGTCGCGTACCGGCGCGGACGCCAAGATGACCACGCCCCATGCATCGGAGGGGCGGTGCGACCAGGCCGAGATGAATGCATCGTCGACGCGCGCCACGCCGTTCGATTGCACCCATCCTTGAACCTCGGGCGTTTGCACGTAGTCCCACGCGCCATCGACGCTTCGTCCCAGCACGTACAGCGGCGTCCCCGGTCGCACCGATGAGATCTGCAGATTGTCGAACGGGTAGCCTTCGCCTGCGAGCCGATGCGAATAGAACGACGGGTCCATCGTCGGCAACTCGCGCACGAGCAGCGCATTCGTGGCGATCGCGCGCGCGTCGGGGCGATAGCCCGGCGCCTGCGCGAATTGCTGCAGGTTCATGTTGCGCTCGATGTCGTCGAGCCATTGGGCCGTATGAGGCCAATAGTTTTGGCCGTAGCCGATCGAGCGAGCCGATTTGCCCGCGTTGTCGTAACTGCCTACGCGTCGAAGCTGCAGATCGACGATGTCGGCGCCGCCGTTGCCGTAGAGCCGACGGTCGATGAACGCGGGATTCCACGGCGACGGATCGCGCTCGCGCGTGCCGAAGTAACGCGCGAGATACGCGTCCCAATGCGCGTGTTGTTCGGCGGGGCTCAAGAATGGCGTGTCGTAGCTTGCACCCGTCGGGTCGATCCAATGATCGACGCTCTGATCGTAATGCTCCATCGGAAAGAGCGCGATGGGGTCGACGTAGGGGCGCTGCGCGGCGGGCGGGTTCGCGGCGCAGGCGGCGAGCGCCAGCGTAAGCGGGATGACGACAGCGCGAATCATCCGAGCGCGCCGAGGCGGATCTGCTTTGACGGACATAACGAAAGCCATGCGACGAAAAGGTCTCTAGAGCCCGCCATGATACGGCCGAAGCGCGTCGGCCGGCACGCTATGCACTGGTGCGTGCGTTCGACCGGGGCATGGCGACATCGCGCAAGATCGACATCGGCCCCAGGCGCCGCACTGTCGTCATTTGCTCCGCATCCCGAACGAACAGCGAACCCGCGAAGGCGAGCGCGTTGACGGCCACGCCGTGGGCTGCTTCGACGCGGCGGGGCACGAGCAGCATCCAGCGCCGTGT
>NZ_JBQCHR010000087.1:0-22633 GCF_051954495.1 Trinickia sp.
GCTCCTCCCGAAATTTCTCAGACTGCGTGACGGCGCGCGCGGAAGGACCGACGCCTGTGCGCTAACTCAGCACCATGTACTGGTCTTCCGTTGCGGCGCTGCGCATCGCCGAGGTTTGTTGAGCTAGCAGCCGGGCTTGCGCGGCGGCGTCATGCGGCCCTGCGAGCGCCGCGGCGAGCTGGCGTGGGTAATTGAACCCGGCCTCCGAAAGAATCTTATCGGTCAGATAGACCGCCGGCCCGCGATTGGCGATCGCCTGCGCCGCAGGCAGCTTTCGCAATCCCGTTATCGCGCAGATCATCTGGTAAGCAAGCGTGCGTTCGATCTCCACTTCCCGCAGCCCCGCTTCGGTCAGATACCGCATACCATCGTCGAGCACGTAGATCTTTTTGGACGGCTCGTTCATGGCGCGCTCACGCGCAGTTGGCGACAGCAAGTCGAATTCGATGTCCCCTTCGAGCACGAACTTCCAGGGGTCGGCCTGCGACGCCTCCGTCACCGGCATTTCGTCGAACATTCGACGAAAGGTCGCGCTGCGCTGATAGAGCCGGCCGTAGAAATCCAACACGACCATGGCGTCGGACGCCAACTGGCGTGTCATCGTTCGATCCTGTACGTAGAAGCCGAAATTCTGATGAAACTTGGTCTTGAAATCGCTCCATGGGAGAAAGACCTCGTCGTCGGCCCCTTCGATCGCATCGAGCGACGCTTTCGTACCGGAAACAGTTAAACGCGACGGCACCGGTACGCCATCGACAAGGGTCTCATCCGTCACGGCGCCGCGACCGGCGTCCAATACCCCGTCGAGATAGCGATTCTCGCGTTCGGCGCCGCGAGCCGCCGCGTCCGCGTGGTATTCGACGGTTTGCTCGGCCGGCATATCGGGCCGCGCGTTCTGCGCCCGAAACATGATTTGCTCCGGAACGTCATATCCCGCTTCGCTCAGGATCTTGCCGGTCAAGTAAGCGGCCGGCCCGCGGTTCGTTAGATCGAGTCCCGCCGCCGGATCGCGTGCGCCGGTCAGGGCTCGAACCATTTCGCCCAGATAGGCCTGCTCGGGTGACATGGCGCGCGGGCCGCCCGCCGACATGTACGGCATCGCTTCGATGCCCGCGTCGTCGGGAAGATAAATCCGCTTATGCTCGAAATCGGTATACGCCTTTCGCGGGGATCCGAGCGGCGCGGACTGCCCTATGACGAACTCCCAGCGCTTCCATGGCGAAGCCGTCCCGTTGCGCGCGCGTGCATCGAGGTCCGCGTGGCGGTTAAATAAGCGGCGGAAGGTGCCGCTCGATTCGTAGACCTTGCGGTAGAACGCCGACGCGTTCAATCTCGAGGTATTCGCCGCGACCGGGCTTGTCAACCCGAACGCATCCGCGAAGAGCGTATCGAAGTCGCGAACCGTGGCATCGTTTGCGCGCTCGAACAACCTTGTCACGCCTTCGACCGTCGGACGCTCACGCACGTCGCCGTCAAGCGACGCGCGACCGCTCTCGTGCCCTCTCCCGCTTTGCCTGTATGCCCTCCCCGAGCGTGGATCGAGTTCGATATGCGGCGCCTCGCGCAGGCGATGGCCCGTGCGCCAATCGACTTCGACGTAGCGTTCGCCGTCGCGTCGAATCGGGACGATCCGATCTTCCTCGTCGAGATGCACCACGTCATAGTCGCGCCATCGCACGCTCGCGCCTTCGCGCACTCGACGCGTGAGTGGGCGAAGGTCGTCGGGCACACCGGCGTCGCGTCGGCCGATATGGACGGGGTCGACCGTCAGCTCGATCATGTCAGGATGTCCGGCGCGATTGACGCTGGAGCCGTCGAGGTGGGCAGCCATCCGGCGCAGCTTCGGCACGACTGGATGGACCCCGTCCCGGCTCGCACCGCCTGTGCCGGCCGAGACGTCGAACAGGTCCGCACCGAGAAACAGCAACCCGCACGCCGCGCGCGCCGCATCATGGTGGCGCACGCCCTCTTCGATGTTGTAGACCGGCCCTGCAACCGGGACCGTGTTGATCCAAGTCTCGAGCCCTCTCACGAGCGCGCGATGCGATTCCGTCTCCGTCGCCAATCGGCTCACGATCTCATCGGCCGCGTGCCGCACCGAGTCTGGAGTCACGGGCTTCGATTCCCGTCGCAGCCCCACTTTCGCCGTCGCCACCACCCAAGCGTTGGACGGCAGGCTTGCGTTGAAGGCTTCCTCCGCACGCTGAAGCTCGTCGCGCGGCTTCAAACGAGCACCCGTAGGCAGGGTCATCCATGCGCCGTTCAAACCGACCCAGTCGGCGCGATCGAGAAATTCGTCAACGAGGTCGCCGAACGCTTGCTTTGCGACGTTCGGGTTGTCTCCGGAGATCACGTATCGGCGATTGTCGGACCGGGCGTCCTCGTCCACCCCGCAGCGTTCCAAGATGGCGGCCGCCGCGCCATACCGGTCGAACGACGGGGGCGCGCCGTAGGCCGCGAGCAGGCGCTCGTTCGCATACTCGAGCACGGCGGCGGCACGGGACTCGAAATCAGCGCCGGCGAGCCGGTTGGGTGTGAGTAGGCCTTTCGCCCGCAAATCTTGCGCGAACGCGGCAACGCTACCCGTGCCGTCGGCGGCTTCGTTCAAAGCGGAGAAAAGTCCAAGCAGCAATTCCGTCTGCTGCGCGGGCTTCGCCTCTCTCCAACGTGAGCCGAGTTCGTTCGATTGAGCCAAATGACGGTCGATCCATCGCAGCGCTCCGCCGTTTCCCGCAATATCCAGCTCGACCGCCGGATCCTTCACTTGGTTTTCGAAGAGCAGGCGCAAGTCCTCGTGCGAGACCACGTCCATCCCGCTCGATCGAGCCAGATGCAGCGCGAACATCAGCCGCGGGTGGTATGGATACGATTCGCCGTCTTTCCAAGCGCCTTCGCGTTTGCGGAACGCCTGCAAAAGCGCCGCTTCGTCACCCGCGGACGACGGCTGCGCACCGCGGTATCGATCCATGCGCAGCAACGCCGTCGCGAGCGAGTGTGGAATCGACCCGATCGGAAACTGCGTCGACTCGGCCATTTGATCGAATTTTTCCATCAGCAGCGCACGCCGTTCGGGCGCGGTCAACGCGGCCAACGCAGGTGTGGACCAAACGGCCTTGGAATCGACAAGCGTATCGAACGACATGCCCTCGGCGTTGCGCAACGCAAAACCGTCGAAGTGTGGTGTCGTTTGCCCGAATGCCATGCTAGGAACAAATAGCGCGTCGAGCGCGCGCCGCTTCGCGTAGTCGGCGCGCAGCGCGTCGACGAACCGGGTACGCAAGGTCGATAGCGTGAGCGGTTGCGGTTGTCTTGGCTCGGCTGGCATCGCACGCTCGCGCAATCGGTCATATAAGACAGCCGCTTCGTCGAGCACAGCCTCGTCAGTGAGCAGCGAGGGGTCGAGCAGTGTCGAAAACGCCTCGGGAATGGCGCGATGGCGGTGCTTCGCGACGGCCATGAGTAAATCGCTCGGGCGGCTCGCGTACGCTCGCGCTTTATCTTCGTCGATCCACTGGGCCAACGACTCGGTCAGTCGTTCGAGCACGGCCGCTTCAGCTGCCGCCGAACGCGGCGTGGGGGCCCGTTGCAACGACAAGGGCGACGCTACGGCGGCCGCGTACATCGTTGCGGAAGGCCCTGCATTTCTCTTCGACCGCAACGCATGCGACGCAGAAGGCTCGTCGGCGGCGATGCGGCGCAGGACGTATTCCATCCGCGTGTGCATGGGAGATTGCGCGTCGCCTTGCGTCGATGCCGCGGACTGCACGGCTTCCGAAAACGTCGATGTACCGGCTGGCGGCGGAGCCTGCGGCTCAGTTGCATCGGCTACGCTGTCCCGCGCCTCGTTTTCCGGCGGCGATACCCTATCGGCCGAATTGAACGGCGCCATCGCGCCGTGCTCGTAAATCCCCACTCCTCGCATGCATGTCCTCCGTATTGAACGCAAAGTCGCCCGCTGGTGAGGCAAGAAGACGACAATGTGTCAAAAAACGAGAGGCGTGATTCGAGGCAGGGGTCAATATCAGACGAGGTTACGCGTCTAGGCGGCGCCACGACCGGTTTAGGGTGCCGGCCAGCCGTCGCGCCAGCGTCCGTCGTCCGGCTTCGTCAATGCCTGCGCAAACGCCTCTCCAACGGCGGCAAGCGTCGCCTCGGCGCGCGCGACCGCGCGCTCGGCCAAGAACTCGTCCGCCAAACGCAACGCGCGCTCGGCATAGCCGAGCGGCTCCAGCATCGCTTCGTCTCGTATAAAGAACGCCGCGGTGCCGGTCAGGCGATGCAGCGCCTGCGCCGCCGGCTCCCACTGGCGTCGCGCGAGCGCCGCACCCAATGCAATGCGCTGGGATTCGAATTCGTCGAGCGCGACAGCCAGCAGTGTGCGCAAGCCGTCCTCACCATAAAGCGCTCGCAATTCCGATAAATCGAACGACCCGGGCGCATGCGCTTCGGAGAGGTCAGCTTCGCGTCGGCCTCGGGTCGGCATATGCCGCCTCCATCCATTTATCAAGCATCGTCGCTAGCTTGTGTCGCGTGATCGGCTTGGAGAGATAGTCGTCCATGCCTGCCTGCAGGGACGCGCGCATGTCGTCGTGCGTCGCGTTTGCGCTAACCGCGACGATCGTCGTTCGCGCGCGGCCGTCGCGCTCCGCGAGGCGAATGGTGCGCGCGAGCGTATATCCGTCCATGCCCGGCATGTGGCAATCGAGCAGCACGAGCGAGGGCCGAAGACGCTGCCAGGACGCATAGCCCTCGGCGCCGTCGGCCGCCGATTCGGCCGCCACGCCCAGCGCGCGGAGCTGCCTCACCATGATGTCCCGATTGACGGCGTTGTCTTCGATCACGAGGACGGGATCGAAGGCAAACCGGCCGGCAGTGCAATCAAGACGTTCGTGCGCGCCTCCTGCGCAATCCGCGCGCGAAGTTTCGACGCGGTCGCGTGACCGGTCGCTTTTCGGGTCGGCGCCGCATGCCTGATCGGAATAGCCGAGACACGCGGCGACGGCGTCGGCGAGTTCGTCGACCGATCTGAGCCTGCGCTGCGCGCCGTGTCGCGCGGTCACCACCACGGCGCCGAGCGCATCGGCGGAGACCTCGATATCCGCATGCCCTCCATCCGAAATGCACCGAACGCCCATCCTCGCCATCAACGCGCGTACGCAAACGCCCATTGCAGGCACCGGCATGTGCACGCGCGCACACCCCGACCCCGGACGAGGCCAAGCGCGAGCCGCATCACCCCATTCGATCGGCAATCGAATACGCACGCGCGTACCCGCGCCTACGCGGCTCTCGACTTCGATCGTGCCGTTCATGAGGTCGACGATACGCTTGACGATCGACAGCCCCAAACCCGTACCGCCGTAGCGCCTTGTGGTCGTGCTGTCTTGCTGCGTAAATGGCGCGAACAAGCTCGCCCGATAGGTTTCCGAAATCCCGACACCCGTGTCGCTGACCTCCAGCATGAGCCAGGTTCGCCCGCGCGCCACTTTGCGCCGTACCTCGAGCAGCACATGGCCTCGCTCGGTAAACCGGATCGCATTGCTGAGCAGGTTCGTCAAGATCTGATTGACCCGCGCTTCGTCGCCGATCAGTCTCCGATCGAAGTGCGGCATCGTCGCCAAATAAAGCGCGCAACCTTTGCGTGCCGCCAGCGGCGCATGCAGTTCCACGGCAGCGGCAGCCAACATGCCGATGTCGAACGGCGCGGCTTCCAATGTCAACGCACCTTGTTCGATCTTCAGGTAATCGAGCGTGTCGTCGACAACGCGGAGCATGAGACGGGCCGAGTGCTGCGCAATACCAAGATAGCGTCGCGGCTCGGGAGGCAAGGCCATGGTATCGAGCAGATCGAGCACGCCGACGACGCCGTTCATCGGCGTGCGGATTTCGTGACTCATCATCGCAACGAACGCCGACTTTGCCTGGTCCGCCGCGAGGGCTTGCTCGCGCGCGGCAATCGCCTCGCCGCGCGCCGCCACCGCCGCGGCCTGCGCGGCCCGCGTGCGTCGATAGGCCCAACCGAGGGTGACGATGATGATCAAAGCGACGGCAGCGCCGGCCGAGGCCAAACCGATCACCGCACGCTTCTCGTACCCGAGTACGATCGTCAGCGGCCGCGTGCGGCTGGCAAGGCGCGCCAATTCACGCGGGCTGTAAGAAGCCAGATACCGATCGAGCATCGACGCCAGCATGCGGTTGCGCTCGACGACCGCGAAACCTATCCGCTCGACCCCGGCGACCGTCGGATCGATAGCGAGATGATCGTGCGCGAAGCGCTCTCCGAATTCCTCGGCGGCAATGACATTGATCAGCGCCGCGTCGGCATTGCCGGCGAGAACGGCGCGCAATGCAGCTGTGGCGTCCGGCCTAGCCACGAGCGCCGTGTCGTCGAGAGTAGGCACGAGCATGACACGCCGCATACGCCAAGGAGTGGTGGCGACGCGCTCGATGCTCCCAGCGTTGTCGCGCTCCGCGCGCACGAACGACCAAGGGAAGCTGTCGTAGGCACGCGTCGTGAAAAGCCCCGGAACCGCCGCGGACGCCCCGAGCGGAAACGCGCTGACCAAATCGACGGCGTCACGGCGCAACGCCAGTGCGGGATCGAGGGCGGCGTCGAGAACTACGGGCTCGAACCGCAGCCCAGCCACCTGGGCGAACTGCCTGAGCAGCGTCGCGCCAAGCCCTTGCCACCTGCCCTGATCGTCGATGAAATCGTAGGGGCGGCCGAGCCGTTGAACGCCGACACGGACGACCGGGTGGACGCGTACCCACTCGCGCTCGGCGAGCGTCAGCGTGAAGTTGGGGGGCGCAAAGGCGCGATGGACAGCCGCGGGCAGCGGCTGAAATTCGATTTCCTGAAGCGCCCGAGGGGAGATATCGGCGAGCCCTTGCGTAATCGTCGCCGAGATGGACGGATCCGCCTTTCGAAAGGCAAGACACAAAGGAAGCGAGAACGGGAGCGCAACGGGCCTGAGCGTACCCAGCGCCAATGCGTCCACTGCACCCACGTTGAACGCATGGATACCGACAAATGCGTCCGCCTCACCGGTCGCGACGGCCTTCAAGGCCAGTTCGCGCGACGGCATCTCATTGAGCACAGCACCCGTCAGCTTAGCGCGCAGGACTCCGGCGCCCGGACTGCCGGAGGCGACGACCACGCGCTTGCCGGCCAAGTCGGTCAACGTCCGCGGCGTCGGACGGCCCTCCGCCGTGACGGCGCCAACGCCGACCGACGCGTAGGGCGCCGACAGCGCGCCCGTGTCATTCGGCACGGAATCGTCGCACGCGACCGGAACGACATCGGAATCGCCACGTCCGAGCGCCGCCCACGCTTCGCCTACGGAGGCGAACTGGCGGTAGACGAGCCGCCGGCTCTGCCGCAGCGCGATCGTTCGCAGGACGCTCGCATTGAGACCTTGCCTTATGCCCATGTGATCGACGTAGTCGAGCGCGCTCATGTCGCCGCTGTAAGCACCGACTCGAAGGGCCTCGGGCGGGCTTTGCGTCGCACCGGACACCCCGGCCACGCAGCCGGCCGCAAGGACGCAGGCCGCCTGCCGCGCTAGGGCGAACGCGAATCGGCACTGTCGATAGCGGCCTCGCGTGAGCTCTCCCAACGATTTCGGCCCCGCGCTCGTCGAGCCCGTTTCATCCGGCTTCAATAGCGAAACTTCTCTTTGAGAAACAGCGCAAGCCCAAGATCGTCCGAAACACGCAGCTTGCGCATGGCGCTGCGCTTATGGGTACTGACCGTCTTCTTGCTGCGCGCAAGAAGCGCGGCTGTTTGCGTCACGGAGAACCCATCCGCAATGTGCCTCAGTATCTCGATTTCAGCCGCCGAAAGATTGTCTTCCCGCGGATGCGGAACATACGGCTGAACTTTGCCGTCGCGCACAACGTGGAACTTGCGCGGCGCGGCGATGACGCGACGAATCGTCTCGGCGATCATCGGCAACGGAGTGGACTTTTCGAGAAATGCATTCGCCCCGGAACGATGGCAAATGCATTCGGCGTCGCTGGCCCGTGCCGCCGACAGAACGACAATCGAAATCGGCGGCACTTCCGTGCGCAATCGCTTGACGAACGAGCCACCATCCGCCTGGTCGCCGGGCAGGTAGAAATCGACGAGCGCGACATCACAATCGCCACCCTCGAGCACAGCGAACAAGTCGTCGATTGCCGTGACGTTGGCGACCAATTCGAAGTCTGTGTGATCGCGCAAATACGTGGTGACACCGAGCGCCACGATCGGGTGGTCGTCGAGTACCGCGATGCGGATGCGATGTCTAGGGCGAGACAACAGGAAAACTTGCCGGGGGGTCATGCGTTTTCATCCTCGCTATTGCCATTGCGACGTGAAAGAACCGCCGCTGTCATCTAATAAACATCATTGCGCGGCGACGAAATAATGCCCGAAACGAACGGAATAGTTATGTTTCCACTCAACACCCGATTACTACAACATTACGAGAACGAATTCATCCTTGAGAAAATTCTTAATTTTGTGCAAAGCGATTCAAATCCCCTCATCGAGAGATCGTCAATGTCGACCTAGCAGAACCATGGGGACCGGCGGTGCGCAGGATTCTAGCGGAAGCTCTTTCGACCGACAACGATTCATCGAATGGAAATTTCATAAAATAAATGGAACCATCGAGCGGCAATCTCTTTCGGTCCTAGAAATACCCCCCCCGCGAGGCGATCGCTTAGCATTTCGCACTAGCAATATAATGAGATAGAAACTGCAATATGGATTGCCGAGGCACCTCTTTTAAAGACGGTGAAACGCCCGATCGACGCGATCGACGCCATCGCTACAGCCTGAAGCGCGCGGCGGCGCCTAACGGGCCATCGGGCGCCGTGCAGGAGCACCTCGGTGCGCCCTGCAGCAGCACGAGGACCGGAGCGCTCGCCCCGAAACGCGACGCGGACGCGCGCCCAAGCGCTGCGCTAGGAAGGCTTCATTGAACGAGTCGAGCCGCGGCAAACACAAAGCCCGTTAGGGCAATGGCAGTGCCTATGAACCACTTCAACAGCGTCGATTCGAGGGTCGTGACGTCGTTCTTGGTTGCCAGGTGCAACAACCCTGCTTCGACATGCGCCATGCGCTCGCGGATATCAGTCGTCATTTGTTCCAACTCGGTGAGGCGTGCTTGAAAAGACGCATCATCGCTGGGGAAGCCGACGAAAGGTGCTTGAGGGGTGGAAAATCGGACGGATTTCTGCGGGCGACGCAGCGGCAGCGCATTCGACATCATGGTGGCGACTCGATCGATGGTTGAGATGGCGCGGCAAAATACACGCGCGCACCGCAACGGCAACGGACCGCGCGGCCATGCACCGCGTATGCCGGACGCCGATCTCGACGCCCATGGACGCATCATCGGGCAGCACGAGCGATCGCGGAAGTCGCCCGAATGGCTAATCGGCTCTCACGTTCCGGATGGTAGCCCGCTCAAGAACTTGCCGCGGCACAGACGATGCGAGGGCAGTCGCGTAACGGCAACCCGGAGAGGCGCACATGAAAACCCTTTGCAAGATTTCGCTGGTCGTGGCGGTGGCGGTTCTGGCCGGCAATCGCATCGTCGATTTTTGGTGCGATGCGCGCCCGAAACGAGAGGATGGAGCCTAATTGGCCCCCCCACGAGGAATCGAACCTCGATTTCAGGTTTAGAAGACCCGTGTTCTATCCGTTGAACTATGGGGAGGCGAAGGTGTGATTGTACGGCGGCCGGCCACACCGAGCCGGGGGCCGTGATTATACTCGATCCCCCACCCGGCGGCCGTACGAGTTCAGACGGGCTGGCCGTGAGTCATGAACCAAATGAAGCAGGCGGCGCCAGCCAAGATGCAATACACGCCGAACGAGGCAAGCCGGCCGCGCCCTTCGAAATAGCGCATCAAGAAGCGCACGCTGAGATAGGCCGCCACGGCGGTCAGCACGCCCCCGAGGATCGCGTCGGCCAACTGCCCGGGCGCATGAAAGAGCTTGGGCACCTCGAGCAAGCCGGCTGCGAAAATGATCGGCGTGCCGAGCAGGAACGCGAATTCAGCCGCGCTTTCCGCCGTCAGACCGGCCGCGTTCCCGGCGATCATCGTCAGGCCGCTGCGCGAGAACCCCGGAATCAGCGCGCCGATCTGCGCAAGGCCGACGAGAAACGCCTGTTTGAACGTGAGCTTTTCGGGCGCGCGGTGAGCACGGGAGCGCTGCAGACGGTCGCCGATCCAGAGCAGCAGCCCGTTGACGACCAAGGCCAGCGCGACGATCCGCAGGTCATGAAAAATGCGCTCGAGCCGCTTTTCCAGCACCAGGCCAACGAGCCCCGCCGGAATCGTGCCGATGATGAGCGCCCACATCATATGGCCCTCTTCGCTGCGCCGCCCGGCCAGTGAGCCGAACCAGCCGCCGATGAGCGCGATCCAGCGCTTGCGGAAGTACCAGAGCAGCGCGAAAGCCGTGCCTAGATGCAGCGCCACGAGGAACGGGATCAGTTGCGGCGCGTGCTTGTCGATGTGCATGCCCAAGAGCGCCGGGGCCAGCAGCGTGTGCCCTAGGCTGCTGACGGGGAAAAGCTCGGTCACGCCCTGCAGGACGCTTAGAAAAATCAAAAACCAAAGGCTCACGCGTCGATCCTTTCTTTCTTTGAAAACGGGGTTGCGGGGAATGTTTCTGCCGTCCGCCTGCCGAGCGGACGGCCGATCGGGACCGATTATGCCTACCGTGGCCGGCCCAGCCAAGCCGACAAAACATTTTTTTCAGCCCAAATATCGAGCAAAAACGTCATGGGTCAGTCATAATCGACCCGGATAATCGCTGCGACGTAAACGTTTCCAGGCCCAGCACTACCGGACTGCACAGGAAGATGAAACACACGATCAAGGATGTAGCCGCTTATGCCGGCTTTTCCATCGCGACGGTGTCTCGCGCGATCAATGCCCCTCATACGGTGAATCGCGTCACGCTGGCGAAGATCCGCGAGGCGATCGAGGCGCTGCAGTTCAGCCCCAGCCCGCTCGGCCGGCAGCTGCGCGGCGAGCGCACGCGCCTCGTCGGCGTCGTGCTGCCCACGCTCGCCAATCCAGTGTTCGCCGAATGCCTGCAGGGCATCGACGAACTGGCGGCGGCCCAAGGCTATCGCCTGATGTTGATGACGACCCAATACGACGCGGCGCGCGAGCGCCACGCGATCGAAACGCTGCTCGCGCAGCGCGTCGAGGGGCTCATCTTGACGGTGGCCGATGCCGATACGCACCCGTTGCTCGATGAGCTAGACCGCGCCGGCAAGCTCTACGTGCTGATGCACAACGACACGGTACGCCGTCCGTCGGTCTCGGTCGACAATCGGCGCGCCGCGTATGACGGCGTGCGCATGCTGATCGAGCATGGACACCAGCGCGTCATGATGCTCGCCGGCACGCTGGCGGAATCCGACCGCGCGCGCCTGCGCTATCGCGGCTATTCGGAAGCGATGCAACAGGCCGGGCTCACGCCCGCCCCTGCGCTCGAGGTCGACTTCAACGCCGACGAACTCGCCCCGTCGGTCCTCTCGCATCTCACGTCGGGTGCGAACCGCCCCACCGCCCTTTTTTGCAGCAACGATCTGCTCGCGATGGTCGTCATGCGCGGCTTGCGCCGCGCGCGTTACAGCGTGCCCGAGGACATGTCGATCCTCGGCTTCGACGGCTTGTCGATGGGCGAACTGCTCTCGCCGCCGCTCGCCAGCATCAGCACGCCGAACCGAGAAATCGGCTGCGCGGCCTGGCGGCGCCTCATGGCGCGCATCGAAGGCGCCGACGACGGCGAATCGCTCTCGCTCACGTTGCCCCATACGCTGCGCCAAGGCGGGACGATCGGCGTCCTTTCGGGCGCCTCGGGCCCCGCCCTGCCCGCACACCCCGTCGCGTAAGCGACGCGGCTTCGCTGTTTTCCGCGTCGGCCGAAAGTAGGCCGACGCAGCATTTCCACGACGTCCCAATAACGCTCTTTACCGTCCCGCAAGGAGACCTTAAGTGACACGTCGCACATCCAGCCTTCGCGCGCGCCTCGCGCAGCTTGCCTGCGCCGCCTCGGCCGCGGTCGCGTTCGCGGCCCCGCTCGCCACGACGGCGCACGCCGAAGAATCCGCCATTTGCTACAACTGCCCGCCGGAATGGGCCGATTGGGCCAGCGAACTGAAGGCCATTCAGGACAAAACCGGCATTCACGTGCCTTCGGACAATAAAAACTCCGGCCAGGCCATCGCGCAATTGATGGCCGAAAAAAACAGCCCCGTCGCCGATGTCGTCTATCTGGGCGTGTCCTCGGCCTTTCAGGCCAAGGATAAAGGGGTCGTAGCGCCGTATAAGCCCGCCCATTGGGACGACATTCCCGCCGGCTTGAAGGATCCCCAAGGCTATTGGTTTGCGATTCACTCCGGCACGCTCGGCTTTTTCGTCAACAAGGATGCGCTCGAAGGCAAGCCGGTACCCAAATCGTGGGCCGACTTGCTCAAGCCCGAATACAAGGGAATGATCGGGTATCTCGATCCGTCGAGCGCCTTCGTCGGCTATGCCGGCGCCGTAGCCGTCAATCAAGCGCTCGGGGGCTCGTTCGATAACTTCAAGCCGGGCCTCGACTGGTTCAAGAAGCTCAAGGCCAACGCGCCGATCGTGCCGAAGCAAACGGCCTATGCGCGCGTGCTCTCGGGTGAGATTCCGATCCTGCTCGACTATGACTTCGACGCCTATCGCGCCAAGTACAAGGATCACGCGAATGTCGAGTTCGTCATTCCGACCGAGGGGACGATTTCCGTGCCGTACGTGATGAGTCTCGTCAAGGGTGCGCCGCACGAGGCGAACGGCAAGAAGGTGCTCGATTTCGTGCTGTCCGACGAAGGGCAGAAGATCTGGGCCAATGCCTACTTGCGTCCGGTCCGCGCCGGTGCGATGAGCAAGGACGCTGCCGCCAAATTCCTGCCGGCAAGCGACTACGCGCGCGCCAAGCCCGTCGATTTCTCCAAGATGGCGGATAAGCAGCAAGCGTTCGGCCAGCAGTACTTGGAAATCATGCACTGATCGCCACGCGGCGTTCGGCTCGGGCGCAAGCCCGGCCGCGCCGCGCCGGCGCCTCGCTTCGTCCGCCCGCGCCCGCCGCGTCGCCGACACCGCTTTTTTTCTGCGCGAGCGGTCATCGCCATGCACGACATCACTTTTCCGCTTCGCTGGCGCATCCTTTTGATCGCGCCGGCCCTCGCCGTCTTCATCGCGTTTTGGCTGTTGCCGATGGGCGTGCTCGTTCATGTCAGCGCGAACGGCCATGCATTCGCCACCTATCGCGCGCTGCTCACCAACGCACGCTACATGGACAGCCTCGTCGCGACGGTCGCGCTGTCGGCGGCCGTCACGCTCGCCACGCTCGTCCTGTCGGTCATCTCGGGCTTGCTGCTCGCCCGCCGCGAATTTCCGGGCAAGCGCTCGCTCGTCGCGTTGCTGACGTTCCCGCTCGCGTTCCCGGGCGTCGTCGTCGGCTTCATGGTCATCATGCTGGCGGGACGCCAAGGCATCATCGGCGCGCTCACGCAAAAGCTCACGGGCGACAAATGGGTGTTCGCCTATTCGATGTCGGGGCTTTTTCTCGGGTATCTCTACTTTTCGATTCCACGCGTGATCGTGACGGTCATGGCATCGGCCACGAAGCTCGACCGATCGCTCGAGGAAGCCGCCCGCTCGCTCGGCGCATCGCCTTGGCAAATCATGCGCGACGTGATCCTGCCGGGCCTTGCGCCGGGCCTCGTCGCGGCCGGCGCAATTTGCTTCGCCACGGCGATGGGCGCATTCGGCACAGCGTTTACGCTCGCGACCGATATCGACGTCTTGCCGATGACGATCTACACCGAGTTTACGCTGAACGCGAACATGATCACGGCCGCCGGCCTGTCCGTCATTCTCGGCATCGTCACCTGGCTCGTCCTCGCGATCGCGCGCAGCGCGACCGGATCGGCCGTCGCCGCCACCGCATGAGGCCACGATGAATTTACTCGCCGATTCCGTCACCGCCCGGCGAAGCAGCCCGCGTCGATTGACCGCGCTCGTCGCGCCGCGCCAATTGCTCGCGTTGGGGCAGTGGATCGTCACGTTCGCATTGTGCGCGTTCCTCGTCGTACCGGTCGTCATGTCGGTCCTGGCGGGCCTGACGGTCAACTACTTTCGCGGCCTCTCGAGCGGTCTCACGCTACGCTGGCTCGCGCAGGTATGGACGCAATACCACGGCTCGGTGCTGCTTTCGCTCGAAGTGGCCGCCGCGACGCTCGCCGTCACGCTCGTTACGGGGGTGCCCGCGGCCTATGCGCTCGCGCGCAGCAAGACGCGTGCGGCCCGCATCGTCGAAGAATTCCTGGTGCTGCCGATCGCCCTGCCCGGCCTCGCGTCGGCGCTCGCGCTCATCGTCGTGTACGGCGGCTTCACGGCGTTTCGCATGAGCATGGCCTTCATCGTGGTGGGCCATGTGGTCTTCACGCTGCCGTTCATGGTGCGCGCCGTGGCGGCCGTGGCGGCGAGCGCCGACTTGCGCACGTTGGAGGAAGGCGCGGCCAGCCTTGGAGCGACGTTCGTCCAGCGCTTTTTCACGATCGTGCTGCCGAATCTGCGGCCCGGCATCGTCGCGGGGGCGCTAGCCGTCGTCACGCTCTCGATCGGTGAATTCAATCTGACGTGGATGCTGCATACGCCCGAGACCAAGACGTTGCCGGTCGGGCTCGCCGATACCTACGCCTCGCTGCGCATCGAGGTGGGCAGCGCCTACACGATTCTTTTCTTCGCCATGACGATGCCGCTGCTCGTCGCCATGCAGCGGCTCGGCGCCGGGCAGGGCGAGATCATGGGAGGCGGCGGCCAGCGCAAGAAAGATAAAGACAGCGGCAACGACCACACGGAATAATTTTTCGACCCACACGCTCCGATGAAATTCACCCCCGTTCCCATTGCGCTGTCGCAGTGCGCGAAGACTTTCCACGGCACGCGCGTGCTCGAGCCGCTCGATCTCACGATCGGCGCGGGCGAAACCCTCGTGCTGCTGGGGCCGTCGGGCTGCGGCAAGACGACCACACTGCGCATTGTCGCGGGCCTCGAGACGCCCGATGCGGGCGGCGCCGTGCGCTTCGGCGACGACGACGTCACGCGCTTGCCGATCGAGCGCAGGCAAGTGGGCATGGTGTTCCAGAGCTACGCGCTGTTTCCGAATCTGACGGTGCGCGGCAACGTCGGCTACGGTCTGAAGATCGCCAAAGTCGATCCCGCGCTCGCACGCAAGCGCGTCGACGAATTGCTCGCGATGATGCGGCTCGAAGCGCATGCGGACAAGCCGATCCATCAGCTTTCGGGCGGCCAACGGCAACGCGTGGCGCTGGCTCGCGCGCTAGCGCGCGAACCGCGCGTGTTGTTGCTCGACGAACCGCTGACGGCTCTCGACGCGCGTCTACGCGATACGCTGCGGCGCGAAATGAACGCCCTGCTGCGCGGGCTCGGCGTCACGACGGTCTACGTGACGCACGATCAGGCCGAAGCCATGGAGCTTGGCGACCGCATCGTCGTGATGAGCGCCGGCCGCATCGAACAGATTGGCACGCCGCGCGATATCTACTACCGCCCCGTCAATCGCGCCGTTGCGCAGTTCGTCGGCACGATCAACCGAGTCGCGGGACAATGGCGCGATGGCGTGCTCGCCACGGACGGCGGCAGCGTCGGGTTGCCCGCGGGACTCGCGCGCGACGAACGGGCGGAACTCTTCTTCCGGCCCGAGGATGGGCGGCTCGTCGATCCGGCGAACGCCTCGCTGCGCGGGACAGTCGATACGGTGTCGTTTCTCGGCGAGCGTACCCGCGTGAGCGTGAGCGGCGCGGCGCCCGAGGCGCTCGTCATCGATGTGCCGGGACGCACCGATTGGGCGCCCGGATCGGTGGTGGGCATCGAGATCGCGCCTGAAGGATTGATTGCGCTTCCCTAAAGACGGCCGTGAGCGCCGCCGATGTAGATCAAGGAGTGGACCCACATGCTGCTGGCTCAAATCAGCGATTTGCACATCAAGCGCCCCGGTGCGCTGGCCTATCGCCGCGTGGATACGGCCGCTCATCTCGAGCGCTGCGTCGCGCGACTGAATGCGCTCGAGCCCAAGCCGGACGCCGTGGTCATCACCGGCGATCTGGTCGACCTAGGCAGCGTCGCGGAATACGCGTTGCTCAAGACGCTGCTGGCGCCGCTCACGATGCCCATCTATCTGCTCGTGGGCAATCACGACGACCGCGCCGCGTTGCGGCAGGTGTTCGACGACCACGCCTATCTTCATGACAGCCCCGAATTCGTCCACTACGCGGTCGACATCGGCCCGCTGCGCCTGATCGCGCTCGATTCGCAATTGCCGCAGCAAAGTAGCGGCCACTTGTGCGATGCGCGCCTCGCGTGGCTCGATAGGCAGCTCGAGCAGGCGCAGGACAAGAGCGTGATGCTCGCGCTGCATCATCCGCCTTTCGTGTCGGGGATCGGCCATATGGATCGCCAACGGCTCGATCCGGAATCGGCTCAACGCTTGGCCGCGATCGTCAGCCGATATCCGAACGTCGAGCGTGTCGTTTGCGGCCACGTTCATCGGCCGATCTTCACGCGCTTTGCCGGCACGATCGCATCGGCGGTACCCGCGCCGGCGCATCAGGTCGCGCTCGATTTGCGAAGCGACGCACCCTCGGCATTCCGGCTCGAGCCCCCAGCATTCGCGCTTCATCAATACGCGCCCGAGACCGGCGTCGTCACGCACCACGCCTATGTCGACGAAGGCGAAGGGCCCTATCCGTTCTACGAGCCGGACGGCACGTTGATCGATTGATCGCAGCGGGCGCCGGGCGAATGCGCGGCGCGATTAGAGACAACCCTCCAGCGCGCGGCGCCCAGCGCGCGCTATCGTGCGTGCGCATTCACTCTCACGACGAGCCGCGCCCATGCCCTACCCCCATCTGCTGTCCGAATTGGACCTCGGCTTCACGAAGCTCAAGAACCGCGTCGTCATGGGCTCGATGCACACGGGTCTCGAGGATCGCTTTTGGCATTATCCGGCGCTTGCCGAGTACTTTCGGGAGCGCGCCAAGGGCGGCGTCGGGCTCATCATCACGGGGGGTATTTCGCCCAATCGCGAAGGCTGGTTGCTGCCCTTCGGCGGCACGCTCAACAGCGTGCTGGACCTGCGCAATCACCGGCGGTTGACTCGCGCAGTCCACGAGGAAGGCGGCAAGATCGCCCTGCAAATTCTGCACGCGGGCCGCTACGGCTATCACCCGTTCGTCGTTTCGGCATCGGCCGTCCGTTCGCCGATCTCGAAGTTCACGCCGAAAGCGCTGACCGAAGCCGGGATCGAACGTACGGTGCGCGCGTACGCAAGAACCGCCCGGCTCGCACAGGGCGCCGGCTACGACGGCGTCGAAATCATGGGCAGCGAAGGCTACCTGCTCAATCAATTTCTCTGCCGCCGCACGAACCGTCGCACCGACCGCTACGGCGGCACGCTCGAAAATCGCATGCGCCTCGCGATCGACGTCGTCAAGCGCGTCCGCGAAGCTTGCGGCGAAGCGTTCATCGTCATCTATCGGCTCTCGCTGATCGACCTGGTCGAAGGCGGCAATACCTGGGATGAAACGGTGCAGGTCGCCCGCGCGCTCGAAGCGGCGGGCGTCACGCTGATCAATACGGGCATCGGCTGGCATGAAGCGCGCGTGCCGACGATCGTCACTTCCGTTCCACGCGCGGCGTTCGCCCCGCTCACGGCACGTTTGCGCGAAGCCGTCACGGTGCCCGTGATCGCATCGAATCGGATCAATACGCCGGAACTGGCCGAATCGCTGATCGAAACCGGCTGCGCCGATCTCGTCTCGATGGCGCGGCCGTTGCTGGCCGATCCCGACTTCGTCGTCAAGGCGGCCCAAGGCCGTGCCGACGAAATCAATACCTGCATCGCGTGCAATCAGGCATGCCTCGATCACACCTTTCGCAACGAGCGCGCGAGTTGCCTCGTCAATCCGAGGGCCGGGCGCGAAACGGCGCTCGTCTACCGGCCCACGAGGCGCCCGCTCTCGCTCGCCGTCGTCGGCGCCGGGCCGGCCGGTCTCTCGGCCGCCTGCGTCGCGGCCTCGCGCGGCCATCGCGTCACGCTGTTCGATGCGAGCGAGACGATCGGCGGCCAGTTCAATCTCGCCAAACGCATTCCGGGCAAGGAAGAATTCGCCGAAACGCTGCGCTACTTCGGCGCTCATCTGCGCAAGCATGGCGTGGACGTGAGGCTTGGCACGCACGTGGACGCGTCGCAGCTCGCGCAGGGGCGCTACGACGAGGTCATCGTCGCGACGGGCATCGTGCCGCGCCGGCCGGCGATTGCCGGCATCGACGGCGCGAACGTGCTCTCGTACGTGGACGTGCTGCGCGGCGCTCCGGTCGGCAAGAGCGTCGCAGTGATCGGCGCGGGCGGCATCGGGTTCGACGTCAGCGAGTTCTTGCTGCACCGTGCGGGCGATCCGCTGCCGCAACCGCGCGATGCTTGGCTTGCGCAATGGGACGTCGACTTGGACGTTCGCGAACCGGGCGGGCTCGCGAAAGCGGCGCCACGAGAACCGGGCGAGCGCCGCATTTGGCTCTTGCAGCGCAAGAAGGGCAAGCTCGGCGCTGGGCTTGGCAAGACTTCGGGATGGGTGCATCGCGCGACGCTGTTGCGCCATGGCGTACAGATGCTGGACGGCGTCACCTATCTGGAAATCGGGCCGCGCGGGATCAAGATCGAACGCGAAGGACAAGCGCACTGGCTCGAGGTTGAAACGATCGTGGTTTGCGCCGGACAGGAATCGCTGCGAGAGCTCGTGCCGGCTTCACCGAGCACGAGTGGTCCGCGCTTTCACGTGATCGGCGGGGCCGCGCTCGCGAGCGAACTCGATGCCGAACGGGCAATTCGCGAAGGGGCCGAGCTCGCGGCAAAGCTCTGACGCAGGCAAGAAAGCCACCCTATGCGCCCGCGGCGCGACGGGCCGTGCGCGCCTCGGCGCTTTGCCTAGGGTCTCACTCCGCCTTTCGGCGATCGAACCAGAACGACAACGCGACGCTCGCGAGGATGACGCCTGTCGCAACGAGCGTGGAAGCCGTCACGGGCTCGCCCAGCGTCAAGGCGCCCAGCGCGACGGCCACGATCGGGTTCACATACATGCAGCTGCTCGCGACGATCGGGCTCGTGTGACGAATCAAGAAGCCGTAGGCGACGTAGGCGGCCATCGTCGCGACCGACATCAAATACAAGAACGCGAACAGCGAACCGAAGCCGAGCGAGGCCACACGCTCGCCGCCCGCCACCGCGATCAGTGTGGAAATAGCGCCGCCCAAGCCGATTTGCAGCGCAGTCGACAAAAACAGATCCGCCGGCAAAGCAAGCCGGCTCGCCAAATGCGCGCCGCCGGCCCAAAAGAGCGCGGCGCACAGAATCACGATGCTGCCGCTCGTGGACGAACTCGACGTATCGCCCAAGTTCAGGATGAAGATGCCCGCTAGCCCGAGCGCCACGGCCACCCATTCGCCTTTCGCAATAGGGCGCCCCGCCACGGCGGAGATGATCGTGGCGAACAGCGGCACGGTGGCGACCATCACGGCGGCGGCGCCTGTGCCGACGCTGCGCATGCCGAACGCGAGCAGCCCGCTCGAAAATCCGACCAGCATCGTGCCGACGATCCCCGCATTGCGCGTCTCGATCAGCGTCGGCCAAGCGGCCGCGCGTCGCATTGCGAAGACGAACAACCCGAGGCCGGCGATCAAATTGCGCAAGCCCGAGAGCAGCAAGGGCGGAAACGATTCGAGGGCGACGTGCACGGCAAGATAAGCCGAGCCCCAGGCGAAGTAGACGACGGCGAGCGCGAGCGCAATGCGCCCGCCCTGCGTGCGCGGCAGCTTGATGCGCCCGAGGAGGCCGATCAACGCGGCAGGCATCGGCGGGCGCCTTCGCGCGGGCGGCAGGGCATACGAGGGGAAATGCGGGGGGAGACTCGGAGGCAAGCGCGCGGACGAGCGCCGGCCGCCCCGCCCGGTTGGCTCGACGCAGCGCGGGCGCGATGGGCGATGCTGGGCGGCATGTCGGTTGTGCGTTTGGGGGAAGGAACGAGCGGCAAGGCCGCAAGGCAAACGTCGTCATTATGCAACGGACCGCCTAAAAACGTTCGGTTGCCAAATCCGGGCGGACCGGTGTATCTTCTGCGATGCTAACGCGGGGGTCCTGCGTCGTGCCGTCGCACTCGGTACGCGCGGGTGAGAAATACCCTTTGAACCTGATCTGGATAATGCCAGCGCAGGGAAGCGTACGGACTTCTCAAGCCCTGCGCCTTTCTCTCATCCGCCCGACCTTCCTGTCGTCTCCTGCATTAGCGCCCTAAGTCAGGAGATTCGCATGAGTGCCAACCCGAAATTCATTTCATCCGAAGCACACGTCGACGCGGCCGCCGTTGCTCCGCTGCCCAATTCACGGAAAATCTACGTGACGGGCTCGCGGCCCGACATTCGCGTGCCGATGCGCGAAATCACGCAGGCGGACACGCCAACCGGCTTCGGCGGCGAAAAAAACCCGCCGATCTACGTCTACGACACCTCGGGCCCGTACACCGATCCCCAAGCCAAGATCGACATCCGCGCCGGCCTGCCCGCGCTGCGTCAGGGCTGGATCGAAGAGCGCGCCGACACCGAGGCGCTGTCGGGTCTCACGAGCCAGTACGGCCGCGAGCGCGCCGCCGATTCGGCCACGGCCTCGCTGCGTTTCCCCGGCCTGCACCGCACGCCGCGCCGCGCCAAGGCGGGCGCGAACGTGACGCAAATGCACTACGCGCGCCGCGGCATCATCACGCCCGAGATGGAATACATCGCGATCCGCGAGAACCAGCGCCGGGCCGAGTACATCGAAAGCCTGCGCGCGAGCGGTCCGAACGGCGCCAAGCTCGCCCAGATGATGGGCCGCCAGCACCCGGGCCAGGCTTTCGGCGCGGCGGCCTTCGGCGCCAACGCGGCGCAGGAGATCACGGCCGAGTTCGTTCGGGAAGAAGTGGCGCGCGGCCGCGCGATCATTCCGGCGAACATCAACCACCCGGAAAGCGAGCCGATGATCATCGGCCGCAACTTCCTCGTGAAGATCAACGCGAACATCGGCAATTCGGCCGTGACGTCCTCGATCGGCGAGGAAGTCGACAAGATGACCTGGGCGATCCGCTGGGGCGGCGACACGGTCATGGACTTGTCGACGGGCAAGCACATTCACGAAACGCGCGAATGGATCATCCGCAACAGCCCGGGGCCGATCGGCACGGTGCCGATCTATCAAGCGCTCGAAAAGGTGAACGGCAAGGCCGAAGACCTCACGTGGGAGATCTTCCGCGATACGCTCATCGAGCAGGCCGAGCAAGGCGTCGATTACTTTACGATCCACGCCGGCGTGCTGCTGCGCTATGTGCCGCTCACGGCCAACCGCATGACGGGCATCGTCTCGCGCGGCGGCTCGATCATGGCCAAGTGGTGCCTCGCTCACCATAAGGAAAGCTTCCTCTACGAGCACTTCGAGGAAATCTGCGAAATCATGAAGGCCTACGACGTGAGCTTCTCGCTCGGCGACGGCCTGCGTCCGGGCTCGATCTACGACGCCAACGACGAAGCGCAGCTCGGCGAGCTCAAGACGCTCGGCGAACTCACGCAAACGGCGTGGAAGCACGACGTGCAGGTGATGATCGAGGGCCCCGGCCACGTGCCGATGCAGCTCATCAAGGAGAACATGGACCTGCAGCTGCAATGGTGCGACGAAGCGCCGTTCTACACGCTTGGGCCGCTCACGACCGATATCGCGCCGGGCTACGACCACATCACCTCGGGTATCGGCGCGGCGATGATCGGCTGGTTCGGCACGGCGATGCTTTGCTACGTCACGCCGAAGGAACACCTCGGCTTGCCGAACAAGGACGACGTCAAGGAAGGCATCATCACCTACAAGCTCGCGGCGCACGCGGCCGATTTGGCCAAGGGGCATCCTGGCGCGCAGGTGCGCGACAACGCATTGTCGAAGGCCCGTTTCGAGTTCCGCTGGGAAGACCAGTTCAATCTCGGCCTGGACCCGGACAAGGCGCGCGAATTCCATGACGAAACGCTGCCGAAGGATTCGGCGAAAGTGGCGCACTTCTGCTCGATGTGCGGTCCGCATTTCTGCTCGATGAAGATCACGCAAGACGTGCGCGACTTCGCGGCCGCGCAAGGCCTGTCCGACGAAACGGCGCTGAAGAAAGGCATGGAAGAAAAGGCCGTCGAATTCGTCAAGGGCGGGGCGGAAATCTACAAGCGTCAATGACGCGTCGATGAGGGTCGGTCACGCCGCCGCGCGCGATGCGCGCGGCTGATGCAAGGGGCGCCGCGGCGCCCCTTTTCTATTTCGGTCGCCATCGACCGCCTGGGTGCATTGCGCCGCATCGGCGGCCGGAGTCGTCAAATGCCGCCATGAAACATGTCGTTTCTTGCCGTTTCATCTCGCGCTGAAATATCGCGGGAGAAGCCGGTGATACCATGCTTTCCGGTTATTCGACGACATGACAAACCACTAAAAGACACGCCTCGAGATCCC
>NZ_JBQCHR010000088.1:0-39086 GCF_051954495.1 Trinickia sp.
ACTTGCCGCCAGCTCGGCGGCTTACGCCGCCGCACCGCCGGCCGGCAAATCGCTGGCAACATACGCCAACATCCGCTACGGCTACACGATCGAATACCCCAAGGATCGTCTTGTTCCGGGCGAGGAAGCCGACGACGGCGACGGGGTCGTTTTTTCGGCGAAATCCAGCTCTGGACAAGTAGCCGTTTGGGGCAGGTACAACGCGAACCGCGATACGCCGGCGCGCATCCTTCGCGACGAGGAGCAATCGGCCTGCGCCGGCGCACCGGCCAGCTACGAGGTCAGCAAGCGAAGCCTCGTCGCGTTTTCATGCCGGCCGCAGAAGGACGCGATCGTCTATGAACAGATGATCATCCGCGGCGACACGCTCGTCGCCGTGCAGTTCAGCTATCCCGCGTCCGAACAAACGATGTGGTCGCCGGTGGTCAAACAAATGGCGCACTCGCTGAGCATTGAGTAATCACCGGCGCCGGCACGCAAGCGCCGCCGTTTACTTCGCCGGCACGAGCACCGGTGCGCCCTTGTCCTTGAGCAGCACGACGACGAACTTGGCCGGCTTCGTCTGGCTGGCGTTGCGGCCGACGACATGAACGTCGTTCGGCCCTTCATGGAAGGTCTGCCCCGGCGATAGCGTGACCTCCTTGCCGCCTCTCACCTGCATCACGATCTTTCCTTCCAGTACGTAGACGAAGGCTTCCGCGTTATGGCGATGCACTGGGTCCACCGCGCCCGGGGGGTACTCGACGCTGATCATCAGCGCTTCCTTGCCCGGATAATCGGCGAGCGCCTGGGTCATGAGCGGCGTGACATGCGCTTCGGGCGGGGCGGCGTGCGCCGTGCACACGAAGCCTTGCGCGGCGAGCAACGAGGCCGCGAGAGTGGACTTGATACCGGACATGATGTTCTTCCCATGAAGCGGCCCCACGTGCGGGCCTGTGTTGAGCGGGCTCCCGGTCCGCGACGGGCAGAGCGGGCGAGCGAAGGTTGTCGCGCCATTGCATCGTAGGTGTGCCCCGCGTCTCGCGGTAGCCTCCGGCATGGCCGCACTGTGTTGCCCGAAGGGCATCAATCCATTTTCCGGCGGCTCACGGTCGCAATGCGTTTTTGTTATCGCCAAATGCGCCTTTCGAATTGTTCGGCTATCGGCGCGCCTCTATAGTCTCCCGTCAACAGCAGCCTGAATCGAGGAGGCCTTGTGAACGAGATCGATCTGAACGGACGCACCGCCGTCATCACGGGCGGAGCGCGCGGCATCGGCTACGCGGTCGCGCAGCGTGCGCTGCGTTCGGGCGCCACGGTCGCCCTATGGGACGTCGATACGGAGCGGCTCGAACGTAGCCGCCGCGAGCTGTCCGAATTCGGCACGGTATCGGCCGTGACGGTCGACCTCGTCGACGACGCCGCCGTGGAACGCGCCGCGGCCGCGACCTTCGAACGGCACGGCGCCATCGACATCCTCGTCAACAGCGCCGGAATTACAGGCGGCAACGGGTTGACGTGGGAGCTCGATCCGCACATGTGGCGCCGCGTAATCGAGGTCAACTTGATCGGTTCCTACCTGACCTGTCGCGCGGTCGTGCCCCGCATGCTCGAGCGCGGCTACGGACGCATTGTCAACATCGCGTCGGTCGCCGGCAAGGAAGGCAATCCCAATGCATCGCACTACAGTGCGTCGAAGGCCGGCCTCATCGGGCTGACGAAGTCGCTCGGCAAGGAGCTCGCCACGCGCAACATCCTCGTCAACGCCGTCACGCCGGCCGCCTGCAAGACCGAGATATTCGATTCGATGTCGCAACAGCACATCGACTACATGCTGTCGAAAATCCCGATGAACCGCTTTCTCATGCCGGACGAAGCCGCTTCGATGATTCTCTGGCTCGCCTCGGAAGACTGTGCATTCAGCACAGGCTCGGTATTCGATCTGTCGGGCGGCCGCGCCACCTACTGATTGTCGATTACCGATAACCGATCACCGATGCGGGGTGTCATTCATGGCCATGCCAACCATCAAAGAGGTGCGCGCCTTCACGGTTCGCGGCGGCGGCGCCGACTATCACGATCAAGCGGGAGGTCATTGGATCGACGATCACATCGCAACGCCGATGGCCCGCTACCCCGAGTATCGGCAAAGCAGGCAATCGTTCGGGATCAACGTGCTAGGCACGCTCGTCGTTGAAATCGAGGCCAGCGACGGCAACGTCGGCTTCGCCGTGACGACCGGCGGCGAAATCGGCGCGTTCATCGTCGAAAAACATCTCGCCCGTTTCCTCGAAGGCCGCGCCGTGACCGACATCGAAACGATGTGGGATCAGATGTACTACGCGACGCTCTACTACGGGCGCAAGGGCATCGTGCTCAATACGATCTCCGGCGTCGATCTCGCGCTCTGGGATCTGCTCGGCAAAGTACGCGAGGAGCCCGTGTTTCAACTGCTCGGCGGCCCCGTTCGCGACGAGCTCGTCTTCTACGCCACGGGCTCCCGCCCCGATCTCGCCAAAGAGATGGGCTTCATCGGCGGCAAGTTGCCGTTGCAGCATTGCCCGGCCGAAGGCGAGGAAGGGCTGCGCAAGAATCTCGACAAGCTGGCCGAGATGCGCCATCGCGTCGGCGACGATTTCTGGCTCATGTACGACTGCTGGATGAGTCTGGATCTGCGCTACGCCACCCGCTTCGCGCACGCCGCGCATCAATACGGCCTGAAGTGGATAGAAGAATGCTTGCCGCCGGACGACTACTGGGGCTATGCCGAACTGCGCCGCAATGTGCCGCCCGGCATGATGGTGTCGACGGGCGAACACGAGGCCACGCGATGGGGGTTTCGCATGCTGCTGGAAATGGGCTGCTGCGACCTGATTCAGCCCGATGTCGGGTGGTGCGGCGGCTTGACCGAACTCGTCAAAATTTCCGCGCTCGCCGATGCGCACAATGTCTTGGTCGTGCCGCACGGCTCCTCCGTCTACAGCTACCATTTCGTCGTGACGCGGCACAATTCGCCGTTCTCGGAGTTCTTGATGATGGCCCCCGAAGCCGACCGCGTCGTGCCGATGTTCACGCCGCTGCTGCTCGACGAACCCGTGCCGGTCAACGGACGCATGAAAGTGCCCGATACGCCGGGCTTCGGCGTGCGGCTCAACCCCGAGTGCGCGCTCGTGCGCCCGCATACGCATTGAGGGGTCGACCCAACGACGCAAGGAGGTAGTCGTGCTACTCGAACACAAGGTGGCGATCGTCACGGGCGGATCGCGCGGCATCGGGCGCGCCATCGCGCTCGCCTGCGCACGCGAGGGCGCCGATGTCGTCATCAACTACTGGGGCGACAACGATGCGTCGTACGGGCGGCGCTCGGCCATCGACGAAGTCGTCCGCGAAGTGCAGAGCCATGGGCGGCGCGCGGTGGCGGTGGAAGGCAACGTCGCCCTGCCCCAGACGGGCGTCGATCTCGTCCGTCACGCCGTCGACGCGTTCGGCAAGGTCGATGTGCTCGTGAGCAATGCCGGCATCTGCCCGTTTCATGCCTTTCTCGATATGCCGCCTTCAGTGCTGGAGCGAACGGTCGGCGTCAATCTGAACGGCGCCTTCTATGTCACGCAAGCCGTCGCGAACCAAATGAAGGAGCAAGGCACGGGCGGCGCAATCGTGGCGACGAGTTCGATCAGCGCGCTGGTCGGCGGCGGCATGCAAACGCATTACACGCCGACGAAAGCCGGCGTGCATTCCTTGATGCAATCGTGCGCAATCGCTCTTGGACCCTACGGCATTCGCTGCAATTCGGTGATGCCGGGCACGATTGCGACCGACCTCAATGCGCAGGATTTAGCCGACGCCGAGAAACGCGCCTACTTCGAGCGGCGCATCCCGCTCGGGCGGCTCGGCGCACCGGAAGAAGTGGCCGATTGCGTCGTCTTTCTCGCTTCGGACCTAGCTCGCTACGTCACGGGCGCGTCGCTGCTCGTGGATGGCGGCCTATTCGTCAATCTTCAATGAGCCTTGCGTAGGCGCGCATCGGCGATCGGCTGCGAGAAGCGCCGTAAGAGCGTGACGAAGTGGTGCGCCGCTTCCGGCAATGCCTCCTCCTTGCGCACGAGGATACCGTAGCCGGGCAAGCTCTTGCCGATCTCCAGCGGCAACGCGACGAGAAGCTTGCCGCGCACGTGGTCGCGCACCACGGATTCGGGCAGCATCGCCACGGCGTCGTAGGTTTCGATTAGTTGCAGCGTGGCGAAGACGGAGCCGCATTCGGTCAGGTTCGAGGGCGTATTGAGCCCCGCGTGGGCGAGCTCTTCCTCGAACAGCACGCGCGCGGGGCTCGTGACGGGTTGCGCGACCCACGGCCATTGGACGAGTTCGGCCAGCGTGACCGATGCTTGCCGTGCGAGCGGATGATGGGTCCGTACGACGAGCACCAGCGTTTCATGCGCAAGCGGCTCGAAATGGAAGTCGTTGTGCTGAAGCGAAGTGGTAAATCGCGCGAGCGCGAGATCGATCTCGCGGCGGTAAAGCAGTTGAACGATCTGATCGCTCGTCTCGCCGAGGATGCGTACGTTCAGCAGCGGCCGTTCGGTTTTCAGCGCGGCGACGGCCAATGCGAGCACGTCGGGCGCGGCGCCCATGATCGCGCCGACCGTCAGCTGGCCGTGGCCGCCCTTGCGCTTGACGTCGAGATCCTCGGCAAAGCGCGTCAGCTCCGACAAAGCCCGGCGCGCGTAGGCGAGGACGACGGCGCCCAGCGCCGTGGGGGTCATGCCGCGCGCGTTGCGCTCGAAGAGCCGGAAGCCGAATGCGTCTTCGACATCCCCCAGCATGCGGCTCGCGCTGGGTTGAGCGACGTTGACCTGGTCCGCGGCCTGATGGACGTTGCGCGTATCGTCGAGCGCGACGAGCAGCGCAAGATGCTTGAACTTGAGCCGATTGACGAGCGATAGAACCGCGGCGGACGATGTCATGGGTGATTCGCTTTTTGGATCGCGCAATGATGATAACGGATTGGTTTGTTATCGCACGGCGATTTATAGTCCTTTCAACCTGCCGCCGCCAGACGAGCAAACACGTAGACGAGTGGAGACGAGGCGATGCAAGTGGTGGATCCGCATGTGCACTTCTGGGACTTGAAGACGCACCACTACCCGTGGCTCGCCAATCCGGGCGAATCATTCGTAGGCAACGCGAAAAGGCTCGCCCACGACTACCTGCCGAGCGATCTCCTCGAGGACGCCGGCCCCGTGGAGATCGTCAAGGTGGTGCACGTCGAGGCCAATCACGATCCGCTCGATCCCGTGGAGGAAACGCGTTGGCTGCAATCGTTGGCCGATGCGGCGGGTGCGACGGCGCCGACCACGAAGTCCACCGCCGCCATGCCTCACGCGATCGTCGCCGCCGCCGATCTGAGCCGGCCCGATGTCGAGGACACGCTCGCTGCGCATGCGGCGTTCGCCAACACGCGCGGCATTCGGCAAATCCTGAACGTGCACGCCAACCCGCTCTATGGCTATGTCGACCGGCACTTCATGCGCGACCCGTTATGGACGAAGCACTTCGGTCTGCTCGAACCCTACGGGTTGTCGTTCGACATGCAGTTGTATCCGTCGCAAATGCAAGAGGCCGCTGAGCTCGCGCGCCATCATCCGAATACGCAAATCGTGCTCAATCACACGGGCATGTTCGTCGATCGCGATAGTCCGAGCGGATATCGCGCATGGCGCGACGGGCTACGCGCGCTCTCGGCGTGCCCCAATGTCGCGGTGAAAATCAGCGGGCTCGCGATGTTCGACCATCACTGGACCGTCGAAAGCCTGCGGCCCTACGCACTCGAAGCGATCGATGCATTCGGGACCGAACGCGCGATGTTCGCTTCGAATTTTCCGGTCGATCGCCTGTTCGGCACGTACGACGCCCTATGGCAAGCCTATTCGCGCATCGTCGCGGGCGCGAGCGAAAGCGAACGGGCCGCCCTCTTCAGGCGCAATGCCGAGCGCATTTATCGCATCTGAATCGCGCGAATGACGCGCGATACGAACAAAACGATGGAGACGAATTTGGACATGGCACACCCTTCGCCGCCGACGCCGCGTCTTGCGTTGCGAGGCGCGACCAAGTCGTTCGGTCAGGTACGCGCCCTCGTTCAGGGTGAGCTCGTCCTGATGCCCGGGCAAGTCCACGCGCTGCTCGGCGAAAACGGCGCGGGCAAGTCGACGCTCGTCAAAATCCTCGCAGGCGCGCATGCCCCCGATGCCGGCGAGCTGCGTATCGACGGCACTGCACGGCGCTTCGAATCGCCTGCCGACGCGCGTGATGCGGGCATCGCCGTCATCTATCAAGAACCTACGCTGTTCTTCGATCTATCGATCGCGGAAAACATCTTCATGGGGCGGCAACCCGTCGACCGCTTCGGACGGATCGATTTCGACGGCATGCATCGGGAAGTTGCGAGCCTGCTGGCGTCGCTCGGCGTCGATTTGAAGCCGCGGCAGCTCGTGCGCGGTCTATCCATCGCCGATCAGCAGGTGGTCGAAATCGCCAAGGCGCTCTCGCTGAACGCCAACGTTCTCATCATGGACGAGCCTACGGCGGCGCTTTCCTTGCTCGAGGTAGAGCGATTGTTTTCCATCGTCCGCTCGCTGCGCGAACGCGGCGCGGCCATCTTGTTCATCACGCACCGGCTCGAAGAAGTCTTCGCGCTCACGCAGCATGTCACGATCATGCGTGACGGCGCGAAGGTGTTCGATGCGCCGACCGCCGACATGACCACGGCCGATATCGTCGCGAAGATGGTGGGGCGGGACCTCGAAACGTTTTATCCGAAGGCCGATGTCGCGGCGGGCGAGGTCAAGCTGTCAGTGCGCGGCCTGACGCGCATAGGCGTGTTCAAGGACGTGTCGTTCGACGTCCGAGCCGGCGAGATCGTCGCGCTAGCGGGGCTCGTCGGCGCGGGCCGCAGCGAAGTCGCGCGCGCCATCTTCGGGATCGACCCGCTCGACAGCGGGGAAATCCACGTGGCGGGCCGCCGCCTCGCGCCCGGCCGACCCGAGCGCGCCGTCAAGGCTGGGCTCGCCATGGTGCCCGAGGACCGCCGCCAACAAGGACTCGCACTTGAGCTCAGCATCGCGCGCAATGCATCGATGACGGTGCTGGGGCGCCTCACGCGCTTTGGGCTCATTTCGAGCGGGCGAGAGGAGTCGCTTGCAAGAGACTGGGGTATGCGGCTCCGCCTGAAAGCAAGCGATTTGCTCGCTCCGGCAGGCACGCTGTCCGGAGGCAATCAGCAGAAGGTCGTGCTCGGGAAATGGCTCGCCACCCACCCGCAAGTGCTGATCGTCGACGAGCCGACGCGCGGCATCGACGTGGGCGCCAAGGCCGAGGTATACGCGGCTCTGGCCGATCTCGTCCGCGGCGGCATGGCGGTGCTGATGATCTCGAGCGAGTTGCCCGAAGTGCTGGGCATGGCCGATCGCGTGCTCGTCATGCACGAAGGACGCATCAGCGCCGACATCGCGCGTGCGGATGCCGATGAGGCGCGCATCATGAATGCGGCGCTCGGGCAGGCGGACGGCCATTGGGGGAAGGCGGCATGACGACGACCACGCGCGCCGACGCCATGCGCCGAACCGACGCCGCCGCCGCGCCCCGGCTCGCGCTCTGGCTCGCGGATCTGGCCAAGCGCCGCGAAACGGCGCTCTTCGTCGTCCTCGTCGCCCTGATCGCCGGCACGGGCCTCGCGCGTCCCCAGTTTCTCAATCTGCAAAATTTGCGCGACGTGCTGCTGAACGTCTCCATCGTGGGCTTGCTGACCGCGGGTATGACGCTCGTCATGCTGATGCGGCACATCGATTTGTCGATCGGGTCGGTCGTGGGCATCAGCGCCTATGGCGTCGGTACGCTCTTCGTCGCCTTCCCGCATATGCCGGTCGTCGTCGCGCTTGCGGCCGGCATCGGCATCGGGTTGATCGGGGGCGCCGTCAATGCGGCGCTCATTGCGATCGGGCGCGTGCCCTCGCTCGTGGCGACGCTGTCGACGTTGTACATCTTTCGCGGCGCGGACTATGCCTGGGTCAGCGGCGGACAGATCAACGCAAGCAGTTTGCCGAACGCCTTTTCGATGCTGGCGACGGGCTCGGTGCTCGCGATCCCGACGCTGGTTCTGCTCGCGGCCATCGTCTTGACCGGCCTCGGCCTATATCTCAAGCAGTTCCGCGGCGGTCGCGAGCACTACGCGATCGGCTCCAATCCGGAGGCGGCGCGCTTAGCGGGCATTCAGGTCGAACGGCGTGTCATGATCGGTTTTCTGATCTCGGGCGCCATCGCAGGGTTGGCCGGGGCATTGTGGCTCGCTCGCTTCGGCACCGTCGACGCGAGCACGGCAAAAGGCATCGAACTGCAAGTCGTCGCGGCCGCCGTCGTCGGGAGCGTGGCGATCAACGGCGGCTCCGGCACGATCCTTGGCGCGACGCTCGGCTCGCTCGTATTGGGCGTCATCGGCATCGCGCTGGTGGTGCTGCGCATCTCGCCGTTCTGGGAACAGGCGATCCAGGGCGCATTGATCGTCGCCGCCGTGACCGTCGATACGCTGCTCGCCCGTTCGTTGGCGAAGCGCATGATGAGGAAGCGCGACCATGGCTGAACACAATGTCGAGCCGTCCAAGACCGTGGCGAACCGACGGCCTGTCCATTTAACCTGGGAGGCGATGCTCGCGGTCATTCTCATCGCGTCGCTCGCATTTGGGCGGATCTTGTCGCCCGTGTTCGTCAACGCGGACAACCTAGGCAACATCCTGCTGGATATCACCGAAATCGCGCTGATGGCGCTGCCGATGACGTTCATCATCGTCATGGGCGAAATCGATCTATCGGTGGCCTCCGTACTCGGCGCATCGAGTGCGCTGATGGGTGCGCTGTGGCACATGGGGCTGCCGATGCCCGCGGCGATGGCGCTCGCAATCGTCGGCGGAGCCGGCGCCGGGTTCGTGAACGGATGGCTCGTCGTGCGCCTCGAGCTGCCCTCTCTCGCGGTGACGATCGGAACGCTCGCGCTGTTTCGCGGGCTCGCCTACGTCTTGCTCGGCGATCAAGCAATCGCGGATTTTCCCGCTGCGTATACGGCGTTCGGGATGGATACGCTCGGCGCGACCCACATTCCGCTGCCGTTCATGACCGTCATCGTCGCCGCGGCGCTGTTCTGCACGGTTCTTCATGCGACGCCCTTCGGCCGCAGTCTCTATGCGATCGGCGCCAACGGCTGCGCGGCAAGGTTTTCCGGCATCGACGTGAACCGGATCAAGCTTCGGCTGTTCGTTCTCTCGGGCCTGGTCAGCGCCGTCGCCGGCATCATTTTCACGCTGCGCTTCACGAGCGCGCGCGGCGACAATGGCGAAGGTTTCGAGCTCGCGGTCATCGCCGCGGTCTTGTTCGGCGGCGTCAGCATCTTCGGCGGTCGCGGCTCGCTCTATGGCGTGCTGCTGTCGGTGCTGATCGTGGGCGTACTCAGAAATGCATTGACGCTCGTCGACGTATCGAGCGAAACGCTGACGATCGTCACCGGATTGCTCCTGCTGTCGTCCGTGCTCATTCCCAATCTCGTCGCGCTGTGGCGCTCGCGCAAGGACAGGCTGGCCGTGGCGGCAGGGCGGTGACGAACCGTCGATCGGCAAGCGCAATTTCCAAGGAGCCGGACGAAAAGCCCGGTCGTTCAAGTGAAAGGCACCATGAGGAGACAGACGATGCATCAACCTTTGCGCGCCGCGGCCGCGGCGACGTTGGCCGGCCTGCTGCTGGGTTTCGCGATCGCGGCCAACGCCGCGGACATCAAGGAAGGACTGAAGATCGCGTTCGTACCCAAGCAGATCAACAACCCCTACGAGGTCACCGCCGATAACGGCGGGATGGCCGCAATCAAGGACTTCAAGGGCGAAGGCAAGGTAGTCGGCCCGTCCGACGCGGGCGCCTCTTCGCAAGTTTCGTACATCAACACGCTGACCACGCAGCATGTCGATGCGATCGTGATCGCCGCCAACGACCCGAACGCCGTCGTGCCGTACTTGAAGCGCGCGATGGCGCGCGGCATCAAGGTCGTGACGTTCGATTCGGACACCGCGCCCGCCGGTCGCACGATCTTCGTCAACCAGACGAACGCCGAACAAATCGGCCGTGGGCAGATTCAACTCGCCGCGAGCCTCATGCACAACGAAGGCGAATTCGCCATTTTGTCGGCCACGCCCAACGCGACGAACCAGAACACGTGGATCAAGTGGATGAAAGAGGAACTGAAGAAGCCCGAGTACGCGAAGATGAAGCTCGTCAAGATCGCGTACGGCAATGACGACGATCAGCAATCGTTCGTCGAAACGCAAGGGCTGCTTCAAGCGTATCCGAACCTCAAGGCGATCGTCGCGCCGACGTCGGTGGGAATTGCCGCCGCCGCACGCTATATTTCGTCGTCGCCGAGCAAGGGCAAGGTGGCGGTGACCGGCCTCGGCACGCCCAATCAAATGCGCGAGTTCGTCAAGAACGGCACCGTCACGGCGTTCCAGTTGTGGGACCCGGGCCAACTCGGCTACTTGGCCGCTTACGCCGCCGCGAATCTCGCCTCGGGCGCGATCACCGGCAAAGCGGGCGAGACGTTCTCGGCGGGCAAGCTCGGCACGCGCACGATCGGCCAGGATGGCGAGGTGATCCTCGGGCCGCCCCAAACGTTCAACGCGAGCAACATCGACAAGTTCAACTTCTGATCGGTGGCGAAGCGCGCGTCCGCGTGATTCGAACCCGGACGCGCCTTGTCACCGCATCGCCGCGAACCGCCGTGCCATGCGGTCAAATCCCAACCTTCGGCGCTGCGAGGATCAGTCGCAAGCCCAGGGCGGTAATCGCGCCGGCGGCGATGCGATCGATCCATTTCTTCGCACGCAGATAGACTTCGCGCGGACCCTTGCTCGAGAAACAAAGCGCCACGAGCGTGTACCACCCGAATTCAACGCAAAACACGAGCGGCGGCAACGCGAAATAGCACCAAAGCGGCGGATGCTGCGGCAGCAGCGCGGCAAAGATACTGCCGTACCAAATCGCCGTCTTCGGATTACTCAATTGCGTCGTCAAACCGATCCAAAACGATTTGCGCGGGCGACCGGAACCGGCGGCCGCCGCATCTTGCATCGCGATCGGCCGATCGGCTCCGCGCCAGATCTTCGACGCGACGAAAATTAAGTAGGCGCCCCCTGCGATCTTGAGCCCGATATAAAGCCACTCCACGGCTTGCAAAAGCGTATAGAGCCCAGCCAACGCGATACTGCCGAAGAAAATGCCCCCAATGCCCATGCCGAGCGCGGTGGCCAGGCCATCCCTACGAGAAAGCCCAATAGCGTTGCGTGCGACGATGACGAAGCTGGGGCCTGGAATCATGGCGCCCAGCAAGAGCGCAGCCACGATGGCGAAAATGGCGGCTGATGCGGTCATGGATATCTCCTCCTATAGAAAGGAATAACGCTCGGAGATTCTCGCAGAATCGGTTCGTTCAAGCAGCCAACGATGCATGCGTTTGCCACCGAGCTCGGCATGGGCTACGCACTACTCGCTTGCGCGGAGATTCGTAACCGGCTGGCGGCGCTCGAACGATTCGCTTTCGCCCGTGCCCGCTATTCGCTGCGACGCGGCGCGCTGCAAGACGGCCCCCGTTGGGGGACCGGACGAGTGCACGCCGGTTGCGAGCAAGGGGCCGCTCTGCGTGCTGCCGTCGGTTCGCGCGCCGATGGGAACGTGCGCTTCCGGCGGAACATCGATGTGAATTTCCTCGATCACCGGGGACTCGCGCCGAGGCGTCTGCGTCGAGCGATACGCGGTCACGGGCGATTGCGTCAATTCGTACTGCGCCAAGCCGTCGCGCTGCGCCTCGGCATCGTGCGCGGCCCCCGTGTGCGGGTCCCGCTTCGCGAACATGCCGGCAAATGCGGTGTACAAGGTGCCCAGGATCAACCCCGTCAACAGATTGCCGTAGTTCGTCTCTTTCGTGGCATCGAGCTGGGGCGTTTTCGCGCTGAAGTTGTACGCGGCCATCACCACGACACCGAACAGCGCTGCACGCGCGGGATACGTTCCCAGCAACATGTTTGCAACTTCTCTGCCGGTCGGCGCCTGCAGCGACAGCCGATTGCGGAAATGATCGTTCACGCGGGTCAAACCGCCCATGAACTTTTCGAGCGCATTGCCTTGCGTTTCGTCCATCCCTTCCTTGAAGAGATGCGCCAGCGTAAGGTTGACGTCATCCGTCAGTTCACCGGCGCCGTTGATGACGCCGGTCAGGCCGTCCGCGCGAACCGACGTACCAGGCGCCTCGTAGGACATCAGCGAACCCACGCCCATTTCCACGCCGCCGTACTCCACCCCCGATGCAAGCGTAGGCGCGAACTGGATGCTCTTCATTTGGCCGGGCGTGCGAATGAAAAGCTGCGACGTATCGCGGCCGAGACAGTAGGCAAGGCCAAATGCCGCCAGCGCCGGCGCCGCCGCGCCCAAGTTGCCGAGCGCCGCCGTGACCGCGAGCGACGTCGCGGCAACGAGCCCGAGCGCGCCGCGCCCGACCGACGACCACGTCGTGGCTGTGCCGTCCTTGTAGTCCTTCACGCCGCCGGCCGCCAGCAGCACGACCGGCAGCGCCGCGATCAAACCACCGGCGATCTTGCGCGTTTCGTCGGTAAAGCCTTTATCGTCGTTCATGCCATGCGAGCCCAACTGACGGCAGAACGTCATCAGCATCACGCAGAAGCCGCCCTTCACCGACATATTGAACAGCGAGGCGAACTTCATCGCCGTCTTGTTTTCAAAGTTGTTGTTGGCGACATCCAGCAAGAACCGGGCAATCGCGTTTTGCTGCGCACGCGGCGTTTTCAACTGCCAATTCGCGAACAGGCCCGCGTGGCCGCTTTGCTCGATGACTTGGCGCAGCTCGGGGTTATGGGCGAAATTGCCGTGCAACAAGTCGATTGTCGCGGCCTCCAGGCGTCTTTCGTCCGGTGTGAATTCGTCCCTGATACGGTTGATCCCGTCGTCGAGTTCCCGGCGAACGGACGCTTGCGTCAGCACGGACACGTTGCTCGAAGCGGGATGAATCGCGGATGTCCGCACATCCTCGGTCGATGCCGCGCGAATGTCGTCAGCCGAGACTGTGCGCACCGACGGCGTCGGGCCTTGCGATCGCCGAAGCGAATTCTGCGAAGTCTGGGAATCGACGGACAAGCGTGGCGAGCGAGACGGCATTCCTTCGAAGGAAGTCGACCGAGGCATCGTCGAGGATTGCGGCGTGGCGACCGGCGGCCGGTCGTGCCCCTCGCGCTCCCGCAGCTCGTTTGCTTGGACCGACTCGCTCGCGTCAGTACCCTCTACCGCGCCGTTGTGCATGGATGCCCTCTCCTGTCGTTCCGGTCAGCGGCGAAGTGCGGCTGACCATTTGCCGACTATAGGCACGGCGCGGGTGGAGATCGTTCGACGTACGATGCGTCGAACCAAAAAGCGAAGCCTCCGAAGAGGCTTCAAGATGCGGTCATCAAAGCGCCACGGACAGACCGTGGCGTACGGTCACGCCACCGCGCGCGCCGCGTTTCGCCCACGCAGCCATTCGAGCGCGAGCAGCAGCCCCGTCGAAAAAATGATCAGAATCGTCGCCAGCGCGGCGATCGTCGGCGTGATGTTCTCTCGGATGCCGGTGAACATCTGGCGCGGCAGCGTCGTTTGATCGGCGCCGGCGAGGAACAGCGTCACGACGACTTCGTCGAACGAGGTCGCGAATGCGAACAGCGCGCCCGAGATCACGCCCGGCGCGATCACGGGCAGCGTGATGCGAAAGAACGTGCGCGTGGGGTTGGCGCCGAGCGATAGGCTGGCCCGCACGAGATTGCCGTCGAAGCCTTGCAGCGTCGCGCCCACCGTCGTGACGACGAAGGGCACGCCCAACGCCGCATGCGCCATGATCAGTCCGATATAAGTATTGGCAAGACCGAGCGGCGCAAAGAACAAGTACATGCCCACGCCCACTACGATCACGGGCACGATCATCGGCGAAATGAGCACGGCCATGACGATGGCCTTGCCGCGGAAATTCGCCTTGGCCAGACCGAGCGCCGCAAGCGTGCCGAGCACGGTGGCCAACACCGTGGCGGAAGGCGCGACGATGAAGCTGTTTTTCGCGGCCAAGCGCCACTCGTCGGACATGACGAGGTTCTGATACCAGCGCAGCGACCAACCCGGAATCGGATAGACGAGAAACGTGCTCGACGAAAACGACAGCGGCACGATCGCCAGCACGGGCATGATCAGATACAGCAGCGTCAGCACGGCCAGGCCGCGCAGCAGGAAGTACCATGCGCGTTCGACGATCGACGTGTGCGGGGCGAACAAAGGTTTCGAAAGTTTCATCGTCGGCTCCTCACAGGTTCGGTTGGGCGCGCGTGAAGCGGCCGTAGACCGCGTAGAGCACGAGCGTGGCGGCGAGCAGCAGGCCGCCGAGCGCGCAAGCCATCCCCCAGTTGATCGTCACGTTCGTGAAGTAGGCGACGTAGTAGCTGACCATCTGATCGTTCGGCCCGCCCAGCAGCGCCGGCGTGATGTAGTAGCCGATCGCGAGAATGAACACGAGCAGCGCGCCCGCGCCGATGCCGGGATAGGTCTGCGGTACATACACGCGCCAGAAGGCGGCGAACGGGTGGCTGCCGAGCGACACGGCGGCCCGTTGATACGTGGGCGGGATCGACTTCATCACGCTGTAGAGCGGCAGGATCATGAACGGCAGCAAAATATGCGTCATCGAAATGTAGACGCCGGTGCGGTTGAACAGCAGCTCGAGCGGCGCATGAATGAGGCCGAGCCCGTGCAGCGTATGGTTGACGAGGCCTTCGGTCTGCAGGATCACGATCCATGCGGCGACGCGCACGAGAATCGACGTCCAGAACGGGATCAGCACGAGGATCATCGCCAGGTTGGCGCGACGTTCGTTCAACGTCGAAATCCAATAAGCGAGCGGATAGCCGAGCAGCAGCGCGGCCAGCGTCACCACCGCGCCGATCACGAACGTGCGGCCGAAGACGCTCAAGTAGATGCGCTGATCGGGATCGGTCTTTTCGATATGGCCGAACGCGTCTTGTCGATGATCGAGCGCGGCCAGCATATAAAACGGCGAGTAGTGCGAGCTATTCTTGGCGATGGCGCGCCAGTAGCGCACTTCGCCCCAGCGCCCGTCGAGATCGATGAGCTTGGCGCGCATTTGATCGGGCGATAACGCGAGGGGGTGGCCCGCGTCGTCGGCGAACGGCAGCGCACGAGCCGTTTTCGCCACGAGCGAGCGGTAGCCCGGGATTTCGACGTTCAGCCGACGCGCCAAGCCGCCCATTACTTCGCCGTCTTGCGCGGCCGCCAAATCGGTGGCGAGCGCCGCATACGCCGCCACGGGCGGTTCGCTCTTGCGGTCCCAGCCCTTGAGCTGCACGACCGTCTTGGGCAGCGCATCGGCCACCTCGGGGTTCTGCACCGCGCGCGTCAGCAGCGCCGCGATCGGCACGACGAAAATCAGCACCAGAAATATCGCCAGCGGTGCAATCAGGAGAAGCGCCGTTAGGCGCTTGCGCGCCTGCGCCGCCTTCAACTCCCGCTTCAACGTCGCGGTCGATGCGCTGCTCGGCTCGCTCTGAATCGTCATCGTTTGCACGCTCATCTCCTGCCTTGCCTCTTGCCTTTTTGCTTCTTGCTTTCAATCGGCGCGCGCCGGCTACCGCATCGGCGCGCGCCTGCGCCTAACTATCCTGCTACGTTACTTCGACGCCCACGACGAGAAACGCTGCTCGAGCTCGTCGCCGTAATCCGTCCAGAAGGCGGCGTCTTGCAGCACCGCATTCTTGCCGTTGGCCGGCGAGTTGGGCAGGTTCGAAAGCGTCTTCGCGTCGAGCGACTTGATCGCGTCGCGGTTGGCCGGGCCGTAGGCGATATGCTGCGCGTAGGCCTGCTGCGGCTTGGACGAGACCGAGTAAGCGATGAACTGCTCGGCCAGCGCCTTGTTCGGCGATCCCTTCGGAATGACCCAGTAGTCGAGGTCATAGATGCTGCCGTTCCACACCACCTTCAGGTTCTTGCCTTCGCGCTGCGCGGCGTCGATCCGGCCGTTGAACGCGGAGGACATGACGACGTCGCCCGCGACGAGGAACTGCGGCGGCTGCGCACCGGCTTCCCACCATTGGATGTTCGGCTTCAGTTCGTCGAGCTTCTTGAAGGCGCGATCCTGACCGGCCTTCGTCGCCAGCACCTTGTAGACATCCTTGGGCGCCACGCCGTCGGCCATCAGCGCGAATTCGAGGTTGCCGCGCGCGCCCTTGCGCAACGCACGCTTGCCGGGGAATTTCTTGACGTCCCAGAAATCGGCCCAGCCCGTCGGCGCCGTCTTCAATTTGTCGGCGTTATAGGCGATGGCCGTCGACCAGACGAAGAAGCCCACGCCGCACGTGCTCGGCGATTCGGGGATCAGCTCCGACTTCTTGGCGATCTTGGACCAGTCGAGCTTTTCGTACAGGCCTTCGTCGCAGCCGCGGCCCAGATCGCCCGATTCGACTTCGACGACGTCCCAGTTCACGTGCTTGGCTTCCACCATGGCCTTGATCTTGGCCGTTTCGCCGTTGTACTCCACGGCCGTGACCTTATCGCCCGTCTTCTTTTCGAACGGCTGGTAGTACGCGACCTTCTGCGCATCGGCGTTCGCGCCGCCGAAGTTCACGACGGTCAGCTCGGCCGCCGCGGCGCCGGCCGCGGCAAGCATCGTCGATGCGACAGCGACGGCCAGCGTCGCAACGGTGCGGCGCGTCATGAGGGTGTTCGACTTCATCTTGGCTCTCCTCTACGTGGATCTTCGTGAATTCGTCCGCGGACCGCGGACTGGGCGATGCAGGCTTCGCGAGCGGCGAGCGCTCGCGCCGCGGATTACGCAAAAACGCGCAAATGCTCGGGGGCGAACTCGAGCCCGACACGCGCGCCGGGCACGAACGTATCGAGCGCTTCGGTGCCGAGCGGAACCTTGACGAAGCATTCGTCCTGCTCGGGCACCGCGCAGCGCATCCGCACGTGATCGCCGAAATAGATGAGACCGCGCACTTCGCTCGACAGCGCGTTGGCGTTGGCGTTCGCCGCGGCGGCGTCGCGCAGGCCCGTGTGGGCGGTGAGGCGCAGGCGCTCGGGGCGAATGCAGGCGACGGCCGATGCGCCGGCCCGCGCGTTCGCCACGTTGCGGCCCACGACGTGCGTGCCGTCGCGCAAACGCATGCGGCAAAACTCGCCGTCGGTGTCGGAGATCGTGCCGTGCAGCCGGTTGCTGTCGCCGATGAAGTTCGCGACGAACTCGTTGCACGGCGTTTCGTAAAGACGGTCGACGGTATCGAGCTGCTGCACGATCCCTTTGTCGAAGACGGCGACGCGATCGGACATCGTCAGCGCTTCGCCCTGATCGTGCGTGACGTAGACGAACGTCAGGCCGAGCTTGTCGTGCAGCGCCTTCAATTCGTACTGCATGTGTTCGCGCAACTGCTTGTCCAGCGCGCCGAGCGGTTCGTCCATCAGCACGAGACGCGGCTGAAAGACGAGCGCGCGAGCCAGTGCGATCCGTTGCTGCTGGCCGCCCGAGAGCTGCGACGGATAGCGCTTGGCGAAGCTGTCCATGCGCACCATCTTGAGCGCTTCGGCCACGCGGTCGGCACGCTCGGCGGCGTCCATCTTGCGTACCGTCAGGGGATAGGCGACGTTCTGCTCGACCGTCAGATGCGGAAACAACGCGTAGTTCTGGAACACCATGCCGATGTTGCGCTTGTGCGGCGGCACGGTATTGAGCAATTGCCCGTCGAGCCGGATCTCCCCGCCCGTGGGGAATTCGAACCCGGCCAGCATCATCAGACAAGTCGTCTTGCCCGAACCCGACGGCCCGAGCAGCGTCAGGAACTCGCCCTGGTAGATGTCGAGGTCGAGCGACTTCACGACAAGGCTCTCGCCGTCGTACGTCTTGCGCACCCCGCGAAAGCTCACAATCACCTGGTCCGATTTCATCGTCTGCCTCCACTCCCATTCCGATTGGCTCCATCGACTAGCGAGCACCGCATTTCATTTGCAATCCAATATAATCGGTTACGGTTCCACGTAACGGAACCATTTCATTATTCCGAAGGGAACCACTTTGGATACGATCATTCTGTCGGATTGGCTCGGCGCCCGGCTCGAGCGCGCAGCGGCCGAGCCCATGTACCGCCAGGTGTTGCGCCTGGTCCAGCAGGCCATTCTGACGGGACAATTGGCTCCTGGCACGAAGCTGCCCAGTTCGCGCACGCTGGCCGAAGATCTCGACATTGCGCGCAACACGGTGCTTCGCGTGTACGACCAATTGACGGCCGAGGGCTACGTCCTCTCGTCCACGGGCAGCGGCACCTACGTGGCGGATACGCGTCCCGATACGAAAGCGGTCCGGCCGCGCCCCGTCGTGCGCCCGAGCGAGACGCCCGCCGCTCGGGAAAACCGCGCGCACGAGCACCTTTCCACGCGCGGGCAGCGGCTGATCGGGCGCGCGGGGGTGGCGCCGAAGCAGTGGGGCGCCTTCATGCCCGGCGTGCCCGACGTCAAGGAATTCCCTACCCGCACATGGAGCCGCCTGCAGGCGCGGCTGTGGAAAGAAGCGAACCCCGAGCTGCTGACCTACGCCCCAGGGGGCGGCTACCGCCCGCTGCGCCGCGCGCTGTCCGACTATCTGCGGGTGGCGCGTTCCGTCAAATGCTCGCCCGATCAGATCATCATCACCACGGGTATACATCAGTCGATGGACCTCGCCGTGAAGCTCTTGACCGACGTCGGCGATCGCGCGTGGGTCGAGGAGCCGTGTTACTGGGGCGCGCGCAGCGTGCTGCAGGCGGCCGGGCTGGAACTGGAGCCGATTCCCGTAGACGGCGAAGGCCTGAACCCGCGCGAGCTGACCCCGGGCGTGGCGCCTCGCCTAGCCGTCGTCACGCCGTCGCACCAGTATCCGCTCGGTATGGTCATGAGCCTTGCGCGGCGCCGCACGTTGCTCGAATACGCCCGACAGCACCGCACGTGGATCGTGGAGGACGACTACGACAGCGAGTTCCGTTACGGCAGCCGGCCGATCGCATCGCTGCAGGGCTTGGACGACGCCGGCCGCGTGATTTACGTCGGCAGTCTCGGCAAGATTTTGTACCCTGGGCTGCGCATCGGCTATATGGTCGCACCCGAACATTTGGTCGATACGTTTCGCACCGCCGTGGCCGAGCTGTATCGGGAAGGCCAGCTCATGCATCAGGCGGTGCTCGCGGAATTCATTCTCGGCGGATATCTCACCTCCCACGTGCGACGTATGCGCGCGCTCTACGGCGAGCGCCGCCAGATGCTGATCGACGCTATCACCGCGCGCTTCGGCGATGCGCTGCCCGTGATGGGCGACGAAGCGGGCCTGCACCTCGTGCTCGGTCTGCCGGACGCAGTCGACGATCGCCGCGTGACATCGGCCGCCTTCGATGCCGGCGTGATCGTGCGGCCGCTTTCCACCTATTACAGCCGGGAGGATGTGGCGCGCCGGGGGCTGCTGCTCGGCTATGCCTGCGTGCCGAACGAAGGTATCGAACCGGCGTTCGACACGCTCGCCCGCGTCATCGAGCGTCACATGGAAGCGGGCGCGGTGCAGGTCGCCTAAGCGCAACGGCACGCTCAGGGGGCGGGCGGCCCGTCGAGCGACGCGGCTCTGATCGCGTCCGCCGGATTCGAAAACGCCTGTCGGCGCAGTTGGTCGATCCGCGCGTCGCGCTCGGCGCTCGTGAGCCCCATTGCATCGATGCGCGCCCGCTGTGCCGCATAGTCGGCGTATTTGGCTCGCCACGCGTCGTCGTCCTGCTGCATTTTGACGATGCGTTCGGCGGCCTGCGGCCCGAGCGCTTGCGTTGCGTTCGCGCGCAGCGCGTCGATGGAGCCCCCTTGCTGTTCGAGCTTGGCGACCGTATCGACCGTCGCGCGGGCACGTTCGCCGTCGGCACGAGACGCGCGTGCCTCGGGCGGCATGCTTTCATCGAGCGCGCGTAGGCGGGCCGCCTTTTGCGCTTCGGTCAACGCCGGGTCGCGCGCGATGCGCAATCGCTCGATCGTATAGCGGCCGCGCCGCCAATCGAGGCCGAAGAACGCTTCGCTCCAATCGGCCCCGAGCGTTCGGCCGGCGAGCGATACGTGCTCGTCGAGCGAGGACTGCAATGCATCGAGATCGAGCCCACGCGCGGGCGACGGCGCCGCGAGCGGCGCAAGCTCGGCCAGCGCGCGGCGATACGCACCGTAGCGCTGCCAGACATCGAGCGCGTCGCGCTGGGCGAGCGTTGCGTCGAGTTGCGATGCGATTTGCTTTCTGACGAGCGCATCGAGCGCTTCGTCGCGCATTTCATGCTGCGCCGTCAGAAAGTAGTCGAAGAACTCGCGCACCGCGCGCGTCTTGCGCAAGTGGCCATGCGCATCGACGGGCAGCCTTGGCGGCATCGTCCCCTCGAGCGAAGCCGGCAACGCCGGCAAGGACGACACAGGCCCAAGCGGCGCCCCCCCGGCACGCGGCATGACGGCCGCCGCGCTCGCCGCGTGTGCGGCAGGTTGTGCACGCACGCGCGGCGCCCCGGCCGGCGCAATGAAATACCAGAGCGCGACGGCCGCAACGGCGCCGACGAGGGCGAACGGCGCGAGCGTGCTCGCGGTCTTCTTTGCATCGGCGGGGCGCGTCATCGGTTACAGCCCCTGAAGTTTCAGACGGTTGGCATGCGTCCGGATCACGGCCAACGGATCTTCCGCGTTCTGTCCCAGCACGCCTAGCACCTGGTTGATTTCGTCAACGTGATTCCAGTGATAGCTCGTGCTCAGCACTTTGCCGAACAGCGCGCTGCAAACCGATACGAGGCCGTCGTTCGGGCCGGAATTGCGATTGATCATGACCGTGCCCGAGCCGCGCAGCGCTACCGTCGTCGGGTCGACGAAGTTCGCTGCGTCGAACGCCCCGGAGACGCTCGTATCGGTCGCGCCGCGCACGCCCAGGACCGACCACGTCGGGGAAATCGCGCTGCCGGCCCACGAATACAGGTAGTGCGTGTTGCCGTTGACGGTTTCGGTCGACGCGCCCGTTTGGCAGGCGCCCGGCGCGCCCAGCCCCGCGCTCGGCACGGCCGCGTTGAACTGGGCCGCGCCCGAGCTCGTCAGCGCGGTCAACGCAGCGATCGCATCCTGGTTCGAGTTGAAATCGCTGCTGAAGAGCGTGCCGAGCAGATCGGCGAACTTGCCGATCAACGGCTCGGCCAAGCCCGTGGGATCTTTTGCTAGTACGCCGGCAACGTAATCGGCGAATTCCGAACCTCGATGCGGCGTGCCGATCGTCGTCACGGACGCCACGAGTTCGGGCGCGACCGCCGCCACATATCGCACGCTGAGGCCGCCTTGGCTATGGCCGATCAGGTTGACCTTTTTCGCACCCGTCGCGGCGAGCACTTGCTTGACGTAGGTCAGCAGTTGTTCGCCGCGCCCGTTCGCACCCAAATCGCTCTGGAAACCCGACAAGTTCGCCACGTAAACGTTGGCGCCGTGCGATTCGAGATCCGACGCGATGCCGTACCAGTAGTCGAGCACGTTCGCGTAGCGATCGGTGCCCGACAGCCCGTGCGCGAGCACGATCGGGTACTGCGTCGCGGCATAGTCATCGACCGACGGCGCGGTATCCGCCAACGCGGCCCGCGGCGCCGCGAGCGAGAGCAGTGCGGCGGCGCCGGTTGATCCGGCTAATGAAGCGCCACCAATTGCCATTGCGGTCAAACCTGTCAGCATTCTCTTTTTCAACGACCTGGCCATACTGTTTTCTCCAATGTTCGAGCACGGCGAATTGCCGATTTTCATTCATACGTCGTTTTAAACGGTGCCGCGCCGAAGCCTTCACCATGGCTGCCGCGGCGCATTGGAGTGAAGCAGCAATGAGAATTTTATGTAAGCAGAATTATCCGATTAGATAGGTATCACTAGTCTGATTTTAATTTCACGTATGATTAATTTTCAATTCCATTACAATGACATTTAAATAAAACGCCATTCGATTTTCACAGCCCATAAAAAAACGGCCGGCATCGCGCCGGCCGTGGAAAGGGTTAGAGCCGAGACGCTCAAGCCTCGGCGGCCGCGGCGGCGGCGCGCGGCGGTTCGGCAACGACGAGCCCCTTCGTCAATTCGAGCGCTTGCCGCTCGAACAAGCGCCGATACAGGCCGCGCTCCGATCGGATCAACGTATCGTGATTGCCTTCCTCGACGATGCGCCCCTTGTCGAGCACGAGCAAACGATCGAGCGCACGCACCGTCGACAGCCGGTGCGCGACGACGAGCGTCGTGCGTCCCACCATGAGCCGTTCCATCGCTTGCTGAATCGATGCTTCGCTCTCGCTATCGAGGCTCGAGGTGGCTTCGTCGAAGATCAGCACGGGGGCGTCCGCCAAAAACGCCCGAGCGATCGCGACGCGTTGGCGCTCGCCGCCCGAGAGCTTGACGCCGCGCTCGCCCACCAACGTGTCGTACCCATTCGGCAACGACTCGATGAACTCGTGCGCGTTCGCCAGCCGCGCCGCGCGCTCGATGTCGGCGTGCGAGGCCCCCGGACGCGCGTAAGCGATGTTCTCGGCCAACGACCGATGAAACAGCAACGGCTCTTGCTGAACGATTGCGATTTGCGCGCGCAACGAGGCTTGCGCCACGCCCGCGATGTCTTGGCCATCGATCGTGATTCTGCCCTCCGCCACATCGTAGAGGCGCTGGATCAGTTTGATGAACGTCGTCTTGCCGGAGCCCGAATGGCCGATCAGCCCCACGCGCTCGCCCGGCGCGATACGCACGGAAAAATCGGCGTAGAGCGGCGCCGCATGGGCGTCGTAGCGAAACGTCACGTGCTCGAAGCGAATCTCGCCGCGCTCCACGACGAGCGCGCCGGCGCCCCGCTTATCCTCGATGCCGAGCGGTTGGCGCGTGAGCGCGGCGAGTTCTTCCATGTCGTTGACCGACCGCTGAAGTTGGCGCACGAGCGTACCCACGTCGCGCAAATAGCCTTGCAGCACCAGGAACATCGTCAGCGCGAATGCGATGTCGCCCACCCCGGCTCGACCGTCGAGCCATAGCATGAGCCCGACGCCGAGCATGGCCGCCTGCATGGCGGCGAGCATGACGTTTTGCACGCTGCCGTTGAAAGTGCCGCGTATCCACGCCCGGCGCGTACGATGCCGCCACTTGCCGATCACGCGCGCAAACCGCGCTTCCTCGCGGGTCTCGGCGCCGAACGCTTTGACGACGGCGTTGCACGTCACGGCATCGGCCAGCGCGCCGCCCATGCGCGTATCCCATGCATTGCCCAGCCGGGCCGCCGGCGCGACGAGGCCGAGCGTCAAGCCGACGGTGGTCGCGATGTAGAGGACAGCGCCCACGCCGACGACCACACCCATGATCGGCCAGTGCATGCCGAGCAGGACGGTCGCGCCGACGAGCATGACGACCGAGGGCAGCAACCCGAGCAGCAGCGTGTCGTTGAGCATGTCGAGCGCCCACATTCCGCGCGTGATCTTGCGCACGGTCGAACCGGCGAAGCTGTTCGCGTGCCAATCGGTCGACAAGCGCTGCACGCGATGGAACGCATCGCCGGCAATGTCGCTCATCATGCGCAGCGTGAGCGAAGTGATGCCGGCGTACATGCAATAGCGCAGCACCGCGCCCGCCAGCGCGAGCGAGATCAGCGCGGAGAAGGCCGCCAGTACGCCATGCAGCGCACTCGTCTTGACGGCGCCCGCGCCCGCCAAGGCGCCGACGAGGCGGCCGGCGAACATCGGCGTCAGGATATCGGCCAAGGCCGAGCAAAGGGCCACGGTCACGATGACGAGGACGCGCCGCCGCTGACGCGTCCAGTGGGAAGCGGCGAAGCTGAAGACGTCCTTGAACGTCTGCCCGCCGAGATCGATTTTTTTGCGAGTCATAGCCGCTCCGCCCTGTGGCGTAGTGCGCCGCAGGGCCAAGAAAAAGAGGAAAACGCGTCGCGCCGCCGACGATCGACGTCGGCGACAACGACAGCAGCACACCGCTTACCGCGGCGAACTATCGAGAAATGATGAGAGCCGGTTTGCTTGCCGGGCGAACCCGGCCGAACGCGGCGACGAGAATCGCGACGTCAGCGTCGCATGTCGCGCAGAGGGACTCGTGCCACGTTTGGGATGGCCGCAAGCGTAGTGTCGAACATCGAATGCCTCCCTAAGTGGTTGAGTGTGATTGAGAAAGATACGTGTGAGAAAAGTGTATCAGGTCGCCGGAGTCAAGTCCACGCGGCTCGACGGGCCGTTGTCCTTCAGGCCTTCCGTGCCGAAATGCGGCGCGAGGATCACAAGCCGATTCGCATCGACCTTCTCGCTCAGGTATCGCCGCACGTTCTGCGCGCGTTGATCGGCAAGCGCGTGCAGACTCGTGTCGTCCACCTTCGCATGGAAAGCGAGCGCTCGCTTCATGTCTTCATCCGGCAGCGTCTTCGTCAGACCTACGAAATTTCGTGGCTTCTTGAAATCGGCATCCATGTACGCCTGCTTCAGATAGCGGCTGTATTCTTCGGGCGTGAGCGTCACCGTCGACAGGTCGGCCTGTGCACCGCCCGACGCTTTCGCCTTCTCCTTCTTGACGAGGTCGTCGACGTACGCAAGCTTGAGTCCTTGCGTGTCGATGTTGGCGTCGGCGCGGCCGCTTAGGTCCAGCTTCACTTCGGGCTTCTCGCTCAGCAGCTTCGCTAGCGTATCGAGTTTTTCGCGCGACGAATCGGTCAGCGCGGCCGAGCCGGGCGCGAACGCGATGTACTGCAATTGCTCCGCGCTAGCCGACCCATGCGCGCCGCCGCCGAGCGCGTTCGCGAGCAGCGAGAACGGCGCCGTCACGGCTCGCTCGATCAAGTGCGCGACGGCGCTCCAAATCAAGCTGCCCAAGCTGAACTGCGGATTCGACAGCGAACCGGAGACGGGAATGTTGACGTCGATCTGGCCGCGCGAGTTCTTCAGCAAGGAAATCGCGAGACGCACGGGCAAGTGCGTTTCGGTGTCGTTCTCGACGTGTTCGCCGAACGTCAGCTGATCGATGAACAGATGGTTTTCCGCGGTGAGCTGGTCGTTCTCGAGCTTGTAGTGCAGATCGACGTTCAAGCTGCCCTTCTCGATCGGGTAACCCGCGTATTTGAGCGAATACGGCGTCAGGTGCTTGAGCCCGATATCGTGCGCGCTCGCGGTCAGGTCGAGCGAAGGCTTTTGCGCGAGCGGGTTGGCCTTGCCGCGGATCGCAACGGGGCCGTTGTCGGCCAAGCTCGCGCTGATGTCGACCGGCGCGGGCGTGGCCACCTCGGTGCCGAACGTTCCGATCGTGCCCGTGATGTCGACGAGATCGGCCGTGTAGTTCGGCTTGACGAAGTCGTCGGTGTAGTTCACGTGCCCCTGCTCGAGCACCACCTGGCCGATACGCGCATGCAGCGGCGTGGAAGCCGTAGCCGGCGGCGCCGTTTCGACGTGGGCAGTGGTCGTCGAAGCCTTCTGCTTGGACGCGCCGGCCGTCTGCGACGCTTCGCGCTGTTGAGCGAGCACGTCGTTCAAATTCAGCTTGCCTTGCGGGTCGAGCAGCACACGGCCGAAAAAGCGCGCAAACGTGACGCGCGCGATATCGAGATTGATGCCGTGTTCGTCGTAGCGAGCGTTGATGCCGCCGATCCCGAGCGTGCGCCAGCCGGCCAGCGGCGCCGAAGTGGTGCGGTCGAGCAGGCGCACGTCGACGAGCGAGGCGAACCCGCGATACGCATACGACGGCGCACCGCTGTTGGGCATCGCAGCCTTCAATTGGCCGCGCGCATTGAGCTCGGCGCTCGCGATCTTTGCGTTCAGTCCGCTGCCGAAGTAAGGCTCGACAGGCGATAGGTCGAGCCGATTCGCCTCGACCGTCAGCGTGGCGGCGAGCGGGCTCGGGACGAGATCGCCGCTCACGTTCAACGTGCCTTTGCCGTTCAGCGACGTTTCGAGCTTGACGGAGAGCGGGTGGCTCAGGTCCTCGGTGACGTTGCGCACCTCGAGCTGGATCGGCGCGACATGCAGCTTCGCGGGCTTGGGCGCAGTTTCGTCGGTGATGTCGGCCGACCCATCCTTGAGCGCGAGTTCGCCGATGCGATAGCGCCAGCCGGGCTGGGCGGCGTCGGCCTTGGCGTTGACATTCGCGCTGCTCGGTTTGGTCGCTCCATGGGCGCTGTCGCCGGCGTGCGGCTCGCGCCCGCGCTCGCGCGAGCGTTCATGCGCGGTGGCCGGTTTATGCGACGCCGCTTCGGCGGGGCGAGCCGCTCTCGGCGGCTGCGCCAGCTCGGCGAGGTCGATGCGGCCCGCCTTGTCGCGCACACCCGTCACGGCGAGCCCTGTCGCCTCGACACGGTCGATATCGGCGGAGCGTGCGGCCACATCCACACTTTTGAGCGCGATGCGTCCTTTCGCGAGCGCAACGGCGGGCGCGGCGCCCTTGGCCGCATCGGCTCCCGTTATCTTCAGCGAATCGAGCGTCAACTCGCCCGCCCCCACGCGCAGGCGCGTATCCGGGGCAGACCAGTCGGCGTCGAGCGGCAGCGAAGCGCCGAGTTTGCCGTCCACGATGCGCGCGCTCGTCACGCCGTCCAGGTAAGGCTGCGCCAGCGGCAACGCGAGACCGGCCAGCGACAGCTTGGCGTCGGCGTGCTTCGCGGCCAATCCGAGCGCGCCGGCGGCCTCGATCGTGCCGCCTTGCTTGAGCGCCGTGTGGATGGCGTATCGCGCCTTGGTTGTGCCGAGCGTCGAAAAATCGTCGAGCGTGGCGGTGAGCGCAGTCAGATCGAGTGAGACGGGCCGATCTGGCACGCGATCTTCGAGGGCGATGTCGCCGTCGTTCAACGCGAGATGCTTGATCGATACGTCGAGCGCAGCGGGCTGGGTGGCGGCGGTGGCGGGAGCCGACGCAGCGGCGGCCGGCGTGGGCGTCGAAGCGCCCGGCGCCGCGGAGGCACCGGGCGCCCCGGAAGCCGATGTCGCAACGACAGCCGCCGATGCACTCGCCTGCCGCGCCGCATCGGCGGACGAAGCGGCCGCGAAGGCGCGCATGATGCCGAGTTCGCCCGAATGCTCGCGGGTGAGATGCAGCGACGGCTGATCCAGCCGAATCTCGTCGAACCGATACACGCCCGCCAGCGGCGCAAGCCCCCCCGCCGCGACGTGCAGCGCGTGAGCCGAAAAGAACGGCGCATGCGCGGCGTCGACGATCCGGGCATCGGTCAAATCGGCCGTTCCCGTGATCGTCAGGGTCGGCTTGTCGGCCGACATCAGGAATCGCAACTTGAGATCGCCGGCCAGCTTGCCGCTTTGCACCTCGAGCGGCAGTTTCGTCGGGACGTAGGACAGCAGGCGCGGCACGTCGAGATCGCCGAAGGTCAGCGTCACATCCGATTCGCGGGAAGCGGCAAACGGCTTGGTCCTGCCGCGGATGTCGATCGGGCTGCCGTCGATACGGGCAGAAAACCGCGGATCGACGAAGATGTCGGTTTGCGAGGGCAGCGTGGCGATGAACGGCACGCCGAGCGCGAGCTGGTCGACGACGTGACGGGCGCCGAGCAGCCGATCGTCGAAATCGACGCGGCCATTCTCGACCGCGATGTTGGACAGAGAGAACAACGTCGGGCCGGCTTGCGGCTTCGACGGCGTCGCGAATTTTTCAGCGATATCGCTGAAGTTGAAGCGCTGTGCGTCGTAGCGGACGACATTCACGCGCGGCGAATCGACGCGCAGTTCGGTGACGATCGGCGCAAAGCGCAGCAGCGTCATCCACGACACGCGCACGACCAAGCGTTCGATCGAGGCGAAATCGCCGGCATTGCCGCGCTCGCCCAGGCGCACGCCGTCCGCTTCCAGCCGAAGGGTATAAGGATTGAGCGCCACATGACGAATCGTCGCTGGACGGCCCAAAGCTTCGCCGAGCTGACGCTCGGCAACGTGCCGAATGAGCGGCGGCGCCGCGAAAAAACCGAGCAAGCCGTACAGCGCAACGGCGATCACGACGCCAATCAGCGTGCGGCGCGCGCCGCGTGAGCGCATCTTCTCCCCGAGGCGGCCCAGCGTCCCGCCCTTCGGTTCATTCGTCATTGCACCGCTCCGTTCAAACTCGTTCGCCCCCGCTCCAATGGATCTATACCCGCCCTGCGCGCGTTCGCATCAGCGCCGCTCGAGTTTCGGCGGCAGCCAGCTTCCGTCCATCGCGCTCGGCCGCGGCGCATAGAGCCGCATCACGAGTTCGAACGGCCCCTGCGGCGCCGGCAGCCAATTCGATACGCGCGCGCGTCCGGGCGACTTCGACGAAACATAGAGGTCGATCGAACCGTCACGGTTGCGCCGCAGCCGATCGTGCGAGTCGATCGAGCGATGCGGCAGGCGTCCGGGCGCCAAGGCGCCGTCCGACGTATAGGCGGTGATCGTCCAATAGGCGCGGACGGGCGGCAGCGCTTTCGCTGCAAAGTGCATCACATAATCGTGGCTGCCGTCGAGCGGCTGTCCGTCGCTGTCCACCGTGGCGGTCGGGAAGGCTTCATCTTGCTCGGTCGCGGCGCCCGGGTGCGCGCTGGTTGCATAGGCGCGCAGCGCGTAGTCGTCGCCGTAACGGCCCGTGCCGGCGCCGCTCCAAGCCCAGCCATTGCCCGAGACGGCATTGACGGGCGGCGTCTGGACGCGTTTGGCGCCTTCGGCCACGCCGGCGGCGATGGCGTCAGCGGAGCCGTTCGGGAATCGGACGGCTTCGCCCGGCTTCACGCCGATATCGGCCAGCACCTTGAGCGCGTGGTCGTCGTCGGTCGACGGCGGATTCTCGCGCAGGGCCTCCGCCAATTTGCCGAAGAAGCCGTTCGCGTCGAGCCGCGCCACGGCTGCCGCGTTCGCGGCCAATCCCGTCGAAGCTTCGGCGATGCTTTCTTGCACGTCGTCGGCGCGCGCCTTCCCGACACGACGGTCGCGGCTCGCATGCTTGCCGCGCGCGGCATGACGCGGGTGTTCGTCGGCAAGATAGACCGACAAGGGCGCGACGCGCACCTCGCTTTGCAGCCGGCGGGCCCAAGGCAAGGCACGGGCATCGAGCGCGGCGATGCGCACGCCGAGCCAGAGGTTGCTGGCCGGCGCATCCACCCGTTCCACGCCCGACGGCAGTTGGCCGCTCCATCCGGGCCCGACGAGCGCAATCGTCTGCGGCTTGGGTGCGCCCGTGCGCGCATTGGCGCTCGGCCCCGTCGACCAGACGACGTTCGTCCACATATCGAGCACTCGGGCATCCAGAAAGCGCCCGTGCGTGTCCGGCAGGGAGATGACGACCGGCTCCTGCGATACATCGAGCCAGGCGTTCGCGGATAAGGTATCGACGTCGGCCAGCGGCGGCAGATTGTCGTCCGCCGCATTGGCCGCGACCGGCCGCAGCGTGTTGAGCGCGGCGCCCGCGTCGGTTCCATCCCCGGCCAGCGCCGCGGCGCGCGCCGTCGCCATCACGACGAGCGGGTAGCCGAAGACGTAGGAGTCGACGACCTCGTCCTGCGTCCAGCCGGTCGCATGCGCCGCGGGCGGCGCCTTCGGCGTTGCGGCGCAACCCGCGAAGATGACGGTAGCCATGCAAGCCACCCAGTAGCGCGCCCCCGCGGGCAGTAGCGATTTTCGTGTTTTTGTTGTCATAGGTACGGTGTGTTTGTAGCGGCCGGCGGCCCACTCCGCCGTCGCCGTGGGGCAATACGCGATCCGGCCAGGATCGTGCGCCACGTCGATTCATCGTCGAATCGCGAGAGCGTTGTATCGTATCCGCGTCCGCGAAGCAAGGACCATCCGAATCCCGAGCATAAAGGCGCAACGGACGCGCCCGGTATCGGATCGACGACCTTCGTCAAAACAATCCCACACTGTATCCGCTACGCTCGTTCGACAGGCGAAAGAAAAGAAGGCGCTTGACCTTCCAATCATGGGAAGGTCGATAGTGCCGATATGGCATTCCATTGCACGACGCCCGCCTTTTCCATGAGTTCGACGATCATGACCGACCTAACTGCCCCCGGCGCCTTTGACGCGCCGACCGCTGAATTCGACATCGAAGGCATGACCTGCGCCTCGTGCGCCGCGCGCGTTGAAAAGGCGCTTGCGCGCGTGCCCGGCGTGACGGCCGCTTCCGTCAATCTCGCCACCGAGCGGGCGAGCGTGCGCGCGCAAGCGCCGCTCACGTCCGCCGACGTCGACCGGCTGGTCAAAGCCGTCGTCGATGCGGGCTACGACGCCCGGCCCGTCGCGGGGGAGCCCCAAACGCCCGGCGCCGAGGCGAGCGCCCCGCCATCCGTTACAAGCGACCGGGCGCGGCAAGCCCGACGCGAACTCGCGGCGGTTGCGGGCTCGGCGCTGCTCAGCGCACCGCTCATGCTGCCGATGCTGACGGCGCCGTTCGGCTTTGATGTCGCCCTCCCCGCGTGGCTGCAGCTCGTGCTGGCCAGCATCGTCCAGTTCATCTGCGGCGCGCGCTTCTACGTGAGCGCCTATCGCGCCGTGCGCGCGCGGGCGGGCAATATGGACTTGCTCGTCGCGCTGGGCACATCGGCGGCCTACGGCCTGAGCGTCTGGCAGACGATCGCCCGCCCGGGCGACGCAATGCATCTGTATTTCGAAGCGTCGGCGGTCGTCATTACGCTCGTGCGGCTAGGCAAGTGGCTCGAAGCGCGCGCTAAACGGGAGACGACGGACGCGATTCGCGCGCTCAACGCGTTGCGGCCCGATCGCGCCCACATCAAGGATGCATCCGGCCGCGAGCGCGAAGTGCCGCTCGCGCAGGTGCGAGTCGGCATGGTGGTCGTGGTTAGGCCAGGCGAGCGGGTGCCGGTCGACGGCGTGATCGCGGCGGGGCGCACGCACGTCGACGAATCGCTCGTGACCGGCGAGAGCCTGCCCGTGGCGAAAGGGCCGGGCGAGCACGTGACAGCCGGGTCGATCAACGGCGAAGGCACGCTCGAGGTGACGACGCGCGCCACGGGCGCCGAGACGACGCTGGCCCGCATCATCCGCCTCGTCGAAAGCGCGCAAGCCGAGAAGGCGCCGATCCAGCGGCTCGTCGACCGCGTCAGCGCGGTGTTCGTGCCGGCCATCCTCGTGCTGGCCGCGGCGACGCTCGCCGGCTGGCTGCTCGCCGGCGCGTCGGCCGAAACGGCGATTCTCGACGCGGTGTCGGTGCTCGTCATCGCCTGCCCCTGCGCGCTCGGGCTCGCGACGCCGGCCGCGATCATGGCCGGCACGGGCGTCGCCGCGCGGCACGGCGTGCTCATCAAGGATGCCGAAGCGCTCGAACTCGCGCAGCGCGTGTCCGTTGTCGCCTTCGACAAGACCGGCACGCTGACGGTCGGCAAGCCGCGGCTCGTCGCGCTGGAGCCGCTTGGCATCTCGCGCGAGGACGCGCTCGCGCTCGCCGCGGCCGTCGAACGCGGCAGCGACCATCCGCTGGCGCGCGCGCTCCTGGCCGAATACGACGCGGGAGAGCACGCCGAGGCGGGCGTCGACCCGAGTGAGCCTTCCGGCGCGGCCACCGGACGTAGAACCGTGTACGCCGGCTCGCAGGCGCAAGCCGTCGCGGGGCGCGGCATGCAAGCGCAAATCGACGGTGCGATGTTTTGCGTCGGCAACGGGCGCTGGCTCGACGAGCTCGGCGTTGAGCCGCCGGCTCATGCACGCGAACGCGCGGCAGCGCTCGAAGCCGCGGGCAATACCGTTTCGTGGCTGATCCGGCAGGCGCAGGGAAGTACGCCGGCAAGCGCACTCGCACTGATCGCGTTCGGCGACAGCCTCAAACCGACCGCACGCGCCGCCGTCGAGCAACTGGCCGCGCGCGGCGTCAAGAGCGTACTGGTGACCGGCGACAACCGCGGCGCGGCGGCTGGCGTAGCAGCCGCGCTCGGCATCGACGAGTTTTACGCGCAAGTTTTGCCGGAGGACAAGGCAGGGATCGTCGCGCGGTTGAAAGCGCGCACCGGCCGAACGGTCGCGATGGCAGGCGACGGCATCAACGACGCACCCGCGCTTGCCGCGGCCGACATCGGCATCGCGCTCGCCACGGGCACCGACGTTGCCATGCACGCGGCCGGCATCACCCTCATGCGCGGCGATCCGGCGCTCGTGGCCGACGCGATCGACATCTCGCGCCGAACGTACCGGAAGATTCAGCAGAACCTGTTTTGGGCGTTCATCTACAACTTGGTCGGCATTCCGCTCGCGGCGCTCGGCTTGCTCAATCCGATGCTGGCCGGCGCGGCGATGGCGTTCTCGAGCGTCAGCGTCGTGACCAACGCGTTGCTGCTCAAACGGTGGAAGGGGGTCCAGCGGGGGTAAGGCGCGCACCTGACTCGCTCTGAAGGCCGCGCCCTAAAGTGGGTCGGTGTCGCGACTTCAGGGCGCCGATCGGCTCCCCTCGATCAGCGGGAAGCGCCGGGCCTGGCCTGATCTTTATCCTTACCCTTGTCTTTAAGACGCCGGACGTGAACAGGCTTGGCGTGCTTCGCCTGCGGCTGGGCCACGCCCGAGGGGGTCGCGGCATCGGCGGCGGCTCCTGCGTCGGGCGGCGCCGGCATGCGGGCGGACAACGCCGACGTGGCGCTCGCCAGGCTCGCCAGCGCGGCTTGCTGCTCGGTCATCGCCAACTGCGCTTGCTGCTGCGCCGCGTCGGCCCGACGGGCAAATCCGATCATCGCCACGGTCTGCGCGATCGAGGCCACCACTAATAACGCCACCCCAGCCAGCGCCAAGGCCAGCCAGTTTCGCGTGCGTCGCCAGCGCAGCTCCGCGGCATGGCGCTCTTGCTCCAGCGCCTCGTGCATGGAAGCGAGCGTTCGCGTGGACGCGGCGGACGCCGCGCTCCAAGTGCGCGCGGCGCTATCGTCGGTGTCCGTGGCCGAGAGACTGGCTGCGGCGGCTGGAGCACCCGACGCAGCGAAAGTGGAAGCGGCAGAGGCAGGCGCAGACGCCGAGACAGCGGCGGCGGCCGGCGTGACAAGAAACGCCGACAACGCATTTGGAGAGGGCTGGGGCCGCTCGGCGTCGCCGGCATCCGCGCCCGCGCTAGACATGGGCGTTGAGCCGCCCACGCGGATCGCATCGCCCAATCCGCGCGCGTTCTGCCGACGCACGCTGGCGAGCGCAGCGCCCGGCGACAACAACGTCTGACTCTCGTGATCCGGCGCAGGACCGGTCTGCCCATGAACGGACGCTGTCGGTTCCGTGCCCTGCGCCGGAGCCGAACGAGGAGACGCCGGCTTTGCTTTTTCCTTTGCAGCCGAATCGGCGGGAGCGAGTGCGGGTTCGGCGACCGGCGATTTGCGCCGGCCCGCGCTCGGGGTCGGCACGACGTCCGGTACGAGTTCCGGCGGCCTCTTCGGCGCGATGCTCGCTTCGGGCCCGGACGCGGCCTGCGGCGCATTCGCCGTTGCTGCGCCCTCGCCATCGGCCCGCGCACCTACGCTCTTTAGCGCCTCCAGCGCATCGGGCGGCAACTCGAAGCCGAGCAGCGTCCCCTGGCGTGGGTCGAAATGCGGCGGCTGAGCCGCGTCGCCGGGTTCGACACCCGTCTGCGGCGACCCGAGCAAGTCGGGCAACGCGGGCGAGCCAGGCAGCTCAGGCTCGATCGCGGACCGCGCGGGCCGACGATCGTCGCCCGACGCCGCAGCGCGCGACCGGCCCTTGGCGGGCGAAGAACCTTTGGAGCGGGAAGACGGGGATACTACGGAATCTGCCATGGCGTATGGTGGCGGCCGCGGCCGGGCGCGGCTCATTGGAATCGTGATCAGGCATATTGCGAACGCGGCATTGTCTCACGATCGGTCCGCGGTGGGCCCCCAGATCAACGGCCATCGGCCCTCGCGTCTTCGCTCCCGTTCCCGTTCACGCTGAATTCGCCGTTTTCGAATTCCTCCCTGAGCGAGCGCACCCCGGGCGCGTTGCGCAGCACATGGCACAGCCGTTCGAACTCGGTCGGAGGCACCCGGGCGAAGCCGATATCGATGTCGTCGCAGTCGGGCGCCTCCTCGCTCTGCTGGACGATGAATTGCTTCACACGCTCGCTCGCGGGGCCCAAGATCGCGCGCAAGGAGTCGAGCGTCAGCGCGCCCCGATCGGCGCGCACGGACACGCGCCGCCGCTGGCGGACGGAGATGTAGCGTCGCTCGATCGGCTTCATCCCCGCAAGAATCGCGAGAATGATGATGGTCGCCGCGATCGCGGCCGTGTTCAGCCCCGCGCCGGCGGCCAGCCCGACGGCCGCGACCGACCATACGCTCGCCGCGGTCGTCAATCCGCGTATCACCTCGCCGCGCAGCAAGATGGCGCCCGCTCCGAGAAACCCGATGCCGGAGACGACCTGGGCGGCGATCCGCGACGGATCGAGCACGACGTTCGGGCGGCCCAGCACGTCGGCAAAGCCGAACTGCGACACGATCATGACGAGGGCCGCACCGACGCAAACCAGCATGTGCGTGCGCAGGCCGGCGGCCCAGGACTGTCGCTCGCGCTCAAACCCAATGACGCTGCCGAGCACGGCGGCGAGAATCAATCGCAAGACGAGTTCGACGTTGCTCAACATGGTCCAGCCCTCCCTGGTGGTTGGCCGGCCTGCCCCGCGCCGCGCCTTTGCATTATCCTTGGCGCTTCTCGCGACGCCGCGGCAAGCGTGCGTCGTTCCGTCGCCCAGTCAAAACGCATCATGACACTTTCGATCGATCGTTCGATCGCGGCCGAAGCCGCCGCCCTGCGCGCGCATTTCGCGCAAACCGTCCTGCTGATCTGGCGTGGCCCCGGATTCAACAGTACCTTGCAATTACCGTACGAGGCCGTCGGGGCCGACGATCATGCGCCGCTGCCCGCCTTGCGCTACCGCGCCATGGCGTGCGCGCGGCAATTGTTCGTCTTTTCGCAATCCGGCGAAGTCGCGCATGCCGAGCAACTCTTTCATGCCATGCGCCGGTATTTTTACGATCCGACGCACGGCGGATGGTTTTACAGTGTGGACGCAAAAGGCAAGCCGCTCGACACCACGAAGGATCTCTACACGCACGCGTTCGTGATCTTCGCCTGCGCGCACTACGCCACGGCCTCGGGCGATCGCGATGCGTTGCGGGTGATCGACGATACGGCTTCGCTCGTCCAGGCGCGTTTCGCCGAATCCGGCGGTGCGCTGCTGCATGCCGCGCTGGACGCCGATTTTTCCACCGTGCGCACCGGGCCGCTGCAGAACCCGCTCATGCATTTGACCGAAGCCTACCTTTCGGCTTACGAAACGACCGGTGCGCCGGACTTCGAAACCGCGCTTGCGCGTTTAGCCGATGCCGTGGCCGACCGCTTCGTTCATGAAGCAACCGGTTCGATCGCCGAATTGCCCATCGGCAGCGCCGACAACCGGCTCGAGCCCGGACATCAATTCGAGTGGTTTTATCTGGTCAAGCGGGCGGGGCCGGTGCTCGCGCAATCGGGGCTCGAAGCGCACCTCGCTCGGGCGTTCGATTTCGCGCAGCGCCACGGCGTCGATCGGGCCACGGGAGGGGTTTGCGCCGCGCTCGACGAAAGCGGGGGCGTCAAGGATTCGACGCAACGGATTTGGGCGCAGACGGAATATTTGCGCGCGCTCGCCACGCGCGGGCGCGACGAGGACCTGGAAACGCTCGCCCTGCAAATTCCGCGCTTTCAAGCGCGCTTTTTACACGCCCGGGGCTGGTACGAGTGCATCGCGCCCGACGGGACGGTAGCGCGGGCCGACATGCCGTCGACCACGCCGTATCACCTCGCGACGGCTTACGCGGCGCTGCCGATCTAGCAGTCGGGGCTAGCGGGCGGCCGCCTGGGCCAGGCCCGCGAAACGCGCATCGCCGAGCACGGCCGGGGCGATGTCGAACACCGACACGGCGTCCTTGAGTTGCCGCGTTTGATCGTGCAGCGAAGACGCCGCGGCGGCGGCCTGTTCGACGAGGGCCGCGTTTTGCTGCGTCATGCGGTCCATCTGCACGACGGCCTGGTTGACCTGGTCGATGCCGGTGCTTTGCTCGTGCGAGGAGGCGCTGATCTCCCCCATTACCTGCGCGACGCGCGAGATCGATGCCGACACCTTCTGCATGGCATCGCCCGCACGCTCGACGAGTTCCGATCCGCCGCCGATCTGCGCCACCGATTCACTGATGAGCGCCTTGATTTCCTTGGCCGATTGCGCGCTGCGTTGCGCGAGGCCGCGCACCTCGCCGGCCACGACGGCGAAGCCGCGCCCCTGCTCGCCCGCGCGCGCCGCCTCGACGGCCGCGTTCAGCGCGAGAATGTTCGTCTGGAACGCAATGCCGTCGATGACGCTGATGATCTCGGCGATGCGGTCCGAACTTTGCGCGATACCTCGCATCTTGTCGACGACGCTGTCCACCACGCTCGCGCCTTCGGACGTCGAACGCAATGCATCGTCGGCGAGCGTGTGGGCTTCGCGCGCGTGCTCGGCGTTTTGGCGCACGGTGGCCGTCAGTTCTTCCATGCTGGAGGCCGTTTCCTCGAGCGAGGCGGCTTGGGTTTCGGTCCGCGCCGACAAGTCGGCGTTGCCCGTCGCGATTTCGTCGGCGCCGATATGGATCGAATCGGCGGCGTCGCGCACCGTCTTCACCGTCTGAGCGACGCTCGACTGCATATGCGCCAGCCCGGCGAACAGCCGGCCGATTTCGTTCGTACCGCGCGAGGCGATGGGCTCGACGAGCTTACCGCGCGCAATGCGCTCGAAGTGACGCACCGCTTCCTCGAGCGGCGCTACGACGCCGCGCTTGAGGCCGACGTACACGGTGGCCGTACCAAAGAGCAACGCCGCGAGAATGGCCAGGCTCACGCCGCGAAACATCGCCAGGCGCGAATCGATCGAATCGAGCGATACCTTGCTTTGCGCGTCGCCGTACTGGGTAAAGGCGCGTTGCTCGTTGATGAACGCGTCTTGAAACGACTGTGTGGGCTGATCGAGGAAAGCTTTGACGTTGTTGCTGTCGAGATACTGCACGAGTTCGCCGAGCGCCGTGTGCAGCGCTTGGTACTTCTCGGCCAGTGCGGCTGCATGCGCGCGATCTTCGTCGCTCGTTTTGGGCGCGTCGGTGAATCGCGCGAACGACTGGTCCGCGAGCGCAAGCTGCTCGCGGGCATGCTGAACGATCGGGGCGGGTTCCGCGCCGCCGCCGACCATGCGCGTGCCGGCGCGCGACAGGTTGATGCGCGCGTCCATCAGGTGCTGCGTGGTTTCGTTGACGGCGTTGACTTGCACGAGGGCCACGTTCGAGAGTTGACCCACGTCGTCGTGCGTGCTGGTCAGGAACCAGAAACCGATGCCGCCTGTGACGAGTTGGAGCAGACAGAATGCGGCCAAGACGGATAACAGGCCGGAGGCGAGCTTGAACTTGCTGAACATCTAGAACATCCGAAATAAAAACGAAAGAAAAGACCGGTACGGCGGCATAAGGGTTTACGGCAATCCGGCGGCATGCTTGAGGTTGGCGGCGAGCACTCAAGCGCGATCGCCGTTTTTCGAAGAACCGCAAAAGGCGCGTGGCCGTCGGGCCTTTGCAGGCCCGCGCTCCATTCGCTTCCTTGACGCAATGCGCTTCCCCTTCCTAGAGTGGAACGCGAGACGACACGGGGCCTTGCCCCGAAGGGGCACGGCATGACCGAGCTTTTGGATTTGGCGCGCGGCGCGCTCCATGCACAGCCGTTCAGCGTGCTGCTCGGCACGGAACTCGTGAAAATCGGCGAGCGCGAAGTGACGCTGCGGCTGCCGATCCGCGACGAGTTGCGCCAGCAGCACGGATTCGTGCACGGCGGCGTCACGAGCTATCTGGCCGACAACGCCCTGACGTTCGCCGGCGCGCTGGCGTTGGGGCCGCGCGTCGTCATGGGCGAATACAAGATCAACTACCTGAGGCCCGCCGTGCGCGGCACGCTGCTCGCGCGCGCCGAATTGATTTACGCCGGGCGCGGGCATGCGATCTGCCAATGCCGCGTGTATGTCTTGGACGGCGAAAAGGAAACGCTCGTCGCCCTCGCCCAGGGTACGGTCAACCGCGTCGGCGACGGTCCGAACGCGGCGTTGCCCCACCACGAGCAGCAACAGAGCGGCGACGAAAGCGCCTGATGCCCGCGCGGGAAATGCTCGCCGAAGCTAGATCGACGGGCCAATGGGCGCTAGAATGGCGACCCTTCAAAAAACGCACGCGCGGTCCATCCGCGCGCGCCGTCGTTCTACCTCATGGCAAAACTTCTGACCGATCTCGAATTCCAGCGCTTTTCCGAACTTCAGCAAAAGCAAGCCAGCTTCACCATCACCGGCGAAGAAGCCGACGAGTTGCGCACCATCGTCGAACGCGCGCAGCAAAAGCGCGACGACCGCGCCGCCGCTATGCAAGCGATCGAAGCTCACATCGCTCAGTTCGAAATCACACCCGACGAACTGTTCTCACCCGAGCAGATCGGCGAGGCCGCGCGCGCCTATGGCCTCATCGCCGCGACGAAGAAAGAACGCGCGTTGCCGCCCGCGCTGACGTTCAACGGCAAGACGTATCAATGGACGCGCGCACTGCCCGACGACATCCGCGTGCCGCTGTTCGACGCGTTCAAGGCCGGCGAATCGATCAAGCCGTTCCTCGCGACACCCAAGGACACGACGCGCAACGCCGCCACGATCGCGCGGCTCGAGCGCGAAACGGGCAGCGTCTATGCGGAGGCATGGCTAGAGGAACTGTCGATCCCGCGTACGCTCGTCGAAGAAGCGGCCGCCAAACTCGCGGCTTAAACGCCTAAACGATTAGTCCGGCACGCCCAGCCGACGGAGCAGTAAAGCAGCGGCCGCATCGTCATCGAGGACGAGCGGCACGCCTGCCCGACCTCGAACGAGGGAGGTCATCCAAGTGCTCGGCCTCGAAACGCGCACCGGAGCCGATTCACTGGGCGCGCGTTTCCGCCCGCAGCTGCATCTTC
>NZ_JBQCHR010000089.1:0-93907 GCF_051954495.1 Trinickia sp.
CGGCGTGCTCGGCGCGCTGGCCGCAATCGTCGGACTGATCGGCCAGGCACCGGCGGCCCACGCGGAAACCACGCTGCAGCGGATCCAGCGCACGGGCGTCGTGCGCATCGGCTACGCGAACGAAAAACCGTTCGCCTACACTGAGCCCGACGGCACGGTCACCGGCGAATCGCCCGAAATCGCGAAGAAGATTTTCGCGAAGCTCGGCGTGAAGAAAGTCGATGCCGTCCTGACCGAATGGGGCGCGCTCATTCCGGGGCTGCAGGCGGGCCGCTTCGACGTAATCGCCGCCGGCATGTACATCACGCCGCAGCGCTGCGCGCAGGTGGCCTTCGCCGATCCGCAGTACCAGATCGGCGATGCGCTGCTCACGCTGCCCGGCAATCCCAAGCATCTGGACAGCTACGCGAGCGTAGCCAAGCAGCCCGACGTCAAGCTTGCCGTCATGGCGGGCACCGTCGAACTCGGCTACGCACGTGAAGCGAGCGTGAGGGATTCGCAGCTCCTCCAAGTGCCCGACACGACGGCGCAGCTTCAAGCGGTCCGCTCGCACCGCGCGGATGCGGCCGTCGGCACTGCGCTCACGGTGAAGGACCTCGCCGCGAAAATGCCCGATCAAGTGGCCGTCGTCGACAAGTTCGTCGACGATCCGAAGCACATGGGCTACGGCGCGCTCGCCTTCCGCAAGGACGATACCGATCTGCGCGATGCGGTGAACAAGGCGTTGCACGCCTGGCTCGGCACGCCCGACCATCTGGCGACCGTCGCGCCTTTCGGCTTCGACAAATCCAACGTGACGAAAAAGACCGCGGCAGAGCTTTGCGGCCAGTAATCCCGATCTCGCGCCTGTATGGCGCGGGAGTCGGCTCGATGACGCCCTACTTCGAGGAACCGTCATGCATGATTTGGAACAATTGATTCCCCTGCTCGCGAAGGGCGCCGTCGTAACGATCGAACTCGCAGCCTGCGCGATCGTGCTCGCGGTCGCGATGGCGTGCGTGGCGAACGTCTTGCGCGCCGCCCCATGGCGCGCGGTTCGATGGGTGGGCAACGCATACGTCGAAATATTTCGCGGCACCTCGTTGCTCGTGCAGCTCTTCTGGTTCTTCTTCGTTCTGCCGCTGCCGCCGTTCAACCTCGCGCTCACGCCGTTCACGGTCGCGATCGTCGGACTTGGCTTGCACTACGGGGCCTACGGTTCGGAGATTCTGCGCGGCGCGTTGCGCTCCGTGCCGCATGGGCAGTACGAAGCGGCGCTCGCGCTGAACATGTCGCCGGCCATGCGCATGCGGCGGATCATCTTGCCGCAAGCCATGATCAACGCACTGCCGCCCGCGACGAACTTGATGATCGAGCTGATCAAAGGCACCTCGCTCGTTTCGCTGATCACGCTGTCCGATCTCACGTTCCGGGCACGGCAGCTCGATGAAGCGACGCTCGAAACCGCGAAGATCTTCGCGCTGACGCTGCTCATCTATTTCTTGCTCGCGCAATGCCTCGTTGCGCTGATGCGCCGCGTCGAACTGCATTTCACGCACGGCGCCGCCCGGAGGGTTGCACGGTGACCGCTTTCTTCGATGTTCATTACGCCGAGCACATCCTCCCCGCGCTCGCGCGCGCAAGCCTCTATACGATCGGCATTACGCTCGTCGGATTCGCGATCGCACTGGTGCTCGGGCTCGCACTCGCCTTGCTGCGCCGTAGCCCCATCGCGGCCGTCTCTCGTACGACGGGCTTCGTCGTCGAATTCATCCGCAGCACGCCGCTTCTGATCCAGGTTTACGTGATCTTTTACGTCGGCCCGCTGTACGGCCTCGAGATCAGCGCCCTGACCGCGGGCACGATCGGCATCGCCGTGCACTACGCCTGCTACGTATCCGAGGTTTATCGCGCCGGCCTCAATTGCGTGGCGCGCGGGCAGTGGGAAGCGGCGTGCGCCTTGTCGCTCTCGCGCACCCGCACGTATTGCGGGGTCATCCTTCCGCAAGCGATCCGGCAGGTGATCCCGGCGCTCGGCAACTACCTCGTGGCGATGTTCAAAGATACGCCGGTGCTGTCCGCCATCACCGTGGTCGAGCTGATGCAGCAGGCGAAGGACATCGGCTCGGAAACGTTCCGGTATCTCGAACCGATCACGATGACGGGCGCCTTCTTTCTCGCCATCAGCCTGACTTTCGCCGCGCTCGTGCGCCACCTTGAACGGCGCATGCGCCTGCCTTGAGCGGCCCGCGCCGCATCGTCGCGGGAGGACGAACATGGAACAGCTTACGCAAGCAGGACTTCAGGAGCAGCAGATGAAACGCGATCTTTTTCCGGCCCCGGCTCCCGGCGTCGACGCGGGTGCGCCCGCGCAGCGGCCGATGGTGCGCTTCGCCGGCGTAACCAAACGCTACGGCGCGCTCACCGTCCTCGACGGCCTCGACCTCGATGTCGCGTCCAACGAGAAAGTGGCCATCATCGGGCCCAGCGGCTCCGGCAAGTCGACGCTCTTGCGCGTTTTGATGACGCTCGACCCCGTCACCGACGGCATGATCGAGGTGGACGGCGAACCGCTCACCCACATGCTGCGCGACGGCAAACTCGTGGCGGCGAACGACCGCCACGTGCGCCGCGTGCGCAGCAAGATCGGCATGGTGTTTCAGAGCTTCAACTTGTTTCCGCACATGACCGCGCTGCAGAACACCATCGAAGCGCCGATTCATACGCTCGGCATGTCCAAGCGCGAGGCGATCGAACGCGGCCGCGAATTGCTGTCGATGGTGGGTTTAGCGGAAAAATGCGACCACTACCCTTCGCAACTATCGGGCGGACAGCAACAACGCGTGGCGATCGCCCGCGCACTCGCGATGCGGCCCAAGGTCATGCTGTTCGACGAAGTCACCTCGGCGCTCGATCCCGAACTGTGCGGCGAAGTGCTCAATGTGATTCGCCGCCTGGGCGAGGAGCACAACCTGACGATGCTGATGGTCACGCATCAAATGGGTTTCGCAAAGGAATTCGCCGATCGCGTGTGCTTCTTCTCGCAGGGGAAAATCATCGAGCAGGCGCCGCCCGCCCAGTTTTTCTCGTCGCCGCAACATGAACGGACGCAGCAGTTTCTGCGAGCGGTGAACGAGGCCATGTGACGTCACACGGCGGACGACCACGCCCGCCAAAACAGCAGCCCCGTCATCGCGAACCCGAACGTGGAGATCAGCGCGCGCACGACGGGCACCGGCAAACGCCTGCCCACGTGGGCGCCCAGATAGCCGCCTAGCGCGGCGGCCGCGAGCATGATCAGCGTTTGCGGCCACCATACCAATCGCGCGGCGACGAAGCACAGCACGGCCACGAGATTGGTCACGCCCACCAGCAGCGTACGCGACGCGTTGAGCGCGCGCAGATCGTCGGCGCCGAACAGCGACCAGACGGCCACCATCATGATCCCCACCGCACCGCCGAAGTAGCCGCCGTAGATGGCGAGCGCCCCCTGCGCGGCCAGCAGCGTACGCTCGCCGATATGCACGCGCCGGCGCAGCCAGGCCCCGGCCTGCCGGCCGAACGTGAACGCCAGCGACCCGACGAGCAGCAGCCACGGCACGATGCTGTCGAATGCACGCGAGGGCGTAAACATCAGAAGCAGCGCCCCTGCCAATCCGCCCGCGAGGCTGACGGCCGCCATCGCCCGCATCGACACGTGCGCGAACGCGCGATAGTCGCGCCGATAGGCCCACGCGGAGGTGGCCGCGCCCGGCAACAACGCCACCGTGCTCGACGCATTGGCCGCCACCGAAGGCACGCCCGCGAACATCAACGCGGGCAGCGTCACGAACGAGCCCCCTCCGGCGAGCGCATTCATGGCGCCCGCGAGCAAGCCCGCGCCGAACAGCAACAGCGTCGTAGATTCCATGAGAAAGAAAACGATGGAGGTCGATGCGCCAGTGTCCGCCGCTCGCGTGGGCGGCACAACCGGTGATACATTGACTTAGCCTAAGGCTGAAACTGAGGCTGAGGGCAGCGGCAGGGGCCCGCAAGGCCGCCGCTTGCTTTATGTCCCTATCACTCCCTTCTTTCCTACGACCGCCGTGCGCTTCGATCTCATCGACCTGCGACTGTTCTTGAACACCGTCGAATCCGGCAGCATCACGGGGGGCGCGCAGCGCACCCACCTCACGCTGGCCTCGTCGAGCGCGCGCATCCGCGGGATGGAGGCGTCGCTGGGCGTGCCGCTGCTCGATCGCAACCGGCGCGGCGTCGAGCCGACGGCGGCCGGCCGTACCCTCGCTCACCACGCGCAAGTCGTCCTGCAGCAAATGGAGCAGATGCGCGGCGACTTGAGCGAATACGGGCGCGGCATGAAGGGCTACGTGCGGCTGCGTTCCACGACTTCGGCGATGACCGAGATCCTGCCCGAGGTGCTGAGCGCCTTTCTCGCGGCGCACCCGGAAGTCGACATCGACTTGGAGGAGCTCGTCAGCTACGAGATCGTCGAGGCCGTGGCGCAGGCTCGGGCCGACGTCGGCATCATCAACGATTCGGTGGATGCGTCCGGACTGGAAGTTTTTCCGTTCCGGCATGACCGGCTCGTACTGGTGACGGCGCGCGATCACCCGCTGGCCGCGCGACGCGAGGTCGCCTTCGCCGACACGTTGAGCGAAGGCTTCGTGGGCCTGACCGGCGACGCCGCGCTGCATGCTTACCTCGCGGGCCATGCGGCGCGCGCCGGTCAGCGCCTAACGTATCGCGTGCGGCTGCGCGGCTTCGACGCCGTGTGCCGCATGGTAGAGCGCAACGTCGGCATCGGCGTGATTCCCGAGCGCGCGGCCGCACGTCTGCAGCGCTCCATGGCGATTCGCCGTGTGCGCCTGACGGACGCTTGGGCCACGCGTCTACTCCGGATCTGCGTACGGCGTCTCGACGATTTGCCAATTTATGCGCGGCAATTGATCGAGCATTTGCGCGCCCAATGACGACCCACGTCGTCGCTCGTCACGCGGCGGCGCCCAAGTTCGAATCCGCAATGGGCACGGTGAACTGAAACACCGCCCCGCGCGGCGCGTTCGGGCTCGCCCACAGCCGGCCGCCGTGCGCTTCCACGATCGAGCGGCAGATCGATAGTCCCATGCCCATTCCACCGGCTTTCGACGTGTAGAACGGCTCGAAGAGCTGCTCGACGCGATCGGCCTCCACCCCTGCCCCCGAATCGGATACAGCGACGAGAATGCCGTCCGAATCGCGCTCGCTGGTCCCGATGACGATTTCCCGCTGCCCGTCCTCGACCGTGCTCATCGCTTCGATGGCGTTGATGATCAGGTTGAGCATCACCTGCTGAAGCGCAACGCGATCGCCCGCCACCACGGGCAGGTTCTTCGCGAGCTGGGTGCGCACGCACACGCCGTTCTTCAGGATCTCGCTGCGCATCAGCGCGATCACTTCGTCGATCGCTGCGTTGACGCGCACGCTTTCCATGGCCGGCGGCGCTTTCTTGACGAGCCCGTGGATGCGATTCATGACCTCGCCGGCGCGCTTCATGTCTTTGTTGATGCGTTCGAACGCTTGTCGCACCTCTTCCATGTTCGGCGGCTGGGCCTGCAACCATCGCAGCCCCGCCTGCGCATTGGTGGCGCTCGCGGCGATCGGCTGCTTGATTTCGTGACTGATGGATGCGGTCAGCTGCCCCATCGTCATCACGCGATTCGCGTGAGCCAGCGCGGCCTGCACCTCCCGATACCGCCGCTCGCTCTCGCGCAACTCGGCTTGGGCGCGTTTGTCATCCGTGATATCGCGCGAAATCCCGAGCAGAAATCGCGCTTCGCCGCTCGCATCGAGGATCGGAATCTTCATCGTGTGCACCCAGCGCAGGCCGTGCCGTGTACGCACCGATTCCTCCGGAATATCGGTCATTTGCCGGGACACCAGCACGTCGCGATCTTTCACCGCGAAGAATTCGGCCTCCTCCTCGGGGAACAAATCATGGACGGACTTGCCGATCAGTTCTTCGCGCCGATAGCCGAGCAGTTGCTCGCCCGCCTTGTTGAAGCGCACGAAGCGCAGCGTCGCCGCATCCTTGACGAAAATCATATCGGGGATGTTCTCGATGATGCTGTTCAGGAAGTACTCGCTGGCTCGCACCGCTTCCTCGGCATGTTGCCGCTCGACGATCTCCGCGGTCTGCCCCGCAAGCGCCGCGCGTAATTCGGCCGTGCGCTGCCCCACGCGCTCCTCGAGTTCGGCGTTGAGCGCTTTCAGCGCATCCTCGGCCTGCTTGCGCTGACGCCGATCTTCGAGGAACTGCTCGACCGCGCGCGCCATGTCGGCAATCTCGTCGCGCCCATGCACGGCCACGCCGGCCGTCGCCACGCCCGCGTCGCCGTACCGCAGCGCTTGACTGACGCGCAGCAAGCGCCCCACGACATGCCGGCCGAGGAAGACGCGCGCGATCAGCCAAGCAAGCAAAAGGCTCACCGCCACTTCGCCCACGATCCACGCCCGCGTTCGATCGGCATCGCGAGATAGCCGCTGGACCGCATCGCGGTATTCGCGTGTGAAGCGATCCGATTGCTGGCGCGCCGCCGTCGCGAGCGCGTTGGCTTGGCCGTGCAAGCCCTCCTCGAGGCTAGGCGAGGGCGCGGCGTCCGGACGCGCACTTGCCGTGGCCAACGCGCTTTCGCGCATCTGCGCCTCGATGTTGATCGTATTGCGAAAGCGCTGGCTCGAACGATGCAGCGCCAATGTATCGACGCCGACGTCCTCCCGCGTGGGCGACGCCGACGCCAGCCGATCCACGAGATGGTCGAATGCCGCCAGGTGTTCGACGACGCGCCGCTGCGTCTCGCGCACGGCGTCGACCGTTGCGTCGGTCGACAACTGCAGCGCCATACGCTCGATCATGAGCGTTTGCTGCGCGAGATCTTGCGCATCCTGCAGGCGGGCGAGCCGATCGTCGGCCAATTCGCGCAGCGCATGGGACGAGGCGGTCAGCGAGTAAATCGTCGTCGCGCCGACCACGACCACGAGGGCCGCGAGACAGGATGCGACGAGCGTGAATTGAGCAGTGAGGGATTGAGGGCGCGGAAAATTCACGGGCGTTCCCAAATACGGCGATAAACGTCGCGATAGCCGTTGGCGGGATCGTAAAGCAGCCGATCGCCGCCGTCGGCCTCGACGTTGGCCGCCGTGACGAGATGCACGGGAAACACGTAGCCGGTGACAGGTTCGCCGGCGATCAGCCGGTTCATCTCGTCGATCATCTGCCAGCCGTGCAGATTGAGCGGTTCGGCTACCGTGGCCGTTTGAAACGTGCCGTTTCGAATCCGCAGGAACGCCGACTCGCTCCCGTCGCCCGCGGACAACATGCCCATGGCGGCAGCGGGAACCCCGGCTTCGGTGAGCACCGGCACGGCGTAGTCGAAGTAGATATCGTTGATCGTCAGTGCATAGGTCCAGCGCTTGCCGTATCGCGCGAGCAACGCGCGCGTCTCATCCGGCATCAAAGCCTCGCAGCGAGAAATCGCGATGTCGCGTATGCCGAGCAATGCGCACCCTTCGCAGGCTCGCACGACCGCGGCCATTTCATTGGCTTTGTCTTGAGCGACTTGAAAGTTGGAGTCGGTAAAAATAACCACGCCCGCGCGCCCCCCGGATTGCACGATCGCCGCCAGCGCCGTCACGCGTGCGACTTCGAGCGGATCGGTCGAGACGTTCATGGCGACCGGTGTGCCGGCCACCGGCCCCGCCTTCGCCGCGACGTGCCAGCCGACGATCGGAATGCGGCGCTGCTCGAACGGCCGCAGCCCGGGTAGAAGCGCATGAGCGTCGCCCCCCACGAGGATCAGGCCGTCCGGACGGCTCGCCAGCGCATTCGACAGCATCTTGAAGCGCAGGTCCGGCGCACCGCCGGCATCGAAAACCTTGACGCTCCAGCCGATCACGCTCGCCGCCTGCAGCAGGCCGTCGACCACGCCGAGGATGCCGCCGTTGCGCAGATCTTCCGCCACCACGGCGATGTGTCTGTCCGGCTGGGCGCGCGGCCCCGAATTCGGCCCGCTCCAGGGCGCCGCGGGTCGGGCCGCCGCATCGACGATACGTTTGGCCTCGGTCAAAAAGGCATGCCCGGCCCTGGGCGCCGCCGTAGACGCCGAGGCCATGGACGCGCCTTGCACGGCAACCGCCAACGCGATGACCGCGCCCGCTCCCCTCAATGCCGACAGCCAGCCCTTCATGCGATCCCCAACGCCCCCCCGGGTCGATCGACTGCGTTCAAGGCGCATCCCTGCGCCAATCGCAGCTTACCCCTGCGGATCAATACTAGTCCACCGGGTGTGCGCAATGACACCGCTTCCGCACATTTCTTGGGCGTAAAATGACTTTCAGCACCAAAAGGCCGCCCACGCGATCATCGGACGAATACATCGATGGCGTCGTGCAGCGGCGATCCCACCAGGAAGGGGCATCGGGTGAACCCGGATTCCGAGCAGACGCCGGCCGGCAACACGGCGGGCACGCCACTGTCGGTCGTCTACATCCTCGACGACGACGACGCCATGCGCGCGGCGCTCAGCAGCTTGTTTCGCTCCGTCGGCCTGCGCGTCGAAACATTCGATTCCTCGCAAGCTTTTCTGGCCTTCCCGAAACACGACGTCCCGAGTTGCCTCGTGCTCGATGTGAGATTGCGAGGGGAAAGCGGGCTCGCGTTTCAGGAAGAACTAGCGAAAAGCACGCTGCGCATGCCGATCGTCTTCATGACCGGCCATGGCGACATTGCGATGACGGTCAAAGCGATGAAGGCGGGCGCGATCGATTTCTTGGCCAAACCCTTCCGCGATCAGGACATGCTCGACGCGGTATCGAATGCGTTGACGCGCGACGGCGAGCGCCTCGCGGCCGACCGGTCGACGGCGTCGCTGCGCACGGCTTACGAATCGCTGACACCGCGCGAGCGGGAGGTGATGGAATTCGTGGTCACCGGCATGCTGAACAAGCAAATCGCCTCGGCGCTCAATCTGAGCGAGATCACGGTGAAGATTCACCGCGGCCAAGTCATGAAGAAAATGAGCGCCCGCTCGTTGGCCGAACTCGTGAGAATGGCGCAAGCGCTGCACATCAAGCCGCGGCCACCGCAGCCGCCGATCATGAGCGGCTCAGCGCAACGTTGAGCCAATGCTCGATCGTTTGCGCATCGAACGGCTTTTCGATCACGGCCAGCACCCCGTGGGCGCCGACCTTGGCGCAGAGCTCGGGCGTGGGAAACGCGGTCACGAAAATCAGGGGTGTGGAATAGCCTAGCTGCACGAGCCGATCGTGCATGGCGGCGCCGGACATCCCCGACATGCGCTCGTCGGAAATCAAGCAGGTGGTGTCGTTCACCTGCCCGGAAGCGAGAAACTCCTCGGCCGACGCAAAGAGCCGCACGGCCCATCCCAGCGAACGCACGAGGCTTGCGACGGCCAGACGGACGGCCTCGTCATCGTCGACGATCGAAACGGTCAGGCCGGCACCCATACGGCGCTCCTCGCTGCGTCGGGCGACGCGGCGTCATCAGCTGGACATCTGCACCTCGCTCATGAAACCAGTCTAGGCCGCGGGCGACCGAGCGGACATCATACGAAAGTATCGTGGGCACCCTATACGAAAGGATGATCGGCTCATCCTCTCGTTCAGATCGAACCACTTGTTCGTAGGTTTGTAACTTGCCCGGCGTTCCTATATTGTGAAATCGTCGCGTTGGAACCGCGACCGGTGGGGCCCGACGACGAAAACCAAAACGCGGCATCCAATCGTCTGCCACGCAATACGCAGGTGTTTATCGCTCCATTGCCCGGAAAACGTCCATGTCGACTCGAGCTCAGCGAGGCCGCACTCGCCCCTACCGGAACCGGCGGCATTTCCCGATCGTCGACTTGCGCGGCCGCGCACGGCCGGCCGCGCTCGCCAAGTCGATCAAGCGCATCGACTACGTGCCGCTCATGTGCTCGCTGTACAACGGCCGCCCGGCCGATCGAATCTCCATCGGGAAACGATGAAGCGCCGCCCCTAGGCAAAGTACGGATATACCTGCGTATGACGGCGTCATGCCAATGCATCAGCGAAAGCGACTCGTTCGTAGAATGGCGCGCAAGGCTCATCAATCCTATCTTTGACTCATGGCCCATGCGCCGCGATGCCTTCAACGGCAGCGCGCAACGCAGCGCCCAAGCAATGCCTCAACGATGGAACGATGGTCTGTGCAGCGTAGCCGAGCGCATGCTCGGTGTGACGAAGCAGAACTTAGGCGGCGAGGCAAGTCGATCGAAGGGTGAGGACTATGCCGAACGTCTTGAGTCACTGGATCCACGTTTCCACTCATGCCTACTACGAGTACACCTTCGTACCGGCATTGAATCGAAGCATCTTTCGCAGAACGGTGGATTTGAGCCGCGTTTGCATTCAATAGCCGCGGCCTAGGAAACGCGATCGCCCGCCCGTTTCGATCGATGCATCACGGTGCGATGAGGTCGGGCTGCCGTTTCGGCTCGGCCGCCGCGAACGCAGGATGGTCGCTCGCATGCCGATAAACCGCCAGGCTCAGCGGATACGCGCTCAAGTCGCAGCCCATCCGCAACGCATTGGCGACCTGCGGGATGAGGCAGCAATCGGCGAGCGTCGGCGCGCCGCCGAAGCACCACGGCGCCTGCCCGTATTTCGACAGCAAACGCTCGACCCCGCCCATCCCCTCGTCAACCCAGTGCTTGTACCACGTGCTCTTCTGCTCCGGCGTGACGCCCAACTCCGTTTCCAGGTAGCGCAGCACCCGCAGATTGTCGATGGGATGGATGTCGCAAGCGATCAAGTACGACAGCTCCAAAACACGCGCACGTAAGCCCGGATCGGTCGGGATCAATCGCGGCGCGGGGAAATGCGCATCGAGCCAATCGACGATGGCGAGCGACTGACCGAGGCTGAAATCGCCATCGACGAGCGCCGGCACCGCGGCCGACGGGTTGACCGCATTCACATAAGCGGCATCACGATGTTGGCCGGTGCGGATATTGACCGGCACATACTCGAACGACACGCCTTTCAGCGCCAGCGCGATCCGCACGCGATACGACGTCGAGCTATTGAAGAAGCTATGAAGCTGCACGGGTTCTCCTGACTCGGTTCGCTCAGACCACTCGCGCACGCAGCTCGCCTAGGCGCTCGACGCCGACGACCATGAGATCGTTTCGCACCACCGGCCCCACGCCTTCCGGCGTGCCGGTGTAGATCAAGTCGCCCTGCTCCAAACGGAAGAATTTCGACAGGTAAGCGATCGTTTCCGCCACCGACCAGATCAAGTGCGACACATTGCTCGTTTGCTTCGTTTCGCCGTTCACGGTCAACCACAGGCCCGCGCTTTCGAAATGCCCGACATCGGCGGCGCGATGAATCGGACCGATCGGTGCGGAGCGATCGAACGCCTTCCCGATTTCCCACGGGCGGCCCATCTCGCGCATCTTCATTTGCAGATCGCGGCGCGTCATATCGAGGCCAACCGCGTAGCCATACACGTGTTCGAGCGCGCTTTCGACCCGAATGTCCGCCCCTCCCTTACCGATCGCGGCGACGAGCTCCGCCTCGTAGTGATAGTTCTCGGTCTGCGAGGGGTAATCGAGCGCCAGCGTTTCGCCGCTCGGCACCGGCACAACCGCATCGGCCGGCTTGCAGAAGAAGAACGGCGGCTCACGATCGGGATCGAATCCCATCTCGCGCGCATGCGCCGCGTAGTTCCGGCCGACGCAGTAGACGCGCCGCACGGCGAACTGCAAGTCGCTGCCCGCGACGGGCACGGCGACGCTCGCTTCTGGGGGAAATACAAACGCCATGTTGATGAACTCCTGTTCCTAAGCTTCTTAGTGATTCGAAAATCGTCTATCGGTACGACCGCCGTTACTGGCGCTCCTCCCGCAGCAGATTCAAGGCAGACAGCACGGGGCGATCCGAATAGCTGAACAACACGCAATCGCTGCTTGCCTCGAGGCTAACCGGCTGCCACGACGGCACGATGAACACGTCATGCGCATCGAACGCGAACCGCTCGCCGCCGATGCACGCGGCGCCCGTGCCTTCGACGGCGCAGTACACCGTCGCATCCGTGCTGCGATACGTCTTGCCCGTAAAACCGGCCGGCAGAAACTGCATGAACGTTGCGATCGTCGGCATTGGCCATCCACCCGTCGTGGGGTTGACATAGCGCAGCTTCACGCCATCCCACTCGTCGAGTTCGCCGTTGCGATACAGGACGTCGAGCGCTTCTCGGGTTCGCGCGTAGGGATAGCTGAACACCGGCGACGTGGGATCGGTCACCCGATGCCGAATCGGCGCCATGTTGTGGCCGAAACGCGCGAAGCTGTCGCCCTCCGGGCGCAGCACGGGCTGCATGGCCTGCGGGTAGGTTTGCGCGAAGCCTGCGTCGAGATGGCCGATCAACGGGATGTCGAGACCGTCGAGCCAAACCACGGGCTCGCCGCCTTCTTCGATCGACGGATTGCCGTGGTCGTGCCAAGTCCATGAAGGGGTGATGATGAAATCCCCCGGATGCATGGTCGTGCGTTCGCCGTTCACGGCCGTCCATGCGCCGCGTCCTTCGACGATAAAGCGCAGCGCCGATTGCGTATGCCGGTGGCTCGGCGCGACTTCGCCGGGCAGGATCAATTGCAAACCGGCATAGAGCGTCGACGTAATGCTCGATTTGCCCGGCAAACCGGGGTTCTCGAGCACGAGTACGCGCCGCACCGCTTCCTCCGCGCTGATCAGCGAGCCGGCCTCCATCACGAGATCGCGAATCTGCGCGTACTTCCACATCGCGGCGATAGCTTGCGGCCGCGGCTCTTTCGGCACCAGGTTATGCAGCGATTCCCAAAGCGGTGCGAGCCGCCGTGCTTCGAGCTGGCGGTAGTATGCCGAGCGCTGCGCCTGCAGCGTGTTAGCCGTCATGCGTGTCTCCTAAGCGTCACATTTCGACGAAGACGTGGCCGTCCTCGATTTTCACGGGATAGGTGCGAATGTCGGTCGTCAACGGTTCGCACATGGCCTTGCCGGTGCGGACGTCGAATTTGCCCTGATGCAGGGGACATTCGATCTCGTGCCCCTCGAGAAACCCGTCGCACAAGCGAGCATGTCCATGCGTGCAGACGTTGTCGGTGGCGAAGACTTCGCCGCCCACTCCGTAGATCGCCAGCTCCCGCCCCGCCGCATTTACGGCCGTGACGTCTTCGTTCGGCACCGCCGACACGTCGATCAATTTGATCCACTGCTTGCCCATCGCCCACCTCAAATCGGATAGATGATCGAATTCGCGATCATTTCGCTGTCGAAAACGCACGTTCTCGATTCGAACTTGAGCCCAAGCGGCGTGCGGCGAATCACATCGACATATCGCCCGACGTTGAATACGGTCGTCGTTTCGTCGGGCTTCGTCCGGAACACCGCGTAGTTGGCCTGCGCTTCGATTCGCTCGCCTTCGACGCGCAAAATGCGCGGCACGCCCACGACATGGCGCTGGTAGTACGGGTCGTGAAAAATCGTCTCCGTCATGCCGTATACGCGATCTTTCAGCATGCCCTTGCTTTCGAACGACAGCGTGGCGAGCGGAAAGCCGCGATCGAAATTCTCGCGAGGCTGAATGCGGTACGTGCATTCGTCGGTGAAGAACTCGGGCCACTTGTCCCATTCGTTGTTGTCGACCGCGGCGGCGTAGTCGGTGTACAGCGCCAGCACGGTTTGATACGTTTCAAAATCGAGCATCTCAAACCTCCATCACACGACGCCAGTAGTCGTACATGCCGCGTATCAACGTTTCGGTCACCATATGGTCGGAATCCGCGATCTCTCGCCCGCCTAATTCCGCGATCGTTCGATGAAACGGCTTTTGCTCGAAGCCTTCTTGCGAGAATTCGATGACCTCGCCATCGTCGGCCGATACAAAGCCGGCAGGACCAAACAAATTCGCTTGGCGCAGACGCCGTCGCGTCATCTCCTCCGAGTCGTCCTCGAAACCGAAATGCGTCCACACGAAGTCGAACGACCCGCGCCCGTTCGGTTGAATATGGCGCGTCGACACCGAGTTGACTTGCTGCTGAATGATCACGCTCGGGAACAATGTCATCATCACGGCCGTCGGGCCGCCCCACCAGGGTTCGTGCACGACGTCGAGAAACCGGTCGTCGTTCAGCGTCATCTGTTCCTTGAAGCTCGTCACGCCGCTCGTGACGTCGCCCTTGCCACCCGTGCCGCGCGTCGAAATCATCGCGGCATGACGGAAGTGCTCGTCCATCTTGAGTTCCGATTTGTTGTCCGCGCGCCAAAGCCCGAACGTCACGAACCAGGTATGCAGCAAGCCCGGGTGGTAAGGATCTTTGATGTTCTCCTGCATCAATTTCCAGTTGCCCGGAATGCGTTGCCGGTTGTAGCCGAGAATCTTCAACTTGCGCCCGTCGAACACGCGGTCGAAGTATCCGAGGATCGTCGGCCCGAGGAACGTCTCGAGCGGCGGCAGGTCGTGATCGAAAGAGGCAAAGATCACGCCGTTTCGACGCGCGACGTTGAGCTTGGTCAGGCCGTGCGCCTTCGGATCGAAATCGGCGGGCATGCCGCCGTTCACTTTCCCGTCGGCCTTCACGCCACGCCGGAACGGCACCCCGACCAGGTTGCCCTTCAAGTCGTAGTTCCATTGATGGTACGGACAGGTGAAGTCCTTCCGGTTGCCGAACTTCTCCCGGCAAAATCGCACGCCGCGATGCGCGCAGACGTTTTCGACGACGGCGATGTCGCCGTCTTGCGTGCGCGTGACGATCACCGAACGTTCGCCCACTACCGTGCGCTTGAAATCGCCCGGATTCTCGATCTCGGCCTCCAAACCGACATAGCACCAGTGGCTCGAATAGAAGAAGCGTTCGAGCTCGCGGCGATAGGTGTCCTCGTCGGTGTAGGCCCAGAACGGTATGCGACTCGAGCCGTCCTCCTTCCAGCGCGGTCGGGGCATGAAGGCAATGGGCGCTTCACTCACGATGTGTCTCCTGATTGGACATTGTGGTCATTGGAATGGGGATGAAAAATGCGGCTGAGACAGCCCGGTCACACGCCGCTCGAGTAGAAGGCGTCGGCGTAAACGTGCTCGGCCTTCATGCCTTTGTGGCGCAGCAGAATCGACGCCGCATCGACCATGACCGGCGCGCCGGCTACATAAGCGCGCCAGCCTTTCAGCGTGTCCCAGTCTTGGTTGACGGCATCGGTCACGACGCCCGTGCGATAAGGCCCAGGCTCGCCCGCCGTGGCGACCACGACGTGCGTCGTCAAATTCGGCAGCCGCTCCTTCAGTTCGTCGAGCCAGCGCGAACCGTAGATATCGCGCGGCGAGCGCACGCCGAAGTACACGTGCACCCGATTGTTCATCCCGCTTTCCGCCATTCCGCGCACGATCGACAAAATCGGCGCGAGGCCCGTTCCGCCGGCGACGCAGATAATGGGATCGGATGTCTTGCGCCGCAGATAGGCGGTGCCGAGCGGTCCGCTCAAGCGCACGGCGTCGCCGACCTTCAATTGCGTGGCGATATACGACGTGGCGCGGCCTCCAGGGACCAGACGCACATGAAATTCGACCTCGCCGTCGTTCGCGGTGACCGCCATCGAATAGGGCCGTACATGCTGCGGCGTGAACTGCAGCGACGCATATTGGCCGGGCGAAAATTCGAACGATTTGGCGAGCGCTAAGCGAATGCGCTTGATGTCGTGCGTCAGGTCGTCGATGCCCGCCACCGTCGCCTTGAGGATCTTCGACGGGTGGGTGACGATCTCGTCGACTTCCGGAATTTCGATCACGCAGTCTTCGATCAGCGTTGCTTGGCAGGCCAGCACGGTTTGCCCATTGCTTGCCGGTAGATTCGTGTCGGTTGCGCCCGTCATGAGCACGTTGCCGGACACGATGCGACAGCGGCACGTCCCGCACCGGCCCGACATGCAGCTGTACGAGACCGGCACCTCATGTTGGCGCAACGCTTCGAGCAGGTTGTCGCCCGCTCGCACGTCGAGCGTTCGATGAAGCGGCAAGATCGACACTTCCATGATGCTGCGTCTCCGGTCATTCAAATCATGACCGCATCATGCCGCCGCAGCCCCCATTGATAAATAGAAACTCGTTGATATGACACATCACCCGCAGTGATAATGCGTAGATCATCGAAGGAGACCGCGCGTGGAACTACAAGATATCGATCTGAACTTGCTCGTGGTGTTCAACGAGTTGCTTCGGCAGCGGCGCGTGTCCGCGGTCGCGTCCACGCTCGGTATTTCGCAGCCGGCGATCAGCAACGCGTTGAACCGGCTTCGGAAGGTGCTGGGCGACGAGCTGTTCCTTCGAACGTCGAAGGGCATGGCGCCGACGCCGTTCGCCGAGACGCTCGCGGAGCCGATCGCCTACGCGCTCGGCACGATCCACAACACACTGAACGCCACTCCCCAGTTCGACCCGGCCTCGAGTGCGCGCGCTTTTACCATCGCCATGACGGACATCGGCGAAATCTACTTTCTGCCGGCCCTCATGAAGCGGCTGTCCGAGGTAGCGCCGGGCGTATCGATCAGCACCGTGCGCAACCAGTCGGACGCGCTGCGCGACGACATGGAGCGCGGCGCGGTCGATCTCGCGATCGGGTTTCTGCCCGATCTAAAGGCAGGGTTCTTTCAGCGGCGTTTGTTTAGACAAAAATACGTCTGCCTGTTTCGAAAGGAGCACCCGCTCGCCAAGACGGGCATGACGATGAAAGCGTTCCGCGAGTCGGAGCACGTATCGATCGTTGCCGAGGGGACGGGGCACAGCATGGTCGACTCGGCCATCCAACGAGCGGGCATTGCCCGCAACGTCCATCTGCGCGTGCCGCATTTCGTCGCCGTCGGCCATATCTTGCAGACCACCGATCTGATCGCCGTGGTGCCGGAAGCGTATGCGGCACGGACGTTCGTCCCGTTCAACCTCGCCAGCGCGGCATGCCCCGTCAAGATCCCGGATATTGCAATCAACGTGCTGTGGCATGCACGCAATCACCGCGAGCCCGGCAACCAATGGCTGCGGCAGCTCGTGTTCGACGCCTTCTCCGTCTAGCCGCTCAACCCCATCGCCGGCAGCGCCACTGCGGCTTTCCCTAATTTGGCCGAGCGGCGGCGCACGCACCTCCCCGCTATGGGCTTCGTTCAGCGAAATCACTGCCGTGAATGACGCGCATTCATGAGTGCGCGTAGACGAATTCAAGTGGAATCGTCACGCTTCGAGACACTACAAGTAGCCGACAAAGTCTTGGAGACGACTCATGCCTACCCCGGAAAATCCGCTCGAGATTCGCCGCTGGCTCGATGGCCAGCGTGTTTCCCTTTTTCAGTGGCGCGTATTGCTGCTGTGCTTCGCCATCGTCGCCGTGGACGGGTTCGATACCGCCTGTGTCGGCTTCATCGCGCCGGCGCTGGCGGGACAATGGCGCCTTCAGCCGGCCGTGCTCGGCACGCTGTTCGGCGCCGGCCTCATCGGGCTGATGGTCGGCGCGTTGCTGTTCGGCCCGCTTGCCGATCGGATCGGCCGGCGCAAGACGCTCGTGGCCACCGTGGGCTTCTTCGGCATCGCCAGCCTGCTCGCGGCGTCCGCGCCCAATATCGCCGCGCTCATCGCGTTGCGGTTCGTCACGGGTCTCGGGCTAGGCGGCGCCATGCCGAATGCGATTGCCTTGACCTCCGAATATTGTCCCGAGCGAAAGAAGTCGTTCCTCACCACGGTGATGTTTTGCGGCTTCACGTTGGGATCGGGGTTAGGCGGTGTGGCCGCCGCTCAGCTTCTGCCCTCGTACGGCTGGCGCAGCGTGCTGATTCTCGGCGGCGTGCTGCCGCTCGCGCTCGTTCCGATCATGCTGGCGGTGCTGCCCGAATCGGTGCGCTACCTCATGCTGCGCAAGGACGTTCCGCAAGAACGGATTGCCAAGATCCTGCGCAAGATCGCCCCGCATGCGATTCCCGCGGATACACGTTTCATTCTCAATGAAACCGCGCATGGCGGTTCGCCCGTGCGGCAGCTGTTCACGCCCGAGTACCGCACCGGCACGCTGCTGCTTTGGATCGTCTTCTTCATGAGCTTGCTCGTCGTCTACCTATTGACGAATTGGTTGCCGACGCTCATTCATCATTCCGGGTTGCCGCTCGCCCTGGCATCGAAGGTCGCTGTCATGTATCAGGTGGGCGGCACCATCGGCGCATTGGTGATCGGTCAACTGATGGACAAGCGCAGCCCGACGGTCATTTTGGCTTGGTCGTATGCGTTCGGCGCGGTCTTCCTCGTGGCGACGGGCGTGTCGGCCGGCACGCCGCTCGTCTTAGCGGTCATGGGCGTGGGCTTTTGCATCAGTGGGTCGCAAATCGGCGCGAACGCCTACGTGGCGCGGTATTACCCCACTTCGAGCCGCGTCACCGGCATCAGCTGGGCGCTGGGCATCGGGCGGCTCGGATCGGTAGTGGGCGCGCTGGTCGGCGGGGCGCTGCTGGCAGCCGATATCAGCTTCCCGCTGCTTTTTGCCATCGTGGCCGCGCCGGCCGCCGCCGCATCGCTCGCGATCTTCGCCTGTGGGCGGCAGAAAGCGAGCATCACATCGGCGCGCGCGGTGGCCTAATGTCCTCGGCTTGCCGCGTAAGGGCCGGCGCGCGGCCGGAGGAGCGGTTCTTCCGATAGCCACGGGCTGCTTTCATTAAGACTTGACCTTGTAGCGGCTTCAAGGTGTCCAATGCGTGCAAAATGACGCTAGGAACCTTCGGATGCCGCCCTCCGCCCCGATCAACGCCTCCCGGCAGCACGAGCACGGGTGCGATCACGCCCACGACCACGACCACGATCACCCCCGTGCGCATGGCTCCAGCTGTTGCTCGGCAGCCCCAGCCGCGCCCGCACGAACCGCATTGGACGCGCCGGCCATGGTCGGCAGCGACATGCAAACCCCGATCCGCATCCAGCAGATGGATTGCCCGACCGAGGAAGCGCTGATTCGCAAGAAGCTCGGCGGCATGCCGTCCGTCAAGCGGATGGAATTCAACTTGATGGCGCGCGTATTGACGGTCGTGCATGCACCGAAGGCGCTCGACGACGTGCTCGCCGCGATTCGTTCATTAGGCTTTACGCCTGAAATCGCGCAGGCGAATGCCACGTTCGACACGGCCCCCGAGCCGCAAAAAAAGCCTTGGTGGCCGCTTGCCCTCGCGGGCGTGGCAGCCGTTGCATCGGAGGCGGCCGGTTGGTTCGGCCTGCCCGGCTGGATATCGGCCGCATTGGCCGTGCTGGCGGTGCTTGCATGCGGCTTGACGACTTATCGGAAAGGCTGGGTGGCGATACGCAACGGCAATCTGAATATCAATGCGTTGATGAGCATCGCCGTGACGGGCGCGCTGGCCCTTCGCCAATGGCCTGAAGCCGCCATGGTGATGGTGCTGTTCACGATTGCCGAATTGATCGAGGCCAAGTCGCTCGATCGCGCGCGCCATGCGATTCAAGGCCTGCTGCAACTCGCACCGGAAACCGCGACGGTCAAGCAGCCAAACGGCACGTGGCAAGAGATCGAGGCGCGGTCGGTCGACCTCGGTGCGACCGTCCGCGTCAAGCCGGGCGAAAAAATCGCGCTGGACGGCACGATCTGTGCGGGACGCTCGAGCATCAACCAAGCGCCGATCACCGGCGAAAGCCTGCCCGTCGACAAAACTGAAGGCGATCCCGTGTTCGCGGGGACCATCAACGAATCGGGTTCGTTCGAATACCGCGTCACCGCCGCGGCGGGCAACACCACGCTCGCGCGCATCATTCACGCCGTCGAGCAAGCCCAAGGCGCGAAGGCGCCGACGCAACGGTTCGTCGATCAATTCGCCCGCATCTACACGCCGATCGTGTTCGCCGTAGCGCTCGCGGTCGCCGTCCTGCCGCCGATCCTCGCGGGAGGAAGCTGGCACGACTGGGTGTACAAGGCGCTCGTTTTGCTCGTCATCGCGTGCCCGTGCGCCCTCGTGATTTCCACGCCGGTGACGATCGTCAGCGCTCTAGCGGCGGCCGCGCGCCATGGCATTCTCGTCAAGGGCGGCACGTATCTGGAGCAAGGCCGGAAACTCGCCTGGCTCGCGCTCGACAAGACCGGAACGATCACCCGGGGCAAGCCCGAGCAAACCGATTTCGAGATCCTTGCGCAGGTGGACGCCGCGTACTGCCGCGCCTTGGCCGTCAGTCTAGCCGCCCGTTCCGATCATCCGGTCTCGTTGGCCGTCGCCACGGCATCGAGCGCGGCCGACGTTGCGCACCTGACCGTCGAAGGTTTCGAAGCGATCCCGGGACGCGGGGTGCGAGGATCGATCGACGGCGTGAACTATTGGCTCGGGAATCATCGTCTCGTGGAAGAGCAAGGCCGGTGTTCGCAGGCCCTCGAATCGCGTTTGGACGAAATCGAGAGCCAAGGGAAGACCGTCATTCTGCTGTTCGACGAAAGCCGCGTCCTGGCGCTCTTTGCCGTGGCCGACACCGTCAAGGAGACGAGCCGCGACGCGATTGCCGCACTGCATGCGATCGGCGTCCGCACGGCGATGCTGACCGGAGACAACCCGCACACCGCGGCCGCCATCGCGCGTCACGTCGGCATCGATCGCGCGGAAGGCAACCAGCTCCCCGAAGACAAGCTGCGCGCCGTGGAAGGCCTCGCGCAAGGCGGCGCGATGGTCGGCATGGTAGGCGACGGCATCAACGATGCGCCTGCCCTCGCCCGCGCCGACATCGGCTTCGCGATGGGCGCCATGGGCACGGGCGCCGCCATCGAAACCGCCGACGTGGCGTTGATGGACGACGACCTGCGCAAAATTCCCGTGTTCATCCGTCTGTCGAAAGCGACCCACGGCATCCTCGTGCAAAATATCGCCTTGGCCTTGACGATCAAGGCCGTATTCTTTGCGCTCACGCTTGCGGGTCTCGGCACGATGTGGATGGCGGTGTTCGCCGATGTCGGCGCGAGCCTGCTCGTCGTGGCGAACGGATTGCGCTTGCTCAATCGACGATGAACACCTTCATGCCTGCCCGATCCTTCAACGCCGCGCTGACCGCGCTGCTCGCAGCCGCCCTGTTCGGCGCCACCACGCCGATCGCCAAGCTGTTGCTGGGCGCGCTATCGCCCTTCATGCTGGCGGGGTTGTTCTACCTCGGTAGCGGCGTGGGCCTGGCGCTGACGATGCTCGTGCGGCGTTATTTAGGGGCCGGCAAGGCGAACGTTCATGACGCCCGCATTGCGCCCGCCGAACTGCCCTGGCTCGCCGGCGCGATTCTGGCCGGCGGCGTGGCGGGACCGGCGCTGCTGATGCTGGGGCTGACCAGCACGCCGGCCGCCACCGGTTCGCTGCTGCTGAACCTCGAAGGCGTGTTGACCGCGGTCATCGCGTGGGTAGTTTTTCGCGAAAACGTCGATTTACAGGTTTTCCTGGGCATGGTGGCGATCGTGGCGGGCGGCGTGCTGCTGTCATGGAAGCCCCATGCGGCCGGCCTGCCCGTCGGCGCGCTGCTCGTGGCGCTCGCCTGCCTGTGCTGGGCGATCGACAACAATCTCACACGAAAGGTGTCGGCCAACGACGCCATGGTGATCGCCTGCGTGAAGGGGCTCGTCGCGGGGCCCGTGAACCTCGTCATCGCGTACATGCTCGGGGTGGGCATGCCCGGGATAGGGCAAGCCGCGGCGGCCATGGCGACGGGATTCGCCGGCTACGGCGTCAGCCTCGTGCTGTTCGTCGTCGCGCTTCGCAATCTTGGGACGGCGCGCACGGGCGCGTATTTCTCCGTGGCGCCGCTGTTCGGCGTGGCGCTGTCGCTCGCGCTATGGCCGGACATGCCCTCGCTCGCGTTCTGGTGCGCGGCGGCGCTGATGGCGATCGGCGTCTGGCTGCATCTGCGCGAACGCCATGAGCATACGCACACGCACGAGCCGCTCGACCACACGCATCGGCATCGTCACGACGAACATCATCGGCATGCGCACGATTTCGCGTGGGACGGCAGCGAGCCGCATACGCATCCGCATCGCCACGAAATGATCACGCACACGCACGCGCATTACCCCGACATCCATCATCGTCACTCCCACTAGCCAAACTGGGCGACAATCCCGCTTATTCCAAATCGACCTACCCCTAAACGAACACGGCAATGGCGCATTCTCATCACGACCACGACGGTCACCCCCATCGAAACCATGACCATGGCCACGAGCGTGATCACGGTCACGACCATGGGCATAGTCATGGTCACAGCCATAGCCACGCCGGACACGATCACCTGCATGGCGTGACCGATCAGCGGCGCATCGGCTGGGCGCTGGCCGTCACCGCGGCGTTCATGGTCATCGAAATCGTCGGAGGCTTGCTGTCCGGCTCCTTGGCGCTACTCGCGGACGCCGGACACATGGTCAGCGACACGGCCGCGCTCGGCTTCAGCTGGGCCGCCATTCACTACGGAAAACGGCCCGCCACGGCGCGGCTGTCCTACGGCTACAAGCGGTTGGAAATCCTCGCCGCCTTCGTCAACGGCTGCGCGCTGTTCGTCATCGCCGCGTGGATTTTCGTCGAGGCCATCATACGATTCGCTTCGCCCGTGCCGGTGATAGGCAAGACCATGCTGGTCGTCGCGATCGCGGGCCTGGCGGCGAACGTCGTCTCGTTCCTCGTCCTACACGGCGGCAACCGCGAAAATCTGAACCTGCGCGGCGCATGGCTGCATGTGGTGGGCGACATGCTGGGGTCGGTCGCGGCCATCGCCGCCGCCTGCGTCATTCTCGCCACCGGCTGGATGCCGATCGATCCGCTGCTCTCGATTCTCGTGGCGGCGATTATCCTGAAAGGTGCATGGGGCATCATCAAATCTTCGGCGCACATCCTGCTCGAAGGCACGCCCGAAGGCGTCACGCTGGCCGATATCAAGGCGGACCTCGAGCAAAACGTGGCCGAGGTGCGCGACGCACATCATATTCATGCGTGGTCGATCACCGGCGAGCGGCACTTGGTGACGCTGCACGTACATCCCTCGCCGGGCGTGCCGTCGCATGAAGTCGTCGCCGCCGTTCAACGGCGTTTGGCCCTCAGTTTCAACATCGAGCACGCCACGGTTCAAGTCGAGGAAGAGATCTGCGTCGACGTGCACACGTCGCAAGGAGGCGACGCGCAACGCACCATCCGCGGCTGAACCCGAACGTGCACGGCCTAGGCGATATCGCCTAGACGGTGAAAGCGTGCTGCCGGCGCGCGTCGAGAATAAATTCGAGGCAGTCGCCGGCGGCGAGCGGGCGGCTAAAGAAGTAGCCCTGAAAGCGCTCGCAACCCAATGCCGAAAGACGCTTCAATTGCGGCTCGTTCTCGACGCCTTCCACCACCAAGGAAAGATGGAGCGTGCGGCTCAGATCGGCAATGCTGCGCACGATGTGCTCGTTGACGCTGCCCGCCGTGACGTCGGCCAGCGAGCGGTCGATCTTCACGGTGTCGAGCGGCATTTCGCGCAGATAGTGCAGCGACGTATGCCCCATGCCGAAATCGTCCATCGCCACCTTCACGCCCGCGGCGCGAAGCTGCTTCAAATTGTCGATCGCGTTGGCATGCGGCAGCAAAATGGTCGATTCCGTGATTTCGAGTTCGAGCAATGAAGACGGCAGTTTTTCGCGGCTCAGGATCTCCAGCACCTTTCGGTGAAAATCCGGATCGAGCAATTGTCGCGGCGACAAATTGACCGCCATGACCAAATCATCCGGCAGCACATGGCGCCACGCGCTCCGTTGCCGGCAGGCCAGGGACAAGATGGCGAGTCCCAGCCGATCGATCTGGTCGATGTCGTCGGCCAACATGATGGTGATCGGCGGCGCGACTCGCCCCAAGAACGGATGACGCCAACGCAAAAGCGCCTCGACGCCGAAGACACGCCCCGTTCTGCAATCGATCTGCGGCTGAAATTCGAGGAAGATCTGATCGCCCGCCTTGATGGCGTCGTCCAAATCGCTCGCGAGTGTCGCCGCAATTCGGCTCTCCTCGCCCGGCAGGTCGAGATAACGCATCGCCTTCGGGCTCAGCTCTGGCGATTCCGCGATGCGAAGCAGGGACGTGAGCGTCTCTTGGCTTCGCTTGCCGGCCAGATATTCGGCAATGCGAACGAAAGGCGCGTAAATCGCCGCCCCCGCCGCCAAGCACAGCAGCTGCACGAACGTCCCGGCGAGCGAACCCGTGACGGCGTAGCCGCTATAGAGCGCCGGCGTGGTCCAAGCGACGCCGTAGCTCGTCTTCGGCATCACGTGAAAGACGATGGCCGCATAGCCGATCAGAATCTGCACGACCGGCGTCAAAATGAACGGGATCGCATAGAGCGGATTGAGCACTAAGGGCAGCCCAAACAGCAGCGGCTCGTTCACGTTGAACAGCGCGGGCAGCATGATGAAAAGCGCCAGTTTCCTCGAGCGCACCGTCCGACTCACGAACAGCAGCGCCAGGATAAGGCTGAGCGTTCCGCCCGAGCCGCCCATCCTAGCGAACACCGAGAAAAAGTCATGGGTAAACACGAAGGCCGCGTGGCCGCCGTGCGCCACCGCCGCGACATTCGCGCTTCCGGCCGGATCGAGCACGTACCGCTCCACCGCGAAAAGCGCGTTCGGTCCATGGATTCCGAATAGCCAAAGGACTTGCGAAGCAATCTCATAGACGACGCCGAAAAGCAGGTTATCGGAGAGCTTCGAGGACAAGGTGAAAGGCAACGCGCCCCACGTGTCGGCATAGCCGGGCCACGCCATCGACATCCACGCAAATTTCCCCGCGGCGAAGATCAGGATCGTGAGCATCCCCGCCGGCATGACGGTGAAGACGTCGCCCACTACGGGATCGTTGCTGAGGTGATTGAGCGGAATGCGCAGAAAACGCATGCCGCTGAGCTTAAGAAACAAGGTGCCGCCGAGGGAGGCGGCCAACAAGGCACTCCACATGCCGCCGGCGACCGAGAGCGAAGCGAGCGGCGTGGCGTCGCCATCGACGAAGATCAACGTGAAGAAGCACGAGGCGACGATGCTCGCCGCAATCGCAGGATTGACCGGGCTGACTCCGGGCCGCTGATTGTGAAGATTCGTCAGGGCGACGGCGAAACCGGTTAGCGCCACGAGCGCGCCGATGCCGAACGTGCCGGCCAGCAACCTGTCGGCGAACGCTTGCGCATGGGAGCCGAAGGCGGCGAACAACCATCGGCTCATCGCGTCCGACGGCGGATAGCGAAGCAGCAGCGCCAGCGCGCCGACCATAATGAGCGGCAACGGCAGCGCGAGTCCGCGCCGGATCGCGAAGAAATACGGCAGATGGTCGATTCGCTCGACCCATGTCGAGAACTGGTGCCAACGCGATTGCGCTTCGGTCATCATTTTTGCTGATTTTGACGCGTGGCCGGAGGTCAGCCGCGAATAATTCGTATTAATAGCAGTAAACGGTCGAGCGCGGCAAATACTAAAGTACCAAAGCGTGGATTGAAGTAAGAATTTCCTGAATCTATTCTAGGATTTCGTGCAATGGAATCAGGCGGTGAAGCGACAGCTTTCGGTTCGTTAGACGGCACATGATTGACGCCGATCAAGCCCAAAAGCCAGGCGGCGGTCAAGCTTGACGCTGACCAAAATGACGCATCGCAATGAACGCCGATACGACCCAGCGGCCGGGCATCTATAGAACGCTCCGCGACCGGATCAAAAAACACCCGCTGCCGAAGTTGGGCGCGGGGCTCATCACCGGCGTCGCGGACGACGATCCCAGCGGCATCGCCACCTATTCCCAAGCCGGTGCGCAATTCGGCGTCAACATGCTTTGGACGATGCCGCTCGCCTTTCCGTTGATGGCGGCAGTCCAATTGATGTGCGCGACCTTGGGAAGAGTCACCGGCAAGGGCCTCGCCGCCAACATCAAAAGCGCGTTTCCACCCCTGGTGCTATACAGCGTCGTGCTGTTGCTGTTGGTCGCCAATACGCTGAACATCGCCGCCGACGTGGCCGCGATAGGCGAATGCGCGCAATTGGTGACCGGCCTCGATCGGCACATGATGGCGGCGCTCTTCGTGTTCACGACGCTGCTGCTGCAAGTGTTCATTCCGTATCACCGGTACGTCTTCTTCTTGAAGTGGCTGACCGTCTCGTTGCTCGCCTACGCGGCGGTGCTCTTCACGGTGCACGTGCCATGGCGGCAGGTGGCCCTCGGTACGCTATGGCCCAACTTCACGCCCAATGCATCGGCCGCGGCCGTCGTGGTGGGGGTCTTCGGCACCACGATTAGCCCCTACCTCTTCTTTTGGCAAGCGTCCGAAGAAGTGGAAGACATGCACGCGAATCGCGCAAGTTCGCCGCTCGTACTCGACGCGAGCGCGGCGCCGTCGGAATTGCGGCGCATTCGCTGGGACACGTGGAGCGGCATGTTTTATTCCGACATCACGGCTTGGTTCATCATGCTCGCCACCGCCGTCACGCTCCATGCGGCCGGCGTGACGAACATCGAAACCGCCGCGCAAGCAGCCAGCGCGCTGCGGCCGCTCGCGGGCGACCTTGCGTATCTGTTGTTCGCCGTGGGCATTCTCGGCGTCGGCCTCATCGGCGTGCCGGTGCTCGCCGGCTCGGGGGCCTATGCGCTATCCGAAGCCATGGGGTGGAACGAAGGACTCGAGCGCCGCGTGAAAGACGCGCGCGGCTTCTACGGCATCATCATCGTGAGCATGCTCGTTGCGCTCGTCTTGCAACGCTCTTCGATCAGCCCCATGAAAGCGCTGTTCTGGTGCGCGGTGATCAACGGCGTCGTGTCCGTGCCGCTCATGATCGTCATCATGGTTCTGGTGTCGAGACGATCGGTGATGGGGCCCTACACGGCGAGCCGTTCCGTGCTCGCGCTCGGGTGGCTCGTAACCGTCGTCATGAGCGCCGCGGCCCTTGCGATGTTCGTCCTGCGTTAGATCCGGACGGGGGAATGGGCCGCGCTCAGCGCGCGGCAACAGACTTTACATCCTGTTACCCGGCGCCCGCATACAGCCGTTTGAGCTTTCCCTATACTCCGATCCGCAACCGATTCATTTGCGCTTTGCGAGCGCTCAATCGACGTCGAGAATCTGATGAAACGCCCCACGCTGACCAAGACCGCCCTTCTCGTTCCGCTCGTTGCGGTTTCCGCGCTGTCGCTTACCGCCTGCGTCGCGCCTAATCCGTACGGTGCATACGGTTCGCAACCGCAATACGCACAGCCGCAATATGCCCAGCCTCAATACGCGCAGCCGCAATATGCGCAGCCGGGCTATACGCCTCCGCCTCCGCCGCCGGAATCCGGATACGTCCAGCCGGGCGGCTACGGCGTGCAATACGGCACGGTGGCGGGTATTCGCCCGATCGGCGGCGCAACGAGCCCGTCCGGCGTGGCGGGCACGCTCGTCGGCGCCGTCGTGGGTGGCGTCCTGGGCAACCAAATCGGCCGGGGACATGGGCGCGATGCCGCCACGGTGATCGGCGCGCTCGGCGGCGCGGTGGCCGGCAATCAGATCGGCCAGAACATGGGACAGCCCACCGGGTACCGCGTCGACATTCAATTGAGCGACGGCTCCATGCGATCGTTCGATATGCAAACGCCGGGCGACCTCCGCCCGGGCGATCGTGTGCGGGTCGACGGGAATCAGGTTTCGCGATATTGATCTAATCGCGGCGACGCGCGGCTTGAACGACGTCACTGCTCCGTCGTTCGCCGCCCCGGCACGCACTCGAAGCTGCTCGCGAAGCGCCGATCGCGGTGTCCTTTGTGCGAAGCACCTCCGGATAGACGCACACGGGCCGCTCGACTGTTTTGTACGTGGTTAAACGCCGCCTCGATCGGGCGGCGGTACGTCGATGTCGAGCAATGCGGCGCTAAGCGATTTGCCGTGTGCATCGAGCGCCAGCGAACGCGTCACGCCCCCGCCTAGCGCGTGTTCCAGCACGAAATTCAATGCGCCGATCCCCGGCAGCTCGTAACGGCGCACTTCGCCTCGCACCACGCGCTGCAAATGCGCCTTCACCCTCTCTGCCGTCAAATGCCGAACCAGATGCGGATAGTCGCGGCCATCGAACGCGATCACCGAGACATTGAGCGTGTCGCCCTTGTCGCCGGTGCGGCCATGCGCGAGTTCGCGTATTTTCATATCAACCCTCGAAGATCTCGACCGACGGCGCGACGGCTTCGCGCGGCAGCAACACCGATTGCACGGCGATGACTTCGCGCACCGATTTCGTCACGCCGCCGCCGCCGGCCGGGCCATTCGTATAAAGCGTTTCGACTTCATTGCCGATGCGCACGGCTTCCTCCCAGGAGTCGCACCGCGCCGCGACGCGCGCGCGCACCTCGTAAGGCTCGTTCGCCCCGATGGCCGTCGCGCCATATAGCGAATCGACGCCGATCACATCGCAGCGCAGTTCGCGCATGGCAACGCCCGTCATCGTCAAGCGCTCGCGCACGATGTCGAGTGCGAGACGGGCGCGTGCGAGTGCGCTCGCGCCGCCGTACGAGATTTGCCCTTCGCCGATGAATCCGTCGAAATAGGCAACCGACGTCTTCAGCGTCGCGGTAGGCGGCGCACCGCGGCCACCCGCGATTTCCACCCGATCGGCGCTCTGCTGTTTCATGCTGACGCCGGTGAAATCGGCGACCACGTCGGGCTGGAGATATCGGCTCGGATCGTGAATTTCGTAAAGCAATTGCTCCTTGCACGTGGCCTCGGTCACACACCCGCCCGCGTGCGCCACCTTCGCGATCACGACCGTGCCGTCCTCGCTCACTTCCCCGATCGGAAAGCCGAGGCGGGCAAGATTCGGCACGTCTTTCACACCCGGATCCGCGAAATATCCGCCTGTGATCTGCCCCGCGCATTCGAGCAGATGGCCGACGACGGTGCCCTGTCCAAGCCGGTCCCAATCGCTCATCGACCAGCCGAAGCGATGGATCAACGGCGCGAGAAAGAGCGCCGGGTCGGCCACGCGTCCGGTCAGGACGATGTCGGCGCCCGCATGCAGCGCATCGACGATGGGCTGCGCGCCCAAATACGCATTGGCGGCCACGATTCTGTCGCCGAACGTCGATACGCGTTCGCCCGATTCTTCGAACCGATAGTCCCCGGCCAACACGACATCGAGTACGTCATCGCCCGTGACGGCGGCGATTTTCAGGCCGTCGATGCCGAGCTCCCGCGCAAGTGCGACGGTCTTGCGCGCCGCGGCGACGGGATTGGCCGCGCCCATGTTCGTGACGACGCGCACACCGCGTTCAGCCGCGAGCGGCAGCACCGCACGCCAGCGCGCCTCGAGCAACGGGTCGTAGCCAAGTTCGGCGTCGCGCCGACGCGCCTGTTGCGCCAGCGCGATCGTGCGCTCGGCCAGGCATTCGAAGACGAGGTAATCGAGCGCACCGTGCTCGACGAGTTCCACCGCGGGCTCGATGCGATCGCCGGAGTAGCCGGCGCCCGCACCGATCCGCACGACGCGGGGAGGCGTTGCAGTCGACATAAGTTCGAAGATCAGAGAGGAAAGATGCCGAACAGCACACAGGCGATCGTCATGACCGCTGACGCACCGAACAGCAAGGGGAAGCTGAATCGCTGGTGTTCCGCCAGATCGATGCCCGTCAGGCCGATCACCAGGAACGTGGCGGGCGTGAGCGGGCTGATGGGAAAGCCGGTCGTCATTTGACCGAGAATCGCCGCTTGACCGATCTTGACCGCGGGCACGCCCAACTGCGCCGCCACTTCGGCGACGACCGGCAACACGCCGAAATAGAACGAATCGGGATCGAACAGCAGGCTAAGCGGCATCGAGATCAAGCCGAGCACGACGGGAATATGCGAGGCCATCGAAGCCGGAATGAACCCCACCGCCGCTTGCGCCATTGCCTTGAGCATGCCGCTGCCTTGCATGATGCCGGTGAACACGCCGGCCGCCAGCAGAATGCCGGCCATCATCAGTGCGGCCCGCGCATGCGCGTCGATACGCTTGCGCTGCATCTCGACGTTCGGATAGTTGACGAGCAAGGCCACGCACAGGCCGACCATGAACATGAGGACAGGCGGAATCCTTTCGCCCATGGCGACCATCGTGCCGAGCAGCACCACGGTCAGCAGGATGTTGAACCAGAAATTGCGCGGCCGGCGCAGGGCCTTCTCCTCGTCGGTCAATTCCCGTGTGGCGAGCGTCAGCCCGGCCCCTTCGAGACCCGCGCCCAGCCGCCGCTCTTCACGCTTGCCCAGCACCCATGCCATGCCGAACACGAACACGAGCCCGACGATCTGGATCGGAATCAACGGATTGAAGATCGTGGAAACAGGCAGATGCAGCGATGCCGAGGCGCGGATCATCGGGCCCGTCCATGGCAGAAAATTCACGCCTGCCGCCATCGAGACCGCCGCGGCCAGCACGCGCCGGTCCATCTTCAATCGATCGTAGAGCGGCAGCATGGCGGGAATCGTAATCAAAAAGCACACCGCGCCCGATCCATCCAAGTGAATGAGCAGCGCGAGCAACGCCGTTCCCATGACGATCCGCGTGGGGCGCGTGCCGACCGTGCGCAAGATGCGATCGATGATCGGATCGAGCGTGCCGGCATCGGTGATCGTGCCGAAGTAGAGAATCGCAAAAACGAACATCCCCACCACGGGCGCGAGCGCCTTGATTCCGCCGAGGACGAAGTGCGAGGTTTGCAGCCCGAATCCGCCGATCAACGAAGCGGCGACCGGGACGACGATCAGCGCGACGAGCGCCGACATGCGCCGCGACAGAATGGCGGCGAGCAGAACGATGATGGTGGCGACGCCGAGTAAGGCCAGCACGAGTATGTCTCCAATCTTGTCTTTTAGTGGCTAAGAGCGTAGTGTCGGCGCATCGATAAAACAATTGAAATGATTTGATCGCAGCAATTACCAAACGATATGGATCTGAACCTACGGGAGATACGCGCGTTCGTCACCGTCGCGCAAACGGGCAGCTTCACGCGTGCAGCAGATAAGCTGAATGTGTCGCAACCGGCGTTGACGGTGCAGATTCGGCGCCTGGAGGAAACGGTGGGCGCGCGGCTGTTCGATCGAAACAGCCGAGCCGTGGCGCTTACTTCGGTGGGACGCGAACTGCTGCCCGTCTTGCAGAAGTCGCTTGCGGATATGCAGCGCGTGCTGGACGATGCGCGCGCGTTAGGGGACGGCTCGCGTGGGACGGTGCGGATCGCTTGTCTGCCGTCTTTTGCAGCGGGGCGCCTACCGGCGCTGATCCGCGATTTCCGGCACGATGCGCCGCAGGCGACGTTCGAGATTCGCGACGTCGTGGCGAGCATGGTCAATCAGCTCGTGCGCGCCGGCGAGTTCGATTTGGGCGTGACGGGCGGAGAAGTGGCGGACCCCGAACTCGAGGTGCTGCACCACGCCGAGGATCGCCTCATCGTGGTCTGCCCGCGCAGCCATCCGCTGGCGCAAAAGCGACGCATTACTGCGCCCGATCTTGCCGAGTATCCGCTGGTGTTGACGGCGGCGGGAACGAGCGTGCGCGCGATCGTCGACGAGGCATTCGCCGAAGCGGGCCGCGCGCCCGAACTCGCTTGCGAGCCCACCTACATGATGACCGCCGTCGCCATGGTCCGCGCGGGGTTGGGCATCACGATTCTGCCGGGGTCGGCGCCCGAGATCCGGGCCGAACCGGAATTGATCGGCAGACCGATCAACGATCGGCGATTCGTTCGTCCCATTGCGCTCATCAAGAAGCGCGCGCGAACGCTCCCGCCCGTGGCATTGTCGTTCGCCGAGGCTTTGACGGCCGCGCTGGCCGAGCGCGAGCCCAAACCGCGTCATTGAGCGACGCACTAGCCGCAGCCGAAGGACGCATCGCTCGCGCCCGCGCATTCACCCCTGCGCTTCCAGCACCGCGGCAGCCATCTGCCCCAACACGGCATCGCGTTTCGCCAGCAAGTGTCCGCGCAAAATGGCAGCCATCTTTTTGCCGTCGCGCGCCTCGAGCGCGCGGATCATTTCCTCGTGATCGCGAATGGCGCTCTCCCACTTCGACGTCGAATAGTTCGAGCGAAAACGCAGCGCCTGCAAGCGCCGATTCGTCGATACGTAGACCTGCCGCAGCGCCGCGTTGCGCGCCGCTTCATTGATGCGATCGTGGATCGCGCGATTGCGCGCGTAGTAGCCGGGTAGATCGTTCTGCGCGTGGCACGCCAGCATTTCGTAGTGAAGCGCTTTGATTTCGGCGAGCTCCGCCGGCGTGATCCGTTCGCAAGCCAGCTCGCCCGAAAACGCCTCCAACCCGCTCATGAGTTCGAACATCTCGCGGATCTCGACTTCGCTCATCTGCGAGACCGTTGCGCCGCGGTTCGGCAGCAGTTCGACGAGCCCTTCCGCCGCCAACACCTTGAGCGCCTCGCGCAAGGGCGTGCGCGAGATGCCCAGCCGCTCGCACAGCTCGCGCTCGTTGAGCTTCACGCCGGGGGCAAGCAGTCCTTCGACGATGAACGTGCGCAGATGATCGATCGCTGCGTCATGCAACTGCAGTCGTTCCACCTTCGGTAGCAGAGGCATGACATCGGCAGTCGCTGCAGTCGTTTTTTGCATGCAAACATTCTCCGCTGGAATGACAGAAATTTTACAGCAGCGACCACGCCGAGCAGTTGCGCCACAACATCGTTGAACCTAGGGATTACCCTGACCCTTTTTTACTTCCTTCGACGCGCCTCGTGCGATAAAGTTTTTTGCATGCAAAATTCAAATTAAGGGATGACGCATGCTGAAACTCGACTTTCACCCTGCCGGTCGCCACTTTTTGCAGATCCCGGGGCCGAGCCCGGTGCCGGACCGCATCCTGCGCGCGATGAGTCTGCCGACGATCGACCATCGTGGGCCGGAATTCGGCGCCCTCGGGCTGAAGGTCCTGGCCGGCATCCGTCAGATCTTCAAGACGACCCAGCCCGTTGTCATCTACCCGGCTTCGGGCACCGGCGCGTGGGAAGCCGCGCTCTCGAACACGATGAGCCCGGGCGATACCGTCCTCATGTACGAAACGGGACACTTCGCCACGCTCTGGAAGAAGATGGCCGAAAACCTGGGTTTGAAACCCGAGTTCTTGGGGTTGCCCGGCATCGAAGGCTGGCGCCGCGGCGTCCAGGCCGATCAAATCGAAGCGCGATTGCGCGCGGATTCCGGGCATACGATCAAAGGCGTGTGCGTCGTGCATAACGAGACCTCGACCGGCGTCACCTCGGACATCGCCGCCGTGCGCCGCGCGATCGATGCAGCTGGGCATCCGGCATTGCTGCTCGTCGATACGATTTCCGGCTTGGCCTCGGCCGATTACCGGCACGACGAATGGGGCGTCGACGTAACGGTATCGGGCTCGCAAAAGGGTTTGATGTTGCCGCCGGGCATCAGTTTCAACGCCGTTTCCGTTAAGGCGCTCGAAGCGAGCAAGCATGCGCGGCTACCGCGTGCGTTTTGGGGATGGACGGAAATCATTGACATGAATCGGCAGGGCTACTGGCCCTACACGCCCAGCACGAATCTGCTCTACGGCTTGGCCGAAGCGCTCGACATGATTCTCGATGAGGGCCTCGACGCGGTATTCGCGCGTCATCGACGGCTAGCCGAAGCTTGCCGCGCCGCCGTAACGGCGTGGGGCCTCGAGATTCAATGCGCCGATCCGGCCGTCTATTCGCCGGTGCTGACGGGCGTCATGATGCCCGACGGCGTCGATGCCGACGCCGTGCGCAAGCTCATTTACGAGCATTTCGACATGTCGCTCGGCACCGGCCTCGGCAAGCTCAAAGGACGCATGTTCCGCATCGGTCATCTCGGCGATTGCAACGACCTCACGCTGATGGCGACGCTGTCCGGCTGCGAGATGGGATTGAGTCTCGCGGGTGTGAAGCTCGCAGGCAGCGGCGTCGTCGCGGCAATGGATCATCTGATGCGCCACGCCGTCAAACCCAAGCTGAAGGAAGCCGCATGATAGGCCCGGCAAGCGAGACGGCAGGCAAGGAACGAATCGCTCAATGGGCGAACCGATTGACGCAGGCGCGCCTGGGCGGCCCGGGTGCGCGAATCGGCGTACCGCCCGAGGACAGCGCCGTTCTTCTGACCGACGACGAAGCGTACGCGGTGCAAGACGCGATCTTGCGGGCCATGAACTTAGCGCCCGGCGGATGGAAGATCGGATCGAAATCGCTCGACGGCCCGGCGCAGTGCGCGCCGCTGCCCGCGTGCGATGTTCATCGCAGCCCCGCGACGTTCGAGCACAGCGCATTCGCCAAACCCGCACTCGAGCTCGAGGTAGCGTTCGTGCTCTCCCGGGATTTTCGCGCGCATGGCGGGCCTTACGACGCCCGCACCGTGCTCGGCTCGATCGCGACCGTGCATGCCGCGATCGAGATCGTCTCGAGCCGCTACGTGTCCTGGCCGAAGGTCGACAAGCGTTTGCAACTGGCCGACCTCCTCAACCACGGCGCGTTGATCGTCGGCGAGGGCGTGCGTTACGACGAGCACTTTCCGTTCGGCGCCCCATCGATGCGCTTCATGGTCGACGATGCCAATGTGGTTCAAGGCATACCCGCCAATCCGGCCGGCGATCCGCGACGGCTTCCGGTCTGGCTCGTCAATCACTGCACCGCACGCGGCCTGGACGTGCCCGCCGGGACCGTGCTCACGTGCGGCTCCTACACGGGCATGCATTTTCCCGCGGGGCCGGTCGTGGCGCGCGGAGAGATCGCAGGCCTGCCTCCTGTGCAATTGACGCTCGACTGATTCGAGCGACGCAACCCGCTGGACGGCGACGGCCCGTGCCGTCCCGATGAAAAAGAGTCGTGAGCCGCACCCGAGCAGTGACGTACTGAAGCGCGATTGTCGCGAACGCGGCGATGCGCCCGTTCACCCAAAAGGAGACCGCTGATGTTTCGTCGAGCGACCATGCGCGTGCTGTTGCTGTTGTGCGTGATGTATCTCATCACCTACGTCGATCGCGTCAACGTGAGCACGGCTGCCAGCGCCTTCGGCGCCGAGCTGCATCTCACGCACACGCAGATCGGTTTCGTGTTTTCCGCGTTCGCCTATCCCTACCTCATCATCCAAGTCGCGGGCGGCTGGGTGGGCGATCGTTTCGGCCCGCGCCGCACGCTCGCGATTTGCGGCATCGTATGGGCCGGCGCGACGATACTGACCGGGCTTGCCACCGGCTTCGCGTCGATGATCGCGGCCCGGCTGCTGCTCGGGTTGGGCGAAGGCGCGACGTTTCCCACGGCCACGCGCGCGATGTCGAACTGGCTGCCCGCCAGCCAACGGGGCTTCGCACAAGGGATCACCCACGCCGCGTCGCGCATCGGCAACGCCGTCGCACCGCCGCTGATCGTCTCGCTGATGGTCGCCACGAGCTGGCGCGGGGCGTTCATCGTCACGGGCGTGGTCAGCTTGGCTTGGGCGCTGGTCTGGGGATGGTACTTCCGCGACGATCCGCGCGATCATCCGCGCATCACGGAAGGCGAATGCGAGCAGCTCGCCACCTACTCCGGCAACAAAGCGCGGACACCCGCGCCTTGGCGTCAGCTGTTCGCGCGCATGATCCCGGTCACCGCCGTCTATTTCTGCTACGGCTGGGTGCTGTGGCTGTTCTTGAGCTGGCTGCCGCAATACTTCCTCCATAACTACCACCTCGAACTGCGCAAGTCGGCCCTGTTCGCCTCCGGCGTCTTCTTCGCCGGCGTGATCGGCGATTGGCTCGGCGGCTGGGTGACCGATGCGATTCTGCGCCGCACCGGCAACGTGCGGGTGGCCCGCAACGTCATGGTGGGCGTCTGCATGCTGCTCACGCTGTGCTCGCTCGCGCCGATTCTCTTTCTGTCGAACATATCGATTACGCTCGCGGCGCTTTGCCTGAGCGCCGGCTTTTTCTTCAACGAAATGACGATCGGCCCGATGTGGGCCGTGCCGATGGATATCGCACCGAAACACTCGGGCATCGCGAGCGGCATCATGAATTGCGGCTCGGCGCTCGCCGCCATCGTCAGCCCCGTGATCGGCGGTTGGCTCATCGATACCACCGGCAATTGGAATCTGCCGTTCGTCGTGTCCATGGCGCTGATGGCTATCGGCATCGTGCTCTCGTTCGTCATGTCGCCCGATCGTTCGCTCGACACCGACCATCAACCCGCCAACGCGGAAGGAACGCGCAAGCTCGTTTGAATCTTGTCATCAAAATGAAATGCCGGTTCGAGCGATCGAATCGGCTTTTTGTTTTGTAAAAGTACTAAACAACATTACATCTCACTGTCGAAACGACGGATCTAACCCACAATGCGCCTCCAGTACCATTGAAAATTCCACTTATCGGAATGACGAAATATTTCTTTAGTCCAGCTATTCAGAATTGACGCAATCATGCCGATCTCCATACGACTGCATCTCTTCGTGAGTCTTTGAAGTAAATCTCTCGCTCCGCCACGGGTCGAGAATCAACGCGGCCGATACGGCGGCGGCGGCGCCGCACGCTCCTCGGCGTATGAGGACCTATATGTTGAAAAAATTGTCGATTCGGGCATCGCTCACGGCATTTGTCGCGTTCTTTGCCATTGTTCTGCTGATCGGCGCCGCCGCCGGATTACTGTCGCTGCGGGCGAGCAATGCCTCGCTCGAGCAAATGTATCAGGTGGATACGCCCGCGGTAGCGGACCTGGAAGGCAGCGCCGAACAACTGCTGCGCCTTCGCCTGGCATTGGCGACGTATTCTTCGCTCATGGAGTTGAACGATACCGACGGCGCCGCGGCCGTTCTGAAGCGCTCCGACAACTATTTGAAAAAATCGAGCGACCTCATCGCGCATTACGTCAGCATTGCCGGCGACGACGACGAGACCAAGCGTCTTCTAGCGCAGATGAACGAGAAGCGCGACGCGTTATTGCAGCAGGGTATCGAGCCCGCGAAGGCCGCACTGCAAGCGGGCGACAAATCCGCGTTCGCTCAATTGCAATCGTACAAGCTTCCCAAGCTGTTCAACGGCTACGAGAAGGCGATGCTCGCCCTGGAAAAATTCCACGTCGATCATGGCGCGCAGCGCTACGGCGATGCCGAAGCTCGATTCAACGCCGTGGCGATCGCCGTTGCAGTCGGCATGGCGTTCGCGCTCATCATGTCGTGGCTGGCGCGCGCGGCGCTGATGCGCGCAATCGTTCATCCGGTACGCGAAGCGATCGTCCAGTTCGAGCGAATCGCAGCCGGCGATTTGACGCGTCGCGTCGAAGTCACGAGCCGCAACGAGATGGGGCAACTCGCCAGCGCGTTGCGCACGATGCAGGATGCGTTGATTTCGACGGTTGAAGGCGTGCGTCGCGGCACGTCGGCGATCGACACGGGAGTGAGCGAAATCGCGTCGGGCAATGCCGACTTGTCGCAGCGCACGGAAGAGCAAGCGGCGTCGCTGCAGGAAACGGCGGCGAGCATGGAGCAACTGACCTCCACCGTGAAGCAGACCACCGACAACGTCAAACACGCCAGCACCCTCGCGCAGGGCGCATCGGGGCTTGCGAGCGAAGGCGGCACGCTCAATCGCCAAGTGGTGGATACGATGCAGCGCATCGTGGACGACTCGCGGCGCGTGGGCGAGATCGTCGGCGTGATCGAGGGCATCGCCTTCCAAACGAACATTCTCGCGTTGAACGCAGCCGTGGAAGCGGCGCGGGCCGGCGAGCAGGGTCGAGGCTTCGCGGTGGTGGCGGCCGAAGTGCGCTCTCTCGCGCAACGCAGCGCAGCGGCGGCGAAAGAGATCAAGGAATTGATCGACCAATCGACCGTGCGCATCCAGTCGGGTTCGCAGCTCGTCGAACGCTCGGGCACGACGATGAACGAGATCGTCGATTCCATCACGCGCGTGAGTTCGATCATGAGCGAAATCGCGTCCGCCGCGGACGAGCAAAGCACGGGCATCGATCAGGTAAACCGCGCCGTTTCGCAGATGGACCAGGTCACGCAGCAAAACGCGGCGCTCGTCGAGCAAGCCGCCGCCGCGGCCGGGTCGCTGGAGGATCAGGCGAGGATGTTGTCGGAGGCCGTGGCGGTGTTCAAGACGCACGGCATGGCTGCGGCTTAACTCACGTCTTCAGGAGTACTCATCAACATGTCGATTTCATCGATCAGCCCCGCTATCGCGGGTACGGCGGAACGCCGTCAAACGCAACAGCAATCCGACGGCGCTGCCGACACTTCAAGCGCACAGGCGGCCGGCGGCACGCAGACGACGAGCGGCGCGGCCCCTGCCGCTGCAACCGAAGCCTCCGCATCCTCGGTCGTCACGCTCAGCCCGCAAGCTCAGGCATTTTCCGAACTCGCGTCGAAGGGCATCACCGTCACCCAAGTGAGCCTGTCGACGCTGGGCATCACGCCTGACATGATTGCGCAGGCGAACACGCCCGATCAGATCGCCGCGATGATGCACAACGTCCGGCAGGAATCGCAGAGCCTCGGCTTGATACCGAAGCCCGAGGGCGGCGTGTCGCAGAAAGATTTTCTCAACCTGATTCAACAATTCGGCGGATCCGTCGCGCAAGCGAAGGAGCTTTTCGCGGTATTCGACGGCGACGGCAACAACTCGGTGTCCAACAGCGAAATGCTGGCCCAGCTAAGCAGCCTGCCCGCCAATGGCGCGAATTCGACATCCGCGGAAGTGCTTGCGCTGATGGACGGCAACCAAGACGGCACCGTCGATTCCTCGGAGTTCCTGAAATTCGAAACCGCGTTCGTGCAGAACGAGCAAGCACCGAGCTGACGGGGAACCGGCTAGCCGAAGGTAAACGCGAATGCCTGTACACCGGTATCGAGGAACTGGATCGTGAAGGTATGGTCCTGCACGGGCCCGGTCTGTCGCACGAGTTGATACAGGCGCGCGGCCGTGACGACGCCAGAGCCGTCGGCTGTCGTATCGCTGCCGTGCGCCGTGCCGGGCGCATGGCCGTCGATGGTGATTCGGAACCGCACCGGCTTGCCGTTCGCGGGCGGCGCCAGCACAACGTGCAGATCCCTCGCGTGAAAACGATAGGCAATCTGCGTCTGCGCTTCGGCGGACACCGCCGCCTGCGCGCCGACCTTCCAAGCGCCGCTCAATGCCCATGTGTTCAGCGACAGCCGGTGCGGAATCGAATACGCAAGCACCGTGTCCGGCTGCACGTTCTCATTGGACGCAAAACCGGTCGCCTCGCGATAGCCCAGATATGTCTCGCCCGAACCGATATCATCCGGGTCCGCCGCGGCAAGCGCGCCGCTCGCCTGAACCCGGGCGTGATCGGCCGCCGGCGCCGCGCTGTTCGCCTGCGCAAGCAGTTGACGAACCACTTCTTCCGCCTTCTCGTAGCCGCCTTCGCCGAAATGGTGGTAGCGGACGCGCCCTTGCGCATCCGCGATATAGAACGCCGGCCAGTATTGGTTGCCGAACGCCTTCCACACACGGTAGTCGTTATCGATGGCGACGGGATAGCGAACGCCGAGATCGCCCACCGCGCGCTTGACGTTGGCGACATCGTGCTCGAATCCGAACTCCGGCGTATGCACGCCGACGATGACCAGCCCGTCGCGCCCATAGCGGCTTTGCCATGCCTTCAGATACGGCAGCGTCCGCAGACAATTGATGCAGGAATAGGTCCAGAAATTGACGATGACCACTTTGCCGCGCAAATCGTTGGCGGCAAGGGCCGGACCGTTGATCCAGGTCGCGGCTCCGTCGAGCGACGGCAAGCCGCCTTCGATGGGCAGCGAGACGGCAGACGCGGACGCGGCGCGCCCGGCCGCCGATGTATCGTTCGAAGCCAGCAAGCCGACCAGCTTGCTTTCGATACCGTTGGTAGGCGCGGAAGGCACGCGAGCGAGTGCGACGCCGTCGAGGTCGAGCGCGATCGCCGCGACGCTGCCCAACACGACGACGCCCATCGCACGGCGCAACAGCGCGCTGACTCGCGCTGTACGCCGCAGCCACAACGCCACGTTCGCCTGGAGCACCGATACGAGGGCAAGCGAAGTCGCGGCGCCGGCCGAATACGCGGCAAGCACGACAGCCGTTTGCGAGCTGGCGCCGTTCAGCGCCGCTCCCGAGATGATCGCCCCGAGAATCGGGCCGGCGCAGGGCGCCCACAGCATGCCGGTGGCCGCGCCCAGCAAGAGCGCGGACAACACTTGACGCGGGCCGCTGCCACCGTCGCCGCCAAGGTCGGCGCCCGACCATGCGAAAAGCCGATTGCCGATGCGATTGAACGGCCCCGACAACCGGGCAGCCAGCGCGGGAAACAACAACGCCATGCCGAACACGGCTAAAAGCGCTAGGGACACCCAGCGACCGTAACGACTGATTTGGGTCGCGCCGCTTACGCCGGCAAGCCCAATGCCGGTCACTAGCGCGAACGTTGCAGCCAGCCCCAGCAGGAGCGGCAAGCGGTTCGTCAAGAACGGTCGATTCGGCCGCGCCAACACGAACGGCGCTACCGGCAAGATGCATGGACTGACGATGGTCAGCACTCCCCCGAGGAAACTCATGACGATGAGCAGCACGATTCATTCTCCGAGCGTTTCGTTGGTTGCCCCGGCGGCCAACGCCGGGGATGGCGGCGGCCCCTGCGGCCACCGGCTCATTTCAACCGCGTCATGTATGCGGGAGATTTCATCGAGGGACGAATTCGCAACGTAACGTGTCGTGAAGCCGAGCAGATACACGCCGATACAAACCCGACCTCCGAGTACGAGCCCCGTACTAGCTCGGCAGGACCTCGCTGCTGAAGGCCTCCATCTCGCGAACCAGGCTTTTCGCGGCCAACGTTACGAGCGCGCCGCCCTTCTCGCGCGACGCCTGCGCGGGATCCGAGCCCATCCGTCCATCGTGAAATCGCGCGCGAAAATCCAGCGCCTCTCGAATCGGGCCAGACGGGGCGATCTTGGGCGTGTAACTCGCCGTCTTGATGGTGTCGGGAAGCGCCCATTGCGTGATGGCGATCTCGGAAGGCGTCGCGTGTGAGCCGTGGCCCTCGGGGAACTGTTCGCGCGCCAGTTCGCCCACGCCTTCGAGATCCCACCAATTGCACAGCTTCAGCGCGAACCCCAAGCGGCGCTTCGCAAAACTCGCCTCGGCGTAGATCTCGGAGAACGCGGCTTCGATCGACGCGATGTTGCCGCCGTGCCCGTTCAGAAACAGGATCTTCTCGAAGCCGTGCACCGCCAGCGAACGAACCCAGTCGCCGATTGCCGCGATGAACGTCGACGGCCGCAGCGAGATCGTTCCGGGGAAGCCCAGATGATGCTGAGCCATGCCGATATTGAAGGTGGGCGCGACGAGGATGTCCGCGCTTCGATGGGCCTCGCGGGCGATGATTTCCGGGCAAAGCCAATCGGTGCCCAGCAAGCCCGTCGGCCCGTGCTGTTCGTTCGAACCGATCGGCACGACGATCGAGCGGCTGCGTTGCAGGTACTGCTCGATTTCGGCCCACGTCGATAAATGCAGCAGCATGTCAGGTTCTCCTTTTTAATTCGATGGCAGCCGGTTGGCCACGAGCAACGCCGCGCCACAAGCGGCTAGAGCGGCGACGATCAGCAGCCCCAGATGAAGGTTGCCCGTCGCGGTCTTGGCCCAGCCGATGATAGCCGGTCCCCAGAATCCGCCCGATAGGCCGATCGTATTGATGAGCGCGATGCCGCCGGCAGCCGCATCGCCTTTGATGTATTGGCCTGGCATCGCCCAGAAGACGGTATAGGCCATCCACAACGTCGTCGTGGCGAGCGTCAGCAAGACGAGCGTGACCACGAGGTGACCGTCGGCGAACACCGACAGCATAAGCGCGATCGCGGCGAGCAGCGCGGGCGCCGAGCTGTGAAAGCGCCTTTCGCCGCGGATATCCGAGCGACGGCCAATGTAGTACATGCCGATCGCGGCGCCGACATAGGGAATCGCCATGTACCAGCCCAGCCGCATCATGTCGTCGACGCCTTGCGACTTGACGATCGTCGGCAGCCAAAAGCTCATGGCGTAGATCGAAGCGATGATGCAGAAATAGGCGCAGGCCAGCAGGTAAACCTTGGGGTTGCGCAGGACCGCCTTGAACGAGTGATCCTTTCCCGAGGAGCCCGTCGCGAGTTCGGCTTGTAGCAAGCGCTTCTCGTCATCGCTGAGCCAGCGGGCGTGCTCGGGCCGATCGGACAGCACGGCCAATGAGAGTGCGCCCAGCACCACACACGGCAACCCTTCGGCGAGAAACATCCATTGCCAGCCGGCTAGACCGCCTTTTCCGGCGAGCGTCGCCATCAACCAGGCCGAGACGGGGCCACCCACGATGCCGCCCAGCGGGCCCGCCACGAACACGATCGCAATGGCGCGCGCCATGCGTGACGGCCCGTACCAGCGCGACAAGTAGAAGATCATGCCCGGTGCGAAACCCGCCTCGAAAATGCCGAGCAAAAAGCGCATGCCGTAAAACATCTGCACGTTGCGCACGAACAGCATGCATGCGGAGGTGATTCCCCACAGAACGAGGATTCGAAAGAACGTCTTTCGCGCCCCGACTTTCGGCAGCATTAGATTGCTCGGCAGCTCGAACAAGACATAACCGAGAAAGAATATACCGGCGCCTACGCCATATGCGGCGTCCGACAAACCGAGGTCGCTCTGCATCTGCAACTTGGCAAAGCCGACGTTCACGCGATCCATATACGCGAACAGGTAACAGATCAGCAGAAACGGCAAGAGCCGCCAGTTCAATCTATCGTAGAGCGCGGGAACCCCTTCGTCCCCGGCCATTGCCGTTTGCATCGTCGCCATGCTCGTCTCCGGTTCTATGCGTTTGCGCGATCTAGTGCATCAATCTTGGCTAGACCCTGCCGAACCAGCAAGAGCAACTAAGTTCACCTTGCGTTGCCTAGCGGGCAACGGCTACGATGCCTGCGACGAGAGCACAGCGAGCGCTCGGACCGACGAGGGGACGGCTTCTATGCGGGAAATCAACCAGCAACGCCTGCGATATTTCTATGAGGTATTAACGCACGGCACGATCCGCGGCGCGGCGGACCATCTGAACACGTCGCCTTCGGTCATCACGCGCCAGATAAAACTGCTGGAAGACGAACTCGGCTCGTTGCTGTTCGAACGACAAGCGCGAGGCGTCAAGCCGACCGAGGCGGCGGCGCATCTACTCGAATTCTGGCGGGGATACCGCTCGCATCAGGAAAAACTGGAAGACCAGCTGCACGCGTTGAAGGGCCTTCGGCAGGGGCGTGTTCAGCTGGCCATCAGCGAAGGTTATGTCGATGCGCTGGTGGACGAAGTGCTGACGCACTTCTGTGCCCAATACCCGAACGTCGACATCGAAGTGCGCAGTTTGGGGGTCGAGGACATCCTGAACGAGGTAGCGGAAAGCCGCGCACATATCGGCCTCGCCTACAATCCCCCGCCCCATGCTCGCATCGAATACCGCGCGAGTTCGTCGCAGCCTGTCGTCCTGCTGGTTCGACGCGGCCACCCGCTGGCGCTGCGGGGCGGCGCCGCGACGATCGACGATCTGCTCGCCTATCCGCTTGCCATGATGCCGGCCACCTTCGGCATCGGCCATGCGACGAAAATGCTCGAGTTCGCGGAGAACATCCAGATTCGACCCACGCTAACGACGAACTCCCTGACCGCCCTCAAACGCATGGTCGCGCGCGAGAACTTCGTGACGCTCATCGGCGGCTTCGCCGCATACCGCGAGATCGCCGCGGGAGAGTTGACCGTCGTGCCGATCGACCATCCGTTGTTGCTAGGAACCCAAGCGCGATTGCTCGTCAAATCGGGGCGCCCGCTCGCGGCCGCCGCCCAAGAACTGCTCGATTGGATCTCGACCCGCATGACCATGTTCGCGACGTCGCACAATGACGACCCGCCCTCGGCGTCCCCCCGCACCCGCCCTTCGCGGCGCGCGAGATCGAAATAACTTGACCGCATCTGAAAACTCGCGTATGTTCATTGGTTGAAGTCTTCAAGAAGCGCGATTGCTGTTCATCATTGACCGCGACACAGCGGTATTCGTTGTCCTCTCCCTCTCCTTGATTCTTTTTTCGTGCCTGAATCTCGGCGCGACTATTCGTTCGTCTACTCTCAGCAAAGGATTTACATGGATACCGGTATCGTCAAGTGGTTCAACGACAGCAAGGGTTTTGGTTTCATCTCGCCGGACAACGGTAAGGATGACCTGTTCGCTCACTTCTCGGAAATCCGCGCCGACGGCTTCCGTTCGCTCGCCGAAGGCCAGCGCGTGAGCTTCGAGACGAAGCAAGGCCCGAAGGGTCTGCAAGCTGCAAACATCAAGCCGATCTGATCTTCCCGCGCCGGCTCGATCAGAATCGATCGGCCGGCAGCGCGGCGCATTACCCCTGCCGGCGCGCATGATCGTGCGCCGGCTATCTCTCGGCCGCATTGCATGGACATGCGCGTGCACGTCGCCCCGCGCGGCGGCACGGCGGCTCTAGTCACTTACTGGGGAAATCAATTTGGCAAAGGAAGAGTTGCTGGAATTGGACGGTGTCGTGGATGAAGTCCTGCCCGACAGCCGCTATCGCGTCACGCTTGAAAACGGCGCGACCATCGCTGCGTACGCAGCGGGTCGGCTCAAGAAGAATCACATCCGCATTTTGGCGGGCGACCGCGTAAGGCTCGAGCTTTCGCTCTACGACCTCACGAAAGGCCGCATCAATTATCGACACAAGGACGAGCGTGCCGGGCCTGCCGGACCGCGTCCGAGCTATCACCGGCGTTGAACGCCGCGCTCGTTGCGCGGCCAACGCGCAACGAGTCTCTATGGAAAATTCGCTTATTACACACTACCGCGGCTACGCCATTGCCCCTTCCGTTCACCGTCTACCGGACGGCTGCTTTTCCTCCAACTTGACGCTGCGTCGATCCGACATCCGTAGCGATTCAACGTCGTACGATTTCTATTCGCTGGAGTATTTCGGCACCGAAGAGGCAGCACTGCGCTACTCGGACGGCTGGGCTCGCGAGTGGATCGATACCCGGGGCTGATCGTTTCCCTCGCTCGCCGCACGCGGCGCCGGCGCGAGACGACACGACACGTTCCAGCGACATAAACGGCATTTATACTGCACGCTGCTCCCGTTTCTTTTTTGAAACCGCGGCGTGCACGGCACCATAGCGGCCCCGATCCGATAGGCAACGGGCATCCGCTACGCGAGTGACGAAGCGCGACGCGGCTACGCTCTCACCGGCCCATTCATGTTCGCTTCGTTGAACCATCCGCTTCGAGACCCGCTCTCGAAGGAGCTGCATGCTCGCCCCTTCCTTCGCATCGACGGCCCGGCTTCGCTGAGCCATCTCGCCATCTATTCCGATCGTGACGAAGAGATTCACGGCCGGCTGCTTATGGAGTTGGCCTGCGCCTTGCAATTGCCGCCGCCCTCGCCGCAGCACAACCACTACACCGCCAAAAAAGGCGACTGGCAATTGAAGTGGGAGAAGCACACTGAGTTCTCCACCTTCACGTTCGTTCTTACCGGCGCGCAAGACGGCTTGTTCCAAGGAGCGGCCATGAAGGGCCTACCCGATTCTTGGCTCGCGCTCTTGAAGGAATCGGTCTTCGTCGCCGTTCATGCCGAACTGCGCTGCGGCGAGCAAGCCGAGCAAACGCGCATGGACGTTCACGAATTGCTGCCCGGGCCCGTGCTTGTCGGCAGCAAGGTACTGAGCGGAGGCGAAGTCTACTGCGATTGGCTCGTGCATGAGGACCACTTCTCGCGCTTCCTCGTACTCGATCTGGGCTTTCGAGAGGCCCAGGCGGGCCGCTTGATCCAGCGTCTGTTCGAAATCGAAACGTACCGGATGATGACGCTGCTGGCTTTGCCGGATGCGCGGCGTCATAGCCAGTTTCTCGGCAAGCTCGACGCAGCCCTGTCGGTCTTGATGCGCCGGATGGAACAGCCGGGGAAGGAGCACGACGATGCGTATTTGCTGCGCGAACTGACGCATCTGGCCGGGCAAATGGAAGCGCATGCGGGCCTGGAGACACGCTTCAGCGCGTCGCAAGCCTACGGAAAGCTCGTCCTCGCCCGTATTGCGGAACTGCGCGAAGCGCGCATCGAGGGCTTTCCTACCATCGCCGAGTTCATGCAGCGCCGGCTGCAACCGGCCATGCAAACCTGCAGCTCCGTTTGGGCTCGCCATCAGCAGTCTGCAACGCGCATCGCCCGCGCCGTCGATCTTTTGCGGACTCGAGTCAACTTGGCGCAAGAGGAGCACACCACCGCGCTGCTCGAAGGCATGAACCGCACCGCGCGTACGCAGTTGCGCATGCAGCATGCGGTGGAAGGACTGTCCGTCGCCGCGATTTCGTATTACGTGCTCAACCTTTCCGGCGCGGCGCTGCGGGCGCTCCATGCCGTGCACCTGCCGGTGGACCCGGAAGTGCTGGAGGGATTGCTGATCCTGCCGGTCGTGGCGGCAGTCGTCGTGTTCACGAGCCGCATACGCCGGCTCGGCCACGACCATAGCCATCGGAGCGAGCGGCATTGAGCCGCGAGCACGCGGCATCCTACCCTTGCCGCCGCGATCTCGTCATTGCGGAATGCTGTGACCGGCCAGCAACTCGAGCCGGGCGCTGTCCTTGATCGACACTTGCTTCCCGGTGCACTTGATGAGTCCGAGCGAGTTGAGTTTGGAAAGCGAGCGGCTAACCGTTTCGAGCGTCAGGCCGAGGTGACACCCGATTTCGTCACGCGTCATTCGCAGGTTGAATTCTTGAGCGGAATAGCCGCGCTGCGCATATCTTTTCGATAGGTTGAGCAGAAACGCCACCAGCCTCTCGATGGCCGTCATCCTGCCCATGAGCATCAGCAATGCCGATTCGCGCACGAGTTCCCGGCTCAACAGCCGGTGAAGATGGCTTCTCATGCCGAGATTGCGCTCACCGGCTGCCGTCAGCTCGCTGAACGGCAAGCAGCACACCACGCTATCCTCGAGCGCAATCGCGTCGAAAGCATGATGGCCCGTGCTGATGCCGTCGAGGCCCATGAACTCGCCGGCGATTTGAAAGCCGATAATCTGCTCACGGCCTTCGTTGTCGATGGCGACCGTCTTATACGACCCGCCCTTGACCACATAGAGGTTCTTGAACGTTTCCCCAGCGCGGAATACCGCCTCTCCCTGCTTGATCTTGCGGTAGTTGCCAAATACGCCCTTGAGCGCGGCAGCCTGGTTCGCATCGAGATCGTCCGGCATACAGAATCGGCGCGAGGCGCAGTGCGCGCAATCGTTGCGCTCCGAGGCGGCGGCTTTGGCCGCAGGCTCGCTGCCGGTTTTGAGCCAGGCGATCGCCTGCGCCGGCGCCCGTTGGCCGTCGGACGTCCCCGTAGCGCCGGCGCGCTGCCGATTCCCGCCCATGGTGGCCGCGCCGGGGGCGCGAACTGCGACTTCAGCGAGGGTGGTGCTGTACATGGCGGAACTCCCAAGAGACGTGGACCGGTTGTCGGCAGCCGGCGGCTGCCGGTCTACGTAGTGCTGTTGGGAAGGATTGTCGTGCACCCGGCGCCCGCGCAATATCGGTGATCCATGTCGGGTAACGTAGGCGATCCCCTACAGAGTCTCACCGGCGCGCGGGCCGCTGGCGCGTGGAAGCCGCTTGACGAACCCGCTTCGAATGGGCCTTGGAACGGGTACCGGCCAACCTGGGGCCGATTTCAGCGCCCTCGTCAGGGCCGAGCCTGCTGAAGGGGCTGGGCGTAGCGATCGAACAGCTTGGCCACGCGGCCGCACGCGAAGCGGCCGGTCGGCGTCAAGCGCAGTTGCCTCGCATCGATTTCGACGAAGCCCTCCCGTTCCAGCGGGTCGAGCGCGACGAACTGGGCGGCAAAGGCCGCGCGGAAGTCGATGCCGTAACACTCCTCGATCGCTTCGATATCCACGCAGAAATTCGTGAGCAGGCCGACCATGATCGACCGGCGCACGAGGTCGTCCGCCGATGCGAGCATCCCGCGCTCGATGGGCAAACCCTCGCGCTCCAGCATCGCCGCATACGACGCGAAATCCCTGCAGTTTTGATACTGCATCGGCCCGACGTTCCCGACCGCGCCTTCGCCGATGGCGATCGACGCATGCGACATGCGGGTCGAGTAGCCGTAGCACCAAGGAACGAGCGTGGCCAGCCGCTTCGCGTCCGCGAGCTCATCCGCGTGCAAGGCGAACACGTCATGGGCTATGTGCTCGTAGCCGGCAGCGACCAGCGACGCGAACGTCTCTTGCCATATGCGTTGCAAGCGCAAGTCAGGGTCCGGGGGCCCCGTACGCGGTCGGACGCCTTGCCGCACCCAGGGACGCGTCAGAAACACGCGGTTGGGACGCGAAATGCACAGTGCTTGCACCCACGCCCGCGCGGTTCTCGCGGAAACATACGGATCCCCGATAGGAAGGTCGACGGCGACCGACCGGAAACCCTCGTGGCGCGCCGCGGCGATGAACCGCTCCAACAAGGCGCGCGGGTGCGCATGCATCAGCGGCACGCTCGTATGCAATGTGGTGACGCCGCACTCGCGCAAAGTCGATAGCTGCGAGGGTCGTGTCGACATTGCGGCAATTCGGGCAGTGAAACCGGCCTGCGCTTGCACGTCGTAACATCGGTCGATTGCCGACCGGACCGCCTCCAATGCGGTTTCGGACAGCGCCGTCAATCCGGCAGACCAAAATATCTCCGCCACACCGGCTCGCTCGCCGTGCACGCGCGCGAAAAGCGCCATTTCCCGCGCAAGCAGAGCCGCGCGCGCGTCGTTCGCGCCGGCATCGCCACCAATGTCGCCATCGCTCGATCGAGGATCGAGCGGCGCAAACACGGCCAAAGTCGCCGGACGGTACCAATAGGGCTGACCGCTAGCCTTGATCCAAGCCTCGACGTATGAAGAACCAAGGGCCTGCGCAAACCATTGTGGCTTGGGATAACAGAACTGCATGCCTTCCATGACGGTTTGTCTCGCTCAACGGGCAAATCGCTGCCACCCGCGTACGATGGCGCCGGCGCATTGGCCGACGTGATGTCGATGGACGCATCTTGCCGCGTCGAGGGCCCGCCCACTGTGATTTGGGTCAACCCACGCGGCGTTTTTGAGCCGATGCCCCGGATGTCCGGGCCGGCGCCGTTGCGTAAGCCTTCAGGGCTGCGGCGGCTATCGTTTTACGCTGTTAAAATTGACGCCGGTCGTGGCAGCGCCCCTCGCAAACGGACATCGTCGATTCGCCGGAATGAAAAATCACGTTCTCGAAGGCCAAACCTTGGATTGGCTGCTCAGTTCGGCGGCCGATGCGCTGATCATCGTCGATGCAGACGGCCGAATCGTCCTCGTCAATCCGCCGGCCGAGCGCTTGTTCGGCTACTCGAGCCAGGCCATGATCGGCCAGACCCTCGAAATCCTGATGCCCGAGCGCTTTCGCGGCGCCCATGTCGCCGAGCGCACGAATTACTTCTCGCAACTGCGGGCACGCCCCATGGGCGTCGGCATGGAGCTGCGCGGCCAGCGCAGCGACGGCGTCGAGATCCCGATCGAGGTCAGCCTATCGCCGCTGGAAACCGACCGCGGCCTGAAAATGGTCATGGCGACCATCCACGACGTCTCGCTGCGCAAGCAAGCGGAACAAGCGTTACTCGACAGCGAAGCCCGTATGCGCGCGATCGTCGATACAGCGGCGGACGCCATCGTCACCATTCACGGAACGGGCGTCATCGAACGCGTCAACCCGAGAACGGAACAACTCTTCGGCTATGCCGGCGAGGCGCTCGTCGGACAAAGCATCGGCATGTTGATGCCCGAGTTGTTGGCGAGCCTAACCGAAGCCGAGGCGGGCAAAGGGGCGCCCCGCGAGGTCGCGGCAAACCGGGCCGACGGCTCGACATTCCCCGTCGAACTCTCGCTATCTGAATTTCATCAAGGCGCGAGCCGCATGTTCACCGTCGTGGCGCGTGACATCACCGAACGCAGGGAGAGCGAGGAGCGCCGCCGGACGCTGATGCAGGAACTCACGATGGCGAACGAGGAACTCACGAACTTCGCGTACGTGGTCTCGCACGACCTGAAAGCGCCGTTGCGCGGCATCGGGTCGCTGGCGGATTGGCTGTCGCAAGACTACGCGGACAAATTCGACGCCGAAGGGCAAGAGCACATGCGGCTGTTGATCGGACGCGTCCATCGTATGAGCGCGTTGATCGACGGTATTCTCGAGTACTCTCGCGCCGGACGAATCAAGGAAACGGCGACGCAGGTCGACTTGAACCTATTGGTGCGCGAGGTCGCCGATCTATTGGCGCCGCCGCCGAACATCGAAATCGTCGTCGACGGCCCGCTGCCCACGCTGCTCGCCGACCGGACGCGCGTGCAACAGGTGTTTCAGAACCTCTTGTCGAACGCGATCAAATACATGGACAAGCCGGCCGGCGTCATTCGCATACAGTGCGCCAAGCAAGGGCGAATGCTTCGGTTTTCCGTATCGGACAACGGGCCGGGTATCGAGCAACGGCATTTCGAACGCATTTTTCAGTTGTTCCAAACGCTGGCCCCTCGCGATCAGATCGAGAGCACAGGCGTCGGCCTGGCCTTGGTGAAGAAAATCGTCGAGATGTACGGCGGCCAAGTTTGGCTCGAATCGCAAGTAGGCGCCGGAAGCACTTTCTTTTTTACCCTACCGCAGCAGATGGCCATCATGACGATGGAGGACAACGCATGAAGATACCGAACAGGCCCATCCTCGTCGTCGAAGACGACGATGTCGACGTCATGACGATACGGCGCGCCTTGAAGGAGATCAAGGTCGACAATCCCCTCGTGCGCCAGGAAAACGGCGAGTTGGCGATCGAATACCTGCGCGACAAGAACAACGCGATGCCGTGCATCATCTTGCTCGATTTGAATATGCCCGTGATGAGCGGGATCGAATTCCTCGAGATCATCAAGAGCGATGAGAGCCTGCGCCGAATTCCGGTGGTCGTGCTGACGACATCCAAGGAACAGGAAGACAAGGTCAATAGTTTCAATTTCAGCGTGGCCGGCTACATGGCGAAGCCGGTCGAGTACCGGCGGTTCGTGGAAGTCATGCGCTCGATCGATGTTTACTGGTCGCTGAGCGAGCTGCCCGGATAACACCCGGGCCCCTATATCGATGACCCAGAAGGCGTGATCGTGCAGCGTGACATCCGGATTTTGCTGGTCGAAGACGATCTCGTCGACCGAATGGCGTGCAAACGGGCGCTGGCCGCCGATAGCGGGCGCCGATATGAAGTGTTCGAGGCCGATACGGGCGCGCAAGGTCTGCAATGGATCGCCGAGCGGCGCCCCGATTGCATCTTGCTCGATTACAACCTGCCGGACCAGACCGGCCTCGAATTTCTCGAGGCGCTGGCAGGGGCGGACGACGATGTCGCCATACCGGTCATGGTTTTGACCGGCGGCAACAGCGCGGCCTTGGCGGTGGAGCTGATGCGTCGCGGCGCACGCGACTATCTGACGAAAGACGCCGACCGTTATTATCTGGAGCAGGTGCCGGCAGCGATCGAACGCATGCTCAATGCGCAGCGGCTGCTGGAAGCCAAGCGCGAAGCGGAGGCCAAGTTTCGCGCGCTCGTCGAGCAAATACCGGCCATCACGTACATTTGGTCGTCGGCGAGGAATCGACTCGAGTACGTCAGCCCGCAAATCGACATGCTCGGGTTCACGGCCGACGAATGGCTGCTCGGCCCGCCGTTTCATGAGGCTCACGTTCATCCCGACGATCGAGACCGCGTCCGGCAGGCCGTCGCGCGCAGTCGCGCCACGAGCGCGCCGCTGAAAGCCGAGTACCGCCTGATCGCGAAAAACGGCGACGTATTCTGGTTTCGCGACGAGGCGCGCATCATTCATGACGGTTCGGAGCGTCCGCCGACGCAAGGCATTTTGCTCGACATCACGAACAGCAAGCTTGCCGAGCAAACGCTACAGCGATCGCAAGCCGAACTGCGATCGCTTGCCGCGCACCAGGAAAACATCAAGGAAAGCGAGCGCAAACGCATCGCCCAAGAGATTCACGACGAACTCGGCAGCTTGTTGACCGGTATCAAGGCCTATGTCTCGGTATCTGTGGAAAGATCGATACAAGCCGGGGGAGCCGCCGATCCGCTTCTCGTGGACGCCACCCGTCTGACCGATGAGGCCATCGGCGCCGTGCGCCGGGTGATTACCGACTTGAGGCCTAGCGTCCTCGACCAATTGGGGGTGTGGGAGGCGATGCGCTGGTACGCCAATCAGATTCAGACAAGATCGGATCTCATTTGCGATTGCGCGATCGACACCGAATTGTCTTCGCTATCGATCGACGCCGATCTGAGTACGATGCTTTTCCGGATCGTTCAGGAAGCGCTGACCAATGTCGTACGGCACGCCGAAGCGTCGTGCGTTTCGGTACGGGCCGAAGTGCAGGGCGAGGAGATCGTCGTCGAAGTGAAGGACGACGGCAAGGGCATCGTCGACGGGCAATCCGTCGGCGGTCAATCGTGGGGCATCCTCGGCATGCACGAGCGTGCTCGACATTTCGGGGGGAGCTTGACCATCTCAGGGCGCGCGGGCCGCGGCACCACCGTCGAGTTGCGAGTTCCGACCGGGAGCGCTCATGGCCACTGATACGATCAAGGTATTGCTCGTCGACGACCATACGGTCGTACGAAACGGCGTGCGTCTCATGCTCAGTTCCGCTGCCGAGATCGAAGTGGCCGCGGAAGCTGCGTCGGCTGTCGAGGCGGTACAAGCAATCAACGCTCAGCGGTTCGACGTCGCGCTGATCGACATCGCACTGCCCGGAAAAAACGGATTGGATCTGCTCAAATCGCTGCAGATCAGCCACCCGGAACTCGCCGTCTTGATCCTCAGCACGTATGCGGAAGATATTTATGCCATGCGCGCGATCAAGTTAGGGGCGGCCGGGTATTTGACCAAGGACAGTTCGGCGGCAACGCTCGTCGAAGCCGTTCGCAAGGCGGCGAAGGGAGGCAAATACGTGAGCCCGTCGCTCGCGGAAAAGTTCGCCAGCGTCATTGGCGGCAAGGCGGCTTCCACGCATGAAGTCCTGTCCGATCGCGAATTGGAGGTATTGAAGCTGCTTGCGCGCGGAGAAAGCCTCGTCAATATCGGCGAGCGGTTGCATCTGAGCCCCAAGACCGTCACGACATATCGGTCGCGAATCCTCGACAAGATGGGGCTGGGCAGTAACGCCGAGCTGACGCGCTATGCGCTCGAGAATGGTTTGTTGAGTTGACGAAGGAATACGCAGACCGCCATCGCTCGGTTTTCCCACTATTCAAATTGATGATTCAGGCGTTACCCTCTATCCGACCTTCGAATAGATGACACGCCACGATGCCCGACCTTAGCCTCGACCTGAATCTCATTCCCTACCTAGTCGCCTTGGAGGAAGCCCGCAACGTGAGCCGGGCGGGCGTCTTGCTCGGCGTCGCCCAGCCGCGCGTGAGCGCGGCGCTCGCCAAGCTGCGCGCGTACTTCGGCGATCCTCTGTTCGTGCGCACCTCGCGCGGGATGGAGCCCACGCCCCTTGCACTCGCGCTCATGCCGGCTGCAAGAGATGCGCTCGCGCTCATCGAGCGTGGCCTCGTCGCCCCGCACGACTTCGATCCGGCCACGAGTACGCACACGTTTTCGATCGCACTCTCGGATGTCGGCGAGATCGTATTCTTGCCGCGCCTTCTGCAGGCATTCGCGCAACGCGCGCCCAACGCGAACCTGCGCTCGGTGTCGCAGCCGCACGCTGAGGTCGAACATGGGCTGGAATCGGGTGGCATCGACCTCGCCGTCGGCTACTTTCCCGACCTTCGCGGCGCGAACGTCTTTCAGCAGCGGCTATTCACGCATCGCTTCATCTGCATGATGCGACGCGACCATCCGCTCGCTTTGAAGCGGCTTTCGCTCAAGCAATTCCTCGCCTGCGGGCACGCGGTCGTGCGAGCGGAAGGCCGCAGCCAGGAGGTGCTCGAAGCGTACCTCGCGAAGCGTCGCCTCGTGAGGCGCGCCGTGCTCGAAACGCCGCACTTCACGAGCTTGCCTTATATCCTCGGCCGCACCGATCTCATCGCCACCGTGCCGCATGCGGTGGGCTACGCGTACTCGACGGCCCACGCCTCGATCGTGCTCGTCGAACCGCCGCTGCCGCTGCCGCGCTTCGACCTGCGCCAGCATTGGCATCGAAAATTTCACAACGATGCCCGCACCGTCTGGCTGCGTAGCCTCGTTTCGGAGATTTTCAATGATGCGGCTGATGAGTGGCCGAAATAACGGCCGCGCCCTGCCCGCCCGCCCATTGCTTGATGAGCAGACCGACGCAGGCGATCGCACCCGCCACGGCGACGGTCGCGAAGATATCGGCGAAGCCGAAGTGACGACGCGCCAATTCCGCGACGAGGAACGACCCCGCGATGCCGCCGAACCGGCCGATACCGAGCATCCAGGCTACACCGGTGCCGCGTCCAGCCGTCGGGTAGAACGCCGCGGCGAGCGCGGGCATCGACGATTGCGCCGTATTCATCAGCACGCCGGCTAGGAAAATCACGGCGACCAGCGCCCCCATGTTGCCGGCGGCTTGGCCGATGGCGTAGACGCTCACAGCCGTGAGGCCGTAGCAGAGCGCGATCACCCGGTTGGCGTTGAAGCGATCCATGAGCATGCCGGACAGCACGGCGCCCACGCCGCCCAACGGGAACAGCGCAGAGACGAGCGTCGCACTCTTGAGCGGCAGGCCGGCATCCTTGAGCAGGATCGGCATCCAGTTGATCGACGCATAAAAGATCACGAGGCCCATGAAGTAGGCAAGCCACAACATCACGGAGCCGACGATATATCGCTTCGAGAGAACAATGCCGAGGCCTTGCCCCCCGTCGGACGATGCGGCTTCGGTCAGAACGAAGCGTTGCGAGTCGAACGCCGCGGTCGAAATGCGGGCGAGCGTGTTCTGAATACGCTCGTACGGCTTAGCATTGGCCACCATGAAGCGCACCGATTCCGGCATCTTCGCCGCCACCACTGCGGCAAGCACGAGCGGCGTCACGCCGCCGAAAACCAGGACGCTGCGCCAGCCGAAATGCGGAATCATCCACGCGGCGAGGAAGCCGCCGGCCGCCGCGCCGAGCGGGAAACCGCAGAACATCAAGTTGATGATCGTCGCACGACGACGGTCCGGACAAAACTCGCCCATCAACGTCACGGCATTGGGCATCGCGGCGCCAAGCCCGATGCCGGTCACGAAACGCAACGCCGTCAGCTGCCCCAGCGTCTGGGCGAATGCCGAACCGAGGCACGCCACGCCGAAGAGCAGCACCGCCGAGAGCAGCAGCGAACGCCGTCCGAGCCGGTCCGACAGCGGGCCGGAAATCAACGCGCCGCAAGCCAGGCCGAACAGCGCCGCGCTGAGCACCGGAGCCAGGTCGGGCTTGCCAAGGTGCCACTCGGTCAGCAACGCGGGCGCGATGAAGCCGATGGAGGCCGTATCGAAGCCGTCCAGAAGCACAATGACGAAGCACATGAAAAACACGAGCCACTGAAACCGTCCGAAAGGATGCTCGTTAATGAAGGTCTGTACGTTGATCGACTGATTTCCGTTCACTGACGGTCTCCTGTTCCACCCGCAAATTATGAGTATTCGCCCTGCGCGCAGGGCGCGCATGCTCGAACGCCATTTCTCTAGGAAACAGATCGTGGCCGCGGCCCTTTGTCGCGTCAATTAAGTGAAATCACGGAGCGGCCGCGCCGCAATGCACCGGCTCGACCATGCAGACCCGTATTCATTGGGTTTGCCGCGGTCAACGGAACACTATCTCATTTGGAGATAGTGCGTATCTCATTCGCATGGTTGCCGCATCGACCGTACGTTGAAAGACTCGGCGAAACGCTGGCGGCTGTAGATACCCATGTCATTGGGGCGCGGCAGCAACATTGCTTTTCTCCGCCGAAGGGATCGTTGCGTAGCGCCTTTATCTCGACCGGAGATAGTGCCTATCCCGCTTAGCGCCTTGCTAGGCAGAGACATTATTTAGACACTCACGAAAATTAAACCTGTTAGGAGACACGTCGTGCGTACGCAAGTCGGCATCATCGGCGCCGGGCCCGCGGGCCTGCTGCTTTCCCATCTGCTTCATCGTCAAGGCATCGAATCGGTCGTCCTGGAGACGCGCGGCCGCGATCAAATCGAATCCACGATTCGCGCGGGCGTACTCGAACAAAACACCACCGATCTGCTGATCGAAGCAGGCGTGGGCGAACGGATGAAAGCCGAAGGCGCGGTGCATCATGGTTTCGAACTGGCGTTCGAAGGCAAGCGGCGCCGCATCGATTTGACCGCGCTAACGGGCCATTCGATCACCGTGTATGCCCAGCATGAAGTGCTGAAAGACTTGGTGGCGGCGCGCGTCGCCGCGAACGGTTCGGTATTTTTCAACGTCTCGAATACGTCGATTTCAGGCATCGACACCGACACGCCCTCGATTCGGTTCACGCACGACGGCGCCGAACAGACGCTGCATTGCGATTTCGTCATTGGTTGCGACGGGTCGCAAGGCATTTCTCGCGCCTCGATTCCGGCAGCACGCCGGCGCGATTACGAGTGCGTGTTTCCATTCGGGTGGTTCGGCATCTTGGTCGAAGCGCCGCCGACATCCGATGAACTGATCTACGCGCGGCACGAGCGCGGATTCGCACTCGTCAGCACGCGCTCGCCGACCGTGCAGCGGATGTACTTTCAGTGCGACCCAAAGGATTCCACCGAGAATTGGTCGGACGACAGGATCTGGTCCGAGCTGCATGCGCGCGTCGATTCGGCCGACGGCGCAACAGTCACGGAGGGGCGAATCTTCCAAAAGAACATCGTTGCGATGCGCAGCTATGTATCGTCGACGATGCAGCATGGGCGGCTATTTCTCGCCGGCGACGCAGCGCATATCGTCCCGCCGACCGGCGCGAAGGGGCTGAACCTCGCCGTGTCCGACATACGGATTCTCGCGAAGGCGCTGCGGGCGTTCTATGCGGAGAATCGCACCGATCTGCTGGACGCCTATACCGATACGGCGCTGAAGCGGATCTGGCGCGCCGAGCACTTCTCGTATTGGATGACGCGGCTGATGCATCGGCTCGACGGCGTATCGGAATTCGAGCAGCGCTTGCAGGTGGCCGAACTCGAGCATGTGACGACGTCGCATGCGGCGGCGTTGGCGATGGCCGAAAACTACGTGGGGACATCGGCCGTCTGAGTTGCCGGTCTACACGTAAACGGGAACGCTCACCAACGCGGCGGTCGCGCCCGTCTATCCAGAGCTAAGGCCATCGGTTCAGTCGACGATGTTACGCACCCAGTCCGCGAAGGTCTCGTTCTCGAACTCATAGACCTCGCGGGGGCTCTTGGCCACGACGGTCTTGTCCGCCAGTCGTACCAGCGCTTTTTGGATATGCGTCGCCTGCAGATCGTCGATTCCGACACGCTTTCGAATCTTGACGAGCGTCGCCTTCGCAAAAGGCTTCGTCGAAGGATCGTCGGCAATCATCCTGACCAGTACGCGCTCGGTGGCGTCGAGCGAATTCCAGGTTCCCTCGTGGTTTTCCGTGCGGGCGAGTTTCTCCTGCTGCATGTCGATCGCCTCGGAAAAGGTGAGCGCCGGGTTCATCATGAGTGCGAGCACCGTCTCCATCAAAGGCTCCGGGCGCCGTCCAAACAGCACAAACGCTTCGCGCGCCGCGCCGATGTCGAGCTTGCGCTTCGTCGATTCCTTGAACCGGCGCGCGATGTACTCGACGAAATCGTCGCCGAGCAGCGGGAAGTCCTGCACCGTGCCCGCTGCTGAGTAAAGCGGCGCATTTGCATTCGTAAAGACATGACCGAGCTTCGTGCGCGAAGACCCGGTAAACAGCAATCGAAGCCTGCGCTGGTGCTTGGTCAGCGTCGTGCGCAGCGCGCGGGCCATTTCCTCGCCTTCCTTGCTGCGGCCGAGCGCCTGGGCCTCATCGATTAGAAAGAGTACGGGCCGGCGCTTCGTCAGTTCGACCACGAGCGCATCCAGCAGCAGCGCCGTATCGCTGATCGCCCGCTTCGCGTCATTCGCAAGCTCGATGTGACCTTCGAGTTTCGCGCCGGCGAATTCCGCCTTGCCCTTGAGCGCCTTGACGGGCGACTGCAGGCGCGCGACGACTTTGTCGAGCAGGGAGTGGGGCTCCAGCGCCTCCTCGAGCGCGCGCACGAGCGCCGCGCCCGGTGTTTGCCGCGTTTGCCAGAGATCGGCGTAGACCACCGTGTAGCCCTCGCTTTCAGCGAGCGGTTTGAGGTCGCGCAAGAGGAACGCCGTCTTGCCGGTGCGGCGCGGCGCGAAAATTGTCGTCGACGTGACAAGCCCGGCGTTCAATGTCGCCAGGTACGCACCCGCCAGGTCCGGCCGCGGGAAATGCCACAGTTCGGTCAGCTCCATCGACTATCCAAAATTATCTGAAGTTGGATAATTATACCGTGCCGGTATAATTTTGGATAACGGCTCTCGCCCGCCGAAACTTCGTTACATCTCTTACGGATCCAGAACCGCTAAGCAACGTTTTCCTTTCTGGGGCCGGATATACTTCGCGCCATCATTCACACGAACGATGAAAGGTCTCAGATGCAAAAGAAACACGTCCGCACTGCCGTATCGGCAACATTGGTGGCGCTGGCCGCATTGAGCGCCCTGCCGGCCTTCGCCGGCGATTTGAGCAACGCGCTCGGCGGCGCGGTGGGTGGCGCGGCCGGCGCCGCCTTGGGCGGCGCAGTAGGCGGCAGCACCGGCTCCGTCATCGGCGGCGCGGTGGGCGGCGGCGCGGGCGGCGCGGTTACCTCGAATCGCCGCGAACGCACGGGTGCGATCGTGGGCGGCGCACTAGGCGGCGGTGTAGGCGCGGCAGCGGGCAACGCCATGGGCGGCCCCGCGGGCGGGATCATCGGCGCAGCGGCCGGCGGTGGAGGCGGTGCGGCGCTCGGCGGTCATATCTCGCGCACGAACTCCTATGCGAACGACTACCGCGCTCGTCCGAGCGGGCGGCATCGCAAGCATCATCATCGCGACTGAGGCGGGCACGCGAATCAATCCAGCTTGAACATGGCGACGGCCTTATTCAGGCCGGCCGCCTGCTCCTCGAGCGACTGAGCCGCCGCGGCGGCCTGCTCGACCAACGCCGCATTGCGCTGCGTGACCTCGTCCATTTGATTGACGGCCTGCGAGACCTGCTCGATGCCGCGGCCTTGTTCTTCCGAGGCCGCCGCAATTTCGCCGACGATGTCCGCCACCTGCTTGATCGCCTGTTTGACGTCCCCCATCGTGGCGCCGACTTCGTTCGCCTTCGTCGCGCCGCCGCGAATCATGGCCACCGAAGAGCCGATGAGCTCCTTGATCTCCTTCGCCGCGGCAGCCGAGCGCTGAGCGAGATTGCGCACTTCGCCCGCCACCACGGCGAATCCGCGCCCTTGGTCGCCCGCGCGCGCGGCTTCCACCGCCGCGTTCAGCGCCAAAATGTTGGTTTGAAACGCGATGCCTTCGATCATCGCCGTAATTTCCGAAATCTTCGTCGAGCTGCTGTTGATCCGCTCGATCGTGTCGACCATTTCGCGCACCGCGTCGTCGCCGGCGTCGGCCATCTGCGTCGCGCGTCCCGCCAGCGTATTGGCCTGGCGCGCGTTATCCGTGTTGTGCCGCACCGCTTCGGTCAGCTCGGTCATGCTCGCGGCCGTTTCTTCGAGCGACGCAGCCTGCTCCTCGGTGCGGCTGGACAGGTCCATATTGCCGCTGGCGATTTCGCGCGCCGCGACGCTGATCGTGTCCGCGCTGCCGCGAATGTGGCTCACCGTCCCCATGAAAGCTTGCCGCATGGCGTCGATGGCCTGAATCACACCATGCGAGTGGCCGCCGGCCGTTTCCACACTCACGGCCAGATTGCCCGAGGCGATCTCGCGCGTCATCCGCATCGCGTACACCGGATCGCCGCCGATCGTGCCGGCGATACTGCGATTGACCAACGACACCAGCGCGGCGAGCAGCAACGCGACCGCGATGAACACCGCCCCCGTCGCATAGAGCGAGTGATAGAAGCTCGCTTCGATGTCGTCGAGGTAAGCGCCGGTGGAAATAATCCAGCCCCATGGAGCGAACAGCACGACGTAGCCGAGCTTGGGTACGGCCTTGGGCGGAGAGACGTGCGGATGCGGGAACACGTAATCGACGAAACCGGCGCTTTGCGGGCCAGTCGCGGTTTTCACGAAGGTCACGTAGTGATGACGGCCATCCGCGTCGGTCACTTTGGTCAAGTCCTCGCCCACCGTCTTCGGCTTCATCGGATGCATCACCATCCGCGCATCCGTATCCAGCACGAGGAAATAGCCGTCGCTGCCGTAGCGCACGCCGCGCAGACGATCGAGCGCCTCCTTCTTCGCGTCGGCGTCGCTCATCTTGCCGGCGCGCGCCAATGCTTCGTACTCCTTGACGATCGACAGGCCGATTTGCGCGCTGTTCACGAGATCGGCTTTGCGCTCGTCCATACGCGTTTGGTATGACAAGTAGGCCGCCGACAGCGAAACGATCAGCAGCGCGAGCAGGCTCGCGATCAAAGGGAGCCAGAGCTTCTGCTTGAAGCGGAGCGGGAACATGGCGTCTCTCAGGGCAGGGGTTACGGTGACAGGGCGATCCGCGTGTTCTCGCCCTGCCTGGAATCGATTCGAGCGGAACGGCCTTGTCGAGTCGACGCTAACGCAATCCAGCGTCATACCCCTGTATACGGCGCGTTCGTTGCGCACTTGATCGGTAGTTGACCTGAATACGACGCCGATTTTTTCAGCTTTTGGCGGTCACCGGTTCTTTTTATTAAACGCTTCCGTCATAAGCCGCCTCGCTCGGACGGTCATTCTTCACCCGCTCCGCCCTTAGCGCTGCGCCGCTCTCGTCGTAATCTGTGCGATATCGACGCCCACTCGCCCTGCGCCGTCCTTCGCGGCGATCCGCTGCAAGCGTTCTTTGAGCGCGGCCAAATAATCGGCATGCGGCTCCACGTCCGGCCGCAACGCATCGAATAGCGGTTCCGGCGTAACGACGAGCACGATCATTTCGATTCCGAAGGGTTTGCCGATGATCCACTCGCCGGCATCGCCGATCGTTGCGGCGTAGTGCGGCGGCGCCTGATTGTCCTTTGCACGATGGCTGGGCACCAGATGCACGACATTGCCGTCCAACGCGTAATAGTCGACGCTGACATACGAGTCGTAGCCCGGCGTCGTGACGTTGACCACGAGCGGGCTTCCCTCGACGAGATTCCCATTGGGCGCCTTGGGCTGAATCGATGCGCCTGCGGCGACGCTTCCCGTTCGATGCGTCGCCGCCCAGTAGGGCGCCAATGCCGAGACCGCATCGCAGTTCACGGAACTCACCGGCTGCACGTCGAGGCTCACGGCGTCCGCGCCCACGACGGGGGCCAGCGCATCGCGCAGCCGCGAAACGCCCCCGCCTTGTTCGACATAGCCGCTCAAGCGCAAGGTCGATCCGACGACCGCCGCGCTCAGTGCCGAACACGGCTGCTCTGCGAGCACCGGGGAGACGGCCGCGAGCGAAAGCGGCGCGCGCGATGCGGGCGTCGCGGCGGCGCCGGCCGATGCTGCCCGAGGCTCAGCTCCGGCGATGGCTCCGGAAGGGTTGAGCGAACTTGGCGCATTCGTGCTGTCGCGCGTGTGACTGCCGACCGGCGAACCTGGCCCGCCAGCCGTCCCCGCTCGATAGCCGTACCAAAGCGCAGCGACGGCCACGAGCGCGCCGATCGTGAGGCTCCCCGACTTCACCAGCGTTCGGTTCATTGCGACGCCGACGCGCGCCGAGCGCGTCCGCTGCGTTGTTTCCAAAGCCTTCGACGTTTCGGGCACCGGCGCGCTCTTCGCAGCGCGCCCCGCCGACGTGGACGCCGCCTTCGCCGGCGCGGGCGGCGCTTTCATCAGCGCGCCCATGCCGTCCATGAACCGCTCCAAATTAGCCGTGCGTGTCGCGCGATCGAGTGAGAGCGCTTCGGATAGCGCTTTCCATTGCCGCCGATTCAAACCGCTCGGACGCTCAGGCTGCTTCCTGGCGGCGCGGGCCTCGATCGACGACATGCGGTTGAACGGATGACGGCCGGTCAGCAGTTCGTAGGTCACGCAGGCCATCGCATACACGTCGTCGCTCGGGTCGGGCTGGCGATGCTCGAACATCTCGGGGCTTGCATAAGCGGGCGTGATGCCGCCGAGCGTGGCCGGGTCGAACACGGTCAAGTCGGCTTCCTCATCGGGCCGAGTCAGCGCGCGCGCAATGCCGAAATCGATCACCTTCACTTCGCCCGAATCGGTCAAGAACACGTTGGCGGGTTTGAAATCGCAATGCACGAAGCCGCGCTCGTGCGCGTAGGCCAGCGCCCGCCCCATGCCAGCGATGATCGGCAGCGCTTTGTCGTAGGGCATGCCCGCAAACCCGGGCTCGCGCAGCAGCGCGCTGAGCGGGCCGCCCGAGAGATACTCCATCGTGATGTAGACGATCGGCCCGTCGCGATCGAAATCGTAGACGGTCACGATGTTGCGGTGCGCGAGCGTCTGCGCTTTGCGAGCCTCGCGCTGCAACGCAATGAGCGAAGTCGGCTGACCGCGAAACTGCACGTTCAACACCTTGATCGCGATGTACGGCATGCGGTCGGCGGCCTCGAGCTTGCGCAGATCGAGCGCCTTGTAGACGGTGCCCATGCCGCCCACGCCAAGGCACGCTTCGAGCACGAATCGACCGTTCAACGTATCGCCGATGCCTTTCGTATGCGACTGTTCGTGCTGCGCCCCACCGTCCGGCATCGACGCTGTCGCGGCCGGAGCCGGCCCGGCCTGCACCCGTGTCTCGTCGCTCAAGCGTTGATGCGCATGGGTGAGTCGTTCGATGTGCCGAATCAGCTCGGCGTAGATTGCGTCGGGCAGCGGGTCCTGCGTTTGCGTTTGGTCTAACGTTTCCCGCAGCCGCGCGCAATTGGCGAAGTCGAGCACCAGCGCGCGGTCGATCTGCGCAAAGAAAGACTCGCGCGAAAGCGTCCCCTTCTTGTAGGTCTGAATCAACTCCGCAAGACTCGTCATGCGTGCGCCTCTCAGGCTACGAACAACGTGCGTCCAATTGTGCGCGAATAGCCGCTTTGCTGATCGATACTAGTCTGCGCGGAGGCCCCGCGCAATTGCTGTGGACCTCACCGTGCGCGCAAGCGCGCATCTGTCGTATCGCAGCCAACAGCATGCTTCGTTGTGTTGGCCCGCGAACATCAGCGCAGGCGTCGATACGCTTTCCCGAACGCCGTTTCGCCTTCTCGCGAAAACACGGCGCCCCTTATCCGATAGGCGTTTGCGCGCCGCGTGTGGCTTCACCCCTCTCGCTTGGCACACCCTGTGCAGTATGAGAACCGAGCCCGCAACACTTGCAGCTCACTTTTCCGGCCTCACCGCCCACCCTTTTGGAGAACTGCCATGACCTCGCTCAGAATCGAAAACCTCGACCTCGCCAAAGAACTCGACGGCCGCGCCATGTCCGCCGTACGCGGCGGCACGCTCGGGTACTTCGCACTGCCGTACTACTCGCCCGTGCATGTGACCGATACGACCAACTTCAGCGCCCAGCAGCTGATCGGCCAGACGAACACCATCGTCAACAACAACGGCAACAACGTGGCGTTCGCAAGCGCTATCTCGTCGACGATCAAGCCCACGCAAACCGCCACGAACACGATCAACTTCTGAACGTGCTTGCCGCAGTCGCGAGGCCCCATGGCCTCGCGACGCTCGATCAGCCGTCACAGCCCCTTTCGGAGAAGCGCCATGTCATCCGTCGTCATCCACGAGCTGCCGCCCGATACGGAACTCGACCGCAAGGTCATGTCCGACATTCGCGGCGGCGCCAATTCCTGGCTCTCGGGCCTGGGTCCTGTCGCCAACGTCAACGTCGGCGTAAGCCAGAACATCGAACAGAACCAGGCCGTCGTCGTCAACGCGTTCAACAACAACTTGATCGTCGGCGCCGGAGTCGGTCCGTTCAAGCTCGACGTCAATCCTTCGCAATTCGCCGCTACCGGCTTCTCGCTTTGACCCGTCGTGTTCAGCTCAAGGCAATCGTGGCTTCGCCGCCCCGATTGCCTTTTTCTTTGCCTAGCAGCCCGTTGTTCCCGCGACGGGCCGCGTCGCCTCCTATACTGAATCGAACGTCACGCTCGCCCGGCCCCGTAATCACGCATCCATCGGCTCGGTTCACTCCCTTCCTTCGCGCGGAGTTGCCATGACAACACTCGTCATTCACGATCTGCCCGAAAGCATCGATCTCGATCGGCAAGCGATGGCCGCCATTACCGGCGGCTCGATGGTTCAAGCGCGGCAGACGCTGTTCGTGCGCCGGCATAGCCTCACAGGGCTGCCGCAACTCGGATTTTCGACCGTGAGCGAGGCGGGGCCGCTCGGCCAAATCGATCAGCCATTGCGCACGACGCTACTGCGCTGATTGGATTGCGACGCTGGACTCAAGCCGCCAGAGGCAACATGGCGGGCCGTGTGGCCGCGGGCGGGAAGACGCACCACGAGCCGTCGTCGTGGCGGAAGAAGAAGATGGCGAGCGTGCCGCTCGTATGCGCCGCTTCGACGCGAACGTAGCGGTGCCGCTGGTGAAGCATGCGGCCGATGTGCGTCACCCGCGCCGGGACCGACGCCGTGGGCGCCAGCCACTTGTCGACCAGCTGACGAAGCGATGAGGTAGCGGGCGAGTGGGCGGGGTTCATGAGCATCTCCGATTCGGTCGGTGTATCGGGTGACGTTACGTTGCTACGCTGCGGTTACGCGGCTAGCGCGGCGAAGGCGACCGTGCCGTGCGTGCGCCGTGTGCCGGCGGCGCGCAGCCCGCGCCGCGCGGAAGCGGCGACGAGCGTGCGGCACATACCCGTGATGGCGCGCGCCGCGACTAACGGATGACGCACGCAGGCGCGCACTTGTTCGCTGCGGGCCACGCCGTCGATACACCATGTGCAAAAGTGTTCGCAGTTGTTCGTGAGCAGCCGGTAGTGGTTTTCGCCCAGACGCGAACGCGCGCGTTGCACGGCCTCGCGGCCGATGTAGCGGGCGTGCGGTTCGTCCATCACGGTCACCGCGTGCGCGCCGGCGAAACGCGAGAGCGACACTTCCTCGACCGGGCCGCGACGCAGCGTCGTGCAGAACCCCGAGTAGTGAATGACCTTGCCGTTTCCGACGTAGATGCCGTGATGGCTGTAACCGGCACGGCACGTGACGAGATGAGCACCGAGAGGCAACTCGATTTCGGCTGAGAGAAGGGCGGCGTTCATGGCATTCATCCGTCTGGCAAGGTTCGGCAAACTCATGTGTCGTATAGGTTTGCCTCGTGCAGACCAATCTGCATCCTCTATGCCAGTGAGCGCGTGCCCGTCGCGCAAGGCTTTGCGCGATGAGCGCGAGGCGCAGGACGTTCAATCGTCGGGCCGACGCCAACACCGCAGGCGTTCATATGTTGGTCTGGACACACCAGTGCCCGGGCTTCGGTAGTCATATGGGAAACGCGGCGCGATGTTGGTTCGGTCCGCACTGCAACGCGGACGATGTCGGCGGCGCGGCAACAGCAGCAACGCGTGTGGAACGAGGGGATGAAGAGGCCGAACGTGCGCGGTTTCGGCGAGCGCTTGGCCCGGCGCGGTTCGCGTGGAACGCCGCTTCTTAAATGCGGTTCCTCGGATGAATGCGATTCCTATGGCATGCGACTTGCCTTTTCTGGCCGGTACACGCGAGTGCCCAACCTCACCCGCGGAACACTCGCTCTACTCCGACAACGCTTATTCAAGGAGATCTTTCATGGCCGCCATCACGATCCTCGACCTGAGCATGACCCGCGATATGCCGCGCCAATCGATGTCGCTGATACGCGGCGCGGGCGCACCTTGGGTGTTCGGCTGGATCCAGCCGTTCGCACCGCCCGTCGCGAGTGTTGGCCCCGTGGTCAATCTGTATCAGACGAACAACACGTTCTACGCCAATCAAGTCGTCAATCAGTTCCAGTCGATCAATGTCGAGAACGGCGGCGCGAATTCGAATCTCACCGTGGTCGTCGGCGAAAACGGCAAGAACGGCCTCGGCTGATCCCACTTGACGGGGGCGCCTCATGGCAACCCAGTTAGTTTGGACGTCGGCTTGCGCAAGCGATGTCGGCTGCGTGCGCGGCGTCAACGAAGACGCTTGCCTCGACTTGCCGCGCGCCGGCCTATGGGCCGTCGCGGACGGCATGGGCGGCCACGACGCCGGCGACGTCGCCAGCCGTATGGTGATCGACGCGCTCGCCATGCTGAACTCGCCGCCGCATCTCGAGCCGTTCGTCGCCGCGGCGCGAGACGCGCTGCAAGCGGTGAACCGCCGCTTGCGCGACGAGGCGGCTTCGCGCCGCGTGCGCACGATCGGGTCCACCGTGGCCGCTTGCCTGTCGCGCGCGCACAGCTGCGCCGTGCTGTGGGCCGGCGATAGCCGTATCTATCTCTATCGCGACGCGCACCTGCGGCAAATCACGCGCGACCACACGCAGGTCGAGGCGCTTAGAGCGCAGGGTTATCTCACTGACGAAGAAGCGCGCCATCATCCCGCGCATCATCTGATCACGCGCGCAGTCGGCGCCGCCGATTGGCTCGAGGTCGACGAAATGCAAGTCGATGTGCGCGACGGCGACGTCTTCCTGATTTGCAGCGACGGGTTGACGAACGAAGTCGACGATACGGGCATCGCGCTCGCCTTGACGCAAGCCGCAGACAATGTCGACGCGGCCGCCCATGCGCTCGTTGCGGCCGCGCTCGGCAAGGGCGCGCGTGACAACGTCACGGTGATCGTGACCCGCGCGAGCGATCCGGACGCGGGCGATCGAACGCTGTTCAATCCGTCCGTCGCGCCGTGAGCATGCAAAGTGGGCGTGCCGTTCGCGCGTCGCCCGGCGCGAGCCCGGGTCGAACTTTCAGCCCTTGTCGCGCAACGCCCCGTCCTGCGCCTGCCGACGAAAATCCTTCGAATGAATGCCGTGCTTCTTCAGGAGCATTTGCAGATGGGAGCGATTCATCTCGCAGCGCCGCGCGAGCTCCGCCACCGTCCCGCCCGTCTCTTGCAGCCCCCGCTCGAGAAATGCGCGTTCGGCTTCGTCGCTTGCCGCGCGCTTCGCTTCGGCCAGAGAAATCGGCGTGTCCGACATGCTCGCGGCAGCCGGCGTCCCGCCGCCGTCCACCAAGGACGACCCGCCACGCTGCGGCTTGATGTCCTCCGGCAGATGGTCGATATCGGCCACTTCGCCCGCGAGGCAGGAAAGACGATAAATCAAATTGCGCAGCTCCCGGATATTGCCGGGGTACGCATAGCCGAGCAAGAACTCACGCAGCTTTGGCGTCATTTTTACGGGCCTGCGCTTGAGCGCTTCAGCCGCTTCGTCGCCGAAGTAGGAAAACAGCAACGGGATTTCATCGCGGCGCTCGCGCAGCGCCGGTAACGTCAGATGAATGACGCTCAGCCGATAAAACAAGTCCTCGCGAAAGCGCCCCTCTTCGCTCATCTGCCGCAGGTTGCGATTGGTTGCGGCCACGATGCGCGTATCCACGGCGATCGCCTCGTCGGACCCCACGCGCTGGATCTCGTGCGCCTCCAGCACGCGCAGCAGCTTCACTTGCCCGCTCAAAGGCAATTCGCCTATTTCATCCAAGAAGATGGTCCCGGTATGCGCGCTTTCGAACTTGCCCTTTCGGTCGCTCGACGCGCCCGTGAAAGCGCCCTTCTTGTGCCCGAAGAGCTCCGATTCGAGCAGGTTGTCGGGAATTGCGCCGCAGTTCACCGAAATATACGGCTTGTCGGCCCGCGATCCGTTCGCGTGAATGACTTTCGCCATGAGTTCCTTGCCCGTGCCGCTCTCCCCGTCGATCAGCACCGCCAGATCCGTGGGAGCGGCCTTCTCCGCGATTTCGAGCGCCGCGAGCAGCTTCGGATTGTCGCCGAACGTGCCTTCGAAAACGAAGCTGCGGTCCATGAGCGCCTGCCGGCGCTGACGCACCGTCAGCTCCGCCGCCGCGGGCGAACTGGGCTCGACCTCGGCCGCCTCGACGAAACGCTCCTTGCGCGAGAGCTGCATGACGTCGTCGCGCAGCATGTTGGCTTGATTGAGGAGTTTTTCGATGTCGGCGCGCTCGAGTTTCGGCGCCCAGCGCAGCGTCGAACGCACGATCTCGATCTTCTCGAGCAGCCCCGCGTACGAAACGGTCGAGCTGCCGATGCCCAAGGGATCGAAGAGTTTCATGGGGCACTCAGCTGCTTCTGCACGAGCTGGTAATACATGCCCTTGCGTTGGACCAGCTCTTCGTGACGGCCGTCTTCGACGATCGCACCGTCGTAGAGCACGAGAATCTTATCGGCGCGCATGATCGTGCTCAAGCGATGCGCGATGATGACGGCGGTGCGCCCCTTCAAAATCTCCTGCATGTTCGCGAGGATGTTGCTTTCCGATTGCGTGTCGAGCGAGGAGGTGGCCTCGTCGAACACGATCAGCCGAGGGTCGTGATACAGCGCCCGCGCGATGCACAGCCGCTGAATCTGCCCGCCCGACAACCCGACGCCGCGCTCGCCCACGACCTGCTCGTAGCCGAGCGGCATCTTGCAGATGAACGCATGCGCATCGGCCATCTTGGCGACCTCTTCCATGCGGCGCCGGTCGGGACTCGCGTCGCCGCATGCGATGTTTTCCGCGATCGTGCCGGAGAACACCAAGTTGGTTTGCATCACATAGCCGATCTGCGCTCGATAGTACGCCTGATCGAGGACGTTCATGTCGTAGCCGTCGACCACGATCTTGCCGTCCGTCGGCGGATAAAAACCGACCAAAAGCTTCGCGAGCGTGGTCTTGCCCGAGCCGCTGCGGCCGACGATCGCCACCATTTCGCCCGGCTTGATCTCGAAGCTGATGTTCTCCAGCACATAGGGCGTCTCGTTCCCGCCGTAGCGGAAATACACGCCCGAGAACTTGATATCGCCTTGCAAATCGGGCAGCAAAACGCGCGAGGCCGCTTCCGCCGGCTTTTGCTCCGGCTCGATGTCGAGCACGTCGCCTAGCCGCTCCATCGCCACCGCGGCGTCGTTCATGAGGCTCCAAAGCCCGACCAGCCCCATGAGCGGTGCCAGCACGCTGCCCATGAACGCATTGAACGCAATCAGTTGCCCGATCGACAGCTCTTGCGCGAGCACGAGCTTCGCGCCTGCCCAGAGGATCACGATCGTCGTGGCCGCGTTGAGCAGTTGGCTGCCGAACCCGACGAGAATATGAAACGATTGCGCGCGATACTGCACGTCGAGCGCCTTCGCATATTTGCGCTCCCATTTGAGCCGCACGGGACGCTCGATCCCCATTCCCTTCACCGTTTCGATGCCGCCCAGCGTCTCCATCAGAAAAGACTTCGCTTCCGTCGAGGCCGAAAACACCTCTCGCGCCAGGCGCTTGATGCGCGGCGTCGCCATCGCCGTCAGCCCCATGATCGGGACGACGAAAGCGATCAGAAGCAACGTCAGCTTCACGTTGTAGAGAAACATGACCGTGAAATAGATGACGATCATGAGCACATTGAGCGCCGTCGTCACGGTCGATTCGGTGAGAAAAGCGCGGATCGTTTGATTCTCTTGGAAGCGAGCGAACACATCGCCCGTCTTTCGCTTCGCGAAGAAGCCGAGCGGCAACGACATCGTGTGCTTGAAGAACTGCGACATCATCGAAAAATCAAGGCTGCGCACCATGAAATTCGATAGGTATGCGCGTATGGTCGTCATCAACTGCGCGAATAGATTGGAGATGATGAGGCCGACGATCAGCAGATTGAGCAAGCCTACGTTCTGATGAACGACGACGCCGTCCAAGATGTTCTGAATGATGAGCGGCGGCACGATGCCGAGCGCCTGGATGACGAAGGTGGCGAGAAACAGGTGGCCCAATATCTTCTTGTAAGGCTTCAGATAGCCGATGAAGCGTACCCATGGCGAACGCGCGGCGCCTGCCTGAACGCTTGCCTCACTCGTGGAAAACAGCAGACACGTGCCGCTCCAGCCGCGCTCGAACTCCTCGATCGTCAGCCTGCGAAACCCGAGCGCCGGATCGGCGATGCGCACCCATCGCTTCGACATGCCGTACACGACGACATAGTGATAGCCCTCCCAATGCACGATGAACGGCAATTCGAAGTCGAGCATCGCGTCGAACGTGCATTGCACGCCGCGCGCGGTGAAGCCGAGCGATTCCCCTGCGCGAGCCAGACTATCGAGCGTCGCGCCTTCGGCCGTCACGTTGGCCAGCTCGCGCAGCTTGCCGAGCGTCATTGCGATGCCGTAATGGCGGCATATCATCGCCAGGCACGCCGCCCCGCAATCCATTTCCTCGGCCTGCTCGACCAGCGCGAAGCGCTTGACGAGCTTGGCGCCCACCTCGTCGCGCGCGGCCAGATCGAGCGTGACGGGGCGCTTGCGCCGCTCGGCCAGCAACCGGTGGCGCTGCAATTCGCGATCCATGAAGCGGATGCGCTCCTCCAGCACCTCTCTGAGCTTGGGATTGCGCTCGAGCATGAAGTGCAGCGTCTTTTCCGGAATCACGAGCAAGCGCACTTCCGTCGCGGCCGTCACCGTCGACTGCTGCTCTTGCCGCAGCACGCAGGCGCGTTCGCCGAAGATCGCGCCTGCCCCGAGCGTGGCCAGCGCGAACTCGTCGCCCTCCGCGCGATGCGTCACGCGCACTTCGCCGTGCCGTACGACGTATAGGCGCATGTCCCCGCGCGCGCCTTGCTTGAGGATTTCCTTTCCCGCCGCCACGCGCTTCACGCCCACGCTCGAAACGTATTCCTCGAGTTCGGCGCGCGAGAGCTTCCCTCGTAGGTCGAACAGCCGGGCGACGAAACCGCCCGCCGAGCTGATGGCGACGTAGCTCGTCACGAACGCGCGCGCGGCTTCGTTCAACGCAAGCTCGGCCTCGATCGCCATGCGCGGAATGACGAGCAATTCGGCCTTCGACGACGCGCGCACCGAAGCCTCGCTCCTGTGATCGCGCAGCATCGCAATTTCGGAAAACGCTTCTCCGGCCTTTCTTACGCCAAGGCTCGTCTCCTTGCCGCCTTCCTCGGTGAAAAGACGCACGCTTCCCGTGCGCACGACGATGAGCCCATCGCTGCGCTCCCCGTTGCGGCAGACCGTATCGCCGAAGGCGAACGCGCGCCGCTGCGCGGCGTTCGCCAATCGCTCCAGCTCCTCGCGCGTGAAGAGCGAAAGCGGCTCGACCGTCGACAAGAACTCCGCCAACGATTGCACGTCGGCCGGCGCGGGGGCTTTCGCGTCCATGGGTTAGCCTCTGCGCCTCAGCGCGCCTCGATGATATGTTCTTGCGCCCGTGCGGCGAGCCATTCCTCACGCAGAATGCGCCGTACTTCGGAAGCGACGTCGGCATCGAGCGTCGCGGGACACTTTGCCGTGACTGAAAATATTTCGTAGAACGAGCCATCGGGCGCGGCGAACGGGCCGATCAAGTCACCGGCTCGGGCATTGAAAACCTTCGCTTCGATATCCGTCTTCAACGAGCCGCGCAGCACCTTTCCGATCACCCCGCCGCGCTCGCGCGTGTCGGCGATCGAATGCTCGCGCGCCATATCGGCGAAGCTGTCGGGATCGTCGGCCAGCACCGACATCATCTCCTTCGCTTGACCCTCGCCTTCGAGCACGATATGGCTCACCTCCACACAGTCGAACTTCGGGGAGTTGAGCGTGAAGTACGCCTGCACGGCATCGTCGCTCGTGATCTCGGCAAGCATCTTCTCCTGATAGAGCGTGTCGGTCACATAGGCTTCGAATTCGTCGAGGCTGACGCCGAAAGCATCGAGAAACCGGTTCATGTCGGCGGCGCGATGCAGACCGCGCACTCGGCGGAATTGATCGGCCCGCGCTTGGATCTCTTCGGTCGACACCCGCACGCCGAGCTTCTTCGCGGCGATGACCGTGAGCCGCTCGCGAACTTGCTGCTCGACGAGGTTTTCGAACTGCCCATTCAGTTTCAACGCTCGAATGAAGTCGTCGGTGTCGACCACCTCATCATCGATTCGCACGATCGCCGTCATTTCGATCTCCTTCGCTCTATTCGCATCCCTCAGTCACCCCGCGATCGTCCGGAAAGGATCGAGCGCGAAGTCGATCAGCCGGCGCTCGCGCACCACGATTTCGGCTGTCGCAGTCATGCCGTAGCGCAGCGGATACTTCGCCCCGCCGATTACGTAGTCCGTTCTCACAGGCACCACGCGGGCTTCGTACACGGGCTGCTTCGTCGCCGCCGAAGGCTTGGTGGCCGGCGAAATGTATTCGAGCGTTCCGTCGATTGCGCCATAGCGCTGATAGGGAAACGCATTGAACTTCAGCTTGACGCGCTGACCTTCGCGCAAGAAGGCGCGGTCTTGCTCGGCGATCTCGATCTTCACGACGGGCCGTGCATTCTCGGGCGCGATATCGCCCAGCGGCGCGTTTGCCTGGATCTTGTCGCCGGGCTGCGTGGTCGTCACCTCGGTCACGACGCCGGACACGGGCGCGAGCACGAGCAAGAAGTTGTCCTTGTCGATGTTTTCGAAGCGGATGCGCGCGGCGGCATCGGCGGCTAGCCGCGCCGTCTGCACTTGGAGGCGCAGTTTGTCCTCCGTATTCGCGATTTCGCGCAACGTGGCGTCGTATTCGATGTTCAGCTTGGTGAGCGTTTCGGCGCTGCCTTCCAGTTGCGCCTTCGCTTGCGCGAAGTCGTGGCTCGATTGCGCTTCCAACTGCGCCAACTGGGCCTGCGCGATACGGACGTTGTTATCGGCCTGCTGGAACGCGTTCTTCTTTTCCTCGACCTGCGTTTGCGATACGCCCCCGCCGCCGGGCAATGCGAAAAGCCGCGCGAACTTGTCGGCTTCAGACTTCGCGAGGTCGCGCGCCTGCACGGCGTTCGCCACGCCGCTGCGCGCGGCATCGAGCTGCGCCTTTTGCGATTGGGCGAGCTTGCTCGTGCCCTCGGCCACACGGATGTCGTGCAGATGGGATTCCACGTCGATCTGCGCTTTCAACGCATCGGCCTGACGCTGCATCAGCGCCTTTTTCGCGGGAAATTGCCGCCACTCGCGTTCGGCGTCCTCGAGCTTCAGGCGCGCATCGAGCGCGTTCGTCGCCGCCTCGATCGCACCGCGTGCATTGATCCGGCCGATCACATCGTCCTTCTTCACCGGCTGCCCTTCGGCAATGTAGATATCGGCAAGTTCGCCGTCGACCGGGGCGTAGATGCGCCGCACCTCCGATTCCGGGGCAAGGGCGCCTTGCGCGGACACGAGCACGTCCGCATGACCGAAGAACGACCACGCCAACGCAATCAGAATGAGCGCAGCCACCGCGATCACGGCCGCCTCGATGAGGCGCCGTGGCTCCTCGGCCAAGATGGCAATGCCTTCGGCGCCGTGATCCTCGAGCGCGCGCGCGAGCGGCTCCATTCCAGGCGATTCGCGTCCCGTGCTCACTGTCCACTCCCGTGCGCCATCGCGGCGAATGCCTGCAAGGCGGCGCGGTGCGCTTGGAACGGCGGCGTCGCGAAGCGCACCGAGTTCAATGCATCGGCGGCTGCCCGGGTATCCCCTCCTCGCACTTCGTTCACGATTGCTCGGTATCGGCTCAGGTCGCTGCGTAGAGGACCAAAGCCCCCCGCTAGGCGGGGATAGCGCGAGGCATAATCGTCGAGCAGTGCGGGCAGCGCATCGAGCCGCTCCGGGTGCGTCGGCTCGAGCGAGGCCTCGATGGCGCTCTTGAGCCGTTCGAGCGCCGCCACATACACCGAATCGTCGGTCTGCAACTGACGCAAGTGGCTGAGCGCGTCGGCGTATCGCCGGCCGAATGCGGGCACGTACGACGTGATCCGATCGAGCATGCGCTGATGCTGATTGGGGTCGTCGTTCCAGCGGGCGACGAGCGAGCCGATGACAGGCTCGTCATGGAAGATTGCGATCGGCGCATCGGCGCCGCCGCGCCCGAACCAATAGGCTTCGACCTCGCCCATCCACGCGATTTCACTTGCCAGCGGCGCGGCCTCGCGATTGTGGCTCGCCAGCGTCTTCATCTCGCTGGCCCGTGCTCCGGCCCGATCGAACGCGTGCGCGTCGATCGCCGCGAGCCAAGCGGGCACTTTGGCTTTCATCAGCGCATCGGCGCCTGCCGCTTCGAGCGTTGCGTCCCCAGGATGCCGCGACAGATAGCGATCGGCCAACTGCGCCGCGGCATCGAAACGGCCGTCGTCCATCAACGCCTTCATGTCGCGCTGCGGGCCCGCATGAAGATACGAGGCAACGACGATCACGCCTACGAGCGCCAATGCAGCGAGCGCGTAACGGGCGATCCGTCGCCCATCCCACGCAGCCGCCCAGGCCGACGTCCCGCTGCCCCCCATGGCGACGTTCAACTCATCGATGAATGTCGCCAACTTGCTTCGGCGCTTGGTCGCCGCGCGCGAGGGAGGCTCGTTCGGCGAAACGGTCTCGTAGTTGACCTCGTCTTCTCGCGCGTTCATCGAGTCGACGCAGAAAATGTCGAGAAACGAATGGGGCGCAGCGATGAAGGTGGTTCTATCCATGTCCGCCGCGGCTGGGATCGGAACCGCCGGGGCCGCGCGATCGTTCTGCGCACCGTCCTCCGCCTGCGGGTTCGGCGCTGCATTGGACTGATCTTTTGCCGGGGCCTGAGCGCGCATCTGCGTCAGCGTTCTATCGACGCCGCCGCGCTGGACACCAACCCGATAGACGAAGTGATTGCCGCCGAAGGCCAGGCGCGCACCGTCGGCCAGTTCAACCGCGCGTTCCTCCAGCCGCACGCCATCGACGAACGTACCGTTCGTGCTGCCCAGGTCTTCGACGAAGATCTCGCCCCGTTCGACGAACACGTGCGCGTGACGGCGAGACACGTAATTCACTTGATGCGGATAGGCGTCGCGGTAACGCGCGAAAACCTCGTCGGCTTTGCTGACGAGGAATGGGAACGAGGTCACGACAATCGGCTCCAGGCCCAGATCGGAGCGCTCGGGCGTCAGCGTCAGCGTCAGCGCGACGGAGCTTGCCTCGCTCGGCGTCCGAACGCTCGTACATTGCGCCAACTCGACGCGATACGCGAGCACCCCGGCAAAGCGAATCTCGTCGCCGTCGTGCAGCAGGCTCGGCTTGTCACGCACGGCCGCGCCGTTGATCGTCGTCCCGTTCTTACTGCCGAGATCGGCTATGTACGCTGCCCCACGCTCCACGAAAATTCTCGCGTGTCGCCTCGACAATTCAGCCACGACTTCGCTACGCGCCCGATCGAAGGGCGCTTCGCTGCGTCCCACCGCAAACAGATCACGACGAATGCGGATGTCGCCGAGTTCCGGGTGCGAGACCGGCTTGAGCACGACCTCCAAGCGTCGCGCGAGCGGCAGCTCCGTTTCGGCAATCGGAACATCGTCGGAAGCCATATCGACACCTGCGCAAGAGCGTCGGGCCGCCCCTCGTCTTCGTGCTTCCCCGGCGAGGGGCTTTCGCACAGCGGGGAGCGTGAGAATGAGTGTAGGCGACATGCGACCGCAGTCAATTGGCGGAACCCGCCGCACGGGCCGCGTCGCTGCGCGCGTTCTCCACGACTACCGAGGGCCAGCCGCCGCCGATCGCTTTGTACAGCGTCACCGTATCGGCCAGTATCTGCTGATGATTGGCGACGAGCGCCAGTTCCGCCGCGGCGAGCGAGCGTTCCGATTCCAGCACTTCCAATTGCGACACCACGCCCTCTTTCAGCTGCGCCTCGATTTGCGCGGCCACGACGCGAAGATGCGCGTTCTGCTGCGAAAGCTCGATGCGCTGCTTCTTGTGCGCCGTGAGATTGACGAGCGCCGTCTCGACTTCCTCGAACGCGGCGAACACGGTTTGGCGATACTGCTGCTCGGCCACTTCGCTTTGCGCTTCCGTCGTCTTGATATGGGCCTTCACGCTTGGATCGAACATCGGCAGATTGATGCTCGGCAGAAAGCTGAAGGTGAAGGCTTTGAACAGATCGCTAAGCGCGAACGCCGCCGTGCCGCCGCGGCCGGTCAGGCTGAGCGAGGGCAATTGCGCGAGCTTGGCAGCGCCGATGTCGTCGTACGATTCGAGCACGCGATACTGCGCGGCGACGACATCGGGCCTGCGCGAGAGCAGCTGCGCCGGCAAGCCCATCGGCACGTCGGGCAGCTTCACGCGCTCGCGTAAGTGGCCCACCGGCATCTTGAACTCGCCCGCGGGAACGCCGACGAGCGTCGCCAGCGCGTTTTCCGTCACATCGCGCAGGCGATGCAATTCGATCAACTCGTTCGCGATGCCGTTGACTTCGGCCTGTTGCCGCAGCACCTCGGTTTGCGGTGCGGCGCCGTTGGCGAGCATCGACTGATCGATGGCGAGAATCTGCTTGTTCTTGTCGAGCGTCTTTTGCTCTTCGTCGATTTGATCGTCGAATTGAAGAATCTGGAAGTAAGTGCTGGAGACGTTCGCGACGAGCGTCAGGTAACCCGCGCGCCAGTCGGCTTCCGATGCGCGGTACTCCGCCTGCTGCGCTTGCACGCCTTTTTCGACCTTGCCCCAGATGTCGATGTCCCAGTTGACTTGCGTCCCGAGGTTGTAGGTCTTGGACAGCCGCTGATGCGTGCTCTTTTCGAAGTCCGCTCCGGCGCCGACGTCCATGCTCGGCAGCGCGCCCGCGCGGACTTCGCCGATCGCCGCGCCGGCCGCGTGAATGCGCGCGGCGAGCACTTTGATGTCGACGTTGCCGGCGATGGCTTTGTCGATGAGCGTATTCAAATACGCGTCGTCGAAGCCGCGCCACCATTGCGGGTCGACCGTGTCGGACGCCGATACGACGTGCTCCGCGTGGGCCCAGGTCGTCTTCTCCGGCGTATCGGGACGCTTGCTGTAGTCCGGCATCTTCAAGTCCATGCAACCGGAGAGCGCAATCGCGACAAAGCCCGCGCAGACGAGGCCGACGCCGAACGAGCGTCCATGGTTGGGGTCGATCGACGCGTATGCCGGACGTGAGAGCGTTTTCACGATGAGCTCCTGGCAAGGGTGGCAATGGTATGGACGCGGCAGGGTCGACGTGGCTTGGTGAACTTGGCCGGGGAGGCGAACCTGCCCCGGGCCTGGGCGCGCTTGCCTCAGAAGTTGATCGTGTTCGTGCCGGTTTGCGAGGGCTTCACCGTCGACGTGATCCCCGTGACGAACGCGGCGTTGTTGCCGTTGTTGCTGAGGATTTCGTTCGCTTGCCCGACCGACTGCTCCGCGGAGAAGTTGGTCGTGTTGCTGATGCTCACGGGCGCGAACGGAAAGTGAAAGTAGCCGAGCGTGCCGCCGCGGACGCTGGACATTGCACGGCCGTCGAGTTCCTTGGCAACGTTCAGGTCTTCGATCTTGAGCGCTTTCATGAGAGTTCTCCAAAAGGGATGAGACGAGTCTTCGAGGGAGTTGAGCAGCAATGTGTTGCGAGCTCGGGCCATATACTGCACAGGGTGTGCCAGTTGCGCGCAGGGGCACGGCCCGCGGCGTGCAAACGCAGGCGGGCATTGGCTTCGAACGAATCGCTAGGACTTTCGCGACGTCGGCTTCGACGCAAATGCGAAGCGCGGATGATCGCAGCGAACCAACAGATTGAACGCGACCTGTTGGCCTCGCGCAGACAGGCGGTGTACGCCTACTTCACGTAGATCGTGATCTTCTTCGAATAGATCGGCGGGTTGTGCGGGACGTGATCGTGATCGCCCAACAGCAGTTGCAGCGTGTGCTTGCCGGGGGGAAGCTCGAGCGTCGTCTCGGTGGCCCCGCTGCCGAAGTGGAGATGATTGCGGTCGGAAGGAATCTTCTCGTTCATCGGCGGCAGATCCGTATCGATGAGCAAATGGTGATGGCCCGAGTTCGGATACTTCACCCCCGCGGGGGCGACGCCCATGTAGCGCAGGCCGAACCAGACGCGAAACGGCCTGCCGGCCGGCAAGACTTCGCCGTCGTTCGGCCAGCCGATGTACTCGGTGGCCCTCGGGTCGGCCGGCGAGGCGTCGCCCCACGCGAGCGGCGCCGCAAGCAGCAGCGCCGCGGTCGCGGCGCAGCCGGCGGCGAAGGCGAGTCGCAGTTTCATGGCAGGTTCTCCGGCAATTCGAAAGGGGCCGGGCGAGCGCGAGGCCGCGGGCCGCCCGTTGCTGCGTTGGCGCGTTTTGCGTCGCGCTATTTCACCGTGATCGTGATTTTTTTCGAGTACACGGGCGGGTTGTGCGGGACATGATTGAAATCCCCCATCAGCAGTTGCAGCGTGTGTTTTCCGGGCGCGAGCTCGATGCGCGCCTCCGATTCGCCCGCGCCGAAATGCAGATGATTTCTGTCGGACGGAATGGGTTGATCCATCGGCGGCAGGTCCGCATCGATGATGAGGTGGTGGTGGCCCACGTTGGGCCGATCGATGCCCTTCGGGCATAGGCCCATGTTGCGCAACCCCATACGTATCCAGAAGCCGCCTTTGATGACGGCGCCGTCGTACGGCCAGATGATGTACTCCTCGGCGTCGGGCGGCGAGGCCGTGGGGCCGGCAAACGACAGATAGGGCGTCAGCGCAGCGGCGCCGCAAGCGATGAGCATCGTTCTTCGCCGCATGATCATCCCCTCTCAATGTGGAATCGTTCGCCGGCGATTTGCCCGACGTCGGCCCGGGCCCTTATCCTCGCTTAAAGGCTCATGCCGGCACCGCGCGTTTGCGCACAGACGATAGGCGATTTATCGCGCAAACACTGAAGTTCTCATAGCGGCGCATCCAGCGGCCCGACGGAACATCGCGGAGACGGTTCATGTGGCGAAGACGACTGCTGCCCCTGGTTCTCAGCACGTGCATCCTTGCCGTGTGGCCCGGATGGTCGACCGCGGGCTTATTGCCCCAGAACAGTTCCGAGCAGGTCGAAATCACGTTCTGGGACTCGATTAAAGACAGCCGCAATGCGGGCGATTACGAGGCGTATTTGAAGACTTATCCGAACGGCCGCTTCGCGCCGCTCGCGAAAGCGCGCATCGCATCGCTGCGGGCGAGCGCTTCCGGTGCTTCAAGCGCGTCGAGTACTACGAGCGCAGCGCCCGCGCATGTACCCGCTGCGCCCCCCGCCTCCCCGACAGGGGCCCCCGCACCGGCACCCGCGCCTATCCCTGTGCCGCCGACGCAACGCGCCCAGCCTGCGCCGCCTGCTCGACCCGCGGCGGCGACGCCGTCGACGGCGGGGCACGAAATCAAGGATTGCGCCGCGTGCCCCGCATTGATCGAGGTGGCGCCAGGCAGCTTCACGATGGGCAACAACAAGAACGATCCGTCGGAAAAGCCGGCTCATGTCGTTACGATCGCGCATGCGTTCGCGCTGGGAAAATACCCGGTAACGATCGCGCAATGGAACGCTTGCGTGGCGGCCGGTGCTTGCCAGCGTCTCACGGACATCGCGGACCACGATCAGAACGCGCCCGCGCATAACGTCAGTTGGGACGATGCCCAGCAGTACGTGAAGTGGCTAACGAAAGCGAGCGGCAAGGCGTATCGTCTGCCGACCGAGGCCGAATGGGAATATGCAGCGCGCGGCGGCACCGCGACGCGCTACTGGTGGGGCGACCAAATGAGTCAGGGCAAGGCCAACTGCAAGGATTGCGGGCAGCCCTGGCGCGCCGACGGGCCGAACGCCGTCGGTTCGTTCGCCGCTAACCCGCTCGGTTTGTACGATATGGGCGGCGGCGTATGGGAGTGGGTGAGCGACTGCTGGCACAGCTCATACAAAAATGCGCCCGTTGACGGGCGCGCGTGGGATCAACCGTATTGCGAGGCTCGCGTCATTCGCGGCGGTTCGTGGCTCGATGGTCACGACTACATGTTGTCGTCGACGCGGTTCAAATACGATCAAAGCGTGCGGTATACGGCGAATGGGTTTAGGGTGGCGCGGGAGATGAAGTGATCGGCGCTAGCGCGAGCGCGGCTGTCCCCCACCACGCCGCTCTACATCTGCGCTCATTCCGAGAACTCTTTGGTCGCCCTATGCGCCGGCGGCTCGGCGCCGAGGCTCGCGAGCGCATGCAGGGAAACAGGCTTGATCGGCGCGCGTACGTGATATGCGCCCACCGTCTGCGGCGAGGCGTGATGTTCAGCGGCGAGAATTTGCGTCACGGTAAGCCCGCACAATCGCCCCTGACAGGGCCCCATGCCGCATCGGCTGAAAAATTTCGTTTGATTCGGTCCCGCGCAGCCCATGCGCGCCATCTCTCGGATCTGCCCCGCCGTCACTTCCTCGCAGCGGCAAACCATCGTCTCGTCGCTTGGCGCGCCGATCCAGTTCGGTGGACGAAACAGTGCTTCGAGATACGGCCGTACCGCTCGCTCGCGGGCCAACATCCGCCACGAGGCCTTCGACCGCTGGTCCCGTTCCACCTCGCCGATGCGACCGCTTGCGTGCGCGATGCCGAGCGCGGCCAGCGTACCGCTGGCCTGCGCCGCGCGAGCGCCGTCGATGCCGGTGCCATCGCCCGCGATCCAAACAGCCGGCTGTGAACTCGCCCCCCACTCGTCGCGGACCGGGCGCCATGCCACCTGCGCGTCGTCCCAGCGGTGCTCGAGCCGCAACAAACGGGTCAATTGCGTATTCGGCACGACGCCGTGATGCAGCAGCACCACATCCGCCGCCTCACAATGCGCGCCGCCGGCATCGAAGCGCACCGCACTAGCCTGTGCGTCGCCTTCGATCTTCAAGTTCGTCGCATGCCGATACCAGCGCACGCGAGACGCGCATAGTTTCGCGAGCATACGCACGCCCTTGACCAGCGGCGCGGGCGCCGTAAGCGCCCGCGGCAGTCGGCGCAACGCAGCGATGCCGTTGCCGCGCGGCGCGGTTTCGACGAGCGCCGTCACATCGGCGCCCGCCGCGAGCAATTGACACGCCACGAGCAGCAGAAGCGGGCCTGTGCCGGCAAGCACGACTTTTCCCTCGGGCACACAAGGACCGCTTTTGAGCGCGATTTGCGCCGCTCCCGCGTTCATGACGCCCGGCAGTGTCCAGCCGGGAATCGGCGACGGCCGCTCGAGCGCTCCCGTCGCGATCAGCAAATGAGGAGCCGACAGACACTCCGCCCTGTTTTCCGAAATCACCGTCACGGTCCGGGCAGAGTCGATGTCCCAGACCAAGGTGCCCGGTCGATAGTCGACTGGCGCACGCTCGAATTGCGCCAATAGCGACGCGCCGGCCGCATAGTCCTTGCCGAGCAGCGTCTTTACCGATGAATCCGCGATACCGACGTTGCGATAAATCTGCCCCCCCGGCCGATACTGTTCGTCGAGCAGCGCCACCTTGAGGCCCAACCCACTGGCGGTCACCGCCGCCGCCATGCCGGCAGGGCCGCCGCCGATCACGATGAGGTCATGCGTCATCGCCGCTCCCCGCCCGGCGCGCGCCGTTTTGCAGGCGCACCGCCATCCCGTCGCGCACTTCGAGCATGCATGCCTGCGTGTTCGGCCGGCCATCTACTTCGACTAGACACTCGAAGCAGACGCCCATCAGACATAGCGGCGCCCGAGGGCTCGCGGATACGGGGGTGAGCCGTGTGTGCGAAAACCCTGCCTGGAGAAGCGTCAACGCGAGGTTCTCCCCCGCGCGTGCGCGGATCGGCCGGCCTTCGATCGTCAAGCAGACGAACGGCGGCGGCTGGTCAGTGTGCAGCGGTCTGAACATGGAAGTCATGGAAGCGATTCGCCTTGAAACGATGTAATTCGGACGGCTCGGATGCTCCGCGGATCCAGTCCGCGATCGCGCCCGCGTGATTCGCCGCCAAGGTGATGCCGCTGTGACACGTCACCAGAAACGCCCCTGGGCATTCGCGCGAAGCCTCGTAGATCGGATATCCGTCCGGCGTCATCACGCGCAACGCGCCCCATGCCCGTACGACGTTCACCGGGTCCAGCAAGGGAAAATAGCGAATCGCATCACGCGCGATCCGACCTAGTTCGCGCGTCGTGGTGCCGTCGTCGAACCCCACGTCCTCTTTCGAATCGCCGAGTTGGATCACGCCTTCCCCGGTTTGCCTGACATGCGGCGTGGGATACGGAAGAAAGCGCTGCATGCGCTCGGTCACGAGCACCTGCCCCCGCTCCGGACGCACCGGCGCCTCAAGGCCGACTTGCGGCGCGAGCGCGCGGCAGCCCAGTCCAGCCGCGATGACGACGCGGCCCGAGCGGACGCTTCGCCTCATCGTGATCACCTCGAAGCCGTCCGTGCGAGGCGTGATCCGCTGCGCCGCCTCGCCCGTGCATAGCGAGCCGCCCAACCGTACGAATGCGCTCACGAGCGCACGCAGAAGTCTTAGCGGACTGACGTGACCGTCCATGGGTGAAAAGATCGCGCCTACGATGTCCGCGCCCGCCGAAGGAAGGAGCTTGCGCACGTCGGCGGCATTGAGCCGCTCATAGGGGTACGTACAGCCGATCGCGTCGCGGATCGCAGCCATCTCGTGAAGCTGGCGGTCGAGATCGGCGTGTGCGAAGACCGGCCTCAAGCCGCCTTCCTGCTTTAGTTCGAGGCCGATCTGCGCGAGCGATTCGAGTTCCTGCCCGAACGCCTTCCAGCGCCTCGCACTCGCGAGGCTCCAGCGCGCATAGTCGATGTTGCCCGCGCCCTTGCCCTGCACCCAAACCAATCCGAAATTGCCTCGCGCGGCGCGAAACGCATCGTCACCCTCGTCCAACACTATGACCTTGTCTCCGGCCTTGACGAGCCCATAAGCGATCGACATTCCGACGACGCCGCCGCCGATCACCACCGTGTCTGCCTCAGCGTGGGTTCTCATAGCGGGCTCGGGAGAGAACCAGCTCGGCCGATGTCGGCCGCGCGGCGTCATGGGACGTGCCGCTTGCCGTCGCCGAAGGGGCGACGGCGCCTTGGGGCATGCCCCCCTGTACCGCGTGGCAAGCCACCGTATGTGCAACACCGATGCGCTTCATTTCCGGCGTGCGCGTGCATTGCGGCATCGCCAGCGAGCAGCGCGGCGCGAAACGGCATCCGGGCGGCGGGTCGATCGGTTTCGCCAATTCCCCTTTGATGTCGGCCGGCTCGCGCTTGTGTCGCGGATCCGGCACGGGCACGGCAGCCACGAGTGCGCGGGTGTACGGATGCCGGGGTGCGCCGACGAGCTCGGCCGAACTCGCCACCTCGACGAGCTGCCCGAGGTACATCACCATGACGCGGTCGCACAGGTGCGTGAGGATCGACAAATCGTGCGACACGTACAGACACGAGAACTTGAGCCGTCTCGACAGATCCCGCAGCAGATCCATCACGCCCGCTCGAATAGAGACGTCGAGCATCGACACGGGCTCGTCGGCGATGACGAGACGAGGCTCGGCGATCAGCGCCGATGCGATCCCGACACGCTGGCGCTCGCCGCCGCTCATCTGATGAGGAAAGCGTTGCGCGTAGCGCTCCGGCGGCAGACCGACCATTTCCAGCATGCGCGCCACGCGACGCGCCGTTTCGCCGGCATCCCACAGTTTCAGGGCCCGCGGGGCCTCGGCGACGATGTCGAACACCCGCAAACGCGGATTGAGCGAATCGAACGGATCCTGAAAAATGAGCTGCACCTGCTTGCGGTATTCGGTGAGCGCCTTGCCGCCGCTCACCGCGGTGACATCCTCTCCGTTCAGGCGGATCGTGCCGCCGGTCGGCACGTCAAGCTTCGACAGCAAATTGCAGGTCGTCGATTTGCCGCAGCCCGACTCGCCGACGATGCCGACGATCTCGCCCTCGTCGATCGAAAAACTCAGGTCTTCGACCGGCTTGATCCAGCTCGGATCCGCGCCGCGCAGCGCGGCGCCAAGTCCGCGTCCGATCCTGATGTGCTTGGTCAAGTGCTCTACGCTTAGGAGTGCCACGTTGCCTTCCTCATTGCAGCGGCGCGCATTTGTCCGATATGAGCAGTCCGGATGCACGCCGAAGTGTGTTTGACGCCGACATCGACGGCCGCGGGCCGTGCCGCGCCACAGGCGTCGATCGCGAAAGGGCAGCGCGCAACGAACGCGCAGCCAACCGGCGGCGACGCCATGTCAGGCGGAGATCCGGGCATCGAGATCAACTCGCGTTCGAGATCCAGAATGCTAGGGAACGCATTCTTCAAACCCAACGTGTAGGGATGCTGGGAATCGCCGAACAGCTCCAGCGTCGGCGCGCACTCGACCATTCGCCCCGCATACATCACGCCGACGCGATTCGCCGTTTCGGCCACCACGCCGATATCGTGCGTGATCAGCAAAATGGACAACGACACGCGCTCGCGGATCGCGCGAATGCGACCCAGCAGCCGCTCCTGCACGAGCACGTCGAGGCCGGTAGTCGGCTCGTCCATCACGATCAGCGACGGTTCGAACGCGAGCGCCATGGCGATCATCGCGCGTTGACGCATGCCGCCGGAGAACTGATGCGGATAGCGGCTCACGAGCTCAGGCTGCAAGCCGACGATGTCGAACAGTTCGACGACGCGCTCGCGCGCCTTCGATGCGCAGATGTTCGAGTGCGCGCGGATGCCTTCCACGATCTGCGCGCCGACCGGCATCACAGGGTTGAGCGAATTCTGCGCGCTTTGCGGCACCAGCGCGATCTGTCGCATCAACATGTGCCGCCTGAAGCGCGCCCGCGGCATTGCGAGCAAGTCTTCGCCATTGAAGCGCAGCACATCGGCTTCGACCGACGCGCTATCGGGCAGCAGCCGCAGCAACGCCTTCACGACCGTCGACTTGCCGCAGCCCGATTCGCCGACGAGCCCGAAGATTTCCGCCTCGTCGACATCCAGATCGAGACCATCGACCGCGCGCACCGGCCCGTGAGCGCTGCGATAAGTCACGCGCACATTGCGAGCTTCTAGCAGCATTTCATCGTTCTCCCAAACGCGGGTTGGCCACCACCTCGTACGCGCGGCTCACGAACACGAATGCGCTGACGAGCAGCACGATAGCCGCCGACGGTTCGAGGAACCACCACCAAGCTGTTTGCGTGTACCCGGATGCCCACAAGTCTTGCAGGATGCTGCCCCAGGTGATGGCGTTCGGATCGCTGAAGCCGAGAAAGCTCGCGGACGCTTCGGTGACGATCGCCCAGGCGATGTTGAACGAGGTATACAACAGAAGAAGCGGCAGGATGTTCGGCGCGATGTGGCGATAGATGATGCGCAGATCGCTCGCGCCGCGTGCGCGGGCGAAGGCAATGAACTGACGTTGCTTGATCGCCATCGTTTGGGCGCGGATCACGCGAGCCGACGTGCGCCATACGATCACGACGATCGCCAGGATCACGAAGCCGATCGATCGGCCAAACAGTGAAATGAGGACGATGATGAACGGCAAGAACGGCATCCCGTAGACCACGTCGGTCAATCGCATGAGCGCATTGTCGATGCGGCCACCATAAAAGCCCGCGATCAGTCCAATGTTCGCGCCGATCACGATCGAAACCAGCCCGCTCGCCACGCCGATGATCATCGTCGTGCGCGTCGCGAGGATCATCTGCGACAAGAGATCGCGCGCGAGGTTGGTCGTACCGAGTGGAAACGCGGCGCTCGGCGCCTGGAGGATCGCCATCCTGCCGTTCGCCATCTTCAGCGACTCGTAGGGATCGTGCGGAATGAGCCACGGCCCCAAAATCGCCACCAGCAAGGCGAACGCGATGACGATTGCGCCGAACGCACCCAGCTTGTCGGCGAAGATCACCTTCAGGTTTTGGCCGATTTCGCGAGCGATGAGCGCCGCACCGCGCGGCAGACGGCTACCCTGCAACGGTGGAGGCGCTTTGACGGTCGGCGTGTTCATACTCTTGCTCCTGCCCGCCCGGTGGAAACCGCCATTCGGCGCACGTGCGCCTCGTCGACCTGCACCCCAAGGCCATCGCGGTTCGAAAAATGCACGACGCCATCGCGCACGAAGGACGAAAAATCCGTCGGATCTTCGACTAGCCTCAGCGTCGACATGAACGCATGGCCAACGTCGATCAGATTGCCGAGCGTCACGGCGTGCTGCAACGAGGCAGCTTGCGTGACGCCGAATTCGAGCATCGAATTCATATAGCAGCGGATACCGAAGGCCTCGGCCACGGCCGCGATGCGTTGGGCGCGTAGCGGGCCGCCATTCTTGCTGCTTTTGATGCTGAACACGCTGGCCGCGCCGAGCTTGGCCAGCTTAGCCGCGTGCGCGGCCCCGACCACCGACTCGTCCGCCGAGATGAGCAGCGGCGTGCTCGCGGCGAGCGATGCCATGTCCTCGAGCTCGTCCTTTTTCACAGGCTGTTCGACGAACGCGAGCTTGGAGCCCCGGACGCCGTCTAAAAATGTCCGTGCCTGCGCCACGGTCCATCCTTGATTGGCGTCCGCAATGAACTTCAACCGATCCCCATATCGCGCCTCCAATTGGGCGACGCGCCGCACCTCGTCTTCCACGGGCGACGTACCCATCTTCAGCATGTAGCTGCCGAAGCCTTGCGCGGCTTTTTCGTCGATGACTCGGATGTCGTCCTGCGCCGTACCGTTACTGAGCGGCCACAGGACGGGAAGCGTCGAATGCAGCACGCCGCCCAGCAGCGTCGCCACCGGCGCGCGCAGTCGTTTGCCGAGCAAGTCGAGCAGCGCCATCGATACGGCGCCTTTCGCGCATAGATGCTTCGGCACGAGCGTGTCGAGCAGAGCATCGACGCGCAAGGGCTCCGGATTCGCGCATCCCAGCACGGCCGGCAGTAGCGTATCGAGCAGCACATGCATGGCTTGCTCGCACGATTCTCCGGTAAAACTCATGCTCGGATTGGCTTCGCCCCACCCCGTGACGCCGTCGTTGTCCGTCAGCTTGACGAGGATCGCACGCGTCGTCGCCAGCGTTCCCTCGGTCAGTTTGTATGGAACGACGAAGCGGGTTTCGATCTCGAAGCATTCCGCCTCGAATATGGGCGCCATCGCCGCGGGCGAAGAGTGTGTGGTCATCATTGCTGCTTCGTTCATCATGTCGTTCCGAATCGAATGCGGGGATCAAGGAGGCTGTAGGACAAATCGGTCAGGAGATTCATGACGATCACCACCACGGCCATGAGGAAGAAGGCGGCCTGGGCCACCGGATAATCGTGCTGCAAGGCGGCATCGACCATGGCCTTGCCCATGCCCGGCCACGAAAACACGGTCTCGATCACGATCTGGCCGCCGATTGCAAAACCGAGAATCAGCGAGGAAACGGTCACGACCGCCAGCAGCGCGTTGCGGGCCGCATGCCCGAACAGCACGCGCGACGGCCTCAAGCCCTTGGCGCGCGCAAATTCGACGAAGTCGGAACCCAGCACTTCGAGCATCGAATCGCGCATCACCAGCATCGGCGTGGCCACGTAGACCGCGCCGATCGTGATCGTCGGCAAAATGAGGTGCTTGAGAAAGTCGGCGGACGTGAGCATCGCCCACGTGCCCGCGTCATCCGTGCCCGCGGCGACCATGCCGGACGACGGCAGCAGTTCGAGCTTGTAGCTGAACGCGATCAGCAGCACGATCGCAATCACGAATGGGGGCGCCGCCTGAAACACGAGTCCGGCGACGGTCGCGACATGATCCAGAACGCCGCCTCGCCGGGCCGCCATCAAAATGCCGAGCACCACGCCGATTACCACGGCCAGCACCAGGCCGGCGCTCATCAAGAGCATCGTGTTGAGCAGCCAGTGCCCGAGCAGCGCCGCGACGCTCTGACCGGTAGTGAAAGACTGCCCCCATTGCAGAGTCAGCATATTCTTCAGGTAAATGAAGAATTGCTGCCATAGCGGCAGATCAAGCCCGAAGGCATGCTTGAGCCGTGCCTGGGCGGCTTGGTCGAGCGCCGGGCTGATCACCTGCGCGGTGGGGTCGCCGGGCATCATGCGAAACAGCACGAACAGGATCACGGCCACGCCCAGCAGCGTGATCAATGACGACATCGTTCGTCGCGCGAGATAGAGAGTCATGAATGATCCTCGAGGATCGAAGCGGTTTTCCAACGACTATGACTGCCGATACGGCGGGGGCGCCCTCACGCGCGCGACAGCAACCGGCCTTGCGCATCCCAGCTGTAGCCGGCCTTGGAAAGCAGGTCGCGCGCCATTTTCACGTTCTCCGGCGGCACCTTGACTGCCGAGTTGTGCCACGCATCGTTCGTCGGCGAGATGATCGACGCACCGGGGTCCGCATAGCCGAGCAGCACGAGTTCGGAAATCATCTGGCGCGGCATGATGAAGTTCAGCGCCTGCCGGAAGGCCGGATCGTCGAATGGCTTGATGCGGTTGTTGTATGAAAGGTGGTAGAGCCCATGGCTCGGATAACCTTTGGCCACCACGTTCTTCACCGTCTTCAGCCGATCGACCAGCGCAGGCGTCAACACATAGCGCGTACGGTCGCATTCGCCGTTGGCGATGGCCGTGGCAAGCGCATCCTGGCTACCGTAGACAATCCGAATGATGCCGGCGCACTTGGGCGCGTTGAAGTGCGCCTTGAACGCGCTCATCTTCAACTCGGAGCCGCGCCTCCAGTAATCGAACTTGAAAGGCCCGCTGCCCACCGGCTTGTCGTTGGCGAATCGAAGCGGATCGCCGCTTGCGGCAACACCCTCCCATACATGGCGCGGGATGATGAACATCGTGGCCAGGACGTTCGAAACGAACGGCGCGGACGGATTAGCCAGCTTGATGCGGACCGTGTGGGCGTCCGGCAATTCGACCGAAGCCACGTTGTTCAGCGCTGTCAAAAAGAAGGGTGCTTTCCATTGCTTGTGATAATCGAAGCTGAACTTCACATCGTCCGCCGTGACGGGCTTGCCGTCGTGCCAGTGCATGTCGGGACGAATGGTCAGATCGATCGTCTTGTCGTCGACGAACCTCATCGCGCTCGCGGCCCATGGCACAGGCTTGCCGCTCGGATCGAGCCGCATCAGCCGGTCATAGAGAATCGAGAGCTCCGCGAACTCGGTGCTGTCGACCACGGCGATCGGGTTCAAATGCTTGACGTCCGCATTGGCGCCGCTTCGCGAATAGCCGTCTCCGGTCACCTTCATGTTGATATCCGACCAAAACCCGCCGATGCCTTCACCAAGCTGCGGTACCAGTCCGCTCAGCTTGTCCGAGCGATGCGCCATCGTCATCTGCGAATAGACCAGCACCGTCCCCGGTTGATCGGCGAAGATCGCACTTTGCGCATCGACGACGGGTTTGTGTCGCTCGCCCACTTTCATCAAACGAGCTTGCGCCGTTGCCAACGCATCCACTTGGGGGCTGTGGTAGCCCATCCAATTGAATCCGCCGCGCTTGTCCTCCGCGGAATCGTGCACGCCCCGTATGAAGAAGTCAGGGTCGATACGGATGCTGGTGCCCGGGAAATACACGAGGTACATCTCGAAGTCATGCTCCATGATGACTTTTTGAATACCCTGGTTGTAGTCCATCGGATTGGCCTGGACCTCCCAACCAATCGATTTGCACGCCTGTGCGACCAGCCGAGCGATTTCCGGGCGGGCGGGATCGAACTGCGCGGTACAGGTGAGCAGCGAACGCCCCGCGACCGGCACGCGCTGCGATTGCCCGCGCGCCAGCCCACCGACGGCGGCGGCCGCCAGTGCGGCGGCCCCCGTGACGAATCCCCGACGGTCCATGTCTTCCTCCGATGTTCGAATGATGATGTTTTTGAGTCTAGAAACGACAATTTCGCGTGTCCATGAAAGCGCGCTATGATTATTCGTCCATAACCTCCGGTTATGGCCTTTCCCGTGAGTGATGCGAGCCGATGAAATTCCGACTGATCGAAGTGTTCAAGGCGATGCTCGAATTCGGCACGGTGACGGCTGCGGCGCATTCCTTGAAGATTTCGCAGCCCGCCATGACGAAGTTGATCGCGCAGCTGCAAGAAGAGCTCGACCTGGTGTTGTTCGAGCAGCGCGGCGGACGGCTCGTCCCCACGGCGGAAGCACGGGCGCTTGCGGGGTCGATGCAGCGCGCGTGGGACGGGGTGATCGAATTGAAGGAGGCGGCTAGAGAGATTCGCGACATGCGCCGGGGGCAGTTGTCGATCGTCGCCTCGCCGGGCATCGCGCAAACGCTGATGGCCGAGTTCGTTGCGCAATTCGCGAAGGAGTCGCAGCGGCTGACGATCAACCTGCACTCGCAGTCGTCGCCGCGCGTGATCGATTGGACCGCCGACGGTCAAGCCGATGTCGGCATAGCGATCATGCTCGCGCCGCGCGCCGGCGTTCAGGTGGAGCGCCTGGGCAGCCTGACGGGTGTCTGCGCTTTGTCGGCCCTGCATCGGCTCGCCTCCAAGGAGGTCATTCGCGCGGACGATTTACGCGACGAAGCATTCATCTCGCTCGCGGAAATCGACGGATCGCGTTCGCGCATCGAATCGGCTTTCGAAGCAAGCGCCGTGGACCGCAATATTCTTTTGACCACGCCGCAGTCTTCCGTGGCGCTCGCGCTGGTGACGCACGGCGCCGGGTGCGCCATCATCGATGAAGCCTCCGCTCGCCTGGCGGATCCATCGCGGGTGGTCATCCGGCCATTTGTGCCCGCGGTGGAATTCGACGTGTACATGTACCACCCTGCCAATCGGCTGCCGTCTCAGGTGCAGGAAAGATTCGTGCGGACGTTCCGCCAGTGGTTCAAGACTCGGCGTTGGGACGCGAACGGGAAGAGGCCTGCGCGGCGCAAGGCTGTTCCTTAAGTCATACGAAGACCATTCCCGCTCGCCACGGCGATCGTCACGTCCCCGTCCGCCCTTCCCGCCGTAAAACGACATGCGTGGCCTTCTCCGACGCTACGGTTTCGACGCATCGGTATCCCAAGGCCCGCAGGTCGACGCCTTCGAACAGCGACTCCCCCCGGCCGAGCAGCACCGGCGAGATAGCGAAGTGCAGCTCGTCGACGAGTCCCTCGCGAAGATACTGCTTGATGGTGTTCGCCCCTCCGCCGATGCGCACGTCCTTTCCGGCGGCGGCCTGCCGTGCGCGGTCGAGCGCCTCGCGAATGCCGCCCGTGACGAAGTGGAACGTCGTGCCGCCCTCCATCTCGATGGAGGGACGAGCATGATGGGTCAAGATGAAAACGGGCACGTGATACGGCGGATTGTCTCCCCACCAGCCTTTCCAGTTATCGTCCGGCCATGCCCCGCGAATGGGGCTGAACATGTTCCGGCCAAGAATCCACGCCCCGACGTTCTCAAAGCTGCGCGCGGCGAACTCATCGTCGACTCCGGTCGTCCCGCCTTCGTTTCCAAACAAGGTTCGTTGAAACGTGCGTGTCGGCACGAGCCACTGGTGCAACTCCGTCCCGCCGACGCCAAGCGGATTGTCGATGTTTTGATCAGGACCTGCTCCGTAACCGTCGAGCGAGACGGTGAAAGCCGCAACGCGAACGCGTGTCATCGAATGCCTCCATGTCAATAAGCAATAGTGACTTGAACTATGCGACGTTACAACGGACAAAACCGGCGCATCGAGTCCTTTCGCGCCGTCCGCCTCTTAGCCGAGCGCTCCCTCACGTTCGAGGTCGCGTTCGAAATCTGACAGCGCCAGCCCGAGCCGCTCGACGAGATCGTCGACCTGCGATTCCGTGATGATCAGCGGCGGCGCGATCAGCTGGATATCGCCGAACTGTCCTCGGTTCGCACGCCGGTTGTAAAGCGCGATGCCGTGTGCCAGACCATAGTTCGTCAGGCGAGCCGGTGCGTTCATCGACGGCGGCAGCTGACGCCGCGTTTCCTTGTCCGCGACGAGTTCGATCGCCATGAGCAAACCCTTGCCGCGGACGTCGCCGATCAGGCGGCTCGCCCGCTGCAATTCGCGCAGCCGCCCGTCGAGATACTGGCCGACCCGCGCGGCCCGCTCGACGAGCCCCTGCTCCACTACCTCGTCGATGACGGCTTCCGCCACGGCGCAAGAGAACGGGTTCGAGAAGTAGGTATGTCCATGGACGAAACCACCTTTCGCGCCGATCGTTTCGACGATATGGTTCGGCGCGAGCACGGCGCCGAACGGCGTGTAGCCCGCGGCGAGACCCTTGGCCAGTGTCACGATGTCGGGACGCGAGCCCTCCCAGTCTTGCGAGGACAGGAATACGCCCGTGCGTCCGGCGCCGCACATGATCTCATCATGAATGAGCAGCACCCCGTGGCGGTCGCAGATCTCGCGAGTGCGCTTGTAATACGACGGGGGCGACACCACGGCGCCGGTCGAGAGTCCACCGATCGGTTCCAGAATGAACGCGAGCACCGTATCGGGTCCCTCCTCCACGATCCGCTGCTCGAGCGCTTCGGCGCAGGCCGCGACGTGCTCTTCGGTCGTCACGCCGGGCGGCAACCGGTAAGTCAGCGGCGCCGGAATCTTCGGCATCGATTGGAACATCGGGCCGTAGATCGATTCGGTGAATGAATCGCCCGTCACGGCCATCGCCCCCATGGTCGAACCGTGGTAGCTCGGATTACGCGAGATCACCTTCCAGCGGGTGGATTGCCCACAGGCAAGCGCGTATTGCCGTGCGAGCTTCAGTGCGGCCTCGTTGGCTTCGGATCCGCCGGACACGAAGAACGCGCGGTCGAACCCGTCGCCGGCAAGCGCAGTGAGCTTGTCGGCAAGCCGAACGTTCTGTTCGCTCTCGAAGAAGCGGGGATAGGCGAAGGTGACGCGGTGAGCCTGCTCCGCCATCGCAGCGACGACGCGCGGATTGGAGTGGCCAAGGTTGCTGACGACCGCGCCCGAGGTGGCATCCAAATACCGGGCGCCGTGCTCATCGAAAAGGTGGATGCCTTCGCCACGCGCGATGCGCGGGGGGCGCGCCGCGCCTTTCGGGAGGTAAAAGCTCATGACGCTTCCCCCACGCGGCGTGTCGCCTACGAGCCGTTCTTCGGCCACATCTTTCATTCCGGTGCTCCTCGCAAAACCGCGCCGCACAGGCGGCGATAACGATAACTTTTACGCAATGACGCCCGCGTAGCGCTCGACGAACGCATCGAAAGCCGACAACAAGCGGGCCATTTCAATTTCGCCGATCGGCATGCTGAGCACGATGAAGCCACGGCGCGCGAGATAAATGCCGTGCTCGATCATGTGGAAGAAAAACAGATCTTTGATGAGATTGCCCCCCGGGAGCAGGTCGCCGATCGACCGGATCGCATGCCTGCCGGCCTGAAGATTCATGAGCGATCCCCGCCCCGTGAACTGAAGCGGCACGTTCCGCTCGACACACATCGCGTTCAGTCGTTCACGAAGCCTGTCTCCGCTCGCGTTCAATTCACGCGCGACATCAGCCGTGTACAACTTTGACAGTCCGGCCACGCCGGCGGCCATGCTCAAAACGTTATTGTTGAACGTGCCCGCATGGGGTGTGGCGTCCGGCCTGCGCGGATCGAATTGATGCATGATCGATGCGCGGCCGCCGAACGCGCCGAACGACATGCCGCCGCCGATGTATTTGCCGAACGTGGTCAGGTCCGGCTTGATCCCGCGCACCGATTGCAGTCCGCCGGGCGCGAGGCGGGAGGTCATCACCTCGTCGAAGATCAGCAGCGCACCGACCCGCTGGGTCTCCTCCCGCAGCATTTTCAGGAAGGCGGGTTCGGCCGCGATGCAGCCGCCGCCGCCCATCATCGGCTCCAGGATGACCACCGCCAGGTCGCCGGCATGTTCAGCGATCTTCGCGCGTG
>NZ_JBQCHR010000090.1:0-84396 GCF_051954495.1 Trinickia sp.
GCGGCGACGGCCGGCGCCGATGCGCCCGGCGCCGCGCCCGATGCGGCTATCGGGGCAGAGCCGCTTCCGCCCGCGCCGACCGCACTTGCGCCACCGGCCGCGGCTACCGCGGCGTCCGAAGCCGACGGCGCCGCAAGCGGCTGCGCCGTTGGCGTCGATCCGGGCAGGCGGAACAGCGAATCGACGTAATACCCGACGGGCCACTGATTCGCAGCGGCATTGGCGTCGCCGCGATCGACCGCGAACGCAGCCGGCGCGGCCTTCGCCGCCGCCTGCGCGCCGACGCGGCCCAATGCAGGAAGCATCGCGGCGAACAGCGCGGCCGTCGCCAGCGTGGCGACGGCCCAGGTCAAGAATCCATGCGCGGTATCGCGGAAATACACTTCGTCGACTTCGACGGCAGGCCATCGATGCCTTAAACGCCCGGCCAAATACCCGCCGAGCCCGGACGTGAGAATTTGCGTCACACAGACCCAAATGATGGCGGCGACGCCGAATGTCGTCGCGCTATCACGGGCCGAGTGCCAGGGCGAAAGCGCGGCGAGGCCGAGGCCCGTGCCGAGCGTGAGCAGGATGAGCCCGAACGCCGCGGCGGCCACGGCGCCCGCGAAAACGGCGCCCCACGAAACGACGCCGGCATGAAGCCGCCATTCGGTTCGATCTTCGACGTAGGCGGCAGGTCGGACAGGTGCGTTGAGTTCGGCCATAGCGAGTCTCCGTGAGCCGTGCAAGACGCCGGCTCGTGTCATGCGGTTCGGTCGGTGGTGCGGAATGAACGCATGAGCAGCGGAGCATGGTCCGTGCCTGTTCGGCAGGCATCGAGTCGAACTCGATCGCCTACGGCTGATCGCGTATCTCGCCCGGGCCTTTGCCCGTCCAGCGTTTGAGCGCTCTACGGAAATTCGCCGTGTCCGTGAAGCCGACCAGCATGGCGACATCGTCGGCGCTCAGCTTCGTCGTCTTCAGGTACTCCGTGGCCAGCGAGCATCGCACGTCGTCGACGATCGCGACGAACGACGTTCCCTCGGCCACCAGCCTGCGCCGGAGCGTGCGGCTCGTCATCTTGAGCGCCTGCGCGACGAACTCCATGCTGGGAAAAACCCCCGGCTTCTGCATCAACAACTGGTAGATCTCGCCCGCTACTCCCGACGAAGTCTTCGCTTGGCCGATGAGCCTGTCGCACGTCTCTTGCAGCAGGGCCGCCGAATGCCGGTGCGCGAGATGCGGCTTCATCTCCAAGATCGCGCTGTCGTAGATCAACTGGCATGTGTCGGCCTCGAACTCGCACGGACAGCCCAGATACTCGGGATAGATGGAGGCGTAGTCGGGTGCGGGATAGGTAAAGCGCGCAAGAATCGGCGGGCAGCGCTGACCCACCACGTCCTGCAAGTGAGTCACATGCTGCGTGTACTGCTGCTCCAGCAGGAATTGCTGCACGTCGTGCGGGAGATTCGACGAAAACGCGTCGGGAAACGTCCACACCGACGCGTCGGGGTTCTCGGTCCACTCGATGGTCACGGTGGGTGTCGCCAGCCGGTGGTATTTGACGCCCAGACGGAAGTAGTCTCGAAGCGAAAGACACGACATCAACGCGTACCCGTACATGCCATACGCCGCGAGATGAAGACGGGCGCCCGTTCTGAACGGCGTGCTCGGGTCGCGCGAGAGCGCCACGGCATTCCTGCATACGGCCGCGTATTGGCGCACCGAGGTCATGACCGATGCGTCGTAAATTTCCTCCGGAGACACCCCGCTGCCCTTCAGACTGTCCTCGGGAGCAATGCCTTGCTCCGCCAGCACCTCGACCAGCGCGGCGATCTTATAGGGCGCGTAAATGCGCTCGTTCAACAGCGGAAACTTCGACGACACAGCCTCTCCCCTCGATGTCCTACGGGGACATCAGCTTGTCCGTTAAAGACCTTACGCCGCGAATCGTATCTGACTAACATCCGCAGAACAAGATACGAGGCCGCCACGATGACGTCACGCGCGACCGTGTCGACGCCTCAATTGAAAGGACAGCGAATTGAGCCACCCCCGCAACAAAGTGATCATTACGTGCGCCGTCACCGGATCGGCGCATGTGCCGTCGATGTCCGAGTATCTGCCTCTGACGCCCGACGACATCAAAACTCAAGCGCTCGAAGCCGCCGAAGCCGGCGCGGCGATTCTGCACCTGCATGCCCGCGATCCCGAAGATGGCCGTCCGACTCCCTCGCCCGAGGTTTTCCGTCAATTCGTCCCGGCCATCGCCGCCCAAACCGACGCCGTCATCAACATTTCGACGGGCGGAAGCACGCGCATGACGCTGGACGAGCGCCTCGCCTACGCGCGGGCGGCCAAACCGGAGATGTGCTCGCTGAATATGGGCTCGATGAACTTCTCGCTGCATCCCGTCGCGGCCAAGATGGCGTCCTGGCGCTTCGGCTGGGAAAAGGCTTACGTGGAAGGCATGGAGGACATGATTTTCCGCAATACCTTCCGCGACATCCGCAACATCTTGACCGAGTTCAGCGACTACGGCACCCGCTTCGAATTCGAGTGTTATGACGTGGGGCATCTGTACAGCCTCGCCCACTTCATCGACATCGGGCTCATCAAGCCGCCGTTCTTCATTCAATCGGTGCTCGGGATCCTGGGCGGCATCGGCGCCGATCCCGAAAACCTCGCCGTCATGCGATCGACCGCCGACCGGTTGTTCGGGCGCGAGCATTACCAGTTTTCCATTCTCGGCGCCGGACGTCACCAGATGTCCCTCGTCACGCTGGGTGCAATCATGGGCGGAAATGTCCGCGTCGGATTGGAAGACAGCGTTTACCTGTCGCGCGGCGTGAAGGCGAAATCGAACGCCGAACAGGTCCGCAAAATTCGCCGAATCCTCGAAGAGCTTTCCTTCGAAATCGCGACGCCGTCGGAGGCACGGCAGATTCTCGGCCTCAAGGGACGGGACAACGTCTCGCATTGAGTAGCGGGCTCCACGCATCGCGTGAGCCGAACGACATCATTCCCGCCGCCCGCGCATCGCCCCTTTCGCGACGCGGACCACCATAAAAAGCGAGCGGGACAATAACTGGAGACATCATGAGCGCAACAACCGCTGACCGCAGTTTGGGCGAGACACATTGGCTTGCGACCCGCAAGGCGATGGTCAGGCTCCTCCCCTTGATGTGCGCGATCTACTTTCTGTCGTTCATCGACCGAACGAACGTCGCGCTAGCCAAAAACGCGCTGGCGGCGGACCTGGGCATCAGCGCGGCCGCCTACGGCCTCGGCGCCGGGATCTTCTTCATCGGCTATGCGTTGTGCGAGGTACCGAGCAATCTTGCGGCGCACCGGTTCGGCCCTCGCGCGTGGATCGCGCGGATCGCCGTCACCTGGGGCGTGCTGTCCACGGCGATGATGTTCGTTCGGGGCGAATGGTCCTTCTACATCCTTCGCGTATTGCTCGGCGTTGCCGAAGCGGGGCTCTTTCCGGCGCTGATGTACGTGGTGACGCTCTGGTTCGCCCCGAAGGATCGCGCCGTCGCGGTGGGCTGGATCTACACCGCGCCCTCCGTCGCGCTCATTCTCGGCAACCCGCTCGGTGCAAGCCTCATGCAGCTCGCAGGGATCGGCGGGCTTCGCGGATGGCAGTGGATGTTCCTGTTGGAAGGCTTGCCCACGATCGTTTTCGGCATCGTACTGTTCTTCAAGCTGCCGAATCGCCCGTCCGAGGTTCGATGGCTTTCGCGGCAGGAAGCGCAAGCGCTCGAAACCAACGCGGCGATCGACACGCACGGCCATGCCGACCTGACTTCCGCTAACTGGATCGCCGCGCTCAAACGGCCGACCACGGTGGTCATCGCGCTGATTTACTTCTTGAATCAAGTCGCCTTCGTCGGCCTCTACTTCTTCACGCCCGCGATCGTCGCGCAGATGCACGTGAAATCGCCGGTACTCGTCGGTCTGCTTTCGAGCAGCGTCGGCATCGGCTTCTTGCTGGGCGTGTTGACGCTTCCGCGTATCCACCGCCGCATCGTCAACGAATGCGGTTTTCTCGGTGTGTTGACAGCGGGCGTCGTCGTCAGCGCATGCGCGTTCATCGCGATCCACGAGCAGGCCGCGCAAATCGTTTTGCTCGGGGTGACGGGCTTCTTCGCCGGCGGGATCTTGCCTTCGTACTGGGCCGTCGCCATGAAACGGTTGCAAGGCGTGCAGGCCGCCGCGGGGCTCGCCTTCATCAATACGGTCGGCTTGCTCGGCGGATTCGTCGGTCCCTATCTGTTCGGACTTGCCGAGACGATGACCGGCCGCAGCGACGCCGGCTTTAACGTCGTCGTGGTCGCATCGGTGCTCGGCCTGTGTCTCGTTCCGGCGCTCGCCAAAGCCATTCAGTCCGACCAGCGCCCGATCGCCTCGGCCTTGACGACCTCCAAAGGCTGACGCGGCAGAACCTCGCAATTTTTGCAGGCAGTCAAACCCACGTTGTCGGTGCGAGACATGAATACCTTCGAATTGTTGAAACCGCGGCCCGGTCTACGCGTTCTCATTTCCGGCGCGGGCTCCGGTATCGGCGCGGCCATTGCCGACGCATTCGTGCAGACGGACGCACAAGTCTATGTGTGCGATGTCGACCCTGCCGCGATAGAGCAAACCAAGCAACGAAACCCGAAGCTGCACACAGGGATCGTCGATGTGGCCGATCGCGAGCAGGTAGACGCCATCGTCGACGATGCGCATAAAAAGCTCGGGGGCCTGGACATCCTCGTCAACAACGCGGGCATCGCGGGCCCGACGGGCGACGTCGCCAGCGTCGAGCCCGAGCAATGGGAGCGCACGATCGCGACCAATCTGAACAGCCAATATTATTTCTTGCGCAGGGCCGTGCCGGTTCTGAAAGCGTCGTCGGATCGCCCCGGCATCATCGCGATGTCGTCGGTTGCGGGCCGGCTCGGCTATGCCTTTCGCACACCGTACGCAGCAACGAAATGGGCCATCGTGGGGCTCGTCAAGTCGCTGGCCATCGAACTCGGGCCGAGCAACGTCCGGGTCAACGCCATCTTGCCGGGTGTCGTGCAAGGCGAGCGCATGGATCGCGTGATTGCGGCAAGAGCGCAGTCGACCGGCGTGCCGTTCGACGAAATGAAACAACAGTACCTCGACAAGATATCGCTTCGGCGAATGGTCACGGTCGAGGATATCGCAGCGCTGGCGCTTTTCCTCGCCTCCCCCGCCGGGCAAAACATATCCGGGCAAGCCATCAGCGTCGACGGCAACGTCGAATATCTCTAGGGCCGCGGCGTCCGCCGGCGAGCCGGGCCGCATGCCGGCATCGACGGACGTCGTCTCACCTGCAACAACGACAGATTATGAAGGCGTAAACCGATGAGACTCAAAGGAAAGATCGCAATCGTGACGGGAGCCGGACAAGGAATCGGGGCCGCGACCGCGCGCAAATTCGCGCGCGAGGGCGCCGCCGTTGCGGTGTGCGACTTGAATGCAGACGCCGTGAATGCCGTAGTCGGCGCATGCCGCGAGTCGCGCACGGAAGCGATGGGCGTCGCCGTCGACATCGCCGATCGGCAAGCCGTGCACGACATGGTCGGCCAGGTGCTCGAGCGATTTGGACGCATCGACATCCTGGTCAACAACGCGGGCATCACACGTGATGCCCGTCTGCAAAAAATGACGCCGGAGCAGTTCGAGCAAGTAATCGACGTCAACCTGCGGGGCGTCTTCCACACCACCCAGGCCGTGGTCGATTGCATGGTCGAACAGCAAGCCGGCGTCATCCTCAACGCGAGTTCGGTGGTGGGCATCTACGGCAACTACGGACAATCGAATTACGCCGCGTCCAAGTTCGGCGTGATCGGATTCACGAAGACGTGGAGCCGCGAACTGGGTCCCAAGGGCATTCGCGTCAACGCGGTGGCGCCAGGCTTCATCGACACGCCCATCCTGGCGACGATACCCGACGAGGTACTGGAAAAGATGCGAAGCCAGGTTCCGCTGCGGCGGCTGGGACAACCTGAAGAGATCGCCAACATCTACGCCTTCCTGGCGAGCGACGAGGCCAGTTACATCAACGGTGCCGTTATCGAAGCTTCGGGCGGCATGACGCTATAGCCGTCCCGGGGAATACGCAGCGTGGACCGCTCGCGCTGCGCCCCCCCTTCTCGCCATCGACTTTTTTTATAGGGCGAATTTATTTTTCTGCCTGGACTCGCCGTCGTCGTCGCTTCCAAAATCCGACCAACAAGAGCAAAGGCTTGGCGCGCGCCCACTCGGCGCGCAGCCGATGGCCGCCCACTGTGGACAAAAGGTCGAGGTGACGGAAGTGAAACCCCAAAACAACGCAGCACAAGAGCACGCTAGTTTCGAAAACGACACGCAAGCGCCGACGGCGAGCGATAGCCGCTGGCAATTCTGGGTCGACCGCGGCGGCACGTTTACCGATATCGTCGCAAGAAAACCCACCGGCGAACTCGTCACGCACAAGCTGCTGTCGGAAAACCCCGACCGGTATCGCGACGCCGTCGTGCAGGGCATCCGCGATCTGCTGAACCTTTCCGCAGACGAAGCGCTTCCGCAAGATCGCATCGAAGTCATCAAGATGGGCACGACCGTCGCCACGAACGCGTTGCTCGAACGCAAGGGCGCGCGTACGCTGCTCGCCATCACGCGCGGCTTCGCCGATCAACTGCGCATCGGCTACCAGGAACGCCCCGACATCTTCGCGCGGCACATCGAACTGCCGTCGCAAATGTACGAGCGCGTCGTCGAGATCGACGAGCGCATCGACGCGCACGGCACGGTGCTGCGTCCGCTCGACGAAACCGCCACGCGCGCAGCGCTATCCCAGGCCCGCGCGAGCGGCATTACGTCGATCGCCATCGTGCTGATGCACGGTTATCGCTTCCACGAGCACGAACTGCGCGTAGCCGACATCGCCCGCGACTGCGGCTTCACGCAGATCTCCGTCAGCCATCAAGCGAGCCCGCTCATGAAGCTCGTCGGGCGCGGCGATACGACGGTGGTCGATGCCTACCTCTCCCCCGTCCTGCGCGACTACGTCGATCGGGTGATGCAGCATACGGGCTCGGTTCGCCTCATGTTCATGCAATCGAGCGGAGGCCTCGTGGATGCCTCTCGTTTTCGCGGCAAGGATGCGATCCTCTCCGGCCCCGCAGGCGGCATCGTCGGCGCTGTGAAGACCTGCGAGGCAGTGGGCGAAAGCAAGGTCATCGGCTTCGACATGGGCGGCACGTCGACCGATGTCGCGCACTATGACGGCGCCTACGAGCGCGTGTTCGAAACGCAGGTGGCCGGCGTACGCGTACGTGCTCCGATGATGGACATTCATACGGTCGCGGCGGGCGGCGGCTCGATTTGCAGCTTCGAAAACGGCCGTTTCAAAGTCGGCCCCGAGTCGGCCGGCGCTTATCCGGGGCCCGCAAGCTATCGCAACGGCGGGCCGCTCACGGTGACCGACTGCAACGTCATGCTCGGCCGCGTGCAAGCGGACCATTTCCCGCACGTGTTCGGTCCCAACGGCGACTTGCCGCTCGACGTCGACATCGTCCGCGGGAAGTTCGCCGAACTCGCCGAACAAGTGGAGCGCGAGACGGGCCGCGCGATGAGCCCGCAGGCCGTGGCCGAAGGCTTCCTCGCCGTCGCCGTCGACAACATGGCCCAAGCGATCAAGACGATCTCCGTCGAGCGCGGGCACGACGTTTCGGATTACGCGCTGTGCGCGTTCGGCGGCGCCGGCGGCCAGCATGCCTGCGACGTAGCCGATGCGCTCGGCATGAAGCGTATCGTGCTGCATCCGTTCGCGGGCGTGCTGTCCGCGTTCGGCATGGGGCTGGCCGATTTGCGCGTGCTGCGCGAACGCGCCGTCGAAGCGGTGCTGGAGGCCGGGACCGTGGAAGAACTCGGCGGCATCTACGGTGCGCTGGAAACGCAAGCGCTCGCGGAGCTGTCGGCGCAGCGCATTCCCGCCGACCGTGCGCGCGTGACCCGGTCGGCGCGGCTCAAGTATCAAAACACCGACTCCACGTTGGAAGTGCCGTTCGGCGACGAAAGCGCGATGGCCGTCGCCTTCGCGACACTCCACCGCAAACGCTATGGGTTCGTCATGACGGGCAAACCGCTCGTCGTCGAATCGATCGTCGTCGAGGGCGTGGGCCTGACGGAAACGACGGCGCTGGCCACGGCCAGATCCGCTGCGTCGAACGCCACGCCGGCCGACGCTCGCGTCGCGATGTTCGTCGCAGGCGAAGAAACCCAAGTGCCGCTGCATGTTCGCAAGGATCTTTCTGTAGGCGCGCGACTCGAGGGCCCCGCGCTGATCTCCGAAGACATCTCGACGATCGTGCTGCAACCGGGCTGGTCCGCGGTTCGACTCGAAGACGGGACACTGCGCCTCGAGCGAAACGCTGACACCGATGCGCAATCGAGCGCAGGGACCGCTCATGCGATCACGACGGCTCGTCACCCCGTGCATCTGGAGATCTTCAACAACATCTTCATGTCGATCGCTCAGCAAATGGGGGCGACGCTCGAGAAGACGTCGTACTCGGTCAACATGAAGGAGCGGCTCGACTTTTCGTGCGCCGTCTTCGACCGCTCGGGCGGCCTCATCGCGAACGCGCCTCATATTCCCGTGCATCTAGGATCGATGAGCGACAGCGTGCTCAGCGTCATCCGCCAACATGGCGCGACGATGCGGCGCGGCGATGTCTTCATGCTGAACGTGCCGTACAACGGCGGGACGCATTTGCCCGACATCACCGTCGTCATGCCCGTCTACGGCGATGACGGCCAACTGCTGTTCTACGTTGCGGCTCGCGGGCATCATGGCGACGTCGGCGGCATCACGCCGGGCTCGATGCCGCCCAACAGCACGATCATCGAGGAAGAAGGCGTGCTGCTCGACAACGTCAAGATCGTGGCCGAAGGCACGTTCCTCGAAGCGCCGGTGCGCGCCCTGTTCCGTGCGGGCCCTTACCCCAGCCGCAACGTCGATCAAAATATCGCCGACCTGACAGCGCAGATCGCCGCGTGCGAATGCGGCGCGACCGAACTGCTGCGCGCCGTCAAGCGCTACGGCGCCGACGTCGTGCTCGCCTACATGGGCCACGTGCAGGACAACGCGGAAGAAGCCGTGCGCAACGCGATCTCCACGCTGCATGACGGCGAATTCGCCTACGAGATGGACGACGGCGCGGTGATCCGCGTCAAGGTGTCGATCGACGGCGAACGGCGCCAAGCGCGCGTCGACTTCAGCGGCACCAGCGCGCAGCGCGCGACGAACTTCAATGCCCCGTGCTCCGTCTGCAAAGCGGCGGTGCTGTATGTGTTCCGCACGCTGCTGAGCGACGATATCCCGATGAACGAGGGCGTCTTGCGTCCCGTCGACATCGTGATTCCCCAGGGTTCGATGCTGAACCCCGTGTACCCCGCCGCCGTGGTGGCGGGCAACGTCGAGGTCTCGCAGTCGATCACCGACGCGCTCTATGGTGCGCTGGAAGTGATGGCCGCCTCGCAAGGCACGATGAACAACTTCACGTTCGGCGACGACGCGCATCAATACTACGAGACGATCGCGGGCGGCTCCGGGGCCGGCGGGACGCACCCGGGCACATCGGCGGTGCAGACCCACATGACGAACTCGCGGATGACCGATCCCGAGGTGATCGAGTGGCGCTTCCCCGTGATCGTCGAACAGCATGCGATTCGCTCGGGCAGCGGCGGCGGCGGCCGCCACGCGGGCGGTGACGGAGCCGTGCGGCGTATCCGCTTCATGCGGACGATGACGGCGAACATCCTCGCCAACCGCCGCCGTGTCCCGCCGTTCGGCCTCGCGGGCGGCGAAGCGGGCAGCGTCGGGCGCAATTGGATCGAACGGGCGAGCGGCGAGGTGGACCACTTCGGCGCGACGCACACGGCCACGGTCAACCCCGGCGATGTGTTCGTCATCGAAACGCCGGGCGGCGGCGGATACGGCCCCGCCGCGTAACCCTCACTACCACGAGCGCGATGCCGTCAACGCGCCACACCGTCCGTCCCGCGTCCAGCGCGGGACGGTATCCACCCGCTGCCAAGGAGGACCATCCGTGCATACCGCAGTGAATCTCTATCCGCTCATCGGCGTCGCCGTGATCGCCGCCGGTTTTCTGCTGCGATTCAACCCGATGCTGATCGTGGCCGTGGCCGCGATCGCCACCGGTTTCGCCGCGCACTTCCCGCCCGATCATGTGCTCTCCGCCATCGGAAGCGGCTTCGTCAAGACACGCGTGATTCCGCTCATCATCCTCTTGCCGCTTGCCGTGGTCGGTCTGCTCGAGCGGCACGGCCTGCGCGAGCGCGCGCAAATGTGGATCTCGGGTATTCGCGCCGCCACGCCGGGGCGCTTGCTCATGGTGTATTTGTTCGTGCGCGAGATCACCGCCGCGCTGGGCCTGACCGGGCTCGGCGGCCATGCGCAGATGGTTCGGCCGCTCGTTGCGCCGATGACCGAGGGCGCCGCCGAAACGCGCTTCGGCACGCTGACCGATGCCGTCCGCTACCGGCTGCGGGCGTTCGCCGCCGCCTGCGACAACGTCGGGCTGTTCTTCGGCGAAGACATCTTCGTCGCGTTCGGCGCCATCGTCTTGATGGTGACGTTCCTCAAGGAAGCCGGCATCGTCGTCGAGCCGATGCACGTGGCGGTGTGGGGCATGCCGACCGCGCTCGCCGCATTCCTGATTCAAAGTTTCCGCCTATACCGGCTCGACCGTTGGCTGGCACGCCATGCCGGTGGGACAAAGCCCGCCTCGGAGCCGGAGCCGCATCGCCATGACGCCGGCCAGCACGACGCCGCACAGCCGCAAGGAGAAAACGCATGATCGTCTCGCTCAACGCCTTTTTCTGGCTGCTCGGCATCCTGCTGTTCGTCATCGGCGGCATCATCGTCAGCGACCGCGCCCATCCGAAGCGTTTTCTCGCCGGCGGGTTCTGGATCGTCTACGGCGTTATCTTCCTTGCGGGCGATCGCCTTCCCACCGACGTGGTCGGCGTGCTCGTCATTGCGATGGCCGTGGTCGCCGGCATCGGCGGCGTGGTCGGCGCCAAGCCGAACATGCCGTCGGAAGACGCGCGCCGTACCAGCGCCAAGCGGCTCGGCAACACGCTCTTCCTACCGGCGCTGACGATTCCGCTCGTGACCGTCGTGGGCACGCTGCTCGCGCCGCGGCTCGTATTCGGCGGGGTCGCGCTGATCGACCCGAAGAATGCCACGCTCGCGTCGTTCGGTATCGGCTGCGTCGTCGCGTTGATCTTCGCTTGCGTGCTCACGCGCGACTCCGCCCAGCAATCGGTCAAGGAGGCTCGGCGCCTCGTCGACGCGCTGTCGTGGGCCGTCGTGCTGCCCCAACTGCTCGGCATGCTCGGCCTGGTCTTCGCCGATGCGGGCGTGGGCAAGGCCGTCGCGCATTTGATAACCGCGTACATCGATCTCGACTACCGGCTGCTGGCCGTGGCCGTCTACTGCGCGGGCATGGCGATCTTCACGATCATCATGGGCAACGGCTTCGCCGCCTTCCCCGTGATGACAGGCGGCGTGGCCGTGCCCGTGCTGATCGGCGTGTTTCACGGCAATCCGGCGCCGATCGCGGCGATCGGCATGTTCTCGGGCTACTGCGGAACCCTCTTGACGCCGATGGCGGCAAACTACAACATCGTTCCCGCGGCGCTGCTCGAACTGCCGAATAAATACGGCGTGATTCGGGCGCAGGTGCCCACGGCGATCGCCTTGCTGATCGTCAACATCGTGCTTTTGAACGCGTTCATGTGACGCAACGAAGGATGTTTGGGAACGAACGGCGAGCAACGGTTGGATGAAACGCATACATCCGGCCCTTGCTTGCTTCGAGCGAAGGTGGAGCGCCGGCGTGAATCTGAAGTTTCTCGAAACGTTTATCTGGGTGGCCAAGCTTCACAGCTTCAGCCTGGCGGCGGAAAAGCTCCATTCGACGCAAGCGGCCATCTCGAGCCGCATTTCGGTGCTCGAACAGGACCTCGGCACGAAGCTGTTCAATCGCGAGCCGAAGGGGGTCACGCTCACGCGCGCGGGCGAACGCGTGCTGCATCACGCCGAGATCGTCAGCCGCTCGATGCTGGAGCTCTACGCCTCGGTGCAGGACGAAAACCTCGTGGCCAGCACGATCCGGATCGGCGCGATGGATAGCGCCATCCATTCGTGGTTCGTCGATTTCGTGGCGGACGCGACGCACCACTACCCCAATCTCGACATCGAAGTCACGACCGAGACCGCGCTGAACTTGAACGAGCAATTGCGCCATGGCATGCTCGACCTCGTCATTCAAACCGACATGGTGCGCGACGAGTCGCTGCGCAGCATCGAGGTGCTCGAACTCTCGATCGATTGGATCGGGGCGGCCGATGCGGACACGCGCTCCAAGCAGCCGGACGAAACCATGACGGCCGCGCTGCGCCGGATCGGCGCGGAGCGTCTCATCACCTACTCGCGCCATTCCCGCCCGCATCAGGATCTACTGCGGCTGATGCAGTCGTACGGCGTGAACGATGCGCGCGTGAGCTGCGTCAATTCGCTCGCGGCGATGATCCAGCTCACGCAGGCCGGCTTCGGCGTGGCGGCCATGCCCTCCGCGCTCGTCCTGGACTTGCTGGACAAGGGCGTGCTTCGCAAACTCGAGGGAATGGAGACGCCGCCGCCGCTGCCGTTCGTCATCGCTTGGCGCACGGGCGCCAACCGGGCGGAACGCCTGGTCGAGATCGCCACGCAAACCGTGCGCAAATTCGCGCAACGCGTCGGCGGCGACGCGGCTCGCGTCCTCGCTTGATCGCCCGTCTGCGCCGCATGCCGCGACGCGCGCCAAAGAACGTCTACGCACTCCCGTAGCAGCTCACCTTCTCCGATCGAACGCCGCGGCCGCGGCCCACACCTTCCCCGGGAATTTTGGCGCGGATGCCCGCCATGACGAAAAGTGATACCGTTCCACGGCGTGCAATCGTTCGGGCTCCCGCCACAGCAAGTGCGCCGGTGGTTCCTCCGCATGCACGGTTAGCGCAAGCACTTCAAATCCAAGGAGGGGACATTGAAAACGAAGAACATCATCGGCGCGCTCGTACGAGGCGCGCTCATCGCTAGCGCGTTCAGTTTCATCGCGGCGAGCGCGCATGCCCAAGACCTGCTCGACTCGGTCAAATCGAGCGGCGTATTGCGCATCGGGCTCGAAGGCACCTACCCGCCGTTCGACTCCAAGAACGCAGCCGGGGAGCTCGAGGGCTTCGACGTGGACGTGGCGAAAGCCGTCGCGGCCAAGCTCGGCGTGAAACCGCAGTTCATCACCACGGAATGGAGCGGCATCATCGCCGGCTTGCAGGCCGGAAAATTCGACGTGATCGTCAACCAGGTGACCATCACGCCGCAGCGCAAGGAAGCACTCGACTTCAGCCAACCGTACACGTATTCGGCGGCGCAACTGATTCAGCGCAAGGACGACAAGCGCGAATTCAAATCGCTCGAGGAATTCAAGGGCGACAAGAAAATCGGCGTCACGCTCGGCACGAACTACGACCAAATGGTTCGCGCGGTGCAAGGCGTCAACGCGCAGACCTATCCGGGCGCGCCGGAAAAACTGCGCGACTTGGCGGCGGGACGTATCGACGCCACGCTCGACGACCGCTTGATGCTCCCGTACATCATCAAGAACTCCAATCTCCCGCTTCGTCCCGGCTCGATCCTGAAGGGCGGCGAGCAGGAAATGGGCATCCCGTTCCGCAAGGGCAATCCGAAGTTCGAAAAGGCGATCAACGATGCCTTGAACGCGCTCGAGCAGGATGGCACGATGAAGAAGATCTCGATGCACTGGTTCGGCAGCGACGTCACCAAACCCATCGCGCAGTAAGCTTGCTTTCGGCTTGACCTGCGTCAACACGCGGCGCCGGACCGCCTGAAACGATCGTGACGGGCGGCTCCATGCGCTTGCGGATGGGACTAGCGCGATCGAACGCGGTCACCATCGGTTAGCGTACTGGGCGGGTACGTGACGACGAGATCCCCTTCGCGCAATCCGCTCTGCAGCTCGGCTGCCTCGGCGTTGCGCTGCCCGACGCTCACTGTGCGCCGCATCGCCCGCCCGTGCTCCACGGCGAAGACGCACCATTGCTGCGCGCACCGGAAGAGCGCGCCGATCGGCACGGTCAGCGCATCGGCCCTCTCCCAGATGACGATCCGGCCGCGTACGCGATAGCCGTCGTTCAAACGCCCCGGCGAACCGGCGAGATCGGCGATCACGCGCACGCGCTGTTCCTCGACGCCGAGCGCCGATGTCTTGGTGAATGCGGCCGGTTCCACGATGCGCACCTTCGCTTCGATCGGCGTGTCGCCGCCCCAATCCTCCACGGAGACGCGCATACCCGGGCTGATCTTGACGGCGTCGGTGGACAAGACGTCGACGACCACCTCGTAGCGCGACGGGTCGGCCAGCAGCATGACCGGCGTACCGGCGGCCACCACGCGCTCGCTTTTTTCATCCACGCGCAGCACCTCGGCGTCGACCGGCGCGCGCAGCTCGGCGGGATGCCCGGATTCGAGCGCTTTCAGATCGGCGATCGCCGCTCGAACTTCGGCCTCGGCCGACTTTTCCCGCGCGCGCGCCGCATCGAAATCGCTTTGACCCGATGACTCCGCGGCGCTCAGCTGCTCCATGGCCTGCTTGGAGATAGCGCCGATATCGAACATTGCCTGACCGCGCGCGCTTTCGCGCCGCGCCTGCGCAAGGTCGGACCTCGCATGAGCGACGTGGGCCGCGGCTTCGCGGTATGCCGCCTGCGCGGCTTCCACTCGCGCGCGTTGCTCCGCGCTTTCGCCGGGCGTCATGGGCGAAGGCACGAGCACGGCAACGGTTTGCCCGGCGCGCACCCGATCGCCCTCCCGCAACGCGACGCGCAACAGGCGTCCCGCGATGTGGGCCGTGATGACGTAGCGATCATGGGCGCGAAGCTCGCCGTCCTCGTCGATCGTCACCTGCAGCGCGCCCCGCGCGACCCGCGCGGTGTCGACGTCGAGCGGCGACGGCCAGAACGCATAGGCAAGCACCGCTGCGACGACACCTACGCCGACGACCAGTATCGCGATCCGGCGCTGATTTCCGCCTTTCATGATTCTCTCGCCTTGAGGACACTAACGATGTCGATGCCCCTGATCTTCCAAGCGACCGCCAGTCCCGACACGGCAACCGCGCCGCCGGTGACGAGCGCGGCATAGGCGAAGGTGGCTGGCGCGACGGTAAGCGGCAAGCGATACAGATCCGTCGTCAGCCGCTCGACTAGCATCGCGCATAGGCCATAGCCCAACAGCAGACCGACCGGCGTCGCGATCGCGGCGAGGACGAACTGCTCCCCAAGCAGTATCCAAGCCACTTCGCCGCGCGTAAATCCGAGGATCCGCAACGACGCCAATTGCTGGACGCGCTCGGAAAAAGCGATACGCATGCCATTGAATGCAACGCCGAATGCGATGACACAGGCAAACACGAAGTTGATCGAGGTCGAGAACCGCACGCTTTCGTTCACGATTTTGCGGAAGCTGTCGATCACCGCCTGCCGCAGCGCCACGGCGTTGACGGCCGGGATTCCTTTTAGCGCCGCGTACAAACGGGATACCGCCGCGGCGTCGACGCGCATCCTGGCGCCGGACCAATTCCCACCCTCTTCGAGCAGACGGGACAGCGAGCGTCGATCCATGTAAGCACTCACGCCGACCATGTCGCCGATCCGGCCCGCCAAGATGACTTGGCGCATTTGGCGCTTGCCTTCCAGCACCTGCACCGACATGAGGTCGCCCGTCCGGGCGTGCAGCGCATCGGCCAGCTGAGACGAGATCACGATGCCGTCCGGCGGGACGCGCAACGGCAAGCCATCGACGTCCATCAGCCGACGCAATTGCGATCCCGAGTCGATGCCGCTCAAGGCGACCCGGCGCGATCGGAACCCCACCGAAAGCTTCACGGGCACATCGCGGAACGGTTCGACCCGCAGCACGCCGGGCAGTGCGTTCAGCGCGTCTATCGCGCGATGCGACAAGGGTTGCGCAAACGTGACGGTCACGTCTTGCCGCTCGATGCGCTCGAACTGCACCGCGAACAGGTAGTCGATCGCATCGAAAAAGAAGCCACCGGTCACGAGGATCGCACTCGCGCTGGCCAGCGCCAGGCACGAAAGCGCGGCCTTGCCGGGACGGCGCGTCAAGTTTCGGCCGATCATTCGCCACGTGACGCCCACATGCCGGTAGAGCCCGACTCGTTCCGCCCAGCCGGCGGCAAACGCCGGCGGCGCCGGCGCGCGCAGCGCTTCGACGGGCATCAGCCTCACCGCTCTGCCGACACTGGCCGCGGTCCCGATCAGCGCCGCGGCGAAACTGACGGCGAAGGCCAGGACGATGACGTTCGCGTCCGCGCGGTGTTCGAGGTGAGCAAAACGATAGTAGCGAGCGTACAGTCGCGTCAAAGAAGCGGCGAGCAGGAGCCCTCCCGCGGTCCCGAGCGCCGCCCCGGATGCCGCTATGAAACAGCTGAACTGAGCGTAATGCAGCCCGATTCGCGTATTCGTATAGCCGAAAGCCTTCATCAGGCCGATCTGCGCTCGCTGCATATCGACGAGCCGACCGAGCACGTTCTGCAAGAGGAGCATGGCCACGCAAAAGAAGATCGCCGGGACGTAGGTTGCGGTGATTCGATTCTGCGCGATCTCGTCCGATATGAAACGATTCGAAATCTGGTCTTCCCGCGTGAGAGCGCCGAGCCCGCCGTATGTCGTCAGTTCGCGATCGACGCGCGCGAGAAGATCCAATACGCCGGCTCCCGTGGTCCCCTTGTCCAACGCAAGGACCAGATCGTTGAATGCGCCGTCCATGCTGAAGGCGGCCGATACCGCGTCCGTTCCCATCCAAAGCACGCCGTAGTGCCGGTTGTCGGGAAAGATCGAACCGGCGCCCGCTTCATAGATGTACTCGGGCGATAGCGCGATTCCCACGATGCGAATTCGCTTCCAGCGCCCATTGAGCACCGCGCCGACTGTCTGCCCTACCCGCAAACCGTTCGCCTGCGCGAACGCGGCGCTCGCCAGCGCTTCGTCGTCGCGTCCGGGCGCAATGTACCGGCCGCTCGTCAGATGGAGCACATTCAATGCGGGCCAGCCCTGCTCGGGGATCGAAGCGATGTGGCCCGTCGCGGGTTCGGCAAGGCCCGGCACGTCGAGACTCACCTCCGCCACGACGCGCGCCTGTATGCGCGCCACGCCGGGCAACGCCGCGATGCGCGATGCGACGGAAAGCGGCGCGCGCTTCAAATGCACGAAAATATCCGCAAACCGGTACGACGCGTAATAGTCCCGCTGCGCGCTCAGCAACGCGAGGTATGTGCTGCGCATGGCCACGAACGTCGCGACGCCGCACGCCACGACGAGCACCGCCGCGGCGGCCTGCGCACGCACGTGCCGAAGATCGCGCCACGACAGGCGCATCAGCGTACTCACCATGTCAGGTCCTGCGAGCTGCATCGTTGCGCATTGCGCCGCTCTTCGACGATCTGCCCGCTGCTCATTCGCACGACGCGGTTCGCCATGTCCGCGATGACGGCGTTGTGCGTCACGACGATGGTCAACGCGCCGAACTCCCGGTTCACGCGCTCGATCACTTCCAATACGCGTCGGCCCGTGCGAAAGTCCAGCGCACCCGTCGGCTCATCGCAAAGCAGAACGTCGGGACGTTTCGCCACCGCGCGTGCGATCGCGACGCGTTGCTGCTCTCCGCCTGACATTTGCGCGGGGAAGTGATCCGCCAACGCCTCTATGCCGACCATGCGCAACGCCTCGTCGGGATCGACCGGGTGCTCGGCGATATCGGTGACCAGTGCGACGTTTTCGCGGGCAGTCAGGCCCGGAATGAGATTGAAGAATTGGAAGACGAAGCCGACGTGCTCGCGCCTGAATCGTGTGAGTTCGCGCTCGGTGGCGCCCGACAAGCGATGATCGCGATAGTCGATCGAGCCGCTAGTCGGGGTATCCAGGCCGCCGAGCAAGTTCAGCAAGGTGGATTTGCCGCTGCCGGACGCGCCCAGCAGCACGACGAACTCGCCGGCTTCCAGAGCCAAGCTGACGCCATCGAGCGCGCAAACGCTGACGCTGCCCATCGGGTAGCGCTTGCATACGCCCTGAATCGAAAAGACGGTCTCCATCTTGAACCCAAGGCGGAAACGAACGAGTGACCCTTACATTAGCCATTACGCCCCACGACCCGTTGATCTGAGTCAATCGGCGGCTCGGGAAACCCGATTTCAACGCGCAGTCCGCCCAATCCGCGCGATCTGCCGACATCGATAACGGCGCCATGTGCGCCCGCGATCCTCCGGACGATGGACCAACCGAGGCCGCTGCCCGTTTGCAGGTTGCCTTGGCCGCGAAAGAAGCGCTCGCCCAGCCGCTGCGTCTGCTCATCGCTCAATCCGCTCCCACCGTCTTCCACGTTCATCGAGACATGCCCGTCGGCGCGCGCGACGGAGATGACGATTTTCGAGCCCGCGGGGCTATAGCGCACCGCGTTGTCCACGAGGTTGCGAATCAGCACCGCGAGGAGCGGCCGATTGCCGGACACGACGCACGGCGCGCCGGCGACGAGTTCGAGACGTTGCCGTTTTTCGATCGAGCGCGGCGCTAACTCGGCCACGACCTGCTGGGCGAGCGCGACGAGTTCGACCGGCGCGCGCTCCGCGAGTGCGCCGGCCTCCAGGCGCGCGAGCAGCAAGAGTTGATCGACGAGATGCGCGGCGCGATCGCACCCTTCGAGTACGGCCCGCAGCGCATGTTCGCGCAGGCCTCGGTCGATTTCGGCAAGCGCGACTTGGGCCTGTGCCTTGATCGCGGCAATCGGGGTGCGCAGCTCATGCGCGGCGTCCGCGGTAAATCGCCGCTCGGAATCGAGTACATCGCGAATGCGGCCGAAGAGCCGATTCAGCGCATCGAGCATAGGCTGCATTTCCCCTGGCGCGCCAGGCATGCTCACGGCGTCCAGCGCACGTGGATCGCGCCGCGCGAGCCGCCTTCCCAGTTCGCGCAACGGCGCCACCCCTCGCCTCACCGCCCACCACGTCGCAAGCGCCAGCAGCGGCAACGCGCCGGCCATCGGCCAAAACACGCTGCGCATGACGGCGAGCAATATCGAAGTGCGCGCGTCCAAGCGTTCGCCCACATAGACTTCGACATCGTGGCGGGCCCCTTGCGCGGCGAAAACGCGCCAATCTTGACCATCGATTCGAACGGTCGAAAACCCTTTGGGCCCGCCTCGCGCCGCGGGCGCCATGGGCTGGGCGGGAGCATTCGCGGAATGGATGCCGAGGCGCCCTTCGTGAAACACTTGGAAGACGACTCGCGGCGCGTACGGATCCAGCGCGGGTGCGTCGAGCGCCTCGTCCTCGGCCTCCGACTGCGCCTGCTGCATGACGAGCAGCGCCGCCGCCTGAGCAAGATGGCTATCGAGCAATTGGTCGATCTCGCGGCTCGCATCCCGCCATGCGAGCGCCGTGGCCGCGAACCATACCGCCACCACGCTCCCGGTCACGAGCACGAGCAGCCTGCCTTGCAGGGAGCGCGGCAGGATCACGGCTCGCTCGCCCGTTCGCGCAGCAGCACATACCCTACGCCGCGCACCGTCCGAATCAGGTCGGCGCCGAGCTTGCTCCTGAGGCGGTGGATGTGTACCTCGACGGCATTGCTTTCCACCTCTTGGCCCCAGCTGTACAGGTGTTGCTCGATTTGTTCGCGCGTCAGCACATGACCCGCGTTCAGCATGAGGATGTGCAGCAAATCGAATTCGCGCGCCGAAAGCTGAACGGCGACGCCGGCAAGATAGGCGATACGCGAGGCGGGCTCCAACACCACGTCTTGCGCCTGCAGCCGCTCGCTAGGCCGGCCATGCGCGCGGCGAACCAACGCCCGCAGGCGAGCGCCGAGTTCGTGCAGATCCACGGGCTTGACGACGTAGTCGTCGGCGCCGACGTCGAGCCCCCGGATGCGGTCGGGCACGGCATCGCGCGCGGTCAGCACTAGGATCGGCAGCGCCACACCGGCCTTTCGAACGCTTTGCAGCACGTCGATGCCGTCCATGCGCGGCAGGCTCAGATCGAGAACCGCAGCCGCATAAGGCTGCCCGCGCAGTTCCCGCTCGGCCGCCTCGCCGTCGCGGACCCAATCCACTTGGAAGCCTTGCTGCCGCAATCCGGCGCGCACGCCGTCTCCCAGCAAGGGGTCGTCCTCTGCGAGCAGGATGCGCATGCGCCGTCCCTTTACGCCGCGGCTCAGTCGTCGTCTCGATCGGGCTGCGCGTGCGACGCGGCGCCCGCCGCTTGCCCCGCTGACGCCACGGGCGGCGCTCCGATCGATTTCGCCCACCATGCCGCTACGGCCGCCACGAGGATGACGGCGATCCACCCGCGCGCCTTGCGAATGCCCTCGCCGACACGTCCGGACTTATACCCTGTCACCATGGCGGTCGCTAGATTCTCGCGATGCAAGACGCTGCTCGCCAGCACCGCGGCCACGTGCACGATGACGAGCGCCAGCATGGCGTTGGCCGCCCCCTCATGAAGCTCCTCGACCCATTCGCCCGCAGCGCCGTTATACGCGGCCCAACCGGTGATGCCGACGGCGCAGGTCATGAGCAGCATCGCAACGATCGCGATCGCCCCGGCCGGATTGTGGCCGACGTGGCGCTCCGGCTTGCCCTTTACTAGGCCCGTCAAATAGCGAAAGGCCGCGGCGGGCGAGCGCACGAACTCGGCGAATCGCGCGTATCGCGTGCCCACCATGCCCCAGACGATGCGAAAGCCGACGAGCCCCACCATCGTGTAGCCCAGCGTCACGTGGAGCAGGCGCCATCGCTCGCTCTCGGCCGTCAGCCATGCACCGGCGAACGAGACGACCATCAGCCAATGAAATACGCGCACGGGCGCGTCCCATACCAGGATCCGGACCGTACCGGATGAGCGCACGCCTGCTTCAGCGTGGGATGCGAACGAATCGTTCATCGAAGTTTCCTTGATTGGCTTGGGTGTGACAGGCCGCGCAGTTCGAGGCGCCCTTGACCGACGGCAGCCGCCACGCCGAAGGCGGTACTTCGTCGTGCGCGGCAAGAAACCAGGCAGAGCGCGTGATGCGATCCTCCGGCGGCGCCGCCGCGGCCCGCCCGGCGTTCGCCGCGTGCGCCGTCAGCCAGGTGGTCAGCTGATTGACGGAAGCTGCATCGAGCGAGGCGTTGCTGCCGAAGTGATGGTCCAGGTTGCTCAAGATGCGCCGCCACGATTCGGCGGGCAGCATACCGGGCGGATAGGCCACGTGGCATGAGGCGCACTCTTGCTTGTAGAGAGGCAGCAGCGTGACGGGCGCCATCCGCGTCTCTTCCTCGGCCCAGCCGAGCGAACTCGATCCGGCCAGGGACAGAGCCGCGAATACATAGGCCATGGCGCGGGCTTTGCGGGTTTTCATGTTTCGGAGCCTTGGTCGTTATCGCTTGAACGTCATGAGCCAAGCCAGGAGGTCAGCCTTTTCCGACGCGGAGCACTCGCGCCCCACCACGTCGGTGCAATTGCGACGAAACCACTTCTCCGTCTTGCCCGTGTTCACGAACCGCTCGGGGTTGAAGGCCGGCGCGAGCGGCGCGATCGTCTTGCCGGTGACGGCATGGCGGCCATCGCCGGTGGGCGACGCTCCGTGGCAGGTCGCGCAAGCCCAATCCCGGCCGTGCCGCGTCGTGAAGAATTGTTGACCCCGCGCCGGATCCGGCGCGGTTCCCGCTTGCGCGGCGTAAGCGCTCAGCGCTTGGTTTGGCGATTGCGACCACGCAAGCGAAGGCGCGGACGCGGCCACGAGGCCCAGGACAAGGACAAAAACAAAGCGACCGGGCCGCGAGTGAGCCGAGATGGACATCGTGAATCTCCGAGTGCATGCCTTGCATGTTCGGGCCGACTCCTTACCGAATTCTTAACATCAGGCGATGCCGATGCCGCCATCTCATGTTGCACGGCGGGCCCGCGGCTCGATTGACTCAGATCAACGGCTAGCGGCGAGTCGACCGGCCAGCACGAGCATCGCGGACCGTCCTCTCGTGGCTCGATTCAACGGACGAATGGGCTTCATCCTCGCCCGCTTCGAGATCCGACTGCCATTCGCGCCAAACGGCAAGCAGAGTCGCGACGACGAAAGGTCCGATGAAGATGCCGACGAGACCGAACGCCAGCACCCCGCCCACGACGCCGAATATCACGAGCAAAAACGGCATATGCCCCGCGCGGCTAATCACGAACGGCCTCACCAGGTTGTCGATCCAGCTGACGGCCAGCGCGCCCCAGAGCAGCAACCCGATACCTGCCCAGGTCTCGCCGTTCACGATCAATGCGATGCCGGCCGGCGCCCATACGAGCGGCGCGCCGAAGGGCAGCAGCGCCGCCAGCGCTGTGAGCATGGCGAGCAGCAACGGCGCGCTCACGCCCGCCGCCCAGTAGCCGATGCCGGCAAACGCCCCTTGAGCCGCCGCCGTCAGGACGACGCCGTGAACCACCGATCTGCAGACATCGCCGATCGCCGAAAAATACACGTCGAGCCGCTTGCCGAGATAGGGCCGCGAGGCGTGCCGCACGTGTTCGAGCCAAATTTCGCCGTCGCGGTACGTGAAGAACAACGTCAATAAGGCGAAGGCGAATTTCACGGCGTTGCGCCCGAGGCCGCCCGCGAACTGCGCGGCTTCGCCAATCCAGTGATTGCCCCACTGCGCCAATTGAGCACGCCACGCCAACGGTTCGTGCGCGATCTCGTTCACCAAGGCTTGCAACCAAGCGCCAAGCCAGGGGATCGTGCTCAGCGACCGCGGCAGCACGCCGCTTCCGTCGGCGAACCAAGCGGCCAATTGCCGACCGAAAGCAATGCTTTCCCTCGCGAGCGGCAGCGTCAGGAGCAGCATCGGAACGACGAACCCCACCGCGACGAGCAGGGTCGCCAGCAGCGCCGCCGGCGTGCGGCGATCGCCCAGCGCCGATGCAAGGCGACAAAAGAGCGGCCACGTCACATAAGCGATGATGAACGCCCAGACCACCGGGATCAGGAACGGCCTGAGCACCACGAAGGCGAGCGACAGCAGAGCGGCGAGAAGCAGTACGTGAACCGCGCGCTTGCCGTAGGGCGTCGTCATGGCCGCTCCCGAGCGGCAGCACGCGCGAGCGCATCGAGGCTGTGGATATGCCGTGGTGCCGTCATGCCGCTATGCCTCGCTCGCAGCCGTTTTCCCACGGCTAGCATGACGCCGGCGCCATTTGCAGCCGTTGACGTGCATCAACGACCCGCACGCATTCCTCCGTACTTTCACCAACTGAATTCGATCTCGCTGTTCCCTCACGCAAAATTGGCGGTCCTCGCGGCGCACCCGCGCCTCCGGGGGCATTTCATTTCAACGCCAATAGCAATAAAGGACCACCATGCGATTCGAAGTCACACCCGGTTGCCGCCCCTTTCACGAAGCCGGCGAATTCAGCCAACTCACGGCCTATTACGAAGAAGACCGGCGCACCATGTGGATGATGTTGCGCTCCGAGCCGCGCCCATGCTTCAACCAGCAATTGGTCACGGACATCATCCGCCTGGCCCGCGCGGCCCGCGATTCCGGCCTGCGGTTCGATTTCTGGGTCACCGGTTCAAACGTGCCCGAGATCTTCAACGTGGGCGGCGACCTCAGCTTTTTCGTCGAAGCCATCCGCAAAGGCGAGCGCGACCGGCTCATGGCCTATGCGCGATCGTGCATCGACGGCGTCTGGGAGATCTATAACGGGTTCGGCACCGGCGCCATTTCCATTGCCATGGTGGAAGGCAGCGCACTGGGGGGCGGCTTTGAAGCCGCATTGGCGCATCATTACGTGCTCGCGCAAAAAGGCACGAAGATGGGATTTCCGGAAATTGCATTCAATCTTTTTCCGGGCATGGGCGGTTATTCCCTCGTGACACGCAAATCCAGCATGAGCGTGGCCGAGACGTTGATCAGCACGGGCGAATCGCGCATTGCGGAATGGCATGCCGAGAAAGGCCTGGTCGATGAACTCTTCGAGCCGGGCGACGCCATGATGGCCACGCGCACCTTCATCGACGTCATTCGTCCCGTGTTCAACGGCACGCGCGCGATGCTGCGCGCGCGTCAGCGCGTGTTGCCGCTCTCACGCGCCGAACTCATGGACATCACCGAAGACTGGGTGCATTCGGCGTTCATGCTCGAGGAAAAGGACATCGCCTTCATGGAACGGCTCGTCGTGCTGCAAAACAGGCGCGTGTCCAAGCTGAAGGCCGTGCCATAAGCGGCCGCCCGGTACGTGGCGACGGTCGATTCGGCAATGCGCGCTTAGGCGATGAGCCTGAGCCGCTTCTTATCGACCAGCCACGATTCGAACGTCTCGGCGTCCATTGGCTTGGCATAGAAAAAGCCTTGCGCGTAATCGACGCCGATGTCCTTGAGAAACTGCACTTCCCGCTCCGTCTCGACGCCTTCGGCCACGACCGCGAAACCGAAGGCGCGAGCGAGACTCAATACCGACCGCACGAGCGACTGCGCCTGGAAATTCTGGTCGATGCCCGTAATGAAGCTGCGATCGAGCTTGATGACGTCGATCGGCAGCCGGGTCAGTTGCGACAGCGACGAATAGCCCGTGCCGAAGTCGTCGAGCAGGATGCGCGCGCCCAACTGCTTGAACTGGCGCATCAGATCGATCGCGGCCCTTTCGTCCTCGATGAAGCAGCTCTCGGTCAATTCGATATCGATCAGCGTACGCGCGGCGCCGCCTCGTTCGACGAGTTCGCGCAGTTGATTGACGATCTGCGCGTCGCGCAGCTGGCGGGCGGATACGTTGATCGAAATGCGGATGTCGAGGCCGCTCTCGTGCCAGCGGGCGGCTTGAGACACCGCCTCCTGCATCAACCACCGGCCGATGGGAATGATGAGGCCCGACTCTTCGGTGAAGCGGATGAATTCGCCGGGCGCGACGAGCCCGCGGCTCGTCGATCGCCAGCGGATCAACGCTTCGACGCTGTGCAAGCGCCCCGTGCACAGGTTGATCAACGGCTGGTAATGCAGCACGAACTGCTCATCTTCGATGGCCTGCCGCAGTTCGGTGTCGAGCCAAATATATTTGGCCACCTTTTGATTCATCTCCGGCGAGAAGACCCGGTAGGTGTGCTTACCCGCCTCCTTGGCCGCATACATGGCGGTATCCGCATGCGAAATCAGCGCCTCCAGCGTTTCGCCGTGCTGCGGATAGAGCGCGATTCCGATCGAGCAACTCGTATACACGTCCATCAGGTCGAGCCGAACCGGCAGGCGAAGCCGGTCGATGATCGTCTCGGACAGCGCCTCGAGGCCTGCTTGCGTGCAAGATTCGACCAAAATCAGGAATTCGTCGCCGCCTAGCCGAGCGAGCGTGGCGTCCCCGGGCAGGCATTCGCTGACGATCTCCGACACGCGCTTGATCAGCCGATCGCCGTTGACGTGCCCGAAGTGATCGTTCACGCGCTTGAAATTGTCGAGATCGAGAAACAGGATGCCGAGCTCGCGCGACGGATCGCCGTGCACGCGCTCGAGCGCCGCTTCGATCGTCCCATTGATCGCATAGCGATTCATGAGGCCCGTGAGGACATCCTTCGAAGCGAGGTCCTTCAAGCGCTGTTGGGCATTGCGCTCTTCGGTGATGTCCGTGCCGGAGCAAATGATGAATTCTTCATCGACCCCGCTGCCGCTATGGACGAACTTGTTGCGGAACTGGAAAAGCCGCGGCCCTTTGATGGTGTTGATGATCCGTTCGACTTCGAACGAGCGCCTGCTTTCGAAAAACTGCCGGATGTTGGTGCGCGATTGCGAGCCTTGTTCCGGGCTCATGAAAAGCTCGAACGCGCTGCGCCCGATCACGTCGACCTCGCTCATACCCGTCACTTCCTCGCACATGCGATTGAAGCGCTGCACGATGCCGTTGCGATCGAGTATGACGACGAGCGAGTTGACTTCGGAGACGACCTGCTCGGCCGCTGCGAGGCCGGTCGACAGCGCATCGGCCACGGAGAGCGTATCGGCATAGTCGGAAGCGGTGCCCGCCCAGTCGCGCCGGTCCGTTTTCTTGCCGACGAGGTGCAGCGTGATCGCGCTGCCGTAGAGCGAGATGTCAAGCAGTAGATGGGAGGTGACGCCCGTCAAAGCACGGATTTTTTCAGCCTGTTCCGAGGTAAGCGCGACGCTGACGTTCGTCAAGCCGCGCACCGCGGCCAGCTCCAAGGCATTGCTGTCGCCGCCGAGCCGCCAGCACGGCCGTCTCGTTCCAAGCAAGACTTCGAGCACGCAGTCGTCTTCGTCAAAGTCATACATAGCTGGCCCCGTTCAACGAGCACTCCTCGGCACGCGCACACTCATGCACGCAAAGGAGAAGCAAAATGCGAACCGCACGGCTTGGCAATTTGCAATGCGGCGTTTGACATGGAATCGCCACATTTGCCGCATAGCGGATATTTAACGCAACATTCTACTGCTTACAAGCACCCAACACATGTCTTGAATGCACAACGCCTGCCTATGGCTGACCGACAGCATCCGTTTCCCCGGCCGTCTATGCCAGCCGGCCGCGCTTCTCGAATTGCGCGGAGGGCTCGTTCGCCGTCAGTTCCTGATACCAAACGGGGCGTCGCGGCGCCGAAGTCTTCGCGGCGTACATCGCCGCGTCGGCCTTCGCCAGCAGATCCTCGGCGCGGTCGCCGTCGATCGGAAATTCGCTGATCCCCATGCTCGCGCCCACCGTCATCCGGTGCGCGCCGATCGTCACGGGCTCGGCCATCGCCGCCTGGACGCGCTGCGCGGCGTCGCGAATCTGCTCGGGCAGCCGCACGCCGGAGAGCAAGACGATGAATTCGTCTCCGCCCAGCCGCGCCACGATGTCCTTTGGTCCCAGCGCCTCGCGCAGACGCTGCGCGACCACCACGAGCGTCCGGTCGCCGGACGAGTGCCCTAATTGATCGTTGATCTGCTTGAAACCGTCGAGATCGAGGAACATGACGGCTAATCGCTCCCCGTTCGCCGACGCATGTCGTATCGAAGCTTCCAGCCCCTCCATGAAGCGCATTCGATTCGGCAGGCCGGTCAGCGCATCGTGCGCCGCCAAATGCGTGAGCTCCTGTTGCTTGGCGCGCAGCGTTTTCATCTGCGCGCGGATTTCGAGGCGCATGGCGTCGAAGCAACGCGCGAGCACGCCGATTTCATCGGAGCGCGCCACGGGCAGCCGCTCGGCGCCGCAATCGTCGAACACGTTCGTCGCCGCCTGAGTCAGGGCGCGCAGCGGCCGCGCCAGGGCGCGCGCGAACAGCGCCGCCAAGACGATCGCCAACGCGGTCGAAATCAGCACCATGCGCACGATCTGCTGACCCAGGGCATTGGCGGCGGCCAGCGCAGTCGTCAACGAGCGCCCGAGACCGAGCACGATGAAGCGGTTGCCGTCGACGAGACCGAACGGCGAGCGCACGAACGCGAAGGCCTGTGCCGGCGCCCGCCCCGTTTGCGCGGCCCCATTGAACGTCAGAGCGCTGCGGCTTTGATCGAATAGCGCCCGAGTGTCGGGAAAGGCGGTCTGCACCAGCACGCGCCGCCCGCGCTCGAAGCCGAACGTTTGGCTGGGATCGGGATGGATCAAAAAGTCGCCCCACTCGTTCGTCAAGTACACGAGGTAGCCGGCGGGTAGATCGCGTTCGAGCCGCTCGAACACTTGCGTGAGGTTCACATCGATCACGAGCACGCCCACTTTGTTGCCGTTCGTATCGGCGATCGGCGCGCCGATTTTCACGGACGGAACGCGCTCGTCCGCATCCGAACGCGAATACGCTTTGAGGCCGATCGGGGACACGTACACATGCCCTTGGACGGTTTCGAGCGTATCGAAAACGTACGGGAATTGTCCTTTCTCGCGCAATCCGCTGTCGGGCACGACGACGGCGCCGTGCGGGCCGCGAGCGACGCGAATCCGCTCCAGCCCATGGTCGGCGCGCGTGATGAGCCGTATCTCGAGATACTCGGGATGGTGCGCCATGAACTGCACGAACACCTGCTCGAGCCGTTCGCGCCCCGCTCGCGATGTATCGCCGCCGCGGGCGACCGCGACCGACGATGGCATCGTCGCGAGCACGAGGACGTCGTCCGACACATCGCCGAGCGCGGCGGTGAAGCGCTGGCTCAGGAGTTGAGTCGACGTGAGCAGGCTGCGCTCGGCCTCTTGCATGAGCATGGTGCGGTTGGCGCGATACGCGTAGTAGCCCGTCGCGCCCGACGCCGCCACGCCGATGCAGACCAGCAAAATCGACAGCCTCGAAGTCAGACCGAGCCGGATCATTTCGCAAAGCTCCTCAGCGTCTCACCCTCTTCGATGCGCTGCCATAGCGCTTCGCGCTGTTCGATGCTTTCCACGCGCTGAATCCACACGAGTTGCCGCCCCGGAACCGCTTCTCCGTCCGGGGCGGGCGTCACGGTATTGGCAAGCCCTTCGCGCTGCGTCAGCTGAGCGGCGATCGCCGGCTCCAGCATGTAATTGATCCAGTCGTAGGCCAGCGCCCGATTGACCGTCCCTTCCGTGATCGCCCAGCAGTCGAGCCACGCGAGCGCCCCTTCGTCGGGAATGACATAGCCCACGTCCACCCCGGCTCGACGCAGCAGCTCGACCTGCTGCGTGCCGTAGTTGCCGAACATCAACGCCGCATGGTGCTGGACGAACAGCGCGGTCGCCTCCTCCGGCAACGTGTAATACGTCAGAAGATTACGGCGCAGACCGACGAGTTCGCGCGCGACGGTGCGCATCTGTGCCGGCGACAAATGAAACGGATCGCGATAACCGAGCGAGAGCGCGGCAAAAGAGAAGTTGTGCTGCGCGCTGTTGAAATCGAGCACCTTGCCGCGATAGCGGGGATCCCAAAGCGCGCGCATCGAATGCGGTGCAACCGCGATTTGCTTGCGGTCGTAAATGAGCCCCATCGACGAATAGGTAAACGGAATCGCATAAGCGCCATGGCCGTCGGCGAGCCCGCTGATCGTATCGATCTGTTGAAAGTAAGGCCGCTGCCGCCCGCGGTTTGGAATCAGCGACAAGTCGAGCGGCGTAATCAGGCCGGCGCGCGCATATCGCGCAATCTCGGCGGTATTGGCCGCGAGTACGTCGAAGGGCGGCGGCGAGGCGCTGTGCATGCGCGCCCATAACGCTTCGTCGGAATCGACGAACGTCACCTCGACCTTCGCGTGAAAGCGCTTTTCGAACGCGGCGACCCAATCGTCGTCGGCGTAGCCGGGCCAAGCGAGCACGCGCAGGACGGCCTGACGGGGAGAACCCGGATCGGCCAGCGTTTCGGTCCAGAAGAAGCACAGCAGGAAAAAGACCGCGGCCAGAGGCGTGACAAGGTTGCCGGCACGAAGGCAGACAGGCGATCCCCGTAAGAGTCGGAGAACGACTTTACTCATGCGTCGCCCCGCGTGTGACATATTTTTGAATGCATGGCCATGATGCACGCCGGCGGAAAGCCGCGTGGCGCCTAGCGGTGGACGCTAGGCCGGCGTGCAACATTCACGCGCAAATATGCCAGTTCCTTACGAAGCCTGCAATAAATTAAAACAACAGACAATTGAATGGGCGTCATCGTAAATAGATTGACGATGACGCCACCCGCTTCAGTGGCTGATGTTTTCCAGCGCTAGGCCGCGGGTACGCGGGCCCATGAGGATCGTCGCAATAGCGACCAGCATCGATACGCCGATGAACGCCGCGACACCCGACACGCCATAGCCGTGCAGCAGCACGCCGATCGCCAACCCCGCGAAGGCGGCCGAGAGGCGGCTCCACGAGTAGACGAAGCCGACGGCCCGGGCGCGGATGCGCGTCGGATAAAGCTCGGCCTGGTAGCCGTGATAGGCGAACGACATGACGTTCGCCGCCAGCGTGAAGAGGATCCCGAGGGCGATCAGCCACCCCGTCGACGAGGCCTGCGAGAACAGTACGATCACGATGCCCATGATCACCAGGCTCACGACGATTTGCGTCTTGCGCTCGACCTTGTCGGCGAACCATACGCCCAAGAGCGGGCCGAACGGGTTGGCCAGAGCAATGACGAACGCATAAGCCAGGCTGGCGGTCACGTGCACGCCGCGGCTCACGAGCAGGGTGGGCACCCAGGCCGCGAAGCCGTAGAACCCGATGACCTGCGCCATGTTGAAAATCGACATGGCGACCGTGCGCTTCAGATAGGGCTTGCGCAGCACTTCGGCCAGCGAACCGCGCCCTTCCTTCTCCGGTTGCAGCGGTTGCGGCGCGGGCAGCGAGATGCCTTTTTCCACCGTCACGCGCCGTTCGATGTCGGCAAGAATGCGCTCGGCGTCCTCGATCCGGCCATGGCGCGCCAGCCAGCGCGGGCTTTCAGGAATGCGGCGTCGCAAGAACCACACGACGACGGCCGCGCTCGAGCCGATCAAGATGACCACGCGCCAGTAATCGAGCCCGAGCGGCTGGGTATCCTTGAGGATGTATGCCAAGAACGCGACCACGGGCACGGCCGAAAACGTGATGACCTGATTGACCGCGTAGGCGCGTCCGCGCTCCGCGCTCGGGATCAGCTCGGAGATGTACGTATCGATCGTCACGAGTTCGATGCCGATGCCGATGCCCGCGGCGAAGCGCCAAAGGTTCAGCCCAAGGCCCGTCGTCTGGAACGCCATGATCGTCGTGCAGACCACGTACCAGATCAGCGACCACGTAAAGACGGCGCGCCGTCCGCACCGGTCGGCGATTTGGCCGAACGCGAGCGCGCCGACCCAAAGGCCGGCGAACGTCGAAAACACGAACGTGCCGAATCCCGCGACTTTGAGCGAGCCGAGCGCGGCGAAGAAGCCGAGCGATTCGGGCGTGAACAGTCCGGAATGGATCATCCCGGGCGCCACGTATCCGGTAAAGAACAAATCGTAAAACTCGAAAACACCGCCAAGCGACAGCAGGATCACCATCGTCCACACCGTGCGCGAGGGCGGCAGGCGATCGAATCGCGCCGCGAACTCGGCCGATTTGCGTACGTTCATGGCCGCTGAAGAGAGCGCGCCGCCGTCCGCTTGGGCACGAGAAAGACCGGGTCGGCTCTCGGATGCGCCCATGTGCGGCAGCGAGGCCTCTGCCCCCGCCGCACGGTAGTTCGAATTAGATTCCACGTCTCCTCCGGATAAAGTTGGCACCGGCTTGTTCGAATACATTTCCGGCCTCATCGGGTCAAAACCAGCGACGCACGGGACCGCGCGCCGCCACAAAACTGCTTTGCTTCATGCCTGCCGGGCGCTGGCGCGCTCGGCTATCGCATCGAAATCGGACGGCCTCGCATGCAGATCGAGGCGTCGGCCCGCCTTGGCGAGTTGACTCGGCGTGTCGTGCCCGAGCAAAGCCGGCAGCCGTCTCGTCGCGGCCAGCAAAGCGTCGAGATCGATGCCCGTGTCATGGCCGATCCATTCCAAGGCATGCACGATGTCTTCGGTGCAGATGTTGCCGCTCGCGCCCGGGGCGTAAGGACAGCCGCCGATACCGCCGAGCGAGGCGTCGAACCGCGCGGCGCCCGCATCGATGCCGGCAAGGACGTTGGCGAGCCCCATGCCGCGCGTATTGTGGAAATGCAGCGTCAACTCGGTCGAAGGCCACCGCGCCGCGAATGCGCGCGTCAAAGTCGCCACCTGAGGCGGATAGGCCATCCCCGTCGTATCGCACAAGGTCACGCCGCTCGCTTGCAGTTCTTCGACGAAGCGCCGCGACCAATGCAGCACGGTTTGTTCGCTGACATCGCCCTCCATCGGGCACCCGAACGAGCAAGACAGCGAAACGTTGACCGCCACGCCCGCCTCGCGGGCGAGCCTAGCGACCTCGCGCAGCGCGTCGAACGATTGCTCGCGCGTCATGCGCAGGTTCGAGAGGTTGTGGGTTTCGCTCGCCGACATGACGAGATTCAGTTCGTCCGCCTTCGCCTCGATCGCGCCTTGCGCGCCGCGCACGTTCGGCACCAGCGCGGTGTACCGCACGCGCGGGTTGCGCTCGATCTCGCGCAGCACGATTTCGGCGTCGCGCAGCGCGGGGATCGCGCGCGGCGATACGAACGCGGTCGCTTCGATCTTGGCGAAGCCCACGCGAGACAGCGCGTTGATGAGTGCGATCTTCTCTTGCGTCGGAACGAACGCGGCTTCCGCCTGAAAACCGTCGCGCGTCGCGACTTCATTCAAATAGACGCGCCGGCCGTTCCCTTCCATGGTTTTAGTGTTGGTCATGCGATGGTCCCCTTCGCGCGCAGCGCATCGATCGTCGACTGCGCATACCCGAATTGCCGCAATACCGCGTCGGTGTCGTCGCCGAGCTTCGGCGCGCTGGCGCGGATCGTCCCCGGCGTGCCCATGAGCTTGGGCACGATGCCGGGCACGTCGATGTCGTAGCCGTCGCGCGTGGCCTGGCGCACGATCATGTCGCGTGCACGGTAGTGCGGATCTTCGGCAATGTCCTTGGCCGAATAGATCTTGCCCGCGGGCACGCGCGCCGCCGAGAGCGCGTCGAGCGCGGCTTGCGCGCTGCGCCCGGCCGTCCAAGCTGCGATCGCTTCGTCGAGTTCGTCCACGCGCGCGACGCGCCCCGCGTTGTTCGCGAGCGCCGGATCGTCGGCGAGGTCGTCGCGGCCGATCACCGTCATCAGCCGGCGGAAGATGCTGTCGCCGTTGCCCGCGATCAGCACGTAGCCGTCATTGCATCGATACGCGTTCGACGGGGCGATGCCGGGCAACGCGCTGCCGGCGGCCTCGCGCACCTCGCCGAAGGCGCTGTATTCGGGGATCAGGCTTTCCATGACGTTGAAGACCGCTTCATGCAGCGCGACGTCGATGACTTGCCCTTTGCCGCCGTTCGCGTCGCGATGGTAGAGCGCCATCATCACGCCGATCACGCCGTGCAAGGCCGCGAGCGTATCGCCGATCGATATGCCGCAGCGCACCGGCACGCGGCCGGGCTCCCCCGTGAGGTGGCGCAGCCCGCCCATCGCCTCGCCGATCGAACCGAAGCCCGGCAGGTCGCGATAAGGGCCGCTTTGTCCGTAGCCGGAAATGCGCAGCATGATGAGCCGGGGGTTGATCTCGGACAGCGCCTCGTAGCTCATGCCCCAGCCTTCGAGCGTGCCCGGGCGGAAGTTCTCGATCAGCACGTCGGCCTGCGCGATCAGCGAACGCGCGATCTCCTGCCCTTCCGGGTCGCGCAGATCGAGCGCGATCGAGCGCTTGTTGCGCGACTGCACTTGCCACCATACGGACGTGCCGTCCTTGATCATCCGCCAGTTGCGCAGCGGATCGCCCGCACCGGGCGCTTCGATCTTGATGACGTCGGCCCCGAACTCGCCCAGCGTCTTGCCCGCGAACGGGCCGGCAATCAACTGCCCCATTTCGATCACACGCACGCCGTCGAGCGCCGCCGGCGAAAAAGGCATCGAAGGTCGACTGCTCGTCATGAATCTCCTCTCCTAAGTAAATTGCGTGCCGTCGAAGGCAACCACCATGGCGACCGATTATCCGTGGCGAGCCGATGACGCGGAATTCGAAAGACACGCAGCGAGCTTTCGCGAAACGCGAAAGCAGCGTCCGGGTCTTCCCTTAGTGATGAACCCGCACAATCGCCGCATAGTGCAGGCACCGCATACGTTCCGCCCCGGGCGCCGAACATGAACGTCCACCGTCTCGAACTCGTCTCGCTTTCGCTTTTCAGCTTGGTCGCGCGCAGCGGCAGCATCAGCAAAGGGGCCGCGCTCGCCCATTTGGCGGTGGGGGCGGCAAGCAAGCGCATCACGGATCTGGAGGCGGCCGTGGGCGTGGCGCTGTTCGAGCGCCATTCGCGCGGCATTGCGCTGACCGCGGCGGGCCACGCGCTGCTGCAGCACGCCCAGCGCATCTTGAAGGATGTGGACGTGCTCAGCGCCGATCTGTCCGACTACGCGGCGGGGGTGGTCGGCGTCGTTCGGCTATCCGCGAACACTTCGGCGATCACGCAGTTTCTGCCCATGGAAATCGCGGCGTTCGCGCAGGCCAATCCGCAAATTCGCATCGAACTCGAAGAGCTGAACAGCGACCAGGTCGCGATGGCCGTGGTCGACGGCCGCGCCGATTTCGGCATCCTGGCGGGCGGCACGCCCGTGCTGGGGCTGCAGACGATGCCTTACCGGCGCGATCGGTTGGTGCTGGTCGTTCCGGAGCGCCATCCGCTGGCCGAGCGCCGCACCATTGCCCTCGGCGATGCGATCGACTACGACTTCGTCAGCCTTTCGCAGAGCACGTCGCTCGCCGGGCTGCTCGATGCGGCGGCGACATCGCTCGGAAAACGGCTGAAGGTCCGCATTCGCGTGCGCAGCTTCGACGCCATGTGCATGATGGTCGCGGCCAATCTCGGCATTGCCGTGCTGCCGGCAGCGGCGGTACGCCCGCACCTGCCGTCCATGGGCCTACGGGAAATCGTCATGTCGGACGATTGGGCGCATCGCCAACTGCTCCTCTGCGCACGTGACCTCCATGCTTTGCCGAAGCCGGCGAGGCTGTTCGTGAACCACCTATCGGAAACGCCCACTTAAGAAATCCGGGGCGGTGCCGTAAAGAAAGCAAAGCGTCCTGTCGAAGCATCGCCGCATTCAGCGGCGGTGTTAGGGAGCGAACGACGGACATCGGCTACGGTCGGCTAAATCGGCGCGGCGGAGTGGGCCCGGCAACATGGCTCTGCTGCATCGCCGAATCAAATCGAACTTTGCCCTTTTAATGCGATTGATCAAACTACTCGAGCGCAGCGGAGCGGCGAACGCCGCCTTGATGCGCAGCCAGTTCGAGGCGTTCTCGCGGCAGCTTCCGCTGCTGTATTTCACGTTGATGGCCAACAGCGTCGCCGTCGCGTTTACGCACGCCCAGAGCGCGCCCGCCTTGCTGAGCAAGGTCATTCCCTCACTGCTGTGCGCGAGTTGCCTGCTGCGGCTTTGCATTTGGGCACGCCGCCGCTCGCTCAAAACGGCGCTGACCGATGCGCAAATCGCGGTGCGCATGAGGAACACGGTCGTACTCGTCGTGCTGTTCGGCGTGGCCTTCACGACATGGGGCCTGAGCCTATACCCGTACGGCGGGCCCTACGAGCGCGCGCACGTCGCCTTCTACATGGCGATCAGCGTCATCGCCTGTATCTTCTGCTTGATGCACATGCGCATCGCCGCGCTACTGCTGACGGCGGTCGTACTGGGCCCCTTCGTCATCTTCTTCTTGTCGACGGCCAACCCCGTGCTCGTGGCGATCGCGATCAACGTCTTGTTCGTCACGGTGGCCATGGTCAAGGTACTCCTGACCTACTATCGCGACTTCGCCAACCTCGTCAACGCGCAAAGCGTGCTCGAGGACAAGCAGCAGGAATTGCTCACGCTGAACAACGAGAACCAACGCCTCGCCAATCTCGACAGCCTCACCGGCTTGCCGAATCGGCGCCACTTCCTCGGCCGGCTCAGCGCGCGCTTCGAGCACGGCTGCGTGGACGAGCATCGATTCGCGGTCGGCATCGTCGATCTGGACGGCTTCAAACAAGTCAACGATCTGCACGGCCACCGCGCCGGCGACAGTTTGCTGCGCGAAGTCGGTCAACGTCTGGCGCAATTCGCGAGCGAGGATTTGCAGATCGCGCGCCTTGGCGGCGACGAATTCGGCTTGTTGTTCGATGACGTGACGGCGGAGGACGAACTCTTTTCGATCAGCTCGGCCATTTGCGACGCGCTGCGCAAGCCGTATGTGCTCGCGCAGGCCACCGTGCGCATTTCGGCCACCGTGGGCATTGGGCTCTTCCCCGAGGCGGGACGCACGGCCGAGCAATTGTTCGAACGCGCCGACTACGCGCTTTACCATGCGAAGGCGCATCGCCGCGGCCAGACGACCCTCTTCTCGGAGCAGCACGAAAGCGCGATCAGAGAGCTCGGCAAAATCGAGCAGGCGCTGCGTCAGGCCGATCTCGAGCAGGAGATGACGCTGCACTTTCAGCCGATTCTCGACGTCGAAACCGGCGCTGTGGTGGCCTATGAATCGCTCGCGCGCTGGCACAGTCCGGCGCTGGGCCGGATCGCGCCCGATGTTTTCATTCGCATCGCCGAGAAAAGCGATCTGATTCACGAGCTGACGGACGTGCTCCTGCGCAAGGCGCTCGCGTTCATGGAGCGCACCGATTCGAGCGTGGGCGTGTCGTTCAACTTGTCCGCGCGAGACCTCGCGTCGCCCGACGCCGTGGAGCGGCTTCGGCGCATCGTGCGCGATAGCGGCGTCGATGCGACTCGGCTCACGTTCGAAGTGACGGAAACAGCGGTGATCGAGGACTTCGCGAAAGGCCGCGCGGCGCTTTCTCATTTGAGCGCACTGGGCGCGAAGATCGCGTTGGACGATTTCGGCACGGGGTACTCGAGCCTGCACTGTATTCATCAACTGCCGCTGAACAGCGTCAAAGTCGATCGCTCGTTCGTGCAGGACATCGAACGCGACGCGCTCGCGCAAGGCATCGTGCGCAGCATCGTGGAGCTCTGCCGCAACCTCGAGCTCAATTGCGTGATCGAAGGAGTAGAAACGGCGCGGCAAGCCGCGGTGCTTACGCAGTTGGGCTGCCGCCTCATGCAGGGGTATCACTTCGGGAAGCCAGCGGCGGAAGTGGCGGAGACCGTGTTGCAGCCCACGCACGCGGCGGCTACGGAGTAGCCGCGCGCGGGGATGAATCTCATGCGGCGAGCGGAACCCAACCGGTTGCGGTATCGTGAAACACCAAGCGCTCGCTTTCCTTGCGGTCGAGTTCCGCGATACGCTCCAGATACTGTTTGAGCCCTAGGTTGCCGTCCATCGTTTCGAGGTAGATCGCGCAAAGCATTCGGCTATCGGTCTCCGGCACATTTCCCTTGCGTTCCCACAACGCAACAGCCTGCTCGGTTTTCCCGATCAGCGCAGCGAAACGTGCCTGCGACAGCCCAAGCCGTTTCCGCAGGAACCGGAACTCGGCGCCGGTCAAATGACCCTTGTGTGCGAGCGTACGCCCGATGACTTTATAAAGACCGTCGACGTCCTGCACTGCCGTTACCAGCCCATACGACGTACCGCGTTGGATATATCCGTTTTCGAGCCAGACGTTATCGAGCCCGCTTTCTGTGTAGTGGTACACAATAACCTCATCAAAAAACAGTAATCACGATGATCCAATCTCCATTTTCCGCGCGTTCGAGTGCTGCAGCCACGGAGATCTCATCACCTGCGTTAAGTCTCGTCAGCGTACATTGCCAATTGCCTTGGAAATTCGTGTGTGCCGATTCCGACACCACTCCATTTCGCAGGCAATCGAGCACCTGATCAGAGTCGATCTTTCGCTGGCGCATGCGCTGAGTCGAATGCGGCGTCAGATACACACGCTCCGAGTCCCTAGCGGTCTCGCTGATCAAGCGACGCAAATTCCGGTCATTCAGGCGAAACGGTGTCGGTTCGTCAGTCATACCCATAATCTTTATGGGTTTTCGCGCTGAAGTCAAGCCCCGCGATACGGTTGCCCGGACACACACCGGGTGCCGCACAGCCGCCCCGTACCGCCGTCTATCCGCAAAACTGTACCGGTACTGTTGAAACCGCTGCCCGTAGACTGTCCGGACGCCGTTCCACTCCGATACGACGCCCTCCTATGATCACTGCTCTGCCCTACGCGGCGCTCTCCGCCGCCATGACCTTCGCTTTGGTGATGTCCATCACACCGGGCCCGAACAACACGATGCTGCTCGCCTCGGGCGTCAACTTCGGTTTTCGCCGCACCATGCCGCACATGCTCGGCATTACCTGCGGCTGCATGGTCATGATGATTGCGATCGCATTGGGGCTTGGCCAGATCTTCACGCGCTTTCCCGCGCTGTACTCGACGATGGAAATCGTCAGCGTCGCGTATTTGCTTTATCTCGCGTGGAAAATCGCCGCGTCGCGCGGGCTATCGGTGGACGCCGCCAACGAGCGTCCGATGACGTTCTTCCAAGCCGCCGCGTTTCAATGGGTGAACCCGAAGGCGTGGATGATGGCCGTGACGGGCGTCACCGCGTTTCATCTCAATGACAATTTGATCGTCAACGCGCTATTGCTGACCGCGGCGTTTGCGATCGTGAATTTGCCGAGCATCACGGTGTGGGCTGCGTTCGGTCTAGCGGTCAGGCGGTTTCTGACGAGCCCCGGCGTGCTGCGCGCGTTCAACTGGACCATGGCCGCGTTGTTGATCGCATCGATCGCACCGGTCTTCTTGCACGGCTCGCCTTGACAACGGCGCGTGGGGCGTTGTCGCCCCACGCCGCCCAATAGGAATAGCGCGCAATGCGCTCTTTGATCGAGCTTCTCAAACGCGCTCGATGATCACCGCGATCCCCTGCCCCACGCCGATGCACATCGTGCACAACGCATAGCGACCGTTGATCCGTGCAAGCTGATATGCGGCCGTCGTTGCAAGGCGCGCGCCGGACGCCCCGAGCGGATGCCCCAGCGCGATGGCGCCGCCGTTCGGATTGAGCCGCTCGTCGTCGGCCGCGATGTCGAGTGCACGCGTGACCGCCAGCGCTTGCGAGGCAAACGCCTCGTTCAACTCGATCACGTCCATTTGATCGAGCTTCAAGTTCGCCACCCGCAGCACCTTGCGCACCGCGTCGATCGGCCCAACACCCATGATGCGCGGCGCAACCCCGGCTGTCGCCATCGCCACGACGCGCGCCTTCGGCTGCAGACCGTAGCGCGCCGCCGTGCTCTCGTTCGCGAGCAGCAACGCACACGCGCCATCGTTCACGCCCGATGCATTGCCTGCCGTCACCGTTCCGTCCGGACGCACCACGCCCTTCAACTTCGCGAGCGCTTCGACACTCGTCGCGCGCGGATGCTCGTCCTTCGACACGACGATCGCATCGCCCTTCTTCTGCGCGACCGAGACGGCCACGATCTCTTCGGCGAAGCGCCCGCTTTCCTGCGCGGCCGCCGCGCGCTGTTGACTGCGCACGGCGAAGGCGTCCTGATCTTCGCGGCTGATGGCGAATTCGGTTGCGACGTTCTCAGCGGTCTCGGGCATCGAATCCACGCCGTACATCGCACGCATGGCCGGATTGACGAAACGCCAACCGATGGTCGTGTCTTCGATTTTCGCGGCGCGGCTGAAGGCGCTGTCGGCCTTGCCCATCACGAACGGCGCGCGGCTCATGCTCTCCACGCCGCCCGCGATCATCAGCGCGGTTTCTCCGCTCTTGATCGCCCTCGCGGCGATGCCGAGTGCATCGAGCCCCGATCCACAGAGTCGATTGACGGTGCTGCCCGGCACGCCGACCGGCAACCCCGCCAACAACGACGACATGCGCGCGACATTGCGGTTGTCTTCGCCCGCCTGGTTCGCGCAGCCGAAAATGACGTCGTCGATCGCGCTCCAATCGACGTTCGCATTGCGCTCCATCAGCGCCTTGATGGGCGCCGCGCCAAGATCGTCGGCTCTCACAGAGGCGAGCGCACCACCGTAACGGCCGATCGGCGTTCTAATCGCGTCGCAGATAAAGGCGTTTTCCATCGAAGCTCCGAAGTCGAGAAAGCGATGACCTTATCTTCGCGGCCGAGCCAGCCGACGGTCAAGTGCGATTATCATAAAACTGTGCGATTATCGCCATCTCATCCACCCACGCTTGAGGAACCGTCATGAAACGTGCGAGCCGCCGCCCAGAACAAGAACGAGACCAAGAACAAGAACCGCAATCGACTGAAGATAACGCCATGCACGCCGAGCCCGGCGACACCGGTGCGGGGCAAACGGCGGACGCACAGGAGACGGCGAGCGCCGGCGATCCGAACTACATGACCTCGCTCGAGCGCGGCTTGGCGGTGCTTCAGGCCTTCTCGCAAGAGCGGCGCGTGCTGACGACGTCGCAGGTGAGCCAGCGCACCGGCATCCCGCGCGCCGCCGTCCGACGGTGTCTTTACACGCTCGCCAAGCTCGGTTTCGTGGCCGAGGAAGACAACCGCTTGTTCTCGCTTCGTCCGCGCGTACTCAAACTCGGCCATGCGTATCTCGCGACGACGCCGATGGCCCACGCGGCTCAGCCCGTCTTGCGTCATATCAGCACCATGCTCAACGAATCGAGTTCGGTCGCCATCCTCGACGGCGACGAGATCTTGTACATCGCCCGCGCATCGACGGCACGCATCATGTCGATCGATCTGCATATCGGCAGCCGGCTGCCTGCGTATTGCACGTCGATGGGCCGTGTACTGCTGGCCGATTTCAGCGCCGACGCGCTAGAGGCCTATCTGGACCGGACGAAGGTCGTCCAGTACACGCCGCACACGATCATTTCGCGCGAAGGGTTGCGCGAAACGCTCGAATCCGTCCGCCAAAACGGCTACGCGCTCGTGGATCAGGAATTGGAAATTGGCCTGCGCTCGATCGCCGTGCCGATCTATGGCGCGGATGGGCGCGCGGTCGCCGCGCTCAACGTCGGCGTGCAAGCCGCACGCGTCTCGATCGAGGAGTTGGAAAGCCGAGTCTTGCCTGTCTTGCGCGAGGGCGCACAGGAGCTAGCGTTGCTCGCTGTCTAATTCGTCGAGGAAAGCGAGGACCGTTGCGTTGAACGCAGCGGCGGCCTCGATGTTGGAGAGATGCGAGGCATCGAGCATCGCCAGGCGTGCGTGGCGCACGCGCTCGACGATGAATCGCGCATCGTCCACGGTGGTCACTGGATCGTCGCGGCCGGCAATGACGAGCATCGGCGATACGATTCGTTCGATGTCGTCGCGCAAATCCGCGACGGACAGTGCGTCGCAGCAGGCCGCGTAGCCTTCGGCGGCGAGATCGCGCAATTGATCCGTGAGGTCCTGAACGACCTGCGGATTGTGTGCAATAAATTGGGCGGTGAACCAACGGCCTGCGGCGCCGGCGGCCACGTCGGCCAGGCCCTTCGTCCGCACCAGCGCGGCGCGTTCGCTCCATCCGTTCGACGAACCGATGCGCGCCGCGGTATTCGCGACGATCAGCTTGCCGATTCGCTCGGGCGCATGAACGCCGAGCCACTGCCCCGTCAAACCGCCCATCGAAATGCCGCAAAAATGCGCGCGCTCGATATCGAGCGCATCGAGCACGGTCAGCACGTCACGGCCCAGCATGTCGAGCGTGTACGCGCCAATCGGAGCGAACGAGCCGCCATGCCCGCGCGTGTCGTAACGCACGACGCGATAACGTTCGGACAGCGCATCGACTTGCGGCGCCCACATATCGAGCGTCGTGCCGAGCGAATTCGAAAGGATGACGGCGGGCGCGCCCTCGGGGCCTGTCGTCGTATAGCGGATGCCGTGCGCTTGCTGCATGCGTTTCAATTCCCGATCGTTCTAAATATCGTTGTCCAGCTCAATCGCGCGACAACGGTACGGCCGTCAGTTCCTGCAGCGTCTCGAACGCGAGGCCTTCGACCATATCGATGACCACCAGCCCCTCGGGCCGGATATCGATCACGGCCAAATCGGTATACACGCGATCGACGCAGCCGATGCCCGTCAGCGGATAGCTGCACGCTTCCACGAGCTTGCACTCGCCCGACTTCGTCAAGTGATCCATCATGACGAACACCTGCTTGGCGCCGATCGCGAGGTCCATCGCGCCGCCGACGGCGGGAATCGCATCGGGCGCGCCCGTGTGCCAGTTCGCTAGGTCACCGGTTTGCGACACTTGAAACGCACCGAGCACGCAGATGTCGAGATGGCCGCCGCGCATCATCGCGAACGAATCGCCATGATGAAAGAACGCGCCGCCCTCGAGCAACGTGACCGGCTCCTTGCCGGCGTTGATGAGTTCGGGATCCTCTTCGCCCGGCGCGGGGGCCGGCCCCATGCCGAGCAAGCCGTTCTCGCTGTGCAAGAAAATTTCCCGCTCGGGCGGCAGATAGTTGGCGACCTTGGTCGGCAAGCCGATACCGAGGTTCACGTACGCGCCTTCAGGAATATCCCGGGCGACGCGTTGGGCGATTTGATCGCGCGTCCATTTGTTCATGGCGATGTCCTTATGCGGCACGTGCGTTCGCCTGGGGCGCCGCCACGACACGTTGCGTAAAAATCCCCGGCGTGACGATCGATTCGGGATCGAGCGCACCCAGGGGAACGATTTCCGACACCTGCGCGATCGTCGTGGTGGCCGCCATCGCCATGATCGGCCCGAAATTGCGCGCCGCCTTGCGATAGACCAGGTTGCCCCAGCGGTCGCCGCGATGCGCTTTGATCAGCGCGAATTCGGCCTTGATGGGATATTCGAGCACGTACGGCTTGCCGTCGATCACGCGCGTTTCCTTACCCTCGGCCAGACGCGTACCGTAGCCCGTGGGCGTGAAGACCGCACCCAAACCCGCGCCCGCCGCTTGAATGCGCAGCGCCAAATTGCCTTGCGGCACGAGTTCGAGTTCGATCTCGCCGGCGCGGTACAACGCGTCGAACACTTGCGAATCGGCCTGACGCGGGAACGAGCAGATGATCTTGCGCACGCGCTTGGCCTTCAGCAACGCCGCGAGGCCAACCTCGCCGTTGCCGGCGTTGTTGTTGACGATGGTGAGTTCGCGCGCACCCTGCGCGATCAGGGCGTCGATGAGTTCGGCGGGCTGCCCGGCGGAGCCGAAGCCGCCGATCATGACGGTGGCGCCGTCGGTTATGCCTGCGACGGCGGCTTCGAGCGAGGAAACGGTTTTATCGATCATCGGAAATGCGCCGGCGATGGCGCCTACGTCTTCGGGTTGACGAACAATGTAGAGGTCAGCCCGCAGTCGAGTCAATGGCGATTATCGAAATACGGTGCGATTATCGAACAAACCATGCGCATCAAGCGCGTCGATCGCATCGCCCCCCCGACCCACCGGGTCAGATATCGAAGAACACTGTCTCGCGGCCGCCGTCCGGGGTGTCCTGCAAGCGAATGTCGAGCGTGTACACCACGCCGCCGTCGCGCTCGCTGCGCGAGGCCACGAGCGTCGAGCGCCGCACTTCCCATTCAATGCCGGTCAACACGGGGTCGCGCCGATTCGCTTCGGCTTCGTCGTCGAAGTAGAGCCGCGTATGCAAGCCGCTGTTGATCCCGCGCGCGAACAGCACGAGGCACACGTGCGGGGCTTGCAAAGCGCCGCCCGTTCCGGCCACGCGGCCCGGCTTGATCGTCTCGAACCGGAAGACGCCCGTTTCGAAATCGGCGCCCGCGCGCCCCCATCCGCGAAACGAAGGGTCGGCCGGCAGATCCTGCCGATCGCCCGGGTGCGCGTACTTGCCGTCCGCATTCGCTTGCCAGATTTCGACGAGGACGTCGCGAACGAGCGAACCAGAGCCATCGAAGACGCGGCCTTCGATTGCGATGCGCTCGCCGCGCGTGTCGGGTGCGACGAGTACGTGGCCGAAATTGTTCTCGAAGATGTCGAACCCGGCCTGCTTCGGGGCGAGACCGATATGAACATAGGGACCGCCCGTCTGCGAGGCCGTCTCGGGATAGCGCACCGGGCCGAACGACGAAAGCGGGGAAAACGCCGGGCGATTCATCGTTGGTCTCCTTGTTTCGAGGGCTCGAAGTACGTCATGCGCCGTCCGCGCAAGGTGATGTCGAAGCGATAGCAGCGGCTGTCGAGCGCGATGTTGTTGCCCGGGTCCTGCAGCGCGATGAGCCCGCGCACTTGCTCTTCGCTCGGAATCGTCTTGATGATCGGACACTGCGCGATCAGCGGATCGCCTTCGAAGTACATCTGCGTGATCAGGCGCTGCGCCCAGCCGTCGCCGCTCAGCGAGTAGTGGATGTGCGACGGGCGCCAATCGTTGATGCGGTTGCGCCACGGGTACGGGCCGGGCTTGATCGTGCGATAGACGTAGTAGCCGTTTTCGTCGGTCAGCATGCGGCCGCACCCGCCGAAATTCGGGTCGATCGGCGCGATGTACTTGTCGTTGCGATGCCGATAGCGGCCGCCCGCATTCGCTTGCCAGACTTCCACGAGCGCATTCGAGACCGGACGTCCGAACTCGTCGCGCACGAAGCCATGGACGACGACGCGCTCGCCGATCGGCAGCCCTTCCTTGGCGAAGTTGAGAATCAGGTCGTTGTCGAGCGGACCCAGTTCGTCAGGATGAAAGACCGGGCCCGTGCGCTCGGACAGCGTGTTCAGCGTGGAAATCAGGGCATTGCGCGGCGAACGCAGGACGCTCGTCTTGTAGCCCGGCGTATAGGCCGCCGGATGCAATGCGGTATCGCGCTGCGCGAAATCGCCGTACGTGCGGCCGGAATCGGCCGGTGGCAGATCTGACATGATCGTCGCTCTCCTCCAAATGGACGCGGCCGCCTCGCACGACGAGACAGGCCGACTGTTTTCGCCGTCCACTGTAGGGTTCCTAGGCCCACACGTAAATTGACTTCTGTTCCGCCAATTCATAACCTGCGGTAATGGAAACCAAAATCAGCTTTCGTCACGTCAGTTGCTTTCTTGCGATCGCACGCGAACGTCACCTGGGGCGCGCCGCCGGCCAACTAAACCTGACCCAACCGGCCGTTTCGAAGACGCTTTCCGAGCTCGAATCGTTGGCGGACGTTCGTCTCGTCGAGCGCGGCAGGCACGGGGCGCGATTGACGCCGGCCGGCGAGCACTTCCTTCGCTATGCGCTCGGCGTCGAGCAGGCGATGGACTCGGCCAAGGCCGCCTTGCAGGGCACCGGCGCGCCGGACATCAAGATTGTCGAAGTCGGCGCTTTGCCCACGGTGGCGAGCGGCGTCTTGCCCGACGCGCTCGTGCGCCTGCGCGCTCGCCAACCGCAAACGGGCATCCGTCTGCATACCGCCACGAACCAAGTGCTGCTGTCCGCGCTGAAGGCCGGGCGCCTCGATTGCGTCGTTGGCCGCATGGCGGAGCCGTCGATGATGCAAGGCCTGTCGTTCGAGTTGCTCTACGCCGAGCCGCTCGTCATGGCGGTTCGGCCGCGACACCCGCTGCTCAAGTCGCGCTCGGTCTCGCCCCAGGCCGTGCTCGCGTACCCGCTCATTGTCGCGCCCGCGGGCACCGTGCCGAGGCTCCATACCGACGCCTTCTTCGACGCCCATGCCCTGCGCGTGCCGGGCAATTGCACGGAGACGCTGTCGGTATCCGTCGCGCGGCTCATCGCCCGACGGTCCGAGGCGATTTGGATCACGCCCGAATCGGCGGCGCGCGACGACCTCGCTCGCGGGGAACTCGCCCCGCTGCCGCTCGCCATCGCCAACGCGGAAGAACCCGTGGGCTTACTGCGGCGCAGCGCCGGCGAGCCTTCGGAAGCGGTCGAGGCATTGGCCGATATCTTGCGCGAAGCCACGGACTCCGACGCGCGGCGGCCTACGCCGAAGGCGCGCAAACCGGCCCGCGCGGCGCCGCCGCGGATCAAGCGCGCACGTTGACAGCACAGGCGACGCAGGGTTTGCTTCTTGTTTGCTTGCTTGACCAATGCCCTGCGTCACGCATACGATTGAGCAGCTTGTTCGATCTTCATCTTGTTGTGCGATTATCGAACGCATTAATTCGGGCGCACGCGTGGCTGACGATGGCGCGAGCGCCCGGACCCACTACTTCCCCTTAGCGGATTCGAACGCTCATGTTCGCGTACGAAGGACGACTCAACGATCGGCTGACTTCATCCGATGCGATGCTTGCCGTGTTTTCGCCGAAAGCGACGGTGCAACGGATGCTCGACGTCGAAGCGGCGCTTGCGCGCGCGCTGGCGGCGGCGGGCGTCATACCGCCCGATGCCGCGGCGCCGATCGAAGCGGCGTGCGATGCCGGCCGGCTCGATGCCGACGCGCTGACGCGCGCCGCCTCCCGCGCCGGCAACCTCGCCATTCCGCTCGTCAAGCAGCTAACCGCCCGCGTGGCGGAGCACGCCCCCGACGCCGCGAAATACGTGCATTGGGGCGCTACGAGCCAGGACATCATCGATAGCGGCATGGTGCTTCAACTGCGCGATGCGCTCGACCAGATCGACGGCGGCGTCGATGCGCTGTGCGACCTCCTCGCGCAACAAGCGCAGCGGTACCGCGACACGCCCATGATCGGCCGTACCTGGCTGCAGCAAGCGTTGCCGATCACTTTGGGCCTAAAGTTCGCGCAGTGGCTCGATGCGCTCGAGCGGCATCGATCGCGGCTCGCTCAACTGCGCGAGCGTGCATTGGCGCTGCAGTTCGGCGGCGCGGCCGGTACGCTCGCGAGCCTTGGCGACGCCGCACCGGCCGTCGCCCAGAAGTTGGCGCAAGACCTGCAACTACCGTTGCCTTGCGTGCCGTGGCATACGCAACGCGACCGCATCGCGGAAGCGGCCACGGTGTTCGGCCTTTTGACGGGCACGCTCGGCAAGATCGCGCGCGATGTCTCGCTGCAGATGCAAACCGAAATCGGTGAATTGGCCGAGCCGTCGTCGGCCGGCAAAGGCGGATCGTCGACGATGCCGCACAAACGCAATCCCGTCGGCTGTGCGGCGGCATTGACGGCGGCGATGCGCGTGCCGGGCCTCGTTGCGACGATGCTCGCGGCCATGGTGCAGGAGCACGAACGCGCGCTCGGCGGCTGGCAGGCCGAGTGGGAGACGTTGCCCGATATCGCGAGGCTTTGCGCGGGCGCGCTGTCGAACATCGCCGAAGTGGTCGGCGGTCTCGAAGTCGATGCCTCGCGGCTCGCATCGAACTTGGACCTCACACGCGGCCTCGTGCTCGGCGAAGCCGTCATGCTTGCGCTTGGCGCGTCGATGGGGCGCCTGCGGGCGCATGAACTCGTCGAGCATGCGTCGCGCGAGGCCGTTCGCAGCGGACGTGGCCTGCGCGACGTGTTGGCCGAGCACCCCGACGTCACCAGCGTGCTCGACGAGCATCGACTCGATGCGCTGTTCGATCCGGCGAACTACAGCGGGCAGGCCCGCGCATTCGTCGACGCCGTGCTCGAACGCCACCGCGCGAGCGGCCTCGCACTCTCCCACCCATTGACCGGCAACCCATGAAATGACAGACGAAGAACGTTACGAAGCAGGTATGCAAGTGCGCCGCGCGGTGCTGGGCGACGCGCATGTCGATCGTTCGCTAGCCAACCGCAATGCGATGAACAGCGAGTTTCAGGATTTGATCACGCGCTATGCGTGGGGCGAGATCTGGACGCGCGACACGCTGCCTCGCCATACGCGCAGCTTGCTGACGATCGCGATGATGGTGGCGCTCAATCGCGGCGAGGAGCTTGCGCTGCATTTGCGCGCGGCCAAGAACAACGGCGTGACGCGCGACGAGATCAAGGAAGTGTTGATGCAGACGGCGATCTATTGCGGCGTGCCCGCGGCCAACTCGGCGTTCCATCTCGCCGATCGGATCTTCCGCGAGGAAGACGGGCAGGCTTGACGATTCACGTGTCGTTGGTTGGCGCGCGGCGACGAATGCATCGCCGCGCGCTTTCGCGTTGGCGTTAGCGTTAGCGTCAGAACAACGTCGCGATGCCGAGCATGCCGACGAACTGATTGTGCGTCGACGACGGCGTACCGTTTTGCGAATCGCCCACCGACGGCGCCGCATCGACGATGTTGCCCGCGCCCCGGCTGCCCAGCGTCCGGCCGCTTGCATGCTGATAGCCCTGCAACGCATAGAGCGTCGTTCGCTTGGAGAGGTGATACGACTCTTTCAGCGAGTACTGCTCGTAGCGTGCCGCATCGTCGATCCCGTTCGCCTTCGAAGCCGCGGTGAACGCCACGCCGGCGCCGACGTCGAACGCGGGTGTAAAGCGATAGCTCGCCAGCGCCGCATACGTATTGAAGACCGCCGTCGTGCCGAACAGCGACTGCGCGCCCGCCTGATACTCGACGTTCGAATACGACAGCCCCAGGACGAGATTGCCGATCGTGTAATTACCGGCGGCCGCGATGTGTTGAATGGCCTTCGCCGACACATAGCCCGTATTGAGCGCCGACGTGCCGAAGCTGCCTGTCGATGCCGAATCGAAGCCCGTCGTTTGCTGCGCGTTGTCCATGCGCAGGTAGCCGAGCGCGAGCGAAACCGGACCGCTCAGGTAGCGCACGGCGCCGCTATAGGTCTGCCCCTTGCCGGTACTGCCCGCGATCCCGCCGAAGGCGTACATGGCGCTTGCCTGCAATCCGCCCCAATTGGGCGAGGTGTACACGAGCGAGTTGTTGATTCGAATGGTCGTGTCGAGCCCGTCGATGTCGCCGGGGTGCGCACCCGTGGCCCCAGTGAGCCAGGAACTGCCCGTAAGCGGGCCGACGAACGAGTAGTAGGGCGTGTACTGCCGCCCTGCCGTCAGCGTGCCGAATCGATTGTTTTGCAATCCGACATAGGCTTGTCGATTGAACATCACGCCCGACGATGAGAACGCGCCCGTGTTCAAATCGAAGCCGTTCTGCAGATCGAAGATCGCCAGCGTGCCGCCGCCGAGGTCTTCCTTGCCCTGCAGGCCGAACTTCGACGCGTAAAGATTGCCCTGACGAAGGTAGACGTTCGAGCTGCCCCTCTGGTTGTTCACGTAGGTCAGGGCGTCGTCGACAGCGCCGTAAAGCGTGACGCTGCTTTGCGCGAAGGCCGGCGCACACGTGACGACGGCGGCCAAAGCGACGGCCGCGCGGGCCGATTGTTTGCGATAGGTATTGATCTTCATCGAACGTCTCACTCATCTCCAAAGGTCGTCGCCGCGAGTCAGTCCCGCGGTCTGTACGTCAAAAATCCAAGCAAAAGGAATCAGCGGACATCACCGCCCGAGCGCCGGCGGGCTTGCGCGGCCAATCTCACGGCCGCGTTGGGAGCGCCATAACCGTCGTATCCGCCGCGTCGCTCGACGATTTCGAGGAAGAAGCGCTGATCGAGCGTTTCGGTGTAGGCATGCAAGAATTCGCCGCCGTTTTCGTCGCGGTCGTAGAGCAGATCGTGCGATCGCAGCCTGTCCAAGAACGTTTCGGGCAGCGCATAGCGGGCAGACAGGTCGTCGTAGTAGTTGCGCGGAATCCCCAGGAGCGGCAGCCCGGCCGCCTTGAATTCGGCCACCGCGCGAAAGATATCGGCCGCGCCGAAGGCGACGTGATTGAGACCGGACCCGTGATACGTCTGGATCGCCTCCGACACCGCCGTGTGAGGATCGACCGATGCGTTCAGCACGATGCGCACCGAGCCGTCTCGGCTGCTGAACGCGCGCGACCGCACGAGGCCGTACGGATCCGGCACGACGACGCTCGGCGACGCGCGCAAGCCCAGGACGGCTTTGAGGAACAAGGTCCAACTGTCGAGTGCGCCGATCGGCAATGCGAGGCACGCATGGTCGATGCCGATCAACGGCCCCACTTCGCTCGGTCCGTCCACATCGGTCAGCATGAAGTCGGCTTCGAACAGCGTCGGCTGCTCCGACGTTTCGTTCACTAAGTAGTTAAGACTTCCGTCCGGCGCGCGTACGGCAGGGACGAGACGTTCGTCCGGCCCGACCTTGCCGAGGAACGGAACGTAACCGAAACCGGCGGCGCGCTCGAGGGCCAACTGGGCGTCGTCGAGACGAAATGCCGATGCGCACAAGGACAACCCGTGCTGCTGAAAGAACGCACTCGCGTAGGAGTCCGGCTCGGCGTTCAGCACGATCGATGCGGCGCCGTGTTGATAAAGCGTGACATCCTTCGAACGGTGCCTGCCCGTCCGGCGAAAGCGCAGCTTGTCGAGCCAATCGACGAGTTTCGCGCTCGATGCCGCGTCGACGGCGAACTCGAGAAATTGTGTCGAGAGTCGTTCCGGCGCGGCCGGCGGGGCATACAGGGGCGGCATTGCGCTTTCCTTCGAATCGCCCAGCAACGCCCGCGTCCCCTCCTCTAGCCACAGCAGCGACCGATACCCGTCGGCGGCCGTCGCCGCGGGCGGCGCGCCCCGAAACCCATCGTTGAAGACTTCGAGCGACAGCGGGCCGCGATAGCCGGTTTTGACCACGCGAGCCGTGAAATCGGCCAACGGGAATTCGCCCTGCCCCGGGAAGCAGCGGTAGTGGCGGCTCCATTCGAGCACGCCCATATCCATGTGCGGTGCATCGGCGATCTGCAGGAAACCGATGCGATCGCCAGGAATCGCCTCGATTTCGTCGAGCGTGTCGCCGATCGAAAACGTATGAAAACTGTCGAGGGCCAGCGTCAGATTCGGATGGTCGACCTGGTTCACGAGGCGCCACGCATGTCGATACGAATTGACATGCCGCCCCCACGCCAGCGCTTCGTAGCAAGCGGTAGCGCCTGCTTCCTGGGCCGTCCGCGCCAGCACGCCGAGCTGGTCGACGGTCAACGCATCGTCGCAACGGGTATCGGCGGACGCGTTGCTGCATACCAGCAAACGATCCGTCCCCAGCGCATGCATCACGTCGAACTTGCGTTTGATTCGTTCGACGTTGCGCGCCAACTGCTCGCCGCTCACCCCTTCGAAATCGCGGAACGGTTGGTAAAGCACCACGCGCAGCCCCAGATCGTCGGCAATGCGGCGCACGTCTTCAGGCGTACCGTCGTAGTAGAGCAAGTCGTTTTCGAAGATTTCGACGCATCGAAAGCCCGCAGCTGAAATCGCACGGAGCTTTTCGACGAGCGTGCCGCTGATCGAAACGGTGGCGATCGACCGCTGCAACGGTGCATCGACAGGGGGCAAGGCTCGGTTCTTCATGGACGGCGGGCTATTGAATGCGCTCAAACGATCGACTGAATCAAAGGAGAAACGCGGGTGCCCCTACCCATGCGTCCGGTGATCGGACGAAAGCAGACGGCAGCAAACGGGCGGCCACCTTCCAGCGGCACGATCAGGGCGAACTTTACGTGAACTAACTAGTTGGTACAAATTCTCGAAAACCCTAGAATGACACATGCGCTATTCGGCGGCACACTTGCATGCATTCGGAGCGCGGTACGGACCCGCTTCACGCCAGCCGCGTTTGCTCGTTCATCCTGGAGTCGTTGTTATGACATTTGCTTCGGTTCTGGTCCTCAATGGGCCGAATCTCAACCTGCTCGGCACGCGGGAACCCGCCATTTACGGCAGCGAGACGCTCGCCGACGTCGCCGCACTGTGCACGCACGCCGGCGAGCGACTGGACCTCGCCATCGATTTCAAGCAGTCGAACGCCGAGCATCAATTGATCGACTGGCTGCATGAAGCGCGCGAGCGCATCGACGGCGTCGTGATCAATCCCGCCGCCTACACGCATACGTCGGTCGCCATTGCCGATGCATTGACGGCGATCGCCAAACCGGTGATCGAGGTCCACATCTCGAACGTCCACAAGCGCGAGGCGTTCAGGCATCACTCGTACGTCTCGCCGATTGCCGAAGCCGTTATCGTCGGCTGCGGTACGCAAGGCTATGTCCTGGCGCTAGAACGCATGGCGCAGTTGCTAAAAGCGGGGAAGCGCCGATGAGCCAAGCCATGAATCGCCCTGCTCGGTCGGTACTGCTCGGGCTGATCGGCGCCGGCATCGGCGGATCGCTTAGCCCGGCGATGCACGAGGAAGAAGCGCGCAGACAGGGGTTCGCCTGCGTTTATCGGCGCATCGATTTGGAAACGCTCGGGGTCGACGCGAGCGCGTTGCCCGATCTGTTGACGGCCGCGGAACGAATGGGGTTCGATGGGCTGAACATCACGTATCCGTGCAAGCAGGCGGTCATTCCGCTGCTCGATGAATTGTCGGACGACGCCCGTGCATTGGGCGCGGTCAATACCGTGCTGTTCAGGGAAGGCCGGCGAATCGGCTGCAACACGGATTGGTCGGGTTTTACACGCTCCTTTCAGCGCGGCCTGCCCGACGTCTCGCTTGCGCGCGTAGTTCAGCTCGGCGCCGGGGGCGCGGGCGCGGCGGTCGCGCATGCGGTTTTGAGTCTCGGCGCTGCCCAGCTTACGTTGTTCGATGTCGACGAAGCGCGCGCGGCCTCGCTGGCGAACGAGTTACAGCAGCGTTTCCCGACCGCTGCCGTCATTTCCGGCGGTTCGCTGCCGGAAGCGATGCGTCATGCAACCGGACTAGTGCACGCGACGCCCACCGGCATGGCGAAGCTGCCCGGCCTGCCGTTGTCGGCCGATCTGCTGCACCGCGAGCTATGGGTGGCGGACATCGTCTATTTCCCGATTCGCACGGCACTCATCGAGGCCGCTGAAAAGATCGGCTGCCGCACGTTGAGCGGCGGCGGCATGGCGGTGTACCAAGCGGTCGACGCATTTCGGTTATTCACCGGCGTGGAGCCCGATGCCGACCGGATGTTCGCGCATCTGCAAGCGTTACTCGAACGCTAGCGCGTTCTCATTCAATTACAACGACTCAGGTCGATAGGAGACGAAGGACATGGCCCCACCGATTTCACCGCACTCGCTTAGTTCGGCGCCGTTGCAAGGCGCCGCGCAACCCTCCACGGCACGGCCTTCCCGTGCTCGCTATCGTATCCTCGGCCTGCTGGCGGCGGGGACCATGATCAACTATCTCGATCGAACGGTGCTCGGCATCGCCGCGCCGCAGTTGACGAAGGAACTCGGCATCGACGCGGCCTTGATGGGCCTGATCTTCTCGGCGTTTTCATGGAGCTATGTCGTTTCGCAGATTCCAGGCGGCGTATTCCTCGACCGATTCGGCAGCAAGCTGACGTATTTCTTGGCGATGACGCTGTGGTCGCTCTGTACGCTCGCGCAAGGTCTCGTGAACGGGGTGGGCGCGCTCTTCGCGTGTCGGCTCGGCTTGGGCGTGACCGAATCGCCGTGCTTTCCGACCAACAGCCGGATCGTGGCCACCTGGTTCCCGCAAACTGAACGCGCTTTCGCAACGGGCACGTACACGGTGGGCGAGTATATCGGCCTCGCCTTCTTCAGCCCGTTGCTGTTCGCGTTGATGGGCGCGTTCGGCTGGCGGTCGCTGTTCTATGTCGTCGGAGCGGCCGGTGTGCTGTTCGGCCTCGTCTGGTGGCGCTTCTATCGCGAACCGCACGATCACCCGGGCGCCAATGAAGCCGAACTCGCCTACATCGAAGCAGGCGGCGGCCTCACTCGGCACGGTTCGAGCGGGAAAGCAGGCCAGCACGCGAAAGTGGACTGGCGCAACATCGGCCGGCTGCTCAAGCATCGGCAGCTGACGGGCATTTGCCTGGGGCAGTTCGCGGGGAACTCGACGCTCGTGTTCTTCTTGACGTGGTTCCCGACCTACCTGGCGACCGAGCGCCATATGGGCTGGCTCAAGATCGGCTTCTTCGCGATCATGCCGTTCATTGCCGCGTCGATCGGCGTGATGTTCGGCGGGACGTTTTCCGATTGGCTGCTGCGCCGAGGGCATTCGCCGAACGTGGCGCGAAAGCTGCCCATCATCGCCGGCCTGCTGCTCGCTTCGACGATCGTGCTCGCGAACTTCGTGCAGAGCAATACGGCGGTCATCGCGATTCTTTCGTTGGCGTTCTTCGCGCAAGGCATGGCCGCGCTCGGATGGACGCTGGTGTCGGATATCGCGCCCGAAGGGATGCTCGGGCTGACGGGCGGGATCTTCAACGTCGCGGCCAATCTGGCGGGGATCATCACGCCGCTCGTGATCGGGGTGATCGTGAGCGCGACGGGGTCGTTCGTCTGGGCGCTCGCGTTCATCGGCGTGATCGCGCTGATCGGGGCCGCCTCGTATATTTTCGTCGTAGGGGATATCAAGCGGATCGCGTTGTAGCAAACAGCGGCCGGCAAGCAAGCCAGCCGGAGCGCTGGCTTGCCCAATGGACATCTTTTGGCGCACAGATGCCCACCCGCGGCGTCGGTTTTGCGACCGTGGGACTACTTGCCCGTCCTATCGAACAGCGCCGCCACCCCCTGCGGCGAGCAGAAGATGCCCTTCCCGTCATGACCGAAGCCATCGACGACCACGGTGCGATGACCTAGCGACGGATGCCGCATCTTCATATATCGGGCGTACGCGAGCCCACGTCCGAGACGATGCGGGCCTTGCGTCTGCGCGGCACACGATCTGTCCAGCGCCGGATGTTCCGGATCGCAATCAAGGCTCCCCAGCAGCACCGTCACGTCGCGCCGCGCGTACGCATCCTCGAGCGCAAGTACACCATCCCCCGCCCGCGCATATGCCGGCAATCGATTCAACCCATATTTCCAGTCGTTGAATCCGGGACAATGCGCACCGTCGAACGGCGCAAAGCCCCCTTCCGCCGCCGGACGCAGCGCATCGAAATACACGTACGAGGACGGATTCGCGATCACGTAGCGCAGCGCCACACCTTGCGAGGTCAACCGCCCCTCCGCACGCGTGAGCACCGCATAACGCTGTGCAACCTGGCCACCGCCGGAATGGCCCGCGATGACGACCGTCTCCAAAGAAGGAAACGAGTCACGCCGCGCAAGCCGCTCCACGATCGCATCGAGCGCGGCGAACGAACTGATCGGCGCGGGGCCAAGCGCCGCGTCGCCTCCCATCCAGCCTGTCCATTCCCAATGCAACGTGTCGGGCGTGAGCCGATGCGCATCGACATCGGCCGCGGCAAGGAACTGCGGCACGATCAGCAGCGTCTTCTCGCCATCGCCGCCGGCCGCAGCCCGCGCTTGCTGCGCGAGCTCGAAGTAGGCGTCGGCATTGCGCAGCCGGCCGTGCATCAACACCACGGCGTGCCGAACACGCGGCTGAGGCTGGTTCCAATCGCAACCGAGATAAAGCGGAACGACGCCGCTGCCGGCCGGCGTCGTGACGGTGAGACGATGTGGCGCGACGACCGAGACAGGGCGCTCGTTCGGCGCGCGTTCGTCGTCCTGTTGTAGGTGGAGGGTCATTCAATGCCTATAGAACTTGGACGAATCGTCACTGCGTTGCGACGGGCCGCTCTTGCGCCGCCGCTGCCGGATCCCGCCCGGACTTCGTAAAAAGGACCATGACCAGCGAGACGCAACCAGCCACGATCAGATAAAACGCGGGCGTATAGCTGCTGCCGGTCCAATGCGTGAGCGAAGTGATCGTGAGCGGCGCGAGGCCGCCGAACAGCGTCACGGCCACGTTGTACGAAAGCGCCACCCCTGTGGAGCGATTGCGCACGGGAAAGAGTGTCGCCAGCATGCCCGGGTGAGAGCCCGACATCGCCGCCAGAAACAGGGTCGACACCATCTGCGCGATGAACAGATGCACCGGCGAAGGCGCCGAAATGACGAACGCGAACAACGGATACGCGGTGAAGATCCATGCGATCACGACCGGATAGAACAGCCGGTAAGCGCCATATCGATCGCACAGCTTGCCCGCGAGCGGGAACAACGCAAGGTTCAGCACGCCGGAGACGAACGCACCCACGAGAGCCGTCGAAAGCGGCAGGTGCAGTTGCCGTTCCACGTAGAGCGGCAAGTACGAGTGCCACACATAGTTCGTTGCCGCGCCGACGATGATGATGCCCATTGCGCAAATCACGGCGTCGGTATTCTCGCGGAAGAACTCGCGCACCGTTTGCCGTTGCCGCGTGCCGCCGTGCTCGCGCAATTGGATGAATTCGGGCGATTCGGCCACGCGGTGGCGAATATAGAATCCGATCGGCCCCGCGAGCGAGCCCAACAGAAACGGCACGCGCCAGCCCCATTCAACGAGTTGAGCATGAGTCAAATGCGTGGTCAGCAGCCAGCCGGTGCCCGACGAGAGCAGCAGCGCGAACGCCTGCGCCGACATGTTGAAGCTGCCGTAGAACATCTTCTTGCCCGGCGGCGCGTACTCGACGAGCATCGCCGAAGCCGTCGCGAACTGGCCGCCGACCGACATGCCCTGCAGCACGCGCGCGAGGACGATCAGGAGCGGCGCGGCAATGCCGATCGTGGCGTATGACGGCGTCAATCCCATCAGCAGCGTACTAGCCGCCATCGTGACGATCAGCATGCCGAGCGCGCGCCGTCTTCCTGCGCGGTCGGAATACATGCCGAGCAAGATGCCGCCGATCGGGCGCACGACGAAGCCGATGGCGAAGGTCGCGAGCGTCAGGGCCAGGGAGATGAAAGGCCGGTCGGCGGGGAAAAACACCTGCGCGATGATCTTGGCGAAGTAACCGTAGACGAGAAAGTCGAACCACTCGAGGCCGCTGCCGAGCACCGACGAGACGATCGCGCGGCGCACCAGACGGGGGCTCAGCGCAGGCACGCCATCATGCACCGGCGTGTTATGAAATGTATTGGGCGTATTCATTGAGCACACGTTCCTGTTCCGAACATCGTTGCGAGCGCACACGAAGAAGTCAGCATTCGTGCGCCATTGTGGCCGACGCCGGGCACGACGTAAAAACGTTGATCGAGTCCTTCGGGATGACGCGTCTGTAGATACTGAAAATAGCTTTCGCCCCGCGCGAGGCGCTGCGGCCCTTGCGCCTCTGCGGGACAACTACGATCGAGCGCGGCTTGCCGGGGATCGTCGTCGTTGCCGCCCACGAGATAAGTCACATTGCGGTGCACGTAAGCCGCTTCCAATTGCGCGACGCTGCGGTCGTTCACGTAGGGCGGACGCGATTGCATGCCGTACTTCCAGTCATCGAAGTTCGCGCATCTCGCAGGGTCGAACGGCGCAAAACCGCCGCGCTCGGTGGGCCGCGACGCATCGAAATAGACATACGAAGAGGGGCTCGACACGAGGTAATCGACGCGGATGCCTTCCCGCATGAGCGCCTGCACTTCATGCGCAGCGACGGCGTAGCGCTGCACGACCTGCGCGCCGCCGGAATGCCCCGCGAACGTGATCCGTTTTAGATTGGGGAAACGCTGCCGGTCCGCCAGCCGCTGGACGATGGCATCAAGCACCGCATAGGAACTGATCGACACGTTGCCGTCGGCCGGCTCGCCGCCCATCCAGGCGTTGTCCTTCCAATGGAGCATATCGGCCGGAAGATCGTGCACGGGCAGATCAAGCGTTGCTAGAAACTGCGGCGCGATCAACAGCGTCGTGGTGGGATCGAGGCCGGCGGCATTGCGGGCGCGCTCGGCCGTTCGATAGTAGACATCGGCGTTGCGCAGCTTGCCGTGGATCACGATGACGGCGCGCTCGACTTGTGGTTGAGCGACATCCCAATCCGCCGACAGATAAAGCGGAAATTGCGCGGGCCCTTGCGGCGTATCGATCCGCAGACGCGCGGGCGCAATGACAGCCACCGGATGCAGATGCGGCGCGTAGACATGTTGCGCGAGCGCGGCCGTGGGCGCTGCCATGATTATCGGCACGACCAACACGCCCGCGACAGTTGCCGCGGCGCACCGCCGAATCGCGCGCCGCACGCTAGCGTAAGCGTGCTTCATTGGATTCACCGATCCACTCCAAAAACTTCGAGCATGTGACCCTTTCATCATCGCGTCGCCCGTTCAGAAACGATGCCGAATACCGACGGTCGCGGCGGTCTGGTTCGCCCAGAATGCCGTTTCACTGGTGACGCCGACGGGCGTGAACGTGCCGTTCCCGTTATGCGTCGCGGCAGCGTAGGCGAGCGTCGCATAAACGTCCGTTCGCTTGGACAAGGCGTAGTCGCCGCTCACCACGCCCATGATCGAATTGGACACGCCGCTCGTTTTGTTGCTCTGGTAGTAGAGAGCCGTCGTCAGCCGCAGCGCCGGGGTGAAACGATAGCGCGCACCGGCGAACCACAACGCCGCGGACACGGTCGCGCCCTTGGTCGGATTCTGCAGAAAGTGCTCGTAGCCGCCCATCAAAGTCGCGCGGCCGATCTCGTCGCGCACCGAAAGGCTCCAGTTGCGCGACTTCGTCCACGTACCCGCGGACGTGACGGCACCGTTGCGATAGTCATAGGCGAAGGCGGCCGAGAACGTGCCGAGCGCGTATTGCAAGCCGGCGCCGTAGGCCGCGTTGCTTTGGAAGGAGCCGGCCGTGCCGCCGAAGCTGTAATCGGCGATCGCCTTGAGCCCTCCGAATTCGCCGACGTATTTGACCGAGTTGTTGAGCCGCGCCTTATACGAGAAGCTATCGGCCGAGCCTGTCGTCGGAAACCACGTGTACTGCGGCGCGTATCCCATCGGGTCGTATTGATCGAGGATGTCGTACATGGCTGTGTACTGCAAGCCCGCGGATAGCGAGCCGAACGAGGCATGCGAGACGCCGACCGCGGCCGTGCGATTGAAGAGCACGCCCGACGAAGCGTTCGTGCCGTCGTTGCTGTTGATGCCCGCCTCTAATTGAAAGAACGTGTGATAGCCCCCGCCGAGATCTTCCGTGCCGCGAAGGCCGAAGCGCGAATTGCTCAGGCCGCCAGAATTCTCACGCACGAGCACGCCGCCTTTTGCGTCGGCGTGGTTGATGACTTCGAGGTTCGTATCGATCACGCCGTAAAGCGTAACGGTAGATTGCGCGTGCGCCGACAGACTGACAGCGCCGACCAGTGCGGCGGCGACATGGTGCTTCTTCATTGCGGTCTCCATCCATGCAAAGTAGTTGTTCTCCGTGGCGGCGTACTGCAAGCGGGGCTTGCCGGTCACGGTGGGTTCATTGCGATGGCGAGATCGTAGGTTCGAGGGTGGTAAATGTAAAATACCTATTTCATGAGCTATCCATATTTATAAAATATGGGTTTCGGATGTGTGGCTTTGTTGAGGACAGGCGATGGAATTGCGGCACTTGCGTTACTTCCTGGTGGTGGCCGAGGAAGGGCAATTCACGCGCGCGGCGTCGCGGCTGGCCATGCAGCAGCCGCCGTTGTCGCAGCAAATCCGCCTGCTCGAAGAAGAGGTGGGCTTCGAGCTATTCGAGCGCTTGCCGCGCGGAGTCGTGCTGACCGAGGCCGGCAAGGCGTTTGCGCAGGATGCGCAACGTATCATCGACGGACTTCAGCAAGCCGTGGAGCGCGCGGCTCGAATTGCGCGCGGAGAGATGGGCACGATCTTGATCGGGCTGACGAGTTCGGCGAGCTTCCACCCGCTGACCACCGAGGCGATTCGCGAATTTCGGCGGCTGCATCCCGATGTCGGCGTCGACTTGGTGGAATTGAACGCGGCCGAAGTGAACGAGCGGCTAGCGGGTGGACTCGTGCATGTGGCTTTTCTGCGCAAGCCGGTGGAGTTGCCGCCGGATTTGGCGTTCGAGGTGCTCGAGGAGGAGCCGATGGTTGTCGTGCTGCCCGAAGACCATCCGCTGCTGAGCCGGCGGCGCGGACGCCGGCCGCGCATCGCGCTTCCCAAGCTGGCCAACGAGCCGTTCATCCTCGTACGGCGGCCCGGTGCGCCGGGCATGTACGCAGATTTTTTGACCGCTTGCCGGGTGGCGGGGTTTTCTCCGTATGTCGTGCGGGAGGTGCCGCGCATGCTGTCGGCGATCAAGCTCGTGTCGACGGGGCTCGGCGTGACGCTCGTGCCTGCGTCGATGCAGCGATATGACCAGGCGGGGGTCGTTTATTGTGAACTCGAGGGGCCGCAGGCGTTGACGGCGCCGCTGACGCTGGGCTTTTCCATCACGCAGGGCAATGGCGCCGCGAGCCGGTTCGTGGAGTTCGTGCGGGAGGGGTTTGTGCATCGAATTCCAGCATAGCCACCGCATCCATCGACCCAATTTGCCGTCGATGTCAAGGTATGGTAAGGTATTACCTCCACATACCAATGAGGGTTGCCATGGCTGTGACTACGTCCCGCCCCGTCGCGATCAAGATCGACGCCGACATTAAAGAGCGTGTGAAACGCTTGGCCGACTCGCGCCATCGCACCCCACATTGGCTAATGCGTGAAGCCATCTGCCAATATGTTGAACGCGAGGAGAAGCGGGAAGCGTTCCGGCAGGACGCCATCAAAGCATGGAACGAGTACCAGGTCACGGGCTTGCATGCGACGCTCGAAGAGGCCGACGCTTGGCTCACGAAGCTGGCAGAAGGCGAGGATACTGAGCCGCCCGAATGCCACGTCTGATCTGGACCCCTCCCGCCTTAAGCGATGTACAGCGACTTCATCGCTTCCTAGCCTCCAAAAACACGGAAGCCGCCAAACATGCGGTGCAAGCCATTCGTGAAGGCGTCAAGCTCGTTGCGCATCAGCCTCGTATTGGCCGCCCTGTCGAAGAGATGGAGCCTGAGTTCCGCGAGTGGCTGATTCCCTTCGGAGACAGTGGGTATGTCGTTTTATATCGCTATGACGAATATACCGCAGTGATTACGGCGATCCGACATCAGCGCGAGGCTGGCTACTGACACGTCCCGCTCAATCGTATAGCAGCTTGTGCGCTGCGGTTGCTGCCCCTTTTCGGCGTCGAACGCAGCGGATCAGCCGCAGTCGACGATGGGGGTGCGGACGAAAACTTGGAGTACCTGGAGGCAGTGCGTGTCGCCGTACGAGGATCGCATACGAGCGGTTCGGCGCTACTTGAAGTTGGGTAAGCGCATCAGAATAACGATTCGGCAACTGGGGTACTAGACGAAGCGTCCAGTGACGATACGCCGAGCAACAGCACGGTCCTCTTGGTAACCTGCTTCTCCGCAGTTCGGGAGAAATCACGCCTTCAAGTCAAGCCGCGCCACCACGTCGTCTAGCGACGAAGTCCGTTCCTTGCCCGCTCGGATTCGCTTGACAACACGCTCGGCCAAGTACCGGTCTTCCAAGTCCTCCAGGTGTTGCACGATAGCTTCGCGCGCATAGAACGTCGTGGTGCGTCCGGTGCGCTTTGCCAGCGCTTCCAGGCGCGCTTCGATTTCCTCGCGTAGACGAATGACTAGCATGGCGCCCCCAGAAAAATTGCATTCCACATATATCGCTTACCGTGTCCCTTCTCATTGTTCCGAGCCCACCTCATCATCGAGCGTAGCCAACCGGTTTGATCGCCCAAGGCGATTCAGGCGCCGAGCCATTCAGGGCTTGCGAGTACCGCGGCCTCTTCGTTTCCACGTAGAAGATCGGCACAGCGCGTCGAATTCCCGCATAGTCACTGCATCCATCAATCCGATCTCGTACAGCCCTCGCGCCGTCTCGTGCAGAACCTTTAACAGCGTGCTTCTTTTCACCTTTTCTCTAGCATAACGGCGGATTTCCGGCTCCGTTTGCAAAGACATCGGCCCAATCAGTCGGCTTGTTGATTTCGATTACGGTTTTCCAGCTTCGGTCAGTCCGGCATGAAGCCCGCGTCCAAGACTTGCGCCATCGACCAAGGGCAGGTCTCGGGGAAACCGCCGAGTCCTGTATCGCTCACAACCTCGGCGAGCGCTTTTGCCCACATAAGACCCATGCAATCTGGTACAGCCAACTTTTGGGTCAGGCTCGGAGCTTGGGCCAAGAGATAAGCAACATGCTGCCGCTCGGCTTTGATGCCACGCTGCTTACTAGCGCAACGCCGGCCCGTGACGAACCTCCATTCGAGCAGTCGCGTCAGCAGGACGGCCATGCGGTTCATCACTTCTCTCGTTTCGCTCTTGGCCACGTCCTCGATCTCCTCCGCGATATGCTCTATGTCGATTCTCGATAGCTCGCCCGCTCGCAGCAAGGTCGCCTGCTCTTCAGCCCAAAGAACCACATCCTCGTCGTAAGTCGTTCCCATTGCACCCTCGATCTTAGTCATGTATATCGGGGATAGGCGCGGAACGCATCAGCGAGCGCGAGTGCTCGTATGGCTGACAAACTGCCCGCTCGATGCCCGGTTCGTATTGCATCTTCTGCATTTGCGACGCCCTGCTCATCATTGATCGTTTCTTCATTTACCGTTGGAGCCGCACATGGTGACATCACGCGGCGAGCGGCGTACGACTTCTAGTCTGAAGTAGGACCAATTAACGCTGATCGGCCGTAGCAAGCGAGCAAGGGTTAGCAGAGACCTATACGCGGCGCGGCTTTGGGGGGCACCACGGCGTCAGCGAACGGCTCCGATTCTTAAGGGAATTTGCATGAATTCAGTCCGTTGGAACGTCTCCGTGTCGGCCGGTACCGATCAGTCGGTTCGCATGTTCCTTTCCTTTCAAGGGGGCGGCCGCAAGCGTGATCTTTCGCGCTTCATCGAAGAAGCCGTGCGCGCCCACCTGCTCGAGCTGTCGGCCAACCAGGCCAAGATGACGAACGTCGAAGTCAGCGAAGCCGACCTGATGACTTTTGTTTCCGACGCATTGCAATGGGCGCGCGAACATTGATGCGGGTTGTTCCCAACATCCCGCTGAGCGCTAACAAGCTCCGTCAGCGCATCGACCATCAGTTCCATCGCTTCGCTCCGCGCTGTTCGGCCGGCGCGACACTCGCCCTGTTGGTCCAGCCCAACCAGCGCCGCGCGCGGGCGCGTCAAAGGCAGGCGGCGCGCATTTCGATATTCGGCCGCATCGCGGCCCCGAGCGTTGCTCCTCGCGCGCCAGCGCCATGCTTCGATTTACTTCGTACTCCTCATCTTGGCCGCACAGCGGCCCCTGACATCGTCCTTGCGCAGCACATGCATCAGGGCCGGGGGCGCAAGACATAACGCTGCGTTATCCACGGCCGGGCACCGGCCGTTGATAATGTCCGCGTTATGTTCAATCGTGGGATTTGGCCCGCAGGGACGAAGCCCGCGATTTACCCCCGGCCCTTCGTTACTCTCGGCCCAGCGGGCCGCACGAACTCTCTTCGTCACCTCTTCGGGCCGTAGGGCCCGCTTGAACCCCTTCGTTGCCAATCCTGGCCTTGCCAGGATTTCCGGGCCGCTCCGGACCGGCACTTCTTCATTCGTCAAGGTATCGGGCCGCATGGCCCGCACTGCATTACCCAGCGTCCTAGGCCGTTCGATCAATGGTTAGGAATACTGATTTTTAATACAATCAAAGACTTAACAGCACCACTAACAGGAGAACGGCCACCCCTTCCATCGCCGTAAACGCAGCGCGGGCCGCATGGGCGCCAACCCATACGACCCGCTGACCACCATCAACTCAGTACAGGAGTCGATATGGCTAACGCCGATATTAACGCACGTCCTCCCGCTCACCCCGAGCGGCATGTCACCATTCAGCAATCGTGGCGCTATCGCCAATGGAAGCCCCGAGGCTACCGCACCGATCCGCCGCTCTTTCCCTGGTTCAAAGTCTCGGGCCGTTGGCTTGAACAAGCCGGCTTCATGCCTCGCCAGCGCCTCAAGATCGAAGTGCAACACGAGCGGCTTGTCATCACGCCCGCCTAAGTGGTCGCATAGGCAGTGAACCCGGCCGGCGCCGGGTTCGTGTCAACGCATACCCGTCTGGGCATCAGTTCGAGCCTTTCGGGCGCCAACGAGCTCGCGCCTCATTCAAACTCGTCGAATTGGCACCGCCCGCATAGTCAGGATCGGCCGATTGTATCGGGTCGTCTTCCCACCCGCATACCCTGCAGATTTCATAAGATCCGCGGTCGCAAAGCGTGCTCTGACCGCAACAGGGACATGGGTGCAGTGGACACCCCTCTTTCTCTCGCATCATTGCTTATTCCAGTAGCTCATTCCGCCCTGAGGCCTAAACATCGTTCTTGGCGCACCGTCGATGGTCTTAACCGCGAACGTATTCGTCGACGGGTTGTATAGCAACGTGTCTCCATTTGGCCGCGTCTTGATCAAGGTCCCAGGGGGTGGGCTTGACACAAAGTCCTGCGCACCTTGGACATATTGAACCGCATTTTGGTACTCGGGGAACTCCGACATATGCTTATCCCAGTGACCATACGCATTCTCTACCGCGCTACTTGACCCGGTTGATGACCAGAACGAACTGCTTCCGGTACTCCCCGAGGTCGCTTGATCGGTTGCGACGCTTCCAGTGTCATTGCCGTTGTCACCGCTCGACAAGATCGGCGTACCCGGCGCGATCAACGGCGGGGTCGTCGCAATCGTGCCATTCGGCAACGGAACAGCAATGGGCGGCGTCACCACTGCCCCGGCCGTCCCACTCGGCGGGTTGTTACCGTCGTTGGCCTGACCCAGCGGATTCGGATCCGACGGCGGCGTCTGTCCGCTGTTGGCATTCAACAAGCCAATGAACTGATCCACCTGCCCCTGCACCCAGCTCTTCGCGGCGTTGTTCGCATTCACCAGATCCGAGAACGCACCCGCCAACGTGCCCAGAACCCCGCCGTTTTTCGCCGCAGTCGCAGGATGGTCATCGGTGTTGTTCATTACCTCGTTCAACGCCGCGTTGGCCCCGCCCTGCGCGTTTGCACCAGCCAACCCAGCGAGACCACCCCCGACCAGCGTCGCAAACCCCTCCATAGCGGCCTGTTGTCCCGGACTCAGCGCCGCGCCCGTCGGATCGATCGCCTTCAGCAAATCCGGCGACAGTGCGGCCGAGGCCGCCCCGCCAATGGCCCCGCCAGCACACCCCGTCCCCTCTGCCGCCCCGGCCACGCAACCGAGCAGTCCGTGTGCCGTTACATACCCAAGCTCACCGGTCAGCCCTGAACCAAACGATCCGTTTACGTCTGCATTCCCAATCGCGAAGGCTCCCGCCGCAGCCGCATCGGTAACCGCAGCCTGCTTCAAATTGTCGAGGAAGCTTCCCCCTTCGATTGCAGTCTGCACTCCCGCGCTGATCGTCGCGGTAGCGCCCATCGCCGCGAGTTCCTCGGGCAGGCTGTTCGCGGCCGCCTGCCCCGCTTGGGGCACGAGCGCCCCACCTACGCTCGAGATCCCCGCCAACTGGGCAAGCGTGCTCGTATCCTGCGGCAAGCTATTTAGCCCTTGATCCAAATTGCCCAGCCCGAACGACCCGGTCGTGCTGTTGTACGTAATGCCATTCGTCAGACCCGCCGTTAGCGCCCCCACCGCACCGGCTTCCAGCACAGCCCCAAAATCAATCCCATTACCGGAAATCACCTGGCTAGCGATACTTCCCGCCATCGCACTCACCGCGCCGACGATAATCGATTCGCCGAGCGTCATCGTAGTCAGCGTGGCCCCCAGCGCAGCTGCCGCCGCACCGGCCGTGAGAATCGACGCCGCAACGGCGGCAACCATGGCAGCCAACTGCTGCACCCCAAACCCACCCTCCGCCACGAAATCCGTGTGCAGGTGGTCACTCACCGTCGTCTGCGTGAAATTCCCGCCCAACTGCTGCAGCACCTGCCCTAACAACTGCTGCGTCGCCGCGTTGTTCGCCGATCCGTCCGGGTTCACCTCCTCCAACAACCCGCCGATCTGATTGAGCTGCGACACGTTCAGCGTCATCTCACCCGCCGCCGCGCTCATGAATCCGCCGGGCTGCACCATCGTGCCCGTCGTATCCTCGTACCCGCCCTTCACCTTCGACCAGATCTGACCCACGTCCACCTGGTTCTGCTGGTTCGTCAGCGTCCCCGTGTTCACCGTCAGCGATCCGCCCGAGGTGATCGTGCCCGTGTTCAGAATGCTGCCGCCCGTCGCCTTACTGCCAAAATTCAGCGCCAGGCTATCGCTCGCAACGATGTTCCCGTCCGCCGAGAGCGCCGACGTATTGGCCGGCAAATACACCTGCGGCATCAACGCCGTCACCGTCGGACAACTGTACGTCCCCGTCGACGTGCACCCCGGCTGCGGCACCGTCTGCTCCACGTACCACAGCATCGGCTGCGTCAGCTCGCCGATTTGCTGCTGCGTGAGCGCCTGCCCCAGCTGAATGTCGTTCGCCTTCGCGTACTCCGTCGCGTTCGCATACAGCACGAGCTTCTCTTGATCGGTCACCGACAGTTGCAGTTGGCTATCGGTCGACAACCCACTGACGAAGCTTGCCTGCCCCGTTTGCTTGAGCGCCGCCGTCTGCAGCACCGCGTCTTCCGCCTGCGGGTTGTAGTAGAACAGCGACGTGCTCGGCTGCAAGTTCGACGGCAGGTTCGAGAGCAGCAGCTCCGGCGTTACCGCGTCCAGCGTCGTTCCCGTGCCGCTCAGCACATAGTTGATGCCCGACGATGACGACCCGCTGCTCGAGGACGCGCCACCGGACGTCTGAAGGTGCGTCAGCGAAGCGCCGCCCAACGTGGCAGGAATCGACAAGTTCAACCCGCCCGCTGCCGGTGCGAGACTGATCACCTGCGGCGGGTTGCCGAATGAAGTCCGTGTTGAATTTCCAAGGGAGACAAGTGCGACCAGCGGGCGGGCATAATGATGGTGTTGCACGCTCTCAACACCTACCTACGACGCGCCAATCTTGAAATTCAACAAAAAGCCATGACGACAATACGTTCGCAGATCTGCTGCACCGTCATCAAATTTTAATCAAGCACCTTGGCTTCGATCCGGTCTCGAAGTCTAATAATTCACCCTACGCGATGACCATGGACCCTACGCAACTCGACGAACTCAGTAGATATCTGAGCTACGTGCTCCGCCATGAACCGCAGACCATTGGCCTACAGCTCGATAAGGACGGTTGGGCAGATATCGATTCCCTGATTGCGGGTGCTGGTAGGGATGGGCGAGCAATCGACCTATCGATGATCCGAGCCGTCGTAGAGACGAGCCCAAAGAAGCGATTTGCCCTTTCCGACGATTTTCAACGAATTCGTGCTGTACAGGGACACACGACGTCAACCGTACAACGTACGTACCCTGAAGCGATACCCCCTGATCTGTTGTATCACGGCACAGCCACCCGCTTTCTAGCGTCTATTCGTGAACAGGGGTTAAAGGCTGGATTGCGTCATCACGTACATCTTTCGCTCGACCTAACGACGGCTACTGCAGTTGGGAAACGCCACGGCAAACCAGTAGTGCTTGTAATCCGTGCCCTGAGAATGCATCAAAACGGCTTTAAATTCTTTTTATCAGAGAACAACGTGTGGCTCACCAATGCCGTGCCTCCGGAGTTCATCGATACGATCGATCAGTCACTCATTGAGTGAAACGCCATCTGCCAACACAACTATTAGCCGGTTCTCTGCCAAAAACACGACACTGTAGTGTCGAACATTTCTAGCGTTTCGAAAATGTTGCCTCCAAGCCAAAGCGGCGTCCGAGTCAGGGTACTCGACTAGCGCCCCTCTCAAGAGCAACGCGGCCTCACCGCCATCCAGCCCCAACATCGACGGCCCGGGAAATGCCTGCGTGTAAAAGGAACAAACTGACGCAAATCGTAGCTCTCGCTTACGGACGCCTGCTTCTGTGTCGTACTCCACGGTAACAATAAGATCGGCTCCCTCCGTTCGCATTGTCATCGTGTTCTCGCCGTGCCCAGGAAGCCACTCGTACAAATCAAGAGTTTCTATTCCGCGCCCCATCTTCATCATCTCGCTCCTTATGGCAACTTCGAGGTCCCGATCGGCGGCAGCTTGTTCCGCGTCAATTGGCCTGCGGCTAGGTCATTAAATGTGGTTCCGGCAGGCATCCCCGGCACTTGGATCCCCGTCCGATTTGCTCCATACCACTGTGCCTGCGGTACCCCTGCGCGACTCAAGGCCACCGATGTTCGAGTGTTCAATATTAACTGAGCCCCATCCGCTGTGACCACATAATCGACAGGCAGTTGGCTCGGGTTAATCAAACCATTCTTAATCGCAGCAGCCAAGTCATCGACTGTATTTATAGGCACCCCTGCAAGTTGCGTGTACTTCGCAGCCCCCTCGACGCTGAACGTGCCGGCTGCGTTTATAGACGATTGAGCAAAGTTCGCGTTTGCTACGGAACCAGCTAGCCCATTGTTGATGGCTCCACCGGCTCCATCCAGCACTGTCGCCATCGGCTCCGCCAACCGAGCGGCATCTGCCGTTCCGAGGCCCAACCAACTACCTATCTTGCCAAGCACTCCCGCACCCGTCAGCGGAATCGGAGCCATTTGTAGGCCGTCTAACGTGCTCTGCGCGATGTGCCCGTCGAACGAACCCGCATAAATGCTCTGGTAGTTATCGGGCAATGCCTTGATCGCCGGCGCGTTCGGGTCGAACGCGTACATCGTGCCGTTGACAGGTTGTACGTTGTTGCCGCCTGCCAGCGCAGCAGCAACCTGCGCTCGGCAACCCGGACTACCGAAGCCTCCCGCACATGCGCTAGCCAAATCGGCATCGCGCTGCTGAGACAACGCTTGCAACGACTTGGACGTGCTGCATGCTGTTGCATCTCCGGTACTTGAACACGTCGCACCCGTACTGTCTGCCAGTTCTTGCTCAGATAACGTCATCGGGCCGGGACGAACATGGCTCAACCAATTGTTCAGCGTCTCGTTTTCAGCCGCCGTAGCGGCACCCTGCGCATTTGCCCCCACAGCTCCAGCAAGCAATCCACCGGCAAGTGTGGTCATCGCAACATCAAGCGGCGCCGGAATGTTTCCATTCGCATCGAGGGTCGTATTCATGAGCGCGCCAGCCGCTCCCCCAATGGCCCCATATCCAACACCCGACGCGTCCTCCCACCGCAACGGCCCGCAAACCTAGACGCAGCTTGGCTTTGCGGGCCGTCATCGCCTAGATCCGGTTCGGCCAGGGAGATTTTTTGCCCAGACGCGGTTTTGCAGCCTGCCGAGGCGTCAGCCTGGAAGTTAAAGAACGATGGCGCGCAAGCGCCGCACGCCGATTGTATCGGCCCAGCAGGGATAGAAGGGGAAGGGAGAGAGAACCGCCCAAGAGCGGCTAAGAAGGAAGCGACCGTCGCGAGCACGGACGTAAAAAAGCCAGCTCCAAGGCTGGCTCATCAACTACGGCAGGTCACTGCTCAGTCCGGCAGGAACCCCTCGTCCAACACCTGCGCCATCGTCCACGGGCACGACTCTGGCAGCAACGCCACGCCGATCTGCATCTCCGCAGCGGCCTGTTGACGGGCATCGCCCCACATATCGCTAATCCAGTCGCTATCGTCAAGCATGGGCTTCAGACTCGGGGTCTTGTCCAGCCGTCGCCCGATCGCCGTTCGCTGAATCCGCAGTGTCGTCTGCCAACTCGCACCACGCCTTTCCGGCTGGCATTGCCACTTTAACAAGTGCGCCAACAGCACCGCCATGCGGCTCGCCAGCTCACGCTGTTCGCTCTTGCCCACGTCCTCGATCTCCTCCGCGATGTGCTCGATGTCCAGCGCCGAGAACTGACCCGCGCGCAACAACGCAGCCTGTTCGTTGGCCCAGGCCACCACGTCCTTCTCGTAGCTCGTTCCCATTTCTTGGCCCCTAAGCTCAGTCACGCATGGCGCCATTTTAACCACTCCCGTAAGTTCACCTATTCCTCCGTTTCGTCCTTGGCTTGCGCCTCGGCGTCCAGTGCTTCCAGTAAGTCGGCCACCGTCGCCGGCTGCTCATCTGGTTTTAGTGTCGCACGCGTGAGCCGCGCCGGATGCGTAGCCGAATGGATATCCTTCAGCGCCCGGATGCTCACCCGTGTGTACACCTGTGTCGTCTTGATATCCGCGTGCCCTAGCATCGCCTGGATGAACCGAACGTCCGCCCCGTTCTCCAGCATCTGCGTCGCCATCGCATGCCGGAACAGGTGGCAACTACCGATGTTGCCCAGGCCCGCCGCTCGCACGTGATTGCGCACCATTTGCGTCATCCGGTTATCCGAGAACGCCTGGCCCGTTACCGTCAGGAACAGCGTGCCGTCGTCGCCCGCGATCGCCAGCTCCGGCCGCACCTCGTCGCGGTACCGGGCTACCCACGCCAGCGCGCGGTCGCCGATCGGAATCATCCGATCTTCTTGCCCTTGCCCTGCCGAATCATCAGCGTGCCGCGATCGTAGTCGACGTCGCGCTGCTGCAGCCCGATGATCTCCATGCGCCGGATCCCAGTGCTGTACAGCGTCTCCAGCATGGCCCTGTCGCGCACACCCAGCGCCGTCGCCGTGTCGGGTAGATTCAGCACCCGCTCGACCTCTTCGATCGTCAGCACGTGCTTGGGCAAGCGCTCTTCCACCTTCGGCAGATCCAGGTCGGCCGCCGGGTTGTACAAGACCCGGTTGTTACGCGTAAGCCACCGGAACCACTTTCGGATCGGCGTCACGCGCGAAGCCCGCGTCGTCGCCGACAGCGGCGCACCGTTCTTCTTGCGCTTCAGGAACAGGTGCCGCTGATAGCGCTCGAGGATCGGCCGCGTAATCTCTGCCGGCCGCGTCAAGCCTCGCTCGTCACACCAGCTCACGAAGTACCGCAGATACAGCTCCCAATGCTTGAGCGTATGCCGCGACGTGTTGCGCTCCTCGAGCCACATCAGGAAGTCCATCATCTGCCGATACAAGCTCAGTGGATCATGCGCCGGCCCAATCGGCGGGTACGGTTCTCGCCGTCCAAGGTTCGGCATCGTCAGGACGGCTCAACAACGGCGGCTAAAGAGAGGAGGCCGTCGTCATGGTTAACTGCATCTTTCGCTAGCCCGACCGCATCGACCGCTTCGCCTTGTTCGGTATGGCTTTGCGACCTCTCAGCCGCATCCGACCGCTCGCCGACCACGGCCCGACCAGACCCCGACCGCTCATCGCTTACCCCCGACCGCGTGCCGTCACCTGCAAGGGCAGTCGGGTCGATCAGCCCGCACAGGTGCGGCTTGCCATCGTCCTCAGCGCTGTACAGCAACTCGTATTCGAACAAGCCATTGCGACCGCGGTGGGCAAGCACATACTCGAGCTCGACCAAGCGCGACAGATGGATTTTCAGTTGCGTATCGCCCCAGCGCGTCGCCGTGCGAACCTCGCGCCGTGTAAAGCGAAGCGCTTCTCGCGTCTCGTCGCGAGCCTCGCATTCCTGTTTGACCCAATCCACCAACAACGTCAGCAACCGCCGCGTCTGCGGCGGCAGCTCATCGAGCGTGCGGCCCAGAACGTCATGTGCGATACGATTCGCCAGCGCGATATCCTCGCGCGTCACCTCGATGTATTCGATGCTCTGGCCTCGATGCTCCACGCGCTTCACCTCGCGTTGATGCTGGTGCAGCAGCGCGATCGAGCGGATCAGCGTCAGATATTTCACGTGATCGCGCCGCGTTCTCGTCTTGTCATCGAGGAACGTCAACCGATGCGCGTACGGATTGATCACGTGTATCGGCTTTAACAGCCGCTGCGCGTTGCAGTGCAATGTCGTGATCGCTTCCCGATCCGCCTCGGCCAGCAACCCCTCGAGCGTCTGCGCCGCACGCTGGCGCGCGTGGATCGCTCGCGTCTGCTCGCGCGTCTCGTTGATCGTCAGCACCAAGCACCGATTCAATAACTCCTCGTCGACATCGATCGCCGTCGTCGTCAGCATCAACATCACCGGCCCTTTGACGCGATATTGCTTGGTCACCAGGTTCCCCGTCGTCTCGTCCTTGCCCGTCGAGGCAATCGTGAGCTCGCCGTCGCTTTGTAAGAGCTTCAAGGCGTATGCGGCCTGCCGCACGCCCTCTTCCTCGGCGATCGCCAGGATCTTGTGCTGCAAGTCCGTCTCGCCCAGGTAGAACAGGCTCTGCCCGGTCATCGCGCTGTACTGGATCCGCTCTTCGTCGGGCATCAGGTTCAGCACCGCATCCATCAGCGAGCTTTTACCGGCCGCGCTCGTCGACTGAATCAGGATCGCCAGCGGCGCATCGAGTTTGCGCGACACGGCCGCAAGGTAGCCGGCCAGCAGGTTCGTCGACTCGCCCACGATCCCGCAACGCTCCATGTCCTCGACGATGCGCTCGACCAAGTTCGGCGCTTTCAGTAGCTCCAGCGCTGCCCGCTGCTGCGCCTCGTCGATCGGCGGTGCCGCATCCTTCGGTGCGAGCGCGGCCGTGATCGCTTCGTCTTGCAACGTCTCGAGTTTCAGCAGCACCCGCCCGAGATCGCGCTTGACCGTATCGTCTTGCGTGCCGAGCTCGGCAGCGGCCATCTTGATGAACGCGGCCCGCTGCTTCGCGCTATACACGTCCAGCGTATCGACGTGATACCCCGCCTCGCTTCTCACCTGCACATTCACGCGCATCTGGTCCGGGCCGAGGTTCTTTTGCCAACCGCGCACACGCCAATGCCGATCGCCGAAGCTCAGCAGCAACTCGCCGGCGGCGCCCTCGGTTGCCGTCGGCTCATCGATCGGCTGCGCCAGCGTCGTCGCCGGCACGGGCGATAGAGGTTCATCAGGCTCGGTTGTAGCGGCTAAAGAAGGAACGGTCGGGCTCGGTTCCGGCGTCGGCTCAACCTCGGGCGTGGCCAGCGCCGGCGATGCCGACAGCATCGGCACGCTCAACACCACTTCTTCTTTAGTCGCCAACTCAGGCGTGTGAGGCACCTGCATGGCCACGCCCGGCCGCTTCCCCTTGCCCAACCATTCGGATTGCTGCAGCAACACGCCTAGGCTCTTGGGCGCAGGCAGCACCTTGCGGGCGTAATCGTTCGCATCCATCCCCTTCGGGAACAGCACACGGAAGCACTCGACATCCGCCTCAAGCAACTGCGTCGCAAGCTTCTCAGCCGCGGCGTTGCCGGCGTCGTCTCGGTCATACGCGATCAGCACCCGACGCGTGCCGTGGCGCTTAAGCGCGGCCCAATGATCCTCGGTGAACCCATTGACGCCATACGCCGCGATCACGTTGCGATAGCCCGCACACCAGAACGTCATCGCGTCGATCAGCGCCTCGCACACGATGACTTCCTTGTGCGCCACGAGCGCCGAGGCATTCCACACCCCGCGCAGCGGCGCCCCAAGGTACAAGTGCCTCACATCGTTGCGTCCCAGCTTCGCGTCCGCCGTGCGCCGCCCGTACAGTTGCCACACTCGGCCGCGGTCGTCTTCGTCCTCGCCGATGATCGGCACGACGATGCATCCGCCCAAGTGCTCGAAGCCCGTCGAACGCGTCACTCCCACTCGCTGCAACTGCTCGCGCACCGCCTTGCCCGCAACGGTGTATTTTTTCGGGAGCTGGTAGGCCAGTGTCGAATTCGCATGCCCGAGCTTGAATCGATCGATCAACTCCGGATGCATCAAGCCTCGCTCCGTCAGATACGCCTGGCCTTGCGGGCTCTCCTTGAGCGTCGCATGGTAGTAGCCCACCACCCGCGCAAGCAGCACCTGATCGTCGGCCTGCGGCTCGACCACCGACGGCAGCGGCTGCGCCTGCGTCTTCACCAAACCCACCCGCATGCCATCAAGCGGCGCATCTTGCTTGAGCAACTGCACCGCGTGCGGCAACGACACCCCTTGCGTCTTCATCACCCAATCGAGCACCGAGCCGGCCGCGCCACACCCGAAGCAGTGGTACAGGTTCTTCGATTCCGTCACCACCAGGCTCGGCGACACGTCGTCATGGAACGGGCAGCGCATCACCCAATCCTTGCCCCGGCGCGCCAAGTCGTGCCCCTGGCCTTCGATCAGGCGCTTGAGCGACACCTCGCTCTTGAGCCGCTCGAGCTCTTCCTTCGCGATCGCCATCGGCATCGTTTTTCCGACCTCCGCTAAAAACCTGTCAAGGGGGTTTTCATAAAAATAACTCGACCGCAGTATACTTCATCATGAAGTATACTCAACCTCATCATGTAAAACCGGGGGTATCTTGATGGCTGTCCACATGCTCGAAGCACCACCTCAAGCCATGCCAGCCCTACCGATCACCGACAACGACCGCGCCTTTTTTGTCGCCCTGGGCGAACGCATGACTCAGTTCCGCAAGGCGCGCGGCATCACCCAAGTGCAAATGGCCGCAACGCTCGGCGTCTCGCAGCAGACCTATCAGTCCTACGAAGTTGGACGCCGACGCATTCAGGTCTCGGCGTTGCCGGTTGTCGCTCGTGCCTTGTCCGTTTCGCTCGAAGACCTGTTCGGCGCGTCCGACAGCTCACCGCGCAAACGCGGCCCCGCGCCCAAGTGGCAGAAGCAGATCGAGTCCATCGCGCAACTGCCCAAGGCCAAGCAGCAATTCGTCGCTCAGGTGCTCGACTCGGTGCTCGCTCAAGCGCAGCGCTAAACCGCTTCCCCCTCGGCTCACTCATCACCCCCGCTCACGCTTGGGGTTGGGGGCGCTTTTATTCTTCTCTTAAACCCCTTCCTCTCCCGCCCGGTTTGACGGCGGCCGCAGGCCGACGGCAAACCGGGCGGAACCGGGCCTAGGCACACCTCGGCCCGGCTCTCTTGCCGCTTACGGCTTGTACCGCTCAGGGAAGTTCAGCCGCATGAAGTAGCCCCAGGCATATTCCCGCAACTGCTCCATCACGCTACGCCCCGCTTCCGGGCGCTGACCCTCGCCGGCAATCATCACGTCCCACATGAAGCACTTGAGCACCACCTCCGGCCGCGTGCCCGCGTTCTCGCACATCTCGTTGAACACCTTGTCCACCTTCAGCGTGATTTCCATCTCGCAACTCCTGTTCGCCCGGCGCGACACTCGCGCTGTTGGCCTCACCCAGCAAACGCCGCGCGCAGGCGCGTCAAGGGCGGGCGCAGCCCGGCGAAGCGGACCCTTGATGCGCCGAGCACGGCGTTACACTCGGCAGGCCAGCAGCGTGAGTCCCACCCACCTACGCAGAACGTCCGGCATCAACCCCGTCAAGGCCGCGCATCGCGCGCCCGCAGGGCTTGGCCTTGACGGCGATCGGTTCGCCACGCTCGGGCTCTGCGGTGCAAGACGACTCGGCGGCTTGCACCGCATGCCGAACCGCGGGATTTCGTGGTGTTGATTTCCGTTGCGCAGCAACGGCTAAATAGGGAGCCCCTTGGGGGCGGACGGGAGGCAGGCTGCGAGCACGCAGCGTAGGCCGCTCAGCGGCCGTAGCCCGCGCGCAGCAGACAGCCGGGAGGGCGGGGCTCATTATCCTTGCGCGCCAGCGCCTGGCTATGATTGTTTCGTACTCCTCATCATAGGCCGCACCTGCGGCCCTGGAATACTCATGCGCGCACAGCGCGCGTAACTCGGGCCGGGGGCGCCAGACATAACGCATATTATCGGCGGCCGAAGGGCTGCCCGTGGCAACCGTTCGTGAACCACTGGGCAGCCCTTCGGCCGCCGATAATATCCGCGCGTTATGTTTAATCGTGGGACGGCGAAGCCGGCACGCGATTTACCCCCGGCCCTCGTACGATTTCGGACCGCAGGGACGCTGGACATTACTGAGTGTCCTATGCCAATCGACCAATGGTTAGGACTACTGATTTTAAATACAATCAAAGACTTAACAGCACCGCTAACAGGAGAACAGCTACCCCTTCCATCGCCGTAAACGCAGCGCGGGCCGCATGGGCTGCAACCCATACGACCCGCTGACCACCATCAACTCGCACCGGAGTCGATATGGCTGACGCCAATCTTAAAGCATTTGACGACGCTCACCCCTCGCGCAGCGTCACGATTCAGCAATCGCCCCGCTGGCGACCCTACTCGCCTCGCCGAAGGCCCGCACCGCCTCTCGTGCCTTGGTTCAAGCTCTCCGGCCGATGGCTCGAGCAAGCCGGCTTCATGCCTTACCAACGACTCAAGATCGAAGTCCAACTCGGCAAGCTCGTCATCACGCATGCGTAAGTGACTTTGTAAGCGGTGAGCTCGGCCAAGACCGGGCTCACATCTGCGATAGCGGCTTATTCGTACATCTTTGCGGCGTAAAGAATGTCGCCCAACGTGCGCCAACTCGGCGTGACTGGGATGTCTTGACCAGTGTTCCGGTAAAAGTTGTCCATCGCTCTTATCCAACTTTCCATGGCGAGAAGAAACCGATCAAGGGTTGGGTTTTCCCATTCGCCCCGATTCTGCTCTAGGTCTTGCAATAGCGCTCCAACGAAATCCGCCAAGTCTTCTTTCGATGCGATGTTCCTCACCTGATCCGTCAATTTCATATATTCCTCCTACTGTTTGGGCGCGCCTTTGACGCAAATAATGCACCCTTCATTGGGGGTTGTGAGCTTCCACCATTGATCCAACACTTCCTGAGACGTTGCAGGCGTAATGTTCACTTGTGTTCCGGCTTGGTACGCCGCAAATAGTCGACGGTTGTCGAGCGTGTAGAGAAGCCCATCTTGCTCAAATACGCGTATCGGCGGCAAGGCAGATGGTGGCGTCGCACCGGACTGCAACGCGTTAATGGTGTCTTGTAGCGATGTCCCATCCCTAAACGTTGAGCTGATGCTGTCTTGCGTAAAGCGAATCGAACCTGGGTTCGCTAGACCACTAAGACTACTCGGCACGCCATCTGCGCCAATAAGCGTGGGCGCCTCCGGCATCTTGAACCCCGCAAGCCCCGCCATGATGCCGTCCGTCGCGGCACCCACTTGCGTTACCGGGTAAGCGTTTGCATTCGATCCGCCCGTCGCATACACCAGCCCTCCAAACGCCCCCGCCAACGGACTGCCTAGCATCGTGTCCAGCGTTGCCGCACCGATCGACGGTCCGGCCGGCAGAGCCGTAATCTGGGGTCCGCTCGCATACGAGAATGGAAAGTTTTCCGGCCCAGTCGTATACGACAACGGATTCGCGTACGTGTAATTCAGCCCATTGCCAAGGGAGGTCGTGTAAACCAGATTCCCGCCCGCTTGTGCCGCCTGAATCTGCGCTTGGCATCCAGCACTCGGCCCCCCTGCACATGCCTGGGCCAGATTCTGGTCATTCTGGAGCGACAACGCAGCCAACTTGTCCTGGGTGCTCGTGTCCCCGGTGGCCACCGCCTGCTGGTACTGCTCCGCCTGCGAAAGCGACATGGGCTTCGGTCGCACATGACTCAGCCAGTTATTCAGTGTCTCGTTTTCAGCCGCCGTGGCCGCGCCCTGCGCGTTGGCGCCCGCGACTCCGGCAAGCAGCCCGCCCACCATCGTGGTCATCGCAACATCGAGCGGCGCCGGAATGTTTCCATTCGCATCGAGGGTCGTGTTCAGGAACGCCCCAGCCGCCCCGCCAATGGCCCCTCCGACGCATCCACTGCCCTCTGCAGCTGACAACGCGCATCCGAGCCCCGCGTGCGCCAACACATACCCCGGACTCCCTTCAGCGAGTATTGAGCCCTTATCGGTCGACGCGACGCCAATCGCTCCGGCGCCAACCGCGCCGAAGTCAGCAATTACACTGTTCTCAAGGGCATGACCGAAGCTTCCGCCCTCAATCGCCGTGTCCACGGTTGCGGTAACGAGTCCTCTTTCACCGATGGTTTCGAGCGCCTTACCCAGATCACCCACGTTCACTGAGAAATTCGCCATTTCATTGCCGAGCGTCTTCAAGCTCGACAAATCGGCAACATGCAGGGCCGACATCGCGCCAGCGCTCAATGCCCCGATCGCTCCCGCTTCTAATAGCTGGCCGAAATCGAGCCCCTGGCCCGAGGCGATCTGGCTCACCGCACTGCCAACCATGCCACCCAGCGCCCCGATCAGCACCGACCCGACCGAGAGCTGCGTCATCACGACGCCGAACGCAGCCGCCGCCGCACCCGCCGTAATGATCGATGCCGCGATCGCCAAAGCCGCCACCACGAACATCGGCAGCCCGCCACCCTCCTTTACGAAGTCCGTATGAAGATGGTCGCTCAGCGTCGTCTGCGTAAAATCGCCCCCCAACTGCTGCTGAAGCGCGGACAACATTTGCTGCGTGCCGTTCTGATCGATGGTGCCGTCGGCGCTCAATTTCTGAAGCGCACCGCCAACCTGATTCAACGTCTGCACGTTGAGATCCATATTGGCCGCGCTCATGAAGCCGCCCGGCTGTACCACGGTGCCCGTGGTATCGACGTAGCCGCCCTTGACCTTCGACCAAACCTGGCCGATGTCGACCTGATTCGCCTGGTTCGTGAGCGTGTTCGTATTCACGGTCAACGTGTCCGTTGCCGTGATGCTGCCCGTGTTCAGTACGCTGCCGTTGCCGTCCTTGTCAAAATTCAGCGTGACGTTCTGGCCTTCGATATTCCCGCCCGCCGACATGGCACTTGTGTCGGTCGGTAGATAGACCTGCGGCATCAGCGCGGTGATCGTCGGACATGTCGCCGCACCGGCCGCTTTACAACTCGGATCGGGCACCGTCTGCTCGACATACCAGAGCATCGGCTTGTCCAGATCATTGATTTGCTGCTGCGTCAGTGCCTCGCCAAGCTGGAGATCATGTGTCTTGGCATAGTCGATGGCGTTCTGATACAGGTACGCCTTCTCCTGATCCGTGACGGAGACATTGTTCTTGCTGTCGTATGCCAAGCCGTCGACAAAGCTCGCCTTCCCAGTTTGCTGCAGCGCCGCCTGTTGCAACAGCAGGTCTTCTTCCTGCGGGTTGTAGTAGAACAGCGTCGAACTCGGCTGCAAATTCGCGGGCAAATTGCCCAGCAAATCTTGCGGGCTCACCAAGGCCATCGCCGAGTTGCCGATCGAGGTGTCGACGTACGAGGCCCTGCCCGCAACCGCCACCGGCAATGAACCTGTTCCCACCGCACGCGGCATCGACAAGTTCAACCCCGGAAGGTCCACCGGGCTCAACGAAATCACCTGTGACGGCTTCTTCACGGTCGGCGTATACGTATTGGCCGTGGTGATGCCGTTGATGAGGCGTTGCCCCGTCAACGAGACGTACGTTCCGAGCACGTTCCCGACGTTCTGAATCTGGCCGTTCGATGAAATCGACAAATTCGGCGCCTGAATCGTCGCGGCAATGTTGCCCACCGGCTGCGGCGGGTCGATCGGGCCACCCGTGTTCGTATAGGCACTGCCATACAAGGCCGTGCACTCGGCGGCTGATCCGCACGCCCAAATATCGTGGCGCTTGTCCCTGCTGAACATGCCGGTTTCCTGCACCCAGTGCGAGTGCCAATAAGCATTCAGCGTCTGCGCCTCGTTGACCACGGGGCCCGCGACATTGATCGTCGCATTGTTACCCGCGGCGATCAGACTGCCGATGTTGGTCAAGCTGCCCGCGTTGATTTGCAGATTGTTTCCCGCACTGATCACCGACGAGCTGCCCGACTGCTGATCGACATATCCTTCGCAGTAGCTCTCTTTGTAGCCACCGGCCGTCATGCAGCCGGAGTACTGTTCCTTGGACCCGTAGTTCTCGTGCACCGTAACAGGCGGCGGCAGGTTGTTCGTTATCGCGCCGGAAACGTTCAACGTGATGTTGTTGCCCGCCACGATGTTGCCCGACGTATTGTTCAGGTTTTGCGCGGGCGTGGTCGAAGTTGCGGTTGACCCAACGCCGCCAATCACGATGTCGTGCCCGGCGAGCAAGTTGCCGTCGGTATTGTTGATCTGGCCCGCCGCAATGACCAAATCGTGACCGGCATATATGGTTGCGTCGGTCTGGCTGTAGCCGAATGTCGTCGTCGTGGGATTGCTGCCGCGGGTGAATCCGCCTGTTCCGCATGCGTCGTTCGGCACACCGGCTGCACAGCCCACTTGGGTCGAAAAGTTTTGCTGGTTGCCGCCTACGTTTTGCAGATTCTGTGCATATACGAGAACGTCATTGCCGGCATAGAGCAAGCCGGCGTTGGTGAGATTGCCGCCACTAATCGAAAGGGTATTGCCCGCGGCCACCATTCCGGTAGGCGTCGTATAGGTCAAGCTGCCTGTCGCCGTAGGCGCAGGCGACGACGGCTGAATGACGAACTGCGTCGGCTGAAGCACATTGCCGACGAAGCAATACTGTTGCGAGTCGCAGCCGAAGACACCCGTCGGATTGCCGGTACCGGCCACCGCGATCGTGCCAAGCGCCTGCAGTTGCGATAGAAACGACGAGTACTGACCCTGATCCGCGAAGAAGGTGGACTGACTCGTAGTGGTTGGAGCAACCGCGCCGTTATCCAAAGACTGGATGTTTAGTGAAACGTTACCCTGCGCCGCAATTTGTCCGCCCTTGTTCGACAAAGAGTTCGCGGTAAGCGAGATCGCATTACCAGCCGAAATGACGCCTGACTTCCCGGGCTGCTGGATCGTCGCGGTTTCGTAAATCGTCGGCAGCGTAAAAGTCGCCGTGGCCAGTGCCCGCGGATCCGATGAAGCCCCCACATACCAAAGGTTGCGCGTTTGCCCATCCGGGCCCACCGTCACCTGATATTCGTTGAAATGGACGACGCCCGATCCGGCAACCGGCTGGCCCGCGTCCAATCCACAGTCTTCGTCGCAAGCACCTTGGAAAGGCGAGACGGTGACCGCGGTTTGCGATCCAGTCGGCGACAGCAAGCCCCCCAAGGTAGCCGGAAGCGCATCTGATTCGGCAAGCAATTCGCCGGCGTCTCCGCCCGTGTAGACCTGATAATTGATTGCAACCTGACCAACCGCACCCGACCAAAGCACGTTCGGATTGGTCACTGCGGTAGTTGTCGTGGTTGAACCGCTCGGCGCGGTCTGGTCGTTCACCACAGCGCCGGCAGTAATCGCAACGTTATGTCCCGCGAAGATCGAACCGCCCGTGTTGAGCAGCGTACCGCCTAGATTGAAATTCGCGTCGCCCACGGACTGGGTGGTCCCCAACTGGTTGTCGTAATTTCCACCCGTTACGTTTAGCGTCGCTCCGGCTTCCACGGTGCCACGGTTCGTCGCGTTGCCATTGACCGCAAGAACGTCACCTGCGTGAAGAACAGCATTCGCCGCGTTGTAAAGCGTTCCATTAAAGGTGACGTCATTACCCGTGACTTGCCCGATGTTGGTAAACGTCCCCCCTGTCGAGATAGTCAGCGGCGCCGTGCCCGTCATTGTCCCGCTGTTCGTGATACCACTGAGTCCATCGATGAATACGCTTTGTCCGCCATAACTCCATGTGCCCGCGATATCGATCGTCTGAGCCGTGATCGACAGTTGCCCCCCCTGACTCACGGTCCCTTGGGACGGATCGAGCCCCGCATTGACCGCACTCAACATAAGATTTCGCTGGGCGAGAAGTTGCCCGCCCGCATTGTTGAATGCGCTTCCGCCGCCGTTTATCGTTAGCGACAGGTCGCCCGTCGTCGGACCATCCGGCGTGCTCGGGTCGCCGGCAAAAATAATGCCGTTCTGATTGTTCAGCGTTCCAGCATTGATCGTCAGCGCCGAGAGGCCCAGCAACGAGCCACCGACATTCGTCAATGCGCCCGCGACGTTGACGGTCGTTGTCGCGCCATTTACCAGCCCGGCATTGGTGAAGTTGGTCGCGTGAATCGTCGTGGCGCTTGTCGACGCGAATGACGCATTTGCGGCATTGGTCAGATTCACCGCGGACACGGAGAGACTACCGCCGGCAAGGACGGCGCTCGCGTTCGAGAATGCATTCTGCGAAGCGAGCGTCGCCTGGCCAACGACATCAATCGCGCTTCCCACAAGCGACAATTGATTCGACGCTTGCACGTTCAACGCGCCGCCGACGATTGCATTACCCATCGTCACATTCGCGCCGCTGACTTGCAGGTTTTTCGTCGCAACGAGCGTTGCTTGGCTCGCGTCGACAGCGCCGCCGGCGGAGATTGCGACATCCTTCGAGCCGCTGGCCGAACCGCTTACCTTGACATTGCCCCCTGAAAGCGCGAGTTGCCCGGCTACCACGCTCGTTCCGCTCAGAGTCAACGTCTGGCCGGCAGTCAGCGTCGCATCGCCGTTGCTCGACACGCCAGCGACCGACACGGTGCCGCTACCGCCCGCGACGCCCACGGCCCCCATCGACGAAATGCCACCGTATACCGTGGCGTTCGTCGCGGCTTGAATTTGAACGTCGCCACCACCTTGCACCGCACCGGCAAATGACACACTTCCGCCGTGCGATGTCGCATTGATGCTTCCTACCGCCGTCGTCGCGCCGAATACCATATCCGCGCCGGCGGTTGCGAGTAGCTTTCCGGCGCCGTCGATCGCACCCAAGGCGATACCCGCGCCCGCATTGAGCGTGATATCGCTCCCGAACGTCAGGCTTGCTCCTCCGGCAATTGCACCCGCTGCATTGATGTTCGCGGTACCCAGCCCATAAAGCGCTCCGGTCAAAGTCGTGGCGCCGCCCGAAGTCAATGTCGTATTGCCGTTCACTAAGCCGCCCCCAAGCGCGAGCGTACCGCCGGCGTTCACATTCAAGGTTCCGACACTGGACGTGGTACCCGAAACGGCGATATTGCCTGTCGTTCCGGTCAAGCTCGCATCGCCGCCCGCATCGATGGCGCCGGTGACCGACACGTTGCGGCCCGCCGCCAACGTCAGCTTGTCGCCCGTCGATATATCGCCGCCTACAGACACATCTCTCGCGGCCGAGACGTTCGTCGCCCCGCCCGATCCCATCAGCGTAGCGACGTTCACGTCGCCCGCTCCATTCGCTCCGAGCGCGTTCAAGGCCAACGTTCCGCTCGCGAGGGCCGCTCCAAGGGAGAGCGCGTTGCCTGCGGTCGCCTTCAAGTTGCCGTTCGTCATCGCGACGCCCGCAACCGCAAGATCTCCCCCAGCGTTGATCGTAAGGTCGCCGGTCGCGTTTGCCGTGCCGATCGAAATGTTGCGCACCGCGTTAATGTCCGTCGTTCCGCCAGACGCGACGGCCCCCGCTGCATTTACATCACGAGCGGCCTGCAAGGAAACCGTACCGAACGCGGTCGCCGCGCTTCCGAAACTGATGTCTCCCGCGCCCCCGCTTCCAGCTGCCGTCACGGCCAGGTTTCCGGTCACGGCTTGAACGCTGCCGAAGCCCGCGTTGTTCGAGGCGGTCGCAGTGACGCCGGCGCCCTGCAGCGACCCAGTCAGCGCGATGTCATGCCCTGTCTGCAGGACGGCAGCTTGCGCGAACGCCGCCGATCCAGCGCCCGTTATGTCACGACCCGCCGTCAACGAACCCGCGCTCTGGCCTGCCAACGCTCCCGTCAATCGAACGTCACGACCCGCCTGCGCCGTTATGTTTCCCGCGACGGCAACGCCTCCGCCGAGTTCCGTATCAAGTCCGCTCGATGCGTTTAGCGTGCCCGACGAAGTCGTCGTACCGGACAGCGTCGTGCTTCCATTGACCGCCGTCACCGTGACGTCGCCAACCGTTGTTGCGCTCCCGCTCATTGCAACGTTGCGTTGCGCGGTCATGGTCAACGACGCGTTACTCCCCACCGCGCCAGTCACGACAACGTCGCGAGCCCCGTTGAGCGAGACCGCACCCGTGGCGCTAGTCGTCCCGGTAATCGAGGCATCGCCGTTGCCAAGCACCCCGTTCGCGGTCAGCGTCAATGTTGTGGACGAGACGGCGTTGTTCAGCGCGGCGTTATCTCCGCCCGTCACCGCGATGCTGTTACCCTGCAATGAACCAGAAAGCGACACGTCTCGCTGCGCGGCCAGAATAGCTGCGCCTGCGAAGGCCTGAGTGCCTGGCCCAGCGATGTCGCGCCCCGCGGTGACATATCCGTTTCCTTGGCCGACGAACGTGCCGTTGAGCAGCGCGTCACGTCCGGCGTTCAGCGTCGCGTCTCCAATTGCGCTCGTACTCGTCCCAAGCACGATATCAAGCCCTGCCGCGACCCCGAGCGTTCCCCCGCTATTAACCCCGCCGGTCGCATTAACGCTGCCGAACTGCGACGTGATCGACATGTTGCCGTTCGATTCGATCGCCCCGGCCACGCCAATGTCGCCCCACGCTCCCAAAGCGGCCGTTGTCCCGGCTGCAACCTTACCCGCGCTGCCGACGCTCATTCCGCCCGTTGCCGTGGCCGTCACCGAGCCGGCCGCACCGACCACACCGTTCACCGTCAAATTGCCGATGATCGAGGTACCCGCGCTCAGGCTGACGTTCGAAGCCGATTCGACGTTGTTGACCGTCGCGTTTCCGGCGGCGCTAGCGACGACGGTCTGACCTTGAATCAGCCCGCCCTGCACGATATCCGCGCCTGCGTTGAGCGTCGCAGCCTGGCCGAAGCCAACCGTTCCCGCCCCACCGATGTTCCGGCCCGAGACGATCGTGCCATTACCGAGCCCGTTCAACGACCCCGTCACGTTGACATCGCGCCCGCCTTGCAACGTGGTGTCGAGCGCGACCGTCGTTGCGCCACCAAAATTGACATCGCCTCCTGCCAGCGCCGACAAGTTGCCATTGCTGTTCAGCGACCCAGTCAAGCCGATCGTGCCGCCAATAGCGGTAAGCGTCGCATCGCTGGACGACTGCAGCGAACCGCTTACGTTCAGGTCGTTACCGGCCGTCAGCGCTGTCGTCGCGCCGCCTGCAAGCGCCCCCGTCAGATTGAGATTGCCCGCAGCGACCAATGCGATCGTCGAGCCGGCCTGCACGTCGTGCAACGTGCTGCTGCCGCCCGCGCTCGTCCGGATCGTTGCGCCCCGAAGCGATCCCGTGAGATCGGTATCGCCGAGAGAGGTCACGCTCGCATCCAGCCCGAACGCCAAGGCCGCCGCACCGGAAATCGTCCCGCTTGCAGTCAACGTCCCGGTGCCCTGCGCAACGACGGTCCCGTTGGCAACGATGTCCTGTCCAGCGCTCGCTGACATATTGCCCAGCGCCGACGTCGTGTTCGCACCAAGGTCGATCGACTTCGCGGCGTTTATCGCCAAGTCAGTGCCTGACTCCACTACGCCGGCATTGCTCAATGACCCCGACGTGCT
>NZ_JBQCHR010000091.1:0-8712 GCF_051954495.1 Trinickia sp.
ATCCTCGGCGACGAAGATCACCTCGGCGACATGGACTTCAAGGTGGCCGGCACGGCGGATGGCGTGACCGCGCTGCAGATGGACATCAAGATTCAAGGGATCACGAAGGAAATCATGCAGGTCGCGCTGGCTCAGGCGAAGGAAGGCCGCATGCACATCCTCGGCAAGATGAAGGATGCCGTCTCCGGCGCGAGCACGGAGCTCTCGGCCTTCGCGCCGCGCATGATCACCGTCAAGATCAATCCGGAAAAGATCCGCGACGTGATCGGCAAGGGCGGTTCGGTCATCCGTGCGCTGACGGAAGAAACGGGCACGACGATCGACATCTCCGACGACGGCGTCGTGACGATCGCCAGCACGAGCAGCGAGGGCATGGCGGAAGCCAAGCGCCGCATCGAAGCGATCACGGCCGAAGTCGAAGTGGGGCAAGTCTACGAAGGCGCCGTGCTCAAGCTGCTCGAGTTCGGCGCGATCGTGAACATTTTGCCCGGCAAGGACGGTCTGCTTCACATCTCCGAGATTGCGAACGAGCGCATCAAGGACATCAAGGACTACCTCACCGAAGGTCAGCACGTGAAGGTCAAGGTCATCCAAACGGATGAAAAGGGCCGTGTGCGTCTGTCGGCGAAGGCGCTGCTGAACGAAGGCGGCGCGCCCGCTCCGCAAGGCGATTCGACTCCGCAGTAACGCCTGATAGCCTGTGGAGCTTGCTCCCACGACGGCCGGCCGCTTTTCAAGCGCGCCGGCCGTTTTTTCATCAGAATGGTGCCGTTTCCCAGTGCGACTGCCTCGGAGGTGATGTGAAAGCGATCGAGATTACGGAGTTCGGCGGGCCCGACGTACTTGTGCTTGGCGAGCGTCCGAAGCCCGTGCCGGGCAACGGCGAAGTGTTGGTCAAGGTGTCGGCGTCGGGCGTCAATCGTCCGGACGTGTTTCAGCGCAAGGGCGCCTATGCGCCGCCTCCAGGGGTGTCCGATCTGCCCGGGCTCGAAATCGCCGGCGAGATCGTTGGCGGCAGCCTGGACGAGAAGCACAATCCGTTCGGCCTGAAGATCGGCGATCGCGTATGCGCGCTGTTGGCCGGCGGCGGCTATGCGCAATATGCGGTCGTGCCGCTTCAACAGTGCTTGCCGGTGCCTGGATCATTGACCGACATCGAAGCGGCATCGCTGCCCGAGACGTTTTTCACGGTATGGAGCAACGTGTTCGACCGTGCGCAGTTGGGCTTGGGCGAAGGCGGGGCGAACGAAACGCTGCTCGTTCAAGGCGGCTCCAGCGGCATCGGGGTGGCGGCCATCCAGATCGCGCACGCGCTCGGGTTCCGTGTGTTCGCGACCGCCGGCACGGCCGAGAAATGCAAGGCGTGCGAAGCGCTCGGCGCGGAGCGAGCGATCAACTACAAATCCGAGGATTTCGTGGAAGTCGTGAAGTCGCTGACGAACGATCGCGGCGTCGACGTCATTCTCGACATGGTGGCGGGCGGTTACGTGCCGCGTGAACTGTCGGCGCTGGCCGACGGCGGCAGGCTCGTCATCATTGCGTTGCTGGGCGGAGCGAAGGCCGAGGTCAATCTCAGCGAAGTGCTGCGTCGGCGTCTGACGGTGACCGGTTCGACGCTGCGGCCTCGTTCGATCGAGTTCAAGGCGAAAATCGCCGCGCAGTTGAAAGCGCGCGTGTGGCCCTTGATCGAGGAGGGGCGAATCAAGCCGATCGTGTACCGCGTGCTGCCCGCGGGCCGCGCCAGCGAAGCCCATGCCTTGATGGAAAGCGGCGAACATGTGGGCAAGATCATCCTCGATTGGACTTCAGAGGGGCAGTAGCGCCGCGCCCCGCGCATCCATCCGACCATCCAAGCCGTTGATTTCACGCGGCTTGTCCGGTTCGTCTTCTTAGCCACGCACGAACGGTGCCATCGTTCCGTGCGCAGCGCATATGATCGGCGCACCCCTTCATTTCAATATCGCCCTTTGGCCCGCGCCACGGACGCACCCATACTGCTATCGGTGCGTTCTTTCATTGTGCTTTCAATGATATGAGCGATCGTTCGATCGCCGCGTGACGATCGACGCGTTTCCAACCGTGCGGGAGGCAGCCGTGATCGACTTGAAGAAAGACGCGGTCGAGGAATTCAAAGGGGCGATACGCGGCCACGTGTTGCAGGAAGGCGACGCTGGCTACGATGAGGCGCGACACATTTGGAATGCGACGGTCGATCGGCATCCCGCGGCGATCGTGCGCTGCGCCGGAGTGGCCGATGTTCGCCGCGCCGTACGCTTCGCACGCGAGAACGACCTGCTTCTGGCCGTGCGTGGCGGCGGCCACAATATCGCGGGCAGCGCCGTTTGCGACGGCGGGCTCGTCATCGATCTGTCGGCCATGAAGTCGGTGCGCATCGATCCGCTTGCCCGCCGGGCGTATGTCGAGCCGGGCGTGACGCTTGGAGAGTTCGATCACGAAGCGCAGGCGTTCGGCCTTGCGACGCCGCTTGGCATCAATTCGACGACGGGCGTGGCGGGATTGACCCTAGGCGGCGGATTCGGCTGGCTCAGCCGCAAGTACGGGATGTCAGTCGACAATTTGCTTTCGGTGGACGTCGTGACTGCCGACGGCGAACTCGTGCATGCGGACGCTGCCCACGCGGACGATCTGTTCTGGGCGATTCGCGGAGGAGGCGGCAATTTCGGCGTCGTGACGATGTTCGAGTTCGGGCTGCATCGTGTCGGCCCCGACGTCTACGGCGGGCTGTTCGTTGTGCCGATCGAGCAGGCCGGCGATGCGTTGCGCAAATACGGCGCGGCTACCGATGCGATGCCCGACGACTTATCGGTCTGGACCGTCATGCGGCTTGCGCCGCCGCTGCCGTTCCTCCCGGCCGATGTGCACGGCAAACCCGTGATCGTATTTGCACTGTGCTATGCGGGCCCGGTCGAAGAGGGCGCTCGCGCAACCGAGATCGTGCGAAGCTTCGGCACGCCGTGCGGCGAGCACCTGGGGCCGATGCCGTACGCGGCGTGGCAGAAAGCGTTCGATCCTTTGCTGGCGCCCGGCTCGCGCAATTACTGGAAATCGCATAATTTCACCGATTTGCCGCAGGGGTTGATCGACGCGGCCCTAGATGCGATGGCGCGTTTGCCTTCGCCTCAATGCGAGATCTTCTTCGGCCAAGTGGGCGGCGCGACGTGCCGCGTGTCCCCGGAGGCCACCGCTTATAGCAGCCGCGACGCGAAGTACGTCATGAACGTCCATGCACGATGGGACGACCCGAGCGAAGATGCGCGATGCATCGAATGGGCGCGCAACTATTTCGAGGCGTCGGCGCCGTTTGCGCTCGGAAGCGTCTATGTGAACTTTCTTACGCAGGAAGAAGGCGCACGTGTGAATGCGGCGTATGGACCCAATTACGCGCGGCTCGTCGCGGCGAAGACCCGGTACGACCCGGGCAACGTGTTCCGGCACAATCAAAACATCAAGCCGTCGGCTGTCTGAGGCGGCTCACTCGAGCGGGGGGCGATCTCTATTCGATCGAGGAGCAACATCATGGCCCGCAAATACATCGATTGCCGAGAGTTTCCCAGTGAAATGAACTGTAGCGTCGCCCTGTCCGCGGACAGCGACAAGGAACTGATCGAGGCGGCGGTGCAGCACGCCGTCAGCGTCCATCACCACGTCGACTCGCCCGAACTGCGTTCGCAGCTGTCGACGCTGTTTCATGAAGGCACGCCGCCGCTCGAGTCGCCTCGCGCGAAGTGAGCGTTCGCCAACATGGCCGGCCGCCCGCACGGGGCGGCCGTCTCGCGCGTTCGGCACGACGCCCGTGCCGACACCGTTCCATCGCCCGCGGCATTGGTCCCCACCCCCGCTTCGCGCGCGGTTTGACCGGCTCCCGCCAAGCACAGTAAAATTGAGCGTTTTGCGTGCGCCGTCGCGCGTCAGGTCCTTTTGCGCGCCTGCAGGTTGTCTGCAAGCAGCCTGAAAGGGTTTGCAAGGGCCGGGCCGTCGGCAGGACATCAAACACGGGCGAGACATGTCGAAACAGCGGGTGAAGTGGGTAGTCGGCAATTGGAAGATGCATGGGCGGCTCGCGGAAAACGCGGCGCTGCTGCAGTCCGTCGCACAAGGCGCGGGTGCGGTCGCGGAAGCGATCCGCGTCGGCGTGTGCGTGCCTACGCCCTATCTCGCACAAGTGCAGTCGCAGCTTGCGGGCAACCCCGTTGCATGGGGCGTCCAAGACATCTCGACCTACACGCACGGCGCCTACACGGGCGAAGTGGCGGCCGAGATGGCGGCGGAGTTCGGCGCCACGCTCGCGATCGTCGGTCACTCCGAGCGCCGCGCGTATCATGCGGAAAGCTCGGAACTCGTTGCGTCGAAGGCGCGCCGCGCGCTCGAGGCCGGCCTCACGCCGATCGTTTGTATCGGCGAAACGCTGGCCGAGCGCGAAGCCGGTACGACTGAAGCTGTCGTCGGGGCGCAGCTCGATGCGGTCCTGAGTCTGCTGTCGGTCGAGGAAGCGGCGCGCATCGTGGTCGCATACGAGCCCGTCTGGGCGATCGGTACGGGCAAAAGCGCGACGGCCGAACAGGCGCAAGAGGTGCATGCGTTTTTGCGTGCGCGTCTTGCCAAAAAAGATGCCTCACTCGCGGGCGTCGCGTTGCTCTACGGCGGCAGCGTGAAGCCCGAGAACGCGCTGACGCTGTTCGGTCAGCCCGATATCGACGGCGGCCTCATCGGCGGCGCGTCGCTCAAGAGTGAAGATTTCCTCGCGATTTGCGCGGCGGCGAAAGCGGCGAGCGAAGCTCGCTGAACGTCGGGCGCAAGTGCGAAGCGGTGTTCGGCGCCTATCGAGCCGGATGCTCAAACCTCAAATCAGGTGAGTCAGATGCTGTTTTTGAAAACGTTGATCATCGTCGTGCAGTTGTTGTCGGCGCTGGGCGTCATCGGCCTTGTGCTCTTGCAGCATGGCAAGGGCGCCGACATGGGCGCCGCATTCGGTAGCGGGGCGTCGGGCAGCCTGTTCGGCGCCACCGGTTCGGCCAATTTCCTGTCGCGCACCACAGCGATTCTCGCCGCGATTTTCTTCGCGACGACGCTCACGCTGACCTATCTCGGTTCGTACAAGTCCAAGCCGTCCGCGGGTGTGCTCGGTTCGGCGCCGGCTCAAGTCGCGCCGAGCACGGCTGCCTCGGCTCCGGCTGCGTCCCTGCCCGCGGCAGTGGCGGCGCCCTCGAGCAGCGCGGTGCCGAAATAATAAATTTCGCATAAAGTGGCATTTGTGCGTTGAACAATTCTAGGAAGCACGTTAGAATTTAAGTCTTGAAGCGATTCGCGGGTTCCAACAAGTTGTGTCCCGGGTTGCATACAGTGCCGACGTGGTGAAATTGGTAGACACGCTATCTTGAGGGGGTAGTGGCGAAAGCTGTGCGAGTTCGAGTCTCGCCGTCGGCACCAAAGTTATCCAATGCCAGCCGCTTGCTTCGCTTCGGCTGGCATTGTCGCTTCTGCAGTCATGCTTACGTCTTCCATGCAGTGTATCTTTCGCGAAGACAATGGTGGGCCGAAGTGATTTTCTGTAGGGATGGGACCGATCCCTACGGTACTCAGAACCAACCGAAAGAGGATAGTCTTGAACCTCGCAGCCTACTTCCCCGTATTGCTCTTCCTTCTTGTGGGCACCGGTTTAGGTATTGCACTTGTCAGCATCGGCAAGATCCTCGCCCCCAGCCGCCCCGACAATTCAAAGAATTCGCCGTACGAGTGCGGCTTCGAGGCATTCGAAGACGCGCGTATGAAGTTCGACGTGCGCTACTACCTCGTCGCCATTCTGTTCATCATTTTCGATCTCGAGACCGCGTTCCTGTTTCCGTGGGGTGTCGCCCTGCGTGATATCGGCTGGCTCGGCTTCATGGCGATGATGATTTTCCTGCTCGAACTGCTGCTCGGTTTCGCCTACATCTGGCGCAAGGGCGGGCTCGATTGGGAGTGAGGGGTTAATCGCCGGTTTCTCGCGGTCGGTGCGAAGCTCGCCGTCCCGTCTGGAGTGCAAAGCAAATGAGTATCGAAGGGGTCTTGAAGGAAGGGTTTGTCACCACCACGGCTGACAAGCTGATCAACTGGACGCGCACGGGTTCCCTGTGGCCGATGACGTTCGGGCTCGCCTGCTGCGCGGTCGAGATGATGCATGCGGGCGCGGCCCGCTACGATCTCGACCGGTTCGGGGTCGTGTTCCGTCCGAGTCCGCGTCAGTCCGACGTCATGATCGTGGCCGGTACGCTCTGCAATAAAATGGCGCCCGCGCTGCGCAAGGTCTACGACCAGATGGCCGAGCCGCGCTGGGTGATCTCGATGGGGTCGTGCGCGAACGGCGGCGGCTACTACCACTACTCGTATTCCGTCGTGCGCGGTTGCGATCGTATCGTGCCCGTGGACGTCTACGTGCCCGGCTGCCCGCCGACGGCGGAAGCGCTGGTCTACGGCGTGATCCAGCTGCAGGCGAAGATCCGCCGCACCAACACCATCGCCCGTCAATAAGCGCAAGCTTTCCCACAATATGGCAAGCAAACTCGAGACCCTCAAAGCGAACCTCGAGGCGGCCTTTGGCGGCCGTCTGACGAGCATCACCGAATCGGTCGGCGAGCTGACGATCGTCGTGAAGGCCGGTGACTACCTCGATGTCGCCAAGCGCCTGCGCGACGATCGCACGCTCGGCTTCGAGCAGTTGATCGACCTGTGCGGCGTCGACTACCAAACCTATGGCGACGGCGCCTATGAAGGCCCGCGTTTCGCCGCCGTTTCGCATCTGTTGTCGGTGTCGAACAACTGGCGCGTGCGCGTACGCGTGTTCGCACCGGATGACGACATGCCGATTCTGCCGTCCATCGTCGAGATCTGGAATTCGGCCAACTGGTACGAACGCGAAGCGTTCGACCTGTACGGCATCGTCTTCGACGGTCACCCCGACCTGCGTCGTATCCTGACCGACTACGGCTTCATCGGCCACCCGTTCCGCAAAGACTTCCCGGTGTCGGGCTACGTCGAAATGCGTTACGACCCGGAAGAAAAGCGCGTCGTCTACCAGCCGGTGACGATCGAGCCGCGCGAAAGCACGCCGCGCGTGATTCGCGAGGATCGCTACGGCGGTCTGACACCCTCAGAGGTCGCCATGGCAGAGATCAAGAACTACACGCTCAACTTCGGCCCGCAGCACCCGGCAGCGCACGGCGTGCTGCGCCTCGTGCTCGAGCTCGACGGCGAAGTGATTCAGCGCGCCGATCCGCATATCGGCCTCTTGCATCGCGCGACGGAAAAACTCGCCGAGAACAAGACCTTCATTCAATCCGTGCCGTACATGGACCGTCTCGACTACGTGTCGATGATGGTCAACGAGCACGGCTACGTCCTCGCGATCGAGAAGCTGCTCGGCATCGACGTGCCGCTGCGCGCCAAGTACATCCGCGTGCTGTTCGACGAGATCACGCGCGTGCTGAACCACCTCATGTGGATCGGCGCGCATGCGCTCGACGTCGGCGCGATGGCCGTCTTCCTCTACGCGTTCCGCGAGCGCGAGGATCTGATGGACGTCTACGAAGCGGTTTCCGGTGCACGCATGCACGCGGCGTATTATCGTCCGGGCGGCGTTTATCGCGACCTGCCCGACGCGATGCCGCAATACAAGGCGTCGAAGATCCGCAACGCAAAGGCGCTCGAACGGATGAACGAAGCGCGGCAAGGCTCGCTGCTCGACTTCATCGACGACTTCTTCACGCGCTTCCCCGGCTGCGTCGACGAATACGAAACGCTGCTCACCGATAACCGTATCTGGAAGCAGCGCTTGGTGGGTATCGGCGTCGTGAGCCCGGAGCGCGCGTTCCAGATGGGTCTGACGGGTGCGATGCTGCGTGGGTCGGGCGTGGAGTGGGATTTGCGCAAGAAGCAGCCATACGAGGTGTACGATCAGCTCGATTTCGACATCCCCGTCGGCGTGAACGGCGATTGCTACGACCGGTACCTCGTGCGCGTGGAGGAAATGCGTCAGTCCACACGCATCGCCAAGCAATGTATCGAGTGGCTGCGCAAAAACCCGGGCCCGGTGATGACCGACAACCATAAGGTCGCACCGCCCTCGCGCGTAGGCATGAAGTCGAACATGGAAGAGCTGATTCACCACTTCAAGCTCTTCACGGAAGGGTTTCACGTGCCGGAAGGCGAGGCATACGCGGCGGTCGAGCATCCGAAGGGCGAATTCGGCATCTATTTGGTGTCGGACGGCGCGAACAAGCCGTATCGCCTCAAGATCCGTGCGCCGGGTTACGCGCACTTGGCCGCGCTCGACGAAATGGCGCGCGGTCACATGATCGCGGACGCCGTGACCATCATCGGCACGCAGGACTTTGTGTTCGGCGAAATCGACCGGTAAGCGCCGCACGGCGCGCCAGCAACGAGGGTGGCATGAATGTGCCCCTGGTTGCCGGGTGCGCCGGGTCTGCCGCCGCGAACAAAGGCGGCAGGTTTTCGTTCGGTAGGAATTGAAAGAGTTCGTGTTCTCAAAATGATCTCAGCTGATGGCCTGAAAGAAATCGATCGCGCGGTGGCGAAGTATCCCGCCGATCAGAAACAGTCCGCCGTGATGTCGGCCTTGGCCGTGGCTCAGGAAGAGCACGGCTGGCTGTCGCCCGAACTGATGCAGTTCGTGGCCGACTATCTCGGCATGCCGGC
>NZ_JBQCHR010000092.1:0-29983 GCF_051954495.1 Trinickia sp.
ACCTTGTGCGCGCCCGTGTGATTCAAATCCTCGCGCTTGAGGAACACCTGGGCCCCGCCGAGCAGCTCGCTCCAGCGCCGAGCGTGATACACGGGCGACGGACGGCCGACGAAGTACTTCAGCTCGCGCTGGTACTCGGCCATGAAATCGGGATCGTTGCTGTACTTCTCGTAAGCAATGCGCAGCTCGTCGAGAGCATGCACGAGCGTTTCGGCGACGAACGTGCCGCCGTACGGGCCGAAATGGCCCCGTTGATCAGGAAGGTTGTACATGGTTGTCACTCTTCGCAGCGGCGGCGAGGCGCGTATCCCTATGGTCGCGCCGCCTTGCCTTTGTCACCCGGCGTCCGCCTCGCGCACCGCGCGCACGAACGCCGCCATTCGGGCGGAATCCTTCACGCCCCTGGCGCCCGGCACTTCGATGCCGCTCGAGACATCGACCGCATACGGGCGCACACGTCGAATGGCGTCACCGACGTTTTGCGCGTTCAACCCACCACTCAACACGGCCCGACGCGCGAGCTCTGCTGGAATAAGTGACCAATCGAATGTCTTCCCGCCGCCGCCATAGCCTTCCACAAGCGTGTCGAAGAGCAAGCCGCCGGCTGTCGAATAGTTAAGGGCCGATTCTACCAAATCGGAGGGCGCCGTATGCGCTCCGATCCGCAGGGCGCGCAGCCACGGCAGGCCGGCGAGGCTGGCGAGCTCTTCGCACTGCGCCGCGCTTTCGTCGCCGTGGAACTGCAGCATGGTGAGCGGCACGTTGCTCGCGACTTCACCGATCCATGCCGGCGTCGGATTGACGAACAGGCCCACGACGGACACGAACGGGGGCAACGCCCGGGCGAGGTCGATCGCCTCGGCCACACCCACCGAGCGCGGGCTTGGCGGATAGAACACTAGGCCGATCGCGTCGGCGCCGAGTTCGATAGCCAGCTCGACGTCGGCCCGGCGAGACAGACCGCACAGCTTGACGCGCGTGCGGCGGGAAACGGGGCCGGCGGCTTGCGCAGCGGGGGCGGGGCTCGTCATCGAATTACTCACTCCAAATGCCGCTCCATGGCACGCTGCCCAAGGGCGCGGGCGGCACCGCGAAGCCCTCGGGGTAGCCCACGTGGGCCAGGTACAAGCCGTCGGGCATGAACGTGGGCGCGGCGCAGCCGCGGTCGCGGCTCGCCAGCACGTCGGCCAGCCACGTTGCGGGGTAGCGCCCGCGGCCCACGGCCACGAGACAGCCCATCAGGTTGCGGACCATATGATGCAGGAACGCATTCGCCCGAAAGCGAAAGTGAATCATATCCCCGGCTTGGCGGATGTCGATTTGATAAAGGTGCTTGACGGGCGTTTTGGCCTGGCATTCCGACGAGCGAAATGCCGAAAAGTCGTGCTCGCCGAGGAGGCACCGCGCCGCGGCGCGCATGGCGTCGACGTCGAGCGGCGTGTGAATCCAGCCGGCGCGGCCCACCTGCATCGGGGAGCGCACGGCGTTGACGTAGAGCACGTAGTAATAGGTCCGCTCGAACGCCGAAAAGCGGGCGTGAAAATCGTCGGGCATGCGCTTGGCCCAATGCACGGCGACGGTCGGGGGCAGAAACGCGTTCGTGCCGCGCACCCACGAGAAATCCTGGCGATCGAGATCCGTGTCGAAGTGGACGACCTGCCCGAGCCCGTGGACGCCCGTGTCCGTGCGGCCGGCCACGACCGTATGCACGGGTTTGCAAGCGAAATCGGCCAGCGCCCGCTCGAGCGCGTCTTGAACCGTCTTGCCGTGCGGCTGCGACTGCCAGCCGCAGAACGCCGTGCCGTCGTATTGAATGCCTAGAGCGATGCGCATGGCGGGCGGCGTCAGGAAAGCGGCGCGAGTGTCGCGAGCAGCGCATGCGCTTCGTCGCTCGTGGCGGCGTCGTCCGATTCGATGACTTCGTGAATCAGCGTGCGCGCCCCGCCGAGATCGCCCAGCGCGATGTATTCACCCGCCAAATCGAGCTTGTTGCGCGCAATGCGCGCAAGCTGCTCGGGCGTGAACTGCGGCTCCGGCGCCAACGCAGCAGGCGCGCCTTCGCGCTCGCCGGCCCGGTCGCCCGGCAAGTCGAGATCGAACGACAAGGCGAGGGGGCCGATCGGTGCCGCGCCGAGCCCCGAAACACCTGGCGTGGCCGTCGGCGAGAGCCGCGGGCGCAGCGGCTCTTCACGGGCGTGGTGGCCGGCTTCGTGAGCGGCTTCGTCGCCATGATGAGCCTGTTCGGCGTCATGGCTTGGCTCCGCGTGAGGCGCGGCCGCCTGCTGCGCTTCGGATTCGGACTGCGCATCGTGCTCGTGTTCCTCATGCTCCTGCTCGTGCGCTTGCGCAACCGGGTGCGCCCCACCCTTAGCCTGCGGTTCCGTGCGAGGCGGCAAGCCCATGTCGAGCCCATCGAGGGCCGCGATCGCGCCCGGTGGCAGCGTCGCTTCCGGATTCGGTGCGGCAGCCTCCTCGGGCCCCGCCGAAACGGGCGGCTCGTCCCATTGCGCGTCGCTCGCTTGGGTGGGCTCAAGTTCGGGCGGCGTTGCCTCGCCCGAAGCGCCGACTTCTGCCTCCGGCTGCTCGAGTTCGGGCTGCGTCGCCTCGACTCGCGGGGGCGTTTCGACCCCGGCTTCCGGTTCGACCGGGGGCCGCGTCTCGACCAAGGGCGCCGCCGGCGCAGCGAGCGGTGCTTGCGGCGGGATATCTGCGACGGGCGGCGCCGCGGACGCGGCCGCAGGCTCGCGCTCCGGCGCGGCCTTGACAGCCGGCGCTTCCATTACGCCCGCTTCGGGCTCGCCGGTCAGCACGGCATCGTCGGTCTCGCCCGCTTCCAGCGCGAACATCGGATTGTCCGGATCGAGTTGACGACCGATCGACGCGACGTGCACCCAGTTGGGCCCGCGCCCGCCCGAGAGGCGATAGATCCGCTGCGCGATTTCGTCGAAGCCTTTCACGTTCTTGCGCTCGGCGTAGTGCGCGGCAAGCCCCATCAGCGCGCGCTTGCTCGACGGCGTACGGGCTAGCGTCGCCAAGAATTCGGCTTCGATGGGGTCGTCCGCCGACGCGGCAGCCGCGGCGAGCGGCGGCGCAGATTCGCCGCTTTGCGCGGCAGGCGAAGCCACGGCCGCGCCGCTCGACGCGGCCGCGAGCGCCGCCGCGCCGCGCCGACGGCGACTCACGCCCAGCGCGACGAGCAGGACCAGCAGCGCCGCGACGACGGCCGCCGCGACGGACGCGATCGCCGGGATATCGGCCCGCGCCACGCTGAATCCGTACCCTCCGATACCGATGAAACGCTGATTGGCGGCAGCCGCCGCGCGCGACTGGCCCGGGCGCGGCGCGGCGGCGGTACCCGACGCCGGAGGCGCTGCCGCGAAACCGGACCCGCCGGCGGGCGCATTGCCGGCGGCGGAACCGGATCGATTCCCGGACGGCGCGCCGAACCCGTGCCGCTGCAACTCCATCAGAACGCGATTCTTGAGCATCAGCAGTTGCTGAAGACTCGACACCTTCGGATGAGACGCCGCTTCGGCTGTGGCGGCCGCGCTGGAAGCCGGCGCGCCGCCGCGCGCCGCGCTCGCCGCGGCGACCGACGAGGTCGAAACGCCCGCAGCCGCCGTCGTTGCGCCGGATGCGGCTGCACCCGGTGCGGAAGCCGGCGCCGAAGCTTCCACGGCCCCCGAAACGGCCGACGCACCGGCCGGCTCCGCGGAACTGGCCGGAGCAGCGGGCTCCGGTTGAATCGCGCCGGTCCAGGCGTGTCCGCCGCTCGCGCCTACCGGCGCGCTGGGCTGCGGGTGCGGCGCGGCCGACGCGGCCGCGTTCGATGCGCCCGCCACGACAGGCGCCGGCACGTTCGCCGGCGCCGAAGCGCCCGTCGCTGCGCTCGCGGTCGGCGACGCTGCAACCGCTTGTCCCGATGCGGACTTCACCGCTTGAGCGGCGCTCGCCTTCACCGCGGCAGACGCCGCGGCCGCACCCTGCGACGCCGCCGCGCCCGCGGATGCCGGATTCGGCGCGCTGGCCGCGGCCGGGGCCGCCGTGGGCGCCGGTTCGGCTTTAGCCCCGGTCGCATCGAGCGCGGGGATGTTCAACGTCGCGCCGAGTTTCAACAAACTCGGATCGCCGCGCATGAAGGCCGACGGATTCGCATCGAAAATGGCCCTCGCCGCCCGCCCAAGCACCGCCTTGTCGTGCGACTGCGTGACCGAAGCGGCGATGTCGGCAAGCGACTGCCCGGGTTTGACCGAATACTGGGTCGCGGCGGAACCCGCCGTCGCGCTCTCGACCGCGGACGCCGCGGCCGGTGCGGCCGGCGCATTGGCGGCGGCTGCCGGCGCGGCCCAGGCCGGCGATATGCCGGCAAGCCCTGCAAACGCCAGCCAAACGCAGGCGATTGCAAGCGGTACGGCGCGACGCGTCGAACGTGTTGTCATGGCGATGTCACGCGCGTTCAAGCGCGTCTTTAGAGGCATTGGGGAGAAAGCAAAAATCGCAGCAGCAAAGAAAAAGGCGTCGCGGCAAGGCGACGCCTTTCGATGGGCCCTCTGCGTCGTAACCGCGTAGTTTACGTGAGGAACCCGGTCAAAACCACTGCGCGCGGACAGACGGCCGCTCAGGCCGCGTTGCGCGCGCCGCGGCTTACTTCTCGAGCAGGATGCGCAACATACGGCGCAGCGGCTCGGCCGCGCCCCACAGCAGCTGATCGCCGACGGTGAAGGCCGAGAGATATTCGCCGCCCATCGCGAGCTTGCGCAGACGGCCGACCGGCACCGACAGCGTGCCGGTTACGACGGCCGGCGACAGGTCGCGCATCGACGCTTCGCGCTCGTTCGGCACGACCTTGACCCAGTCGTTCGCCGCCGCGAGCATGCCGTTGATTTCGTCGAGCGGCACATCCTTCGTAAGCTTGATCGTCAACGCTTGCGAGTGGCAGCGCATCGCGCCGATGCGCACGCACAGGCCGTCGACGGGAATCGACCCCGGCTGTCCCATGGCCGGCTTACCGAGAATCTTGTTCGCTTCGGCGCCGCCCTTCCACTCTTCCTTCGACATACCGTTGCCCAGATCCTTGTCGATCCAGGGGATCAGCGAGCCGGCCAGCGGCACGCCGAAATGCTGCGTGGGCATCGCATCGGAGTTCATCGTTTCGAGCACGCGACGATCGATGTCGAGAATGGCCGAAGCCGGATCGGCCAGTTGCTCCTTGACGGCGCCATGCAGCGTGCCCATTTGCGAGAGGAGTTCGCGCATGTTTTGCGCACCGGCGCCCGACGCGGCCTGATAGGTCATGGCCGTCATCCAGTCGACCAGACCCTCGCTGAACAAGCCGCCCAGCGCCATCAGCATCAAACTGACCGTGCAGTTGCCGCCGATGAAGTTCTTCGTGCCCTTGACCAGTGCGTCCTTGATCACGTCGAGATTGACCGGGTCGAGGACGATCACCGCGTCGTCGGCCATGCGCAGCGACGAAGCGGCATCGATCCAGTAGCCGTTCCAGCCCGCGGCGCGCAGCTTCGGAAACACCTCGTTCGTGTAATCGCCGCCTTGGCAGGTGATGACGACATCGCACTTCTTGAGCTCGTCGATGCTCTTCGCATCCTTGAGCTTCGTCTCGTTCTTGGCGAACGACGGCGCGCTGCCGCCCACGTTGCTGGTGCTGAAAAACACCGGCTCGATCAGATCGAAATCGCGCTCCTGCTGCATCCGTTGCATCAGGACACTGCCGACCATGCCGCGCCAACCTACGAGACCTACGTTCATGACTAACCCTTGAAGTGGACGCTTCCCCGCAACCTTGCCCGGCGTGACCGCGCGGGGAAGACGAGCGGGCACGACGGACGATCAGCTTTTCGTGATCGTTTTGGGGGTAATCGTAATAATGGCGACCGCGCCGGCCATGCCGACGGTGCCGATAATGGCGAGCCCGCCCACACGGGCCGTATCGCCGTGCGGGTTTGCAATCGAGGAGATTTGGGACAGTTGCGCCATCGCGACAGTCTACACGAAAAAAGCCCATCGGCGTGCCCGCGGGCGCGCCAGATTCGGCAAAAAACCCACTACTTCAAGCGGTTTCGTGCGAGCAATGTCAAAAATACCGCTCGCACGAAACGGTGCCGGAACACCGGCTGAACGGTCAGAGCGCCGCGCGCACCGCGTCGCCCATTTCCACGGTGCCGACCTGGCGGCAGCCCGGCGTGAGGATGTCGCCCGTGCGGTAGCCGGCTTCGAGCACCTTTTGCACGGCTTTTTCGATGCGCTCGGCCTGCTCCGCCTTGTTCAGCGAATAGCGCAGCATCATCGCGGCGGACAGGATCGTCGCGAGCGGGTTGGCGACGCCCTTGCCGGCGATATCGGGCGCCGAGCCGTGCGACGGCTCGTACAGGCCCTTGTTGTTCTTATCGAGCGACGCGGAAGGAAGCATGCCGATCGAACCGGTCAGCATCGCAGCCTGATCGGACAAGATGTCGCCGAACAAATTGCCCGTGACGATGACGTCGAACGACTTGGGCGCCTTCACCAGCTGCATGGCCGCATTATCGACGTACATGTGCGACAGCTCGACATCGGGGTACTGCTTCGACACGTCGATCATCACGTCCTTCCACAACTGCGACGTTTCGAGCACGTTCGCCTTGTCCACCGACGTGAGCCGCTTGCCGCGCTTCTGCGCCGCTTGGAACGCCACGTGTGCGATCCGCTGCACTTCCGGCTCCGAATAGCGCATCGTGTCGAAACCCTCGCGCGCGCCTTCGAACGGACCGTCGGGCGCCGTGCGCGTGCCGCGCGGCGTGCCGAAATACACGTCGCCGTTCAGTTCGCGCACGATGAGGATGTCGAGGCCCGAGACGATCTCCGGCTTCAGCGACGAGGCACCCGTCAATTGCGGGTAGCAAATGGCCGGACGGAAATTCGCGAACAACTGCAGATGCTTGCGCAGACCGAGAATGGCCTGTTCGGGACGCAGCGCCCGCTCGAGCGAATCGTACTTCCAATCGCCCACTGCGCCGAACAGGATGGCGTCGGCCTCTTTCGCCAGCGCCAGCGTCGAATCGGGCAGCGGGTGGCCCTTCGCCTCGTAGCCCGCGCCGCCCACGGGCGCTTCTTCCATCTCGAACGTTTCGCCGAGCGAGTGGAGCACCTTCACCGCTTCCTTGACGATTTCGGGACCGATGCCGTCACCGGGGAGCACTGCAATTTTCATTAGGAGTCCTATCGAGTTGTCGGATAACCGGGTTGTCGAATGGCTGACGAATCGCTGTCGAACATCGAGCGTCGGCGGTCGGGCGCACAGCGCGCCGCGACCGTCGAAGCAAGCTTTCAGCCGACGATCCGATGGGCCAGCCAGGGCTGCTTTGCGATCCGCTCGGCTTCGAACGCGCGGATTTTGTCGGCGTGCCTCAGCGTGAGGCCGATGTCGTCGAACCCGTTCAAGAGACAGTACTTGCGAAAGCCGTCGACTTCGAACGCGTAATCGCGGCCATCCGGCGTCCGCACCACTTGCGCCTCGAGATCGATCGTCAGCTGATAGCCGTTGAACGCGTACGTCTCGTTGAACAGGTGATCGACCTGCTGTTCGGACAGCGCGATCGGCAGCACGCCGTTCTTGAAGCAATTGTTGAAGAAGATATCGGCGAAGCTCGGCGCAATCAGCGCGCGAAAACCGTATTGCTGCAACGCCCAGGGTGCGTGCTCGCGCGAGCTGCCGCAGCCGAAGTTCTTGCGCGCGATCAGCACCGATGCGCCTTGATAGCGCGGCTGATTGAGCACGAAGTCGGGGTTCAGCGGGCGACGCGAATTGTCCTGGCCCGGCTCGCCGTGATCGAGATAGCGCCATTCGTCGAACAGGTTCGGACCGAAGCCCGTCCGCTTGATCGATTTCAAAAATTGCTTCGGGATGATCGCGTCCGTATCGACGTTCTCGCGATCGAGGGGCGCGACGAGCCCCGTGTGCACGATGAATTTGTCCATGTCTCTCTTACTCCGCAGCCTTTTTGAGGGCGTGGCCCGCATCGCTCATGTCCTGACCGAACCCGGCGACCGTGTTGCAGCCCGCGAGGCCCAGCAATGCGCCGGCGAGCGCGACCAGCCCTGCCCGCCGCCAAACCATCCACGCTTTCATGACCTCACCCCAACTTGCGAATATCGACGAAATGCCCTTCGATCGCGGCAGCCGCGGCCATCGCCGGGCTCACGAGATGGGTGCGTCCGCCCGCGCCTTGGCGCCCTTCGAAGTTGCGATTCGAGGTGGACGCGCAACGCTCGCCCGGGTCGAGCCGGTCGGCATTCATGGCGAGACACATCGAGCAACCGGGCTCGCGCCACTCGAAGCCGGCGTCGACGAACACTTTGTCGAGCCCTTCGCGCTCCGCTTGAGCCTTGACGAGACCCGAACCCGGCACGACCATCGCGAGCCGGATGTTCGACGCCACGCGGCGTCCCAGCTTCTTCACGACGTAAGCCGCGGCGCGAATATCCTCGATGCGCGCGTTCGTGCACGAACCGATGAATACCTTGTCGAGCTTGATCGATTCGATCGGCGTATTCGGTTCGAGCGCCATGTACTGCAACGCGCGCTCCATGGCGCCGCGCTTGACCGGGTCCTTTTCGCGTTCGGGATCGGGCACGCGAGCGTCGACGGCCGTGACCATTTCGGGCGACGTGCCCCAGGTGACCTGCGGCACGATCTGGCTCGCATCGAGTTCGACCACACGGTCGAAATGCGCGCCGGCATCGGAGGCGAACGTGCGCCAGTATTCGACGGCGTGATCCCACTCGACGCCTTGCGGCGAGTACGGGCGGCCCTTCAGGTAATCGATCGTCGTATCGTCCACGGCAACCATGCCCGCGCGCGCGCCAGCTTCGATCGCCATGTTGCAAACGGTCATTCGGCCTTCCATCGACAGAGAGCGGATGGTCGAGCCGCCGAATTCGATCGCGTAGCCCGTGCCGCCCGCCGTGCCGATCTTGCCGATGATGGCGAGCACGATGTCCTTGGCCGTGCAGCCGCGCGGCAGCGGGCCGTCGACCTTCACGAGCATGTTCTTGCTCTTCTTTTGCAGCAGCGTTTGCGTGGCCAGCACGTGTTCGACTTCCGACGTGCCGATGCCATGGGCGAGCGCGCCGAACGCGCCGTGCGTGGACGTGTGCGAATCGCCGCAGACGATCGTCATGCCGGGCAGCGTGGCGCCTTGCTCAGGCCCGATGATATGAACGATGCCTTGACGCATGTCGTTCATCTTGAATTGCGTGATGCCGTACGAGTCGCAGTTGGCGTCGAGCGTGTCGACCTGCAGCTTCGATACGGGATCGGCGATGCCGTGGCTGCGATCGGTGGTCGGCACGTTGTGGTCCGACACGGCCAAATTTGCGCTGACGCGCCACAGCGGGCGCTCGTGCATCTTCAGGCCTTCGAATGCCTGCGGGCTCGTGACTTCGTGCAGCAATTGACGATCGATGTAGAGCAGCGTCGTACCGTCTTCTTCGGTGTGGACGACGTGCGAATCCCACAGCTTGTCGTAAAGAGTCTTTGACATGGTATGCGCGGTAATCATGGGAACGGGCAACCCGGGTTCGGTCGATTATGCCACGCGCACCGCCGCCGCGACACCAGCGGCCGGAGAAAAAGCGATAAAAAACAGTGAGTTGGGTGGTAGTCCCAGTACTAGGTTCGCCGCTACCCTCCCTGACGAATCAAATGCGCGCAATCGTCGATTCGGGCGCCTGATTCACCGCGGTCGGCTCGCCGCGTATCACGCTCGCCTCGCTCAGCATTCGCCAATCGCGCGGCAGGATCCGCGGGCCGGGGCCGACGACGTCGACCGTCGCGCTCAGCCGAATGTCGCGGCTCGAGCCGCCTACCATGATGTCGAACCGGCCCGGCTCTACGATGCGTTCGCCGCGATGGTCGGTAAAGTTCAGCATGTCCACCGGAATGCGAATGCTGACGGTGCTCCGCTCCCCGGGCGCGAGGCTTACGCGCGTGAACGACTTCAGTTCGCTCACGGGTCGCACGACCGAAGCCATGCAGTCGCGAACGTATACCTGAACGACCTCGGTGCCTGATTTTTCGCCTGCATTCGTGACGACGAAACGCAACGCAACCGATCCGTCCTCGATCGACACCTTCTCGCCGTCTAATTCGAGATCCTGATATTCGAAGCGCGTGTAGCTCAGGCCAAACCCGAACGGAAAGCGCGAGCCGAAGTGGTAGGCAATCGGCGTCCCCGCGCTCTTGAGCTTGTGGTTGTACACGTATGGGACGGCGCCCGCACTGCTCGGCGCCGATAGCGGCAGCCGACCGGAGAAATTCTCGGCTCCGGTGAGAAGGTCGACCAATGCCAGGGCGCCGCCTTCCCCGGGCGCGAAGGCCATGACGTGCGCGCAGACGCGGCTCTCGAGGCCGCCGAGGTTATACGGCCGTCCCCCGGTAACGACGACCACGGTCGGTGTGCCCGTGGCGACCACCGCTTCGAGCAACGCTTGCTGAACCCCGGGCAATGCGAGCGTGTCCGTATCGGAGCCCTCGCCGACCGTGCCCGATTGAAACAAGCCGGCGAGATCGCCCACGCACACCAGCGCCACCGCCGCTTGCTTCGCGGCGTCCACGGCAGCGGCGATCTGCGTCGTGTCTCGACTGATCAACGATGTTCGCCGCTCGTACCCATCATGAGCGTCGTCGGCGCCTACATCGCCCGGATAGACCGGCGCGCCCTGGCGGCGCTCCGCGATGATGTCGCACCCTTTCGCATAGACGATACGCTCATCGCCGAACCGATCTCTCATGGCGCGTAGCGTCGTCGTCATCGCCACGCCGGCGGTTTCACCGGCGTTGATGAGATGAACAGGGAAGCTGTATCCGGCAAGCAGTGCAAGCGGATCGTCGGCCGTCGGCCCGATGACCGCAAGCTTGCCGAGTTTGCCCGGCTTCTCGGTCTCCAAAGGCAGGATGCCGTCGTTGGACAACAATACGGCGGATTCGACGGCCACTTGATAGGCCAACTGACTCGCTATCTCGCCGCGTAACGCCACCCCTTCCTCATCGACATAGGGGCGTTCGAACAGCCCCAGCCGGAACTTAGTGGAGAGGATGCGCGAGACGATCGAATCGATCGTCGACTCGGCGATCTCGCCGCGCGCGAGCGCCTCTTTCAGGTGGAACGTGCATTCGTGACCCGGCAGTTCGATGTCCAAGCCGGCGTTGAACGACATCGCCGCGGCCGAGGCCGCATCGGGCGCCACGCGATGGTCCGTGTAGAGCAGTTTGACGCCCGCGTAGTCGGCGACGATCAAACCATCGAATCCCCATTTTTCTCGCAGAACGCCGGTCAAGAGACCGCGGTCGGCATGACACGGTACGCCGTCGACATCGTGATACGCGGGCATGACCGCCCCCGCATCGGCAAGCTTCACGGCCATCTCGAACGGCAGCAAGAAGATATCGTTGAATTCGCGAGGCCCCACATGGACAGGCGCGTGATTGCGCCCGCCTTCGCTCGCGGAATGGCCGGCGAAGTGCTTCAGCGTCGCCAGGACGTCGCGGCGGTCGCCTTGGAGGCCCTTCACGTACCGCGTGGCCATGACGCCGACGAGATAGGGGTCTTCGCCGAGCGTCTCTTCCGTCCGCCCCCACCTCGGATCGCGCGATACGTCGAGCACCGGGGCGAGACCTTGATGGCAACCGATCGAGCGCGCCTGCTCGCCGATGGCTTGCCCCACGCGCTCGACAAGGTCGGGATTCCAAGTGGCCGCATAGTTCAAAGGCGCCGGAAACAGCGTGGCATCCTTGACCATGAGCCCGACCAGGCATTCCTCGTGCGACATGACGGGAATGCCGAGACGCGTGCCCTCGACCATCCGGCGCTGCAACGCGTTCAGCGCACGCACGCCCTCCTTCGGGTCGACCGTATGCGTCCCCAGCGGCCGCGTGATTTGACCCAACCCGTGCTCGAGCAGCGCATCGACGGAAATGTCCGTCGTGCGCTGCGCGAAGTCCGCGACGCGCCATTCGTGCCGCCCGTCCGGCGATAGTTTGAGCCAGCCCGCGTGCATCTGCGCGATCTTCTCGTCGAGCGTCATTCGACCCAGCAGATCGGCGACGCGCTGCTCGAGCGTCGCTTGCGGATCACGATAAATCGGCTGGCCCGATGCGTTTTGCGACGACATAAGTAGCTCCTTCGATTCAGCCTTTCAACGACCCGGCCATCATCCCCTTGATGATTCGCTCCTGGCCGCACGCATAGACGAGAATCAGCGGCAGAGAGGTCAACGTCACGACGGACAACATGGCGGGAATATTCGACGAGTACTGCCCCTGAAAGTCCCAGACGGCGAGCGGCAGCGTGCGGTGCTCCGGCGTCGACGTCAGCACGTACGCAAAAATGAACTCATTCCATAAAGCGATGCTGTTGTAGATGGCTACGGTGGCCAACCCGGGCGTGGACAGCGGAAAATAGATCTTCCAAAAAATGCGCAGCGGCCCGCAGCCGTCGAGCTGCGCGGCCTCGTCGAGCTCGCGCGGGATTTGCCGCATGAACTCCGTGAGAATGAAGATCGAGATGGGCAAACTCAACGCAACGTACGGGCCGACCAATGCAAACTTGGTGTCGTACAGCCCGAGGTTTCGCACGAGCAAGTAAATCGGCACCAGCGTCGCGTGCAACGGCACGATCATCGCGGCCACCACGAGCGCGAACAGCGCGTGATTGAAACGGAACTCGAGCCGCGCGAACGCATAGGCCGCCATCGCGCTGCATATGACGATGAGCACGACCGACAGGCCGACCACGAAAACGCTATTTGCCAAGTACGATAGAAACGCCCCATGCAGCACTTCGACGTAGTTGCCGAAGTTCAAATGGGCTGGAAGCGACCATACGGGATTCGAATAGGTTTCTTCCTGAGATTTGAGGCTCGTCGCCACCACGAACACGAACGGCAGCGTCGTCACCGCGAGCCATACGAGCCCCATCAACAGGATGCCTAGACGGACTGGCTCCGCACGGGAGCGAACATTCGGCCCGCGCATGTCACGCCCGCGTTTCAAAACGGCGCGTGACGCGCAACGCCATGGCGGCCACGACGGAGACGATCAAGAACATCGCGGATGCAATCGTGCTGCCGTAGCCAAGCTGAAATGAACTGAACACCGTCCGATACATATAGGTGGCCATCAATTCCGACGAACTCTCGGGTCCGCCGCCCGTCATCACGAAGATCAAGTCGAAGTAACGCAGCGAGCCGATGACCGACAGCAGCGCGGCGGTGCGGATCGTCCCTTGCAGGTGCGCCAGTTTGATGCGCCAGAAAATCGTCCACTCCGAGGCGCCGTCGAGACGTGCGGCTTCGCTCAGTTCGGCTGGGAACGACGACAGCCCCGCGAGAAACAGCACCATGTAAAAAGGAATGTTTTGCCAGCAGATAACTGCGATCGTGGAAGCCAGCGCGTAACGCGTATCGCCAAGCCAATCTTTCGCGAGCACATCCCAGCCCATTGCACGCAACGCCGCATTCAAGGGACCGAAGTTCGGGTCGTACACGTTCTTGAACAGCACGCCGATCGCAACGCTCGACATCAGCAAAGGTAGGAAGTACAGAATCTTGAGCGTCCTCGAACCCCGCCCGGCCTTGTCGAGCAATACGGCAAGCGCAAGCGCTATCGGCAGCTGAATCAGTACCGAAAACAGCGCAAGCAGAAAGTTGTTGCAGAGGGCAAGTCTGAAGATGTCGTCGTGAAAAAGACGTGCCCAATTGGCGAGGCCCACGAAGCGCGCGTCGGCGCCGAGACCGTTCCAATCGAGCGTCGACAGGCGAAAACTGGAAATCAACGGATAGATCAGAAACACGGAAAGCAGCACGATCGACGGCGCGAGCAATACGGCGACGGCGAACCATTTCGAAGGCTGTTTCGTCGCCTTCGCCGCGTCGAGCGCAATAGCAATGCCCATGGTGATCTCCTCGTTCGCCGAAGGTCCGGTGCGTAGCCCTCGGCTAGCGATGCGCCTCGGTCTCGGCAGCCGCCTCCATGCGCTGCGCGGCCGCTTCGGGCGTCAGCGACAAACCGAACAAGGCTTGCGTCGTGTCCTTATGGACTTCGCCGAGTTCCGGCGGCAACTCCTGGTCGTACCAAAGCTGGACGCTAGGCGCCTGCGCGACGAGTTGCTGCAGCCGCTTGAGGAACGGATCGTCGACGATCAGATTCTTCACGGGCGGGATATGCGCATCCGCCACGCGCGCCTTCATCGACGTATCGTCGGTGATCGTCTTGACGAGTTCGAAGGCAGCGTCGCGAAAGGCGCATTGCGTCGAGATGCTCGTAAAGCGATCGCCAACTGTGCCGATCACGTCACGCGGATCGCCCTTGCCGCCAGGAATGGAGGGAAACGGAAAAAAGTCGAGCTTCTTATAGAACGCGGGGTTTTCTTTCAGGATCGTTGAGGCTTCCCACCCGCCCATCAGTTCCATCGCCGCGCGGCCGGCGTAGAGCAGCCGGCGCGATCCGCCAATATCGTAGTCGAGCCCATTGAACCCTTGCGCAAAGGCGCCGGCCTTGACGAGCTGTTGAACGTATTGGCCCGCTTGCACGAAGACCGGATCCGCAAAGCTGCCGCCTGGCGCGCGATCGGCCGCCTTGCGAAAGACCTCGGGCCCGCCCAGCCGGTCGACGAGATACATGTAGTACATCGAGCCGGTCCACTTGTTCTTGTTCGCGAGCGCGAACGGGGCGATCCCATGCGATTGAAACGTCTTCGCCACGTTCAGCAGGTCATTCCATGTCGCAGGGGGATTCACGTGAAATTGCGCGAACAGATCCTTGTTGTAGAAGATGACCGCTGCCGACACATTTTCTGTTGGTATGCCGTAGACCTTGCCGTCGTAGGTGACGGCTCGCCACGAGGTCGGCAAGAATCGATCTCGAAATGCGGGGTCTTTTTGCAGGTACGGTGTGAGATCGACCACTTGCCCGGCCTTCACGTATTCATGAAGCGGACCGCCGCCCCATGTATCGAAAACGCACGGCGGCTGTCCCGCGCCGAATGCGACCTTGAGCTTGGTTTTGTAGGCGTCGTTGAGGATGTGTGAATCCTCTACCTTGTAGCCGGGATTCTGCTTTTCGAAACGATCCGCGGCCTCGCGGACGATCCGAGGTCCATTGCCGTCGGTCTGATGATCCCACTCCACGATCGTCTTGGGCGACTGGGCATATCCGGAAGCGGCCCAAGCCGTTCCAAGGGCAAGCACGAACACCGCCATGCTTCGAATGGACGCCGGTTTGCGGCGTGTCAGCCACGTCATCCTCGTCTCCTCTCAGGTTCACAGCTTAGTAGTACGTTATCGCTAACGTTATTTCATGGTAGGTCGGGAGATAGTGCATCGCCATGCGGGTTTACCAGGCGGGACATAACGCCGAGCCCGGCGCAGGTCCGCTGCTAGAATGATGACAATGTTCGGTAACGATAACGTTAGATTGACCCGACACCGTGCCCAAATCGGGCGTCGGCTCGAACAGTTGCGTCGCAAGCGCACTTCCGGATCACATTCGCTATGAGCAAGCCAACGCCCACCCTCGCACAAGTCGCGCAGATAGCCGGGGTCTCGCAAATGACCGCGTCCCGAGCACTGAACGACCGCCCCGGCGTATCGCGGGAAACGCGCGAGGACGTGTTGAAAATCGCGGCCGACATCGGTTACGTCGCAAACCGCAGCGCGCAAAAGCTTTCCGGCGGACGCAACGGCATCATCGGCATCATTACGCCCACGCTCGATAATCAATTCGCGAGCGAGCTGATTCTCTGCGTGGCTCGCGCGGCTCGCGCGGTTGGCTACGAGACGCTCCTCTATACGGTCTTCGACGAGGACCGCGGCGCGCATCGCAACTTGATCGGCTTGCTGCCGCAGTTCGCGGACGGCGTCGTCGCGGTGCTGCCGCGGGAATCGGCATGGTTCGACACGCTGACGGCAGCGCGTATGCCCGTCGTGCTGATCGATCAAAGGGGTTCGTTGACGAGCTTTCCGTCCATTTCGGTGGACAGCTACGGCGGGGCTTGCCTCGCCGTCGAGCATCTCGTCCAGCTCGGACATCGACGCATCGCATTCATAGCGGGGGATGAGACCATCGAAGGCGTCAAAGACCGGCGGCGTGCCTACAACGATACGCTCGAGCATCATGGCCTGCCGCGGGCCACCGAACTCGTCGCGAAGGGCGACCTATCGCAGATGAAAGGCTTCGAAGCCGCGTCTCGCCTGCTAAATTTGGCCAAACCGCCGACCGCCATCTTCGCCGCCAACGATCTGAGCGCGTTTGGCGCGATTGCAGCGGTGAGCGAAGCTGGACTGCGCGTCCCAGACGATGTCTCGATCATCGGCTTCGACGACATCCCGATGGCTGCCCAAGTGCACCCCGCGCTGACCACCGTGCGTCAACCGTTCCAACAGATGGCGAAGGCCGCCGTCAATTCGTTGCTCGCCACGATGGCGGGCGCCGAAGCGCCGGCAGCACGCATCACGCTTCCAGCCGAGCTGATCGTTCGCGACTCGGCGGGCCGCGCGTTGCGCACCGGGCGCAAAAGCATCGCGCGACCGGCAACTGCATCCAAAGCATCGCGCAAGCACGCGTAGCGTGAGAAGGTCGTCGTGTGCGCCCCGCCCCCGCATGCGCGAGCTCTTTTCTTATTCGTCGCGCGCCTTGGGTTCGGCGAACGTCCCGAATTCGACGGGAAGTCGATAAACCTGCGCGATACGCATTGCGGCGTACGTCGCGCTGCCGGCATTCGCGAAATCGAGAAAGGGATGCTCGCCACCGTCGTGATCGACTAGGTACACGCCAAAGCATTCCCGCCGGCCGACGAAAGCACGCGTGGCGGGTTCCCGATGCTGCACCGCATGCACGGCAATGCGCTTCACGGCAGGCAGTAGCGCACGGAACGCCACGATTCGCACCTCGCCGGAAGCGGGCATCGCCTCGGCGCCGCCGAAAATGTCGGCAGGAAAATCGACGACGCTCGAGCGCTCCAATGCTGATTCGGATGTAGCTGTCGAATAAGAAGCGCGGCCGGTGGATAAACCGGCCGCAAAGCCGCCTGCATGGGAGGCCGAGGAGGCACAGGCGGGGCGCGGCTCGCAAGCGGGCCGCGCACACGAGAGATCGTGACCGCAAGACATGGCGTCAGGTGCAAGAAACCGGGCGACGCACACCGTTGCGGTATGCGCCGCGAGGAATAAATAGCGTCGCGCGCAACCCGCGAACGGGGTGGCTTGCGCGCGACGAGGCCGCCTGCATCCGAGGCCTGAGCAATGCTTGTCTGGCAGGCGGGACACGGCGTAGTACGCGCGTGCCATGAGGGATCGGGTAGAGGTACCCTGCTCGCGTGCTCATTGGCGGCGCAGACGTACGATGTCACCCAGCGTTAAGCGTTACCGCGCAGCGGCCTGAGCCCCGGCGCCGGTCCACTGCGCTCGCCGGCCGGCTGCAGCGGCTCACCCGAGACGCGCAATGCGACCGCGGTCGCGACCGTACTCGCGTAAACATTGAGCGCCGTACGGCCCATATCGAAGAAGGCGTCGATCCCAAGGATGAGCAAAACGGCTTCCGCCGGCAGCCCGATCGCCGCGAGAATCACCGTAATTGCCACAACCGCGCCCGAGGGCACGTTCGCCGCGCCGTCGATCATGATCGTCGTGAGCACGATGATCGTGAACACGAGCGGCCAGCTCCAAGTCACGTGATAGACATCGGCCAGATAGCCCACGGCCAACGCCGTATAGAGCACGGCGCCGTCCCGATTGAAAATGTACGAAAGCGGCAAGATCGTCGACGCGACCGACTGCGGCACGCCCATCTCGGTGAGCTTTTTCAAGTGCAGCGGAAACGTGATTTCCGACGACCGCGTGGTGAATGCAAGAATCAACGGCTCGCTCACGTGCTTGACGACTGCGCGCGGCGAGAGCCCGGTGGACTTCACGATCAGCGTCAGCAAGACCGCGAGGATCGCCATGCCGAGATAGGCCACGCCGAGCAGTTTGAGCAGCGGCACCAGCGCCGATACGCCCTTCGACGCAAGCAATCCCGCCAGCGTCGCGAAAATCGCAACCGGCGAAAACGCCACGACCCACTCGGTCAGCTTGAACAATGCGGCCAACATGGAATCGAGCACCGCGACGAGCGGCCCGGCCTTGTCTTCGACAGCGGCCAGCGCCGAGCCGAGCAGCACGCCGAACACGAGCACCGGCACGGAATTGCCCGATGCGAGGGCCGACACGATGTTGGCGGGCACGAGATCGACGACGAACTGCATCCAGTCGACGCCGCCGGCCAGGTTCTTCGGCATCGCGGCCGTTTGCGTCATGCTGGCCCCGACGCCCGGGTGAAACAGAAAATTGAGACCTAGACCCAGCGCCGCCGCCACGAAGGTGGCCGCAATGAAGAATGCGATGCTCAGCATCGCGGTCCTGCCCAAATGCCCGCGCTGCACGGCGGCGCGAAACGTGCCGACGGTGACCGACAGCAAGATCAGCGGCATGACGACCATCTTGATCGCGTGAGCAAAGATGGTCGACAGAAACGACAGCTTCGCCGCGAAAGCCGGCACGAGCACGCCGAACAAGGCGCCCAGCACGAGCCCCGCGATCATTTGAACGGGAACGGATATTCCTCTACGGTTGTTGGTCATTTTGGCCTCGGATTAATTTGATTCTTGCGTCGGTGCCATCCAGAATGTGATTCCACATGTGCCGACGTGCCGCGTCGGGCTGTTTTGATTGAATTGATGCGTAAATGCTCAGGTGCTCCAACGTGCCGCGCCGCACCGTCGCGGCATCGTCGCGATGCAATTCGTTGAGCGCCAGCCCCGTCTGGGCGCGCAGCATCCGGTACGAGGTATAGAGCCGCTCGTTCTTCGCGGCTTCGAACATCTCTTGGTGAAATACCCAGCCTACGCGCTGCTCCGTCATCAGATCGGTGGAATCGTCTTCGACGAGGCGGCTTAATTGGTCCGCGGCGGTGGTCAACCCTTCAGTCGCCCCGTTGACCGCGGCCAAATACGCGGCCGTGCTCTCCAACGCCAGCCTCACTTCGAAAATCTCTCGTAGATCGATTTTCGTGGGCGCCGTGACATACGTCCCTTTGCGCGGAACGACCTCCACGAGGCCTTCCACGACGAGGCGTTGAATGGCGGAGCGCACCGGCATGTGGCCAAGCATGAGTTCGTCGGCCATGTTGCGCGGAGAAACGGGGTGTCCGGCCGCAAGCCGCCCATCGAGAATGCGCGAACGAATCTGCGTGTAAGCCGTTTGCGTATCGGACTGACGGTCTTCCGCCATCTGAGATCTCAGTTAGGTTGTTATGCCGAAATATTTGGTTCGCCCAGAGATTACCCGATTGCTTAGCGAGGTGGACCTGATATTTTTAGGAGTATAAACGTTTCGCGAATTGAGGTAGTACCTTTCGGATGTCGATTGACCGGAACCGCAGATCGATTGGACAGGAGAGTTTTAACTCGTAGGATTTCATTGCCGGGTTGGACAAAAGTGATGAAAAGAAGGGATAGTCCAGAATGTCTTGATTGCCGCGAGATAGACAATCCCGTCTTCCCAATTTTGAACAAATTGGGCACACTGCCACGCTACGACAATCTCAAATACATATGCCTGATAGCCGCGCGCTCTTTTCTATCCATGCCGTTTCGGCCGAACACGTCGTTCCGCTTCGGCGCGCGATTTTGCTCGACAACCAATCCGACTCCTGCCGCTTTCGCGGCGACGACGATCCAAAGACGTTGCACGTGGCCGTCTATCAAGGCGACCGGATCATAGCGGTCGCGACCGTCTGCCGCGAGGCCTTGCCCGGATCACAGAGCGATACGGCCTGGCGCTTGAGAGGCGTGGCCGTCGAGCCGCACGCGCGCGGGTATGGCTTCGGCCGCACGCTCATGAAGTTGTGCTTCGACCATGCGCATCGGCACGGCGGCAGGCTCGCCTGGTGTACTGCAAGGGAATCGGCCCGCGGGTTTTATGAAGCCCTCGGGTTCTCCTCTTCATCCCCGCCGTTCAAATTACCTTCCAGAGGCGACCTGCTGTTCTACGAAATGCACTACGTTTTGCCGGGCGAGCCCATTTCGGACGTCGAATAAAACCGCGAAGGGGGATGGCGGCCAGCGGCTGTCGATCGAGCGAAGCTTGCCCGCACAGCCGCTGGCCGGCGCCGCCATGAAACGCCGAAACCCATCACGCCACGAGGGCTAGCAATTGGCGGTTGAACTTCGGCTCGATTTCGCGCGCTTCTTTAGCCAAATTGACTTGCTTGGTCGATTTCGCGACGTCGATCAAGTCGCTGCTGATCGAGTAGGCGCCGCGGTTCGCGAGCCACACGAGCACGTCCGACAAGTGCCACACCGTGGGATTGCCTTCGTGAACCGGCAGCGGAAATTGAGACGGATGCGCAAGCATCAGCTTTCTCATGTTTTGACGCGAAACGCCGGCGACGTCGGCCACATCGGTCAACCCCACGAAATCGGGACCCGCCTCCACGAGCCGCGCCGACGCGATGGCTCGCTTGACGTCGTGCAACGCCGTATGAATAGCCGACCAGGCATCCGGACTTTCGCGTCTGAACGCCAAGGCGATTCGGCCAGGCTGGCCGACGCCGACGGTTGCATCGTCGCAGCCTGCTTCGAATAGACGCTCGACGATCTGCTCATGATCGCAATCGTCGTCCGCCAATTGATACTTGAGCGTAAATACGTATTCCATCAGGACTCCTAAGTTTCTTGCCGCCCGTTCGATTTCGAACCGGTCTTACAATTCGCCGCCGCGCAATGATCAACCACGCGTTTCAAGGTTCTCGCGTGGCTAGCGGGGCAACGCGGCGTGCTCCAGATGCTGGTGATGCAAAATTCCCCACAGCGGCATTCGACATCGTTATACGGGCAAAGCATTTTCCCCCAGGCATGCCCGTTTCCTTGGCGCGGCTGTACCCGCCAGCCGCGAATCTCCGCATAAACGAGGGCCGCTTCGATGTCCTTCTTTGGGTGTGGTCTGTGCATTCGTCAGTACGGTAAGAATACCGCCCATAGTTAAGGTTGTCAAGTGACAACCTTGGGTTGATCGACGAATGGAGAGTACAGGCTACGGCGTTCACACATGAATACACCGAACGACATAGTCAGCACACGGAGGACAGCGGACAAACCGACAAAAAAAGCCCCGACGGTGTAACCCGACGGGGCTTTGACGACTGCCGCACCGGCCGGCTCGCGAGAGCCGGCGGTAAGTCGTATTAGGCGCGTTGGCCGATCGGCTTCGCTTCGCGCGGCGTTTCGCCGATGAAGAGCTGGCGCGGACGGCCGATCTTCTGTTCGGCTTCGGAGATCATCTCGTTCCACTGCGCAATCCAGCCGACCGTACGTGCCATCGCGAAAATGCAGGTGAACATCGACGTCGGGATGCCGAGCGCGCGCTGAACGATACCCGAGTAGAAGTCGACGTTCGGATACAGCTTGCGCGACACGAAGTATTCGTCTTCGAGGGCGATCTTTTCGAGCTGCATCGCGAGCTTGAACAGCGGGTCGTCATGCAGCCCCAGTTCCTCGAGCACCTCGTGGCACGTTTCGCGCATGAGCTTCGCACGCGGGTCGTAGTTCTTGTACACACGGTGACCGAAGCCCATCAGCTTCACGCCCGAATTCTTGTCCTTCACTTGCCGGATGAATTCGGGGATGTTGTCGGGCGAGCCGATCTGCTCGAGCATGTTCAGCGCCGCTTCGTTGGCGCCGCCGTGCGCCGGGCCCCACAGACAGGCGATACCAGCGGCGATACAGGCGAACGGATTGGCGCCCGACGAACCCGCCAAACGCACCGTCGAGGTCGATGCGTTCTGTTCGTGGTCGGCGTGCAGAATCAAGATGCGGTCGAGCGCGCGCACGAGCACGTCGTTGATCTTGTACTCTTCGCACGGGTTCGAGAACATCATGCGCATGAAGTTCGCGCTGTACGACAAGTCGTTCTTCGGATAGACGAACGGCTGGCCGATGCTGTACTTGTAAGCCATCGCCACGAGCGTCGGCAGCTTCGCGATCATGCGAATGGCCGATACGTCGCGGTGGTGCGGATCGTTGATGTTCAGGGAATCGTGATAGAACGCCGACAGCGCGCCAACGGATGCGACGAGAATCGCCATCGGGTGCGAATCGCGGCGGAAGCCGCGGAAGAAGAACTGCATCTGCTCGTGCACCATCGTATGGCGCGTCACCGTGCTGACGAATTCGTCCTTCTGCTTGGCGTTCGGTAGATCGCCTTTCAACAGCAGGTAGCACGTTTCGAGGAAGTCCGCGTTTTGCGCGAGATTGTCGATCGGGAAGCCGCGGTACAGCAGCTCGCCCTTGTCCCCATCGATATACGTGATGGCCGAGTTGCACGACGCCGTCGACATGAAGCCGGGGTCGTACGTGAACTTGCCGGTTTGGCCGTACAGCTTGCGGATGTCGATTACGTCCGGGCCCATCGTGCCCTTGTAGATCGGCAGTTCGACGCTCGGCGAGTTATCGCTGAACGAGAGCGTGGCTTTAACATCTGACGGAGTCATAGCATCCTCAATCGAAGTTGGAACGGGTTTCCGATCATGCGCGCGCGGCGCGTCCAGCATTGCGGCGCTCAAACGGCGCGCAACAGCCCCAGCACCCGGACGATATCCGGGTCGGAAAGGTCGCCTTCCGGTTCCTTGCGAGCGAGAAGCAAGTCCATCAGGTCGTTGTCGCTCAGCTCGAACAGACGCGTGAGCGCGCCCACGTCGTTGTCGCTGAGGCTATCTTCATAACGGCTAAAAAAACGTTCGAAGATCAGGTCGTTTTCCAGCAAACCCCGCCGGGAGCGCCAGCGAAGGCGCGCACGGCGGTGCGGGTCGGACTGATGCGAGGCATCAGTATGCGCCGAGCCGCCCCCGGAAGTCCCGAAGGACTCGTCGGGGGACGGCGAACGATGCGAGCGCTCGAAGGCCGCGTTCATTCTTTAAACCGCGCGGCGCACCATCAGTTCCTTGATCTTGCCGATCGCCTTCGTCGGGTTGAGCCCCTTCGGGCACACGTCGACGCAGTTCATGATCGTATGGCAACGGAACAGACGGTACGGATCTTCGAGATTGTCCAGACGCTCGCCGGTCGCCTGGTCGCGGCTGTCGGCGATAAACCGATAGGCCTGCAGCAATCCCGCCGGGCCGACGAACTTGTCCGGGTTCCACCAGAAGCTCGGGCACGACGTCGAGCAGCTCGCGCAGAGAATGCACTCGTACAAGCCGTCGAGTTCGTCGCGCTCTTGCGGCGACTGCAGACGCTCCTTCTCGGGCGGCGGCGTATCGTTGATGAGGTACGGCTTGATCGAGTGATACTGATTGAAGAATTGCGTGAAGTCGCAAATCAAATCGCGCACCACGGGCAGGCCCGGCAGCGGACGCAGCACGATCTTTTGCGGCAGATCGTTCAGGTTCGTCAGACAGGCGAGACCATTCTTGCCGTTGATGTTCATCGCGTCGGAACCGCAGACGCCCTCGCGGCACGAGCGGCGGAACGACAGCGTTTCGTCGAGCGCCTTCAGCTTCACGAGCGCGTCGAGCAGCATGCGGTCGCCCGGCCCGATCTCGAGCTCGTACGTCTGCATGCGCGGCGCCGCGTCCTTATCCGGATCGTAGCGGTAGATTTCGAAAGTACGTTTTGCCATTTCGCGTGTGTCCTTTGATTGCGCCCGCTTAGAAGGTACGCGCCTTCGGCGGCACCGATTCGACCGTCAGCGGATTCATGTGCACCGGCTTGTAATCGAGGCGATCGCCTTCGCTGAACCACAGCGTGTGGCGCAGCCAATTGACGTCGTCGCGTTCTTCGAAATCGCTCTGGGCGTGCGCGCCGCGGCTTTCCTTGCGCGCTTCGGCCGAGACCATGGTCGCCCGTGCGACTTCGATCAGGTTCGCGAGTTCGAGCGCTTCGACGCGAGCCGTGTTGAACACCTTCGACTTGTCCTTCAAGTGCACGTGATTCACGCGCTCGGCGACTTCCTTGATCTTCTCGACGCCTTCGGCCAGCAGCTTCGACGTACGGAACACGCCGGCATGCGATTGCATCGTCGAACGGATGTCGCCGGCGATCGCTTGCGTGTACTCGCCGGACGTCGACTTGTCGAGCTTGTCCAGGCGCGAGAGCGCGAAATCGGCGGCGTCGGCCGGCAGCGGCTTGTGCTCTTTCAGATCCTTGACGTGCTTGACGATATGGTTGCCCGCGGCGCGGCCGAAAACCACCAGATCGAGCAGCGAGTTCGTGCCGAGGCGGTTCGCGCCGTGCACGGACACGCAAGAGCATTCGCCGACCGCGTAGAAGCCGTTGACGACTTCTTCGTGACCGCGCGGCGTACCGACGACTTGGCCGTGAATATTCGTCGGAATGCCGCCCATTTGATAGTGGATGGTCGGTACGACGGGGATCGGCTCTTTGATGCAATCGACGTTCGCGAACTTCAGTGCGATTTCGCGGATCGACGGCAGACGCTTCATGATCGTCTCGGCGCCGATGTGCGACAGGTCGAGCAGCACATGGTCCTTGTTCGGACCCACGCCGCGGCCTTCCTTGATTTCCTGGTCCATCGAGCGCGACACGAAGTCGCGCGGCGCCAGATCCTTCAGCGTCGGCGCGTAGCGCTCCATGAAGCGTTCGCCGTTCGCGTTGCGCAGAATGCCGCCTTCGCCGCGCACGCCTTCGGTGATCAGCACGCCCGCGCCGGCCACGCCGGTGGGGTGGAACTGCCAGAACTCCATGTCTTGCAGGGCGATGCCCGAGCGAGCCGCCATGCCGAGACCGTCGCCGGTATTGATGAACGCATTCGTCGACGCCGCGAAGATTCGGCCCGCGCCGCCCGTGGCGAACAGCGTGCATTTGCCTTCGAGGATGTAGACGTCGCCCGTCTCCATTTCGAGGGCCGTGACGCCGAGTACGTCGCCGTCGGCGTCGCGGATCAGATCCAGCGCCATCCATTCGACGAAAAATTGCGTCTTCGCCGCGACGTTTTGCTGGTACAGCGTATGCAGCAGCGCGTGGCCGGTGCGGTCGGCCGCCGCGCACGCGCGCTGCACGGGCTTCTCGCCGTAGTTGGCCGTGTGACCGCCGAACGGGCGCTGATAGATCGTGCCGTCCGCGTTACGGTCGAAGGGCATGCCGAAGTGCTCGAGCTCGTAGACGGCGTTCGGCGCTTCGCGGCACATGAACTCGATCGCGTCTTGGTCGCCCAGCCAGTCCGAGCCCTTGATCGTGTCGTAGAAATGGTAGTGCCAGTTGTCTTCGCTCATGTTGCCGAGCGAGGCGCCGATCCCGCCTTGCGCGGCGACCGTGTGCGAACGCGTCGGGAACACCTTCGAGAGCACGCAAACCGACAAGCCTGCGCGTGCCAGCTGCAGCGAAGCGCGCATCCCCGAGCCGCCCGCGCCGACGATGACCACGTCGAAGCGGCGACGCGGCAGAGAATTCTTGATTGCAACCATTCTTTTACACTCTCCAGAGAATCTGCGCAGCGTAGCCCGCACAGACGAGCAGCCAGACGATCGTCAGCGCCTGCAACACGAGCCGTGTGCCGACGGGCTTCACATAGTCCATCCAGATGTCGCGCACGCCCACCCATGCGTGGTAGAAGAGCGAGAGCAAGGTGACGAACGTCGCGAGCTTCATCCATTGAGTGGCGAAGATCGAGGCCCAGCCGTCGTAGGAGAAGTCTTGCGCGCCGAAGAACCAGACGAGCAGGATGACGGTGTAGATCGCCATGATGACGGCGGTGATGCGCTGCGCGAGCCAATCGCGCAGGCCGTAGTGCGCGCCGACGACGAGGCGCTTCGAGCCGATTCGGTTGTTGGCTGCCATTTTCTTAGAAAGCTCCGAACAGTTTGAGCGCGAAGGCGATCGTCAGGATCGACGACACGACGAACACGACGATGGAAGTGCGCTTGCCGCTTTCCTTGTTCACCGAGTCATGGTTCGTATCCATCAAAAGATGACGGACACCGGCGCAGAAGTGAAAGAGGAAAGCCCACGCGAGCCCGAGCGTGACGATCTTGACGATGATGTTGGACAGAAAGCCCTTGAAGACTTCGAAGCTGAGTTCGGAAGTGAGGCTCTGGCTGAAGAGGTACAGCAGGAATGGAAGGAAGAGGAAGAGTGCCGCACCGCTCACCCGATGCAGGATGGACACCTTCGCCGCCAACGGTAGACGGTATGTCATCGTAATGTCGCCAATCCCGATGTTCCGGAATTCCGGCCTCGGTTTTTTTACGGCTTCTGTCATGCTAGACCCCTACTATGTAGTCACACTAACCCGCGATTTTAGCGCTTTTTCATTCCGCAGCGCAGCGAAAACCGGAGTACACCGTTGCGCGATCCGCAACGAACGCGCCCGCGCCGACTTGCGCCGGGGCGCTCGCACCCGCATCAGCTCAAGTCGTTCTGATAGTAATACCCGGTTGTGACATACCAACCGCGGCGCACTTCGACGGGCCGATCTCCGTACGTATAGGACACACGCTCGACCGACAGCAACGGAAAACCGGCCGGGACGCCGAGCAACTCCCCCACGCCGGGCTCGGCCGCGACCGCTCGGATCTTTTCCGTTGCGCGAATCATGCGCGTACCGAATTCCGCCTCGAACATGGCATAGAGCGGCCCTTTGTATTCGCTCAGGCGCTCGACCGTCAGCCCCCGGAACACCGCGCCGGGCAACCAGATCTCGTCGAGCACGGTCGTTACACCGTCGAACTGCAGCAGGCGCTTGATCAAGACGACGGGATCGGCGGGTTTCAGTTCGAGCTGGCGCGCGATTTCCGCCGGCGCGCGCAGGCGCCGGCATTCGAGCAGCTTGCTGACGTGAGGATGTTCGGCGCCGTCGTCGGCCAACAATCGCAAGAACCGGAACTGCGCCCGGTCCTCGTTGTGGGTCGCAACGAATGTGCCCTTGCCCTGGCGGCGCACGAGCAGATTTTCCGCGGCCAGCTCGTCGATCGCCTTTCTAACAGTTCCCTGACTGACCTTGTAGCGGGCGGCGAGCTCGACCTCGCTGGGAATGATCTCGCCGGGCTTCCATTCGCCCGATTCGAGGCTCTGCGTAATGAGCCCCTTGATTTGCTGATAAAGCGGGCTGAACGTAGGCGAAGCGCTGCCCGCGGCCGCGCCCTCGAGGGACTGGCCGGTCGGATTGCCTGGGCTTGCCTGGTTCGCATTCATCCGCGCATTTCAACACAAAGCGGCCTGGCCCGTCCAGGTCTTCATCAGAAATTCATATGTCTTATATAAGACATAAGATACGGTTCGTCTCGGTTGACTTTGAGCAGCCTCGATCCTACACTCCGACGCGAGCAAGGGTTTCGCCCTAGTTTCGGCCTACACGCTTTGCGTAACGCGCCTAAAATAGCGCTTTTCCCAAGCGTAACCGCATCACGCACCAACGCATCCCTGGAGAGTTCAATGGCTAAGTCCGCAAAGCGCGTTGCCGTCACCGGCGCCGCAGGTCAAATCGGTTACTCGCTGCTGTTTCGTATCGCCAACGGCGATCTGCTCGGCAAGGACCAGCCCGTCATCCTGCAATTGCTCGACCTCCCGCAAGCACAAGCCGCGGTCAAGGGCGTCGTCATGGAGCTGGAAGACTGCGCGTTCCCGTTGCTCGCGGGCGTGGTCGTGACGGACGATCCCAAGGTCGCGTTCAAGGACGCCGATATCGCGCTGCTCGTGGGCGCCCGCCCGCGTTCGAAGGGCATGGAGCGTAAGGATCTGCTCTCGGCCAACGCCGAGATCTTTACGGTTCAAGGCCGTGCGCTGAACGAAGTCGCCAGCCGCGACGTGAAGGTGCTCGTCGTCGGCAACCCGGCGAACACGAATGCCTACATCGCCATGAAGTCGGCCCCGGATCTGCCGAAGAAGAACTTCACCGCCATGCTGCGCCTGGACCACAATCGCGCGCTGTCGCAAATCGCCGCCAAGTCGGGCAAGCCGGTTTCGTCGCTCGAAAAGGTGACGGTGTGGGGCAACCACTCCCCGACGATGTACGCCGACTACCGCTTCGCGACGGCCGACGGCCAATCGGTGAAGGCGCTTATCAACGACGAGGAATGGAACCGCAACACGTTCCAGCCGACGGTCGGCAAGCGCGGCGCGGCCATCATCGAAGCGCGCGGCCTGTCGTCGGCGGCTTCGGCGGCCAATGCGGCCATCGATCACGTGCGTGACTGGGTGCTCGGCACGAACGGCAAGTGGGTCACGATGGGCATCCCGTCGGACGGCTCGTACGGCATCCCCGAAGACATCGTCTACGGCGTGCCGGTCACGTGCGAAAACGGCGAGTACAAGCGTGTGGAAGGCCTCGAAATCGACGCCTTCTCGCGCGAGAAGATGGACTTCACGCTGAACGAGCTCCTCGAAGAGCGCGACGGCGTGCAGCACCTGCTCGGCTGATCGTCTCAAGCCGGCATCGCCCCGTTTGAACGGGCGCGCCGGCAAACGGCACGAGAGCACGGCGCCGAGCCCCGCGCATCCACATGCGCGGGGCCGGCGCCGGCGCCACATGTCGGATTCGCGCGCGCTTTGCGATGCAAGCTGCGCTCGCGGCAGAGTTCGCGCGAATCCGGCTTTCTCGAATCGTTTCAAGCTCCTGACGCCGAAGATGCGCGCCCTCACTCCCGCGGAAGTGTTGTTTGACGGCGAAACGCCCCCTGCGCTGCTGCCTGTTTGCGATCACTACGCGGGCAGCGAAAAGCTGATGCTCAAATCGCTGGCGCTGCAAGCGCAGCTCGGGCCGGTGTTCGACGTGACCCTCGACTGCGAGGACGGCGCGGCGGTGGGCCACGAGGCGGAGCATGCCGAGCTCGTCGCCTCGCTCATCGGCGGCGAGCACGACCGCTACGGCCGCGTCGGCGTGCGGATCCATGATTTCGCCCATCCGCATTGGCGCGACGACGTGCGCTTGATTCTGCGCGCCGCCAAGCGGGCGCCCGCGTTCGTGACGGTGCCCAAGGTGAGCAACGTGGCCGACGCCGCCGAAATGTGCGCGTTCATCGAAGCCACGCGCCGCGAGTTCGGCATCGAGAAACCGGTTCCCACCCAATTGCTGATCGAAACGCATGGCGCGCTGGCCGAGGTTTTTCGTCTCGCATCGCTGCCCACCGTGGAAGCGTTGTCTTTCGGCTTGATGGATTTCGTCTCGGCACACGACGGGGCGATTCCCGATGCCGCGATGCGTTCGCCCGGCCAATTCGACCATCCGCTCGTGCGGCGCGCCAAGCTCGAGATCGCCGCCGCCTGCCATGCGCACGGCCGTGTGCCGTCGCACAACGTCAGCACCGAAATTCATGACATGTCGGTGGTTGCCGCCGACGCCGCGCGCGCCCGCGACGAGTTCGGCTATACGCGTATGTGGAGCATCCACCCGGCGCAAGTGCCCGTGATCGTCGCCGCATTCGCGCCGCGCGAGGAAGCCATAGCGACGGCCGCGGAGATTCTCCTGGCCGCGCAGGCCGCTCAATGGGGGCCGACGCGCCACGGCAACACGCTGCACGACCGCGCAAGCTACCGCTATTACTGGTCGGTGCTGCGCCGCGCGCACGCGACCGGCCGGCCGCTGCCGCCCGAAACGGCGTCGCTTTTCGGCGCCCACGCATCCTCGGAGGGGAGATCATGACTGCTCAATCATCGGCTCTGGCCTCGCCCGGCGCGGCGTTCCGCGCCGCCGTCGCGGCCGAACAGCCGCTGCAGGTCGTCGGCGCCATCACCGCCTACGCCGCGAAAATGGCGCAAGCCACCGGCTTCAAGGCTGTCTATCTGTCCGGCGGCGGCGTAGCCGCGAATTCGCTGGGCATCCCCGATCTGGGCATCAGCACGATGGAAGACGTGCTGATCGACGCCCGCCGTATCACCGACGCCTGCTCGCTGCCTTTGCTCGTCGATATCGACACGGGCTGGGGCGGCGCCTTCAACATTGC
>NZ_JBQCHR010000093.1:0-10513 GCF_051954495.1 Trinickia sp.
TGAGCGCGGATAACCGGACCACACAGGCGAAGTTCGCCTGTGTCGAATGCGGTTACGAAGAGAACGCCGATGTTGTCGGCGCGCTCAACATTTTGGCGCGGGGACACCGCGTTGCAGCCTGTGGAGAGCCGGTGCAGTCGGGCCGCTCCGTGAAGCAGGAACCTGCCGAGGCGATCTGAGGTAGGCATCATCATTTCAGACGCGGTAGGAATCCCCTGCCTTCAGGCAGGGGAGGATGTCAAGAGGAGCTTCTTGCGTTTCACTGTGCTCAGGCCGGCATCGCTCCCGTCATCAAATAAGCGATGAGATCGCGCACGGGACGAATCTCGCGCCCGAACGGCAACGCCTCCGACCCGCGGAAGAAGAGTCCTCGCTTGACGTCGCCGCCAAGCGCGTAAGCAAGGCGCATGTCGATGCAAAACTGTCCGTGCTTCGCGATGCCGTCGCGCAGCCCGCACTGCTGCAGGCAATCGAAGCCGACCGCACATTTGCGCGGCTTCGCCACGCGTTGGAGCTTCGCTTCCTTCGCCAAGTAATCGGCCAGCCAAGGCGTGCGCACCGCACGCGCGGGAAGTCCGGCTACGCTCATGAACGCGACGATGTCTTCAAGCCTCGCTTCGACGAGTACTTGCTTGAAGTGCGGGTGCGCATCGCCCTCCTCGCTCACGGCGAACGGCGTGCCGAGTTGCACGGCGGCCGCGCCGAGCGCAATGAGCTCGCGCATCCGTTCATGCGTATGGATGCCGCCCGCTGCGATGAGCGGAATGCGCTCGCGCTCGAGCCCGAGTTGCTTGAACAAACCGAGCGCGCTTTCGATCACTTCAGGAAACGCGAAGTGCGGATCGGCGACGCTGTCTAGCGTGGGCGCCCCAAGGTGCCCCGCCGCGTAGCGCGGGTGCTCGATGACGATCGCGTCGGGCAAACGTTGCTTGCGCATCCACTTCTTCAGCACGAGCCCGATGCCTCGCGCGTCCGATAAGATCGGGATCAGCGCAACGTCCGGATGGTTCGCCGTCAGATCAGGCAGGTCGAGCGGCAGTCCCGCGCCGACGACGATCGCATGCGCGCCGCTTTCGCATGCACGTCGCACGTAGTAGGCGTAAGCCGATACCGCACGCATGACATTGACGGCCACGGCGCCGCGGCCGGCCGCGCGCGCCAGCGCCGCGCGCACTTCGCGGTCGAGCGCCTCGAGGTTGGCGGTGTCGATCAGCGCACGGTCGCGCGAACGCGCCGTTCTTTCCATCAGATCCGGATGATGCCGACGCAAGTCGACGCTCGAAATGGTTCCCAACGCCCCGAGCGATGCAACGGTTCCAGCTAGACGATGCGCGGAGATGCCCACCCCCATCCCGCCTTGCACGATCGGCAACAAGGTCTTGCCTTTGAGACGCAGGGGTTCGAATACAGCCTTCGGCATTGGCACGACACAACCTCACGACGATCGAAGTAGCCGGTAGTGTGCGGCGACGATGGCCGCTGGACCTTAACTTGGGTCAATAAGGGGTTTAAATCAATTTGGAATACGAGGCCGCATTCGGTCGTGCAAGATATCTGTCGAACGTCATCGCGATCGCGCGCACGAACATGCGCCCCTTGGTCAGCACGCGGATCACGTCGTCGCCGACGGCGACGAGCCCCGCCTGCTCAAGCGGTGCGAGCGCCTTCAACTCCGCGGCGAAATAGCGCGAAAACTCGATGCCGTGCCGCGCTTCGATCGCTCGATACACGAGTGGCGTACTGCACATCAACGTCATCACCACTTCACGCCGCAGCATGTCGTCGGGGCTCAGCGTAAGTCCTCGTTCGACAGGCAACCGCCCCGTGTCCAACTGTTCGTAATACGTTTTCACCGAGCGGGTAGATTGGCAATATGCGCCCGCGATCTTGCCGATGGCCGAGACACCGAATCCAACCAGGTCGCATTCGGCCTGCGTCGTATAGCCTTGAAAATTGCGCTGGAGACTGCCGTTGCGCAGTGCGCGACTCAACTCATCATCGGGCTTCGCAAAGTGATCGAGGCCGATATAGACGTACCCGGCATCGAGCAGCCTGCGCGTCGCGCGCGTGAAGATGCGCAATCGATCCTCCGCAGGCGGCAACTCGCGCGCGTCGATCAGCCGCTGCGCCTTGAAACGCGCCGGCAGATGCGCGTAGTTGTACAGCGCGATGCGATCGGGCGCGAGCCGCACGACCTCGTCCAGCGTGCGGTCGAAACTCGCAGTCGATTGCCGCGGCAGGCCGTAGATGAGGTCGATGTTGATCGATTCGAACCCGGCATCGCGGCTCGCGCCGAGCGCGCGCTCGACCATCGCGAGCGGCTGGATCCGATTCACGGCCTCTTGCACGGCGGGGTCGAAATCCTGAACGCCGAAACTGGTTCGATTGAAGCCCAGGCCGCCGAGTTCGGACAACGTGCGAGCCGTAACAGTGCGCGGATCGATCTCGATACCGAGTTCCGCATGCGGGGTGAAATCGAATTGGCGATGAAGGGCATCGACGAGCGAGCCCAACTCAGCGATGCTGAAGAACGTCGGCGTGCCGCCGCCCAGATGCAGTTGCGAGGCGCGCCGATCGGCGCCGAGCTCCGGCGCCACCATCGAGATTTCGCGCAGCAAATAGGCGAGATACTCGGATGCCCGGCCGTGCTCGCGCGTGATGACCTTGTTACAGGCGCAGAAGTAGCACAGCGATTCGCAAAACGGCAGATGAACGTAGATCGAAAGCGGCGGCTTCTCGGCGGCGGCGGCGCGCCGTGCGAGATGGCCGCGATAGGCCGCTTCGTCGAATTCAGCGACGAAGCGATCGGCGCTCGGGTAGGAGGTATAGCGCGGGCCCGGGATGTCGAAGCGACGGATCAGCGCTTCCGATATTTCAAGATCGGCGTATCGATCAGGGTCCGATTCTGCCGCGCCGGCTGTGCTTTCTCCGTGTTGCAGACAAGGAGCTGACATGTGCATTTCCATGAACGTGCATGGCCGGACGATGTTGCCGGCCTTCGCTCATTCATTATCGGATCGTCGATCTCAGGGATCTTGACGTGCGTCATCCTTGCTTCGTTCGCGCCAGGCAGCGTCAAAGCGCATTGAGCGGGATCTTGAGGTAGCGCACGCCGTTCGATTCCGGCGTGGGCATGTCGCCCGCCCGAATGTTGATCTGCACTGCCGGCAAGATCAGAACCGGCATCGACAGCGTTCGGTCGCGCGCCGTGCGCATCTCGACGAACTCATCTTCGGACACGCCCTCGTGCAAATGCACGTTTTTCCGGCGCTCCTCGTCCACGGTCGTCTCGCAGTTCGCGTCGCGCGAAGCCGGCGGATAGTCGTGACACATGAACAGCCGCGTTTGCGGCGGCAGCGAAAGCAGCTTGCGCACCGACTTGTAAAGCGTATGCGCATCGCCCCCCGGAAAATCGCAGCGGGCGGACCCGACATCGGGCATGAACAGCGTGTCGCCGACGAACACGGCGTCGCCTATCTGATAAGCCACGTCCGCGGGCGTGTGGCCGGGCACGTGCAGCGCCCGTGCGCTAAGCGCACCCACGGCAAAGGCTTCATCGGCGGCGAACAAATGATCGAACTGCGTGCCGTCGGCCGGCACGTCTTCTCCGAGGTTGAACACGCCCTTGAACGTATGCTGAACCAAGCGGATCTGCTCGCCGATCGCAATCTTGCCGCCGAGGTGGCGCTTCAAATACTGCGCCGCCGACACGTGATCGGCATGCGCGTGGGTCTCGAGCAGCCACTCGACGCGCAAGTCGTGCTCGCGCACGAACGCGATGACGCGGTCGGCCGACGCCGTCGACGTGCGTCCGGACTTGGGGTCGTAGTCGAGCACCGAGTCGATGACAGCCGCCGCGGTGCCGTCGCCGGCGTGGACGACATAGGTGAAGGTCGATGTCGTGGAATCGAAGAACGGCTCTACCTGAGGGCGCATCGCGAAGCCTCTCGTTCAAAGTGATGTTGCCAAACACTATATCAATTCATATAATGTCCATCAACATATTGTTGATCACTCACTTGGCCTCATCGATCACATGGAAAGCCAGCTTACTGCACAAAACCTGGACGACCTGCGCCAATCTGCCGCGCAGTGTTGTGCGCTGCTCAAAGCGATGGCGCACGAAGATCGCTTGCTATTACTGTGCCAGCTCACGCAGGGCGAGCAAAACGTGGGCGAACTCGAGGCCAGCGTCGGCCTTCACCAGCCTAGCCTGTCACAGCACCTGGGCGTGTTGCGCGAAGAAGGACTCGTCGCTTCCCGGCGGGAAGGGAAGTACGTTTACTACAGCCTGGCCAGCAACGAGGTCATCGCCATCATGCAAACGTTGTATGGGCTCTTCTGTGGAAGAAGCAAGGCCGGTGCACGATGATCGTCGACCTGTCGCATTTCACGCCAGGCGCGGCCATTGCAGGCGGGCTGCTCATCGGGGCGGCGTCCGCGCTCTATATGCTGCTGAACGGCCGCATTGCCGGCATCAGCGGCATGATCGGACGTCTCGCCGATAGCCAAACGGCCGACCGCGCCTCACCGCTCGCCTTTCTGCTCGGTCTCATCGCCGCGCCTTGGCTGTGGCGTTTGGGCACGCAACTTCCCGAAACTCACATCGCCGCGTCGCCTTCGATGCTGGCGATCGCGGGGCTATTGGTCGGCTTCGGCACGCGTTACGGTTCGGGCTGCACGAGCGGCCACGGCGTGTGCGGCATCTCGCGCGGGTCGGCTCGCTCGGTCGCCGCCACGCTCACCTTCATGTCGTTCGGATTCCTAACCGTTTTCTTGATTCGCCACACCTGACATGCTCGCATTTTCCGCTCTAGTTGCTGGCCTGATGTTCGGTCTGGGCCTTATCGTCTCCGACATGGCCGATCCGGCGAAGGTGCTCGGCTTTCTCGATCTCGCCGGCCGCTGGGACCCCTCGCTCGCGTTCGTCATGGGCGGCGCCGTGGCGATCGGCTCGATCGCGTTCGCCGTCGCGCGCGGCCGAAGCGCAAGCTTGCTCGGCGCGCCGATGTCGTGGCCCACCCTTAACCGAATCGACCGCCCGCTCATCATCGGCAGCGCACTGTTCGGTATCGGTTGGGGCCTTGCCGGCTTCTGTCCGGGCCCCGCGCTCGTCGCCGCCTCGAGCGGCCAACCCAAGGCATGGCTGTTCGTGCTCGCGATGCTCGCCGGCATGGCCCTTCACTCGCTCGTCACGCGGCGCCGCCTCGCAAGCGCCTGAACCGGAGTTCACTTAAATGTCCACGCAATCCATGCAGCACGACCCCGCCTCTGAAACGGCCGGCCAGATCTCGCCCGAAGGTGTCGCGCCCGCGTGCGCCTGGGACGAAACGTTCGACGTCGTCGTCGTGGGCGGCGGCAGCGCCGGCATCGCCGTGACGGCCAGCTTGCTGCGCCGGCAGCCGGGTTTGAAGATCGCCGTCGTCGAGCCGCGCGACACGCACGACTATCAACCCGCTTGGACGCTCGTCGGCGGCGGCCTGTTCGACGTCGATCGCACGCGGCGTGCGATGAACGAAGTGATGCCAAAGGGCGTCACTTGGATACGCGCGGCCGTCGCGCGCATCGAGCCCGACGAGAATCGCGTGCGCCTCGAAAACGGGGAGGCCGTGCCGTACCGCGACCTCGTCGTGGCAGCGGGGCTGCGCCTTGCGTGGGAGCGCATCGAAGGGCTCGAGCAAGCGCTCGGCAAGTATGGCGTAACCTCGAACTATCGCCGCGACTTGGCGCCCTATACATGGGAACTCGTGCGTTCGATGCGCAGCGGGACAGCGCTGTTCACCCAGCCTGCGATGCCGATCAAGTGCGCGGGCGCGCCGCAAAAGGCCATGTATCTTTCGTGCGATCACTGGCGGCGAGCCGGCGCGCTCGAGCGAATCAACGTGGAATTCAATACCGACGGCGCCGTGCTGTTCGGCGTGGCCGCATTCGTGCCGTCGTTGATGAAATACGTGCACCGGTACCGCGCCAACCTCGCGTTCCGGTCGAATCTCGTCGCCGTCGACGGGCCGGGCAAACTTGCGTATTTCGACGTCAAGGATGCCGCGGGCGAGACGACGCGAGTCGCCAAACCGTTCGAAATGCTTCACGTGGTCCCGCCGCAAGTCGCGCCCGATTTCGTCCGGGACAGCCAGCTTGCCGACGCGGCAGGCTGGTTCGAGGTCGATCACGCAACGCTGCGTCACCCGCGCTATGCAAATGTCTTCGCGCTAGGCGATGTCTGCTCGGCGCCCAACGCGAAGACGGCCGCGGCCGCGCGCAAGCAAGCCGTGATCGTCGCATCGAATCTGCTCGCGATGCGTTCGGGCCTGCCGATGCCGAGCCGTTACGACGGCTACGGCGCCTGTCCGCTGACGGTCGAACGCGGCAAGGTCGTGTTGGCGGAATTCGGCTACGGCGGCAAGCTGTTGCCGACGTTCCCTCTCGATCCCACGAAACCCAGCAAGTTGGCGTGGCTGCTCAAAGCGAAGCTGCTGCCGTGGTTCTACTGGAACGGCATGCTCAAAGCGCGCGAGTGGCTCACCGGCAAGCACGCTTGATCCGCGGCCCCCAATCATGATCGATACGCTTATGACGAGCGCCGCGCTCGGCTCGCTAGTCGGGGTCATTCTCGCGTTGACGGGCGCCGGCGGCGGCATCGTCGCCGTGCCGTTGCTCGTGTTCGGGTTGGGTATCGACGTCGCGACGGCGGGGCCGATCGGACTGGCCGCCGTCGGGATCGCCGCCGCGCTCGGCGCGCTGCTCGCGCTCAGGGACGGTCGCGTGCGATACAAGGCGGCGGCGCTCATGGCAGGCGCCGGCGCGATCGTTTCGCCGCTCGGGCTGTGGCTCGCGCGGCGCGTTCCCAATGCGCCGCTCATGCTGGTGTTCGCCCTCGTCTTGCTCTACGTCGCCACACGTATGCTCTTGCAGCATCGCGCCGCGACGCGACGTGCACCGTCCACGCAGGCGGATCGCGAGCGGACGGCCGCCTGCCGCATGAATCTCGCGCGCGGCAAGCTCGTATGGAGCACCCCATGCGCTCGCGCCTTGACCTTGTCCGGTGCGGTGGCGGGGCTGCTTTCAGGCTTGCTGGGCGTGGGAGGGGGGTTCGTCATCGTACCGGCGCTGCGTCGGATCTCCGACATTCCGATCGAAGGGGTGATGGCGACTTCGCTCGCGGTCATCGCTCTCGTGTCGACCTCGGGCGTGGCCGCCGCGAGCCTGAGCGGTCACATGCCCTGGGGGGCCGCATTACCGTTCACGGGCGGCGCGATCGTCGGCATGCTCGCCGGCCGGGTCGTCGCCCGAAAACTAGGCGGCGCTCATCTTCAACGCGCCTTCGCCATTTTCGCGGGCGGCATCGCGCTCGCCATGATCGCCAAGGCGGTGACGCAACTCTGATCGGATCGCCGCACGATTAGGCCGCGGCGCCGTCAACGTACGAAAACAAGTCCGATGCGTCACGAGTGCGCATCGAGCCTCTGTTTCCGTTGCGCCTTACGGCTGGCTCGAATAGTAGCGCGCGGCCGCTTCGATTTCGGCGGGCGTCATTTGACGCGCCACGTTGCGCATCTGCTCGCTGATGTCGTTGTGGCGATCGCCCGAAGCGAACGCTTGCAGCTGCGCGCGAATATAAGCCACCGGCTCACCTTCGAGCCAAGGCGTGCCTGTCTTGTGGTCGGCCGCGCCGTGGCACGATGCACAGGGCGCGATATTGCGCATGGGCGAGCCCGAGGCGACGATCGGCGGCACCGGCTGCGCCGCGGGGTGATAGGCACGCAGCTTAGGCAAGGAGGCGTAGTAAGCCGAGAGGTCGCGCATGTCCTGATCCGAAAGCGCCGCCACCATCGGGCTCATCACCGCGTTCGTGCGCGCGCCCGTCTGGAAATCTTTCAGTTGCTTATAGATCACTGTTTCGTAGTGCCCGGCCAGATTCGGCGAATTGGCCTGGCTGATACCCTGCGGCCCGTGGCACATCGAGCATCGCAAGGCGAGCGTCGCACCTCGGCCGATCGACAGCGCATCGGCATTCGCAAACATCGTCGGCGTGACGACGACTTCGCTCGTCTTCACGCGCGGGGTGACGGGCGTCGACACGAGCCAGCGCTGGGGCACGCCGGCCGCGCTGCAGATCGCATTCCAAAGGCCCGTGAACGGCGAGTCGGTCTGCACCGAAGGCAGCCAAACGAAGCCGATCAGGATGGAGGCTACCGCAACCGCCGCCGTCAAGCCGACGCTGACGGTAAACCATCGATTGCGCAGCGAGAACAGGCGTTCGGTGCTCATCGCGCGCCTCCCATGTAAATGGCCGGCACCGAGGTCCGGTTCAGCGCCAGCAGCTGTGCAATCGGATATCCATAGTTGACGACGGTCAACGCAATCATCAACGCGATCCACAAGCCGAAGCTATTGAGCGCAATGGGCAGCGTAGCCGGCGGATGCACCGCCGTGCTGAACGTGAATTTTTGCGGGGCGGCCGCCGGGCCGCCGTGGCCTCGCGCGAGCACGATGAAGAACAACACGCCGGATGCAACGAGAATCAGTGCGCCGACGAGCGACATATCGACGGTAATCGCCTCCGGCGCGATCGCCGGATTGCTGTAGTCGAAGTAAGCCATCCGCCTCGGCATGCCGAGGATGCCCGCGTAGTGCCAGGGAAACGTCGTCACGATCATGCCGATGAACCACAGCCACAATTGCCAGCGCATCAGCTTGACGCTCGTGAGAACGCGGCCCGTGAGTTGCGGCCAGAGATCGTAGGCGATCGCGAAGTACATGATGACGATCGCGCCGCCGAAAATCAGATGGAAGTGGCCCGTGATCCACTGCGTGTTGTGGATGGTCGAGTCGAGCTGATAGCTCATGTTGATCAGCCCGCCCGCGCCGCCGAACCCGAGCATGACGAACGAGAACGCGACGGCCAGCATCATCGGTTCGTGCCAAGGCAGGGCGCGCAGCCAGCCGAACGGTCCGCGCCCGCCGCGCAGCCGTCCCGCGATCTCGACCGAGGCGCAAATCGTGAAGACGGTCAGCAGAGTCGGCACCGATACGAGCGCCGTAAACACCGACTGCAGGAATTTGAAGCCCGAACCCACCTGCGGATCGGCGAACAAGTGGTGAATGCCGATCGGCATCGCGACGACGAGGAACAGAATGAACGAGATGCGCGCCATCGCGTCGCTATAAAGCCGGCCGCCCACGGCGCGCGGCACGAGCGTGTAATACGCGATGTAGGCGGGCATGAGCCAGAAGTAGACGATCGCATGCAGCGTCCACGAGAAGAACACGCGGGCGAGGCCGGCGTCGATCGTCGACTTGAGCCCGAGCGCGACCGGCAGAATCTGGAACAAGATTTCGACGGCCGCGCCCACGGCGGTCCATGCCCAAAGGTAGGAGCCCGCCACGTTCGCGAACATCGGCAGCGGCACGGGCTTGCCCGGGTTGGCGCGCTTCCACGTACGCAAGTTGATCGACATCAGCGCCACCCAGATCCACGAGCCCACGACGACGAGCACGACGCCGATGTAGTAGAACGGGTTGCCGACCATGGGCGGGTAGAACGTGTAGAGCACTGAGGCGCGGCCGAGCGAAACGGGGATCATCGCCGTGATCGAGCCGACGGCCACGAGCCACCATCCCGCCCAGGCCCAGCGCTTGCCGACGAGCGGCTGCTCGAGCGAAAGCTCGCTGATCGCGTAGCCGAAACCCATCGCAATCAATGTCGGGAAAACGTAGCCCATGACGGAGCCGTGCGCGGTGACGGACCGGTAATAGAGCTCCGGCTGGCCGAGCCACGCATGCATGGGGCTGCGCACGTACATCTGCCACGCGCCGAGCAAAAGCGCGACACCGAAGGTGGCGAAGGCGAACCAGAAGTGGGCGAGGACGAGTCGTTTGTTATTGAGCACAGCTAAGCCTCCGCGCGTTGGCCGCGAGCTTGTCGAATGCGGCGCGATCGAGCACCAACACGTGCGCCCACATCCCCTCGTGCCCCGTCCCGCAGTATTCGTGGCAGGGCATGAGGTGGTCGCCGCTCTTGTTAAAGCTCGTCTTGAAGGTCGAGACGTACCCCGGCTCGACCATGGAATTGATGTTGGTGTCGGCCACGAGGAAACCGTGCACGACATCGGCGCTCGTCACGCGGAACGTGATCGGCGTTTCGGCCGGCACGACGATGCACTGCGGCGTAAACGAATATTGCTGTGCGACGATGCGCACCGTGACCGAGCCGTCGGTTTCCTGCGCGCTGCCGAGATTGCTCTCGATGAATTCGCCCGATACATGCAAGGTGGTCGGATCGATCGTCTCGACGCGCGAGGGCGGCATCATGGCCCAGTGCAGGCCCGTGTAGACGACCATGGCGACGAGCACCACGATGATCGCCACCGATAGCGCGGCCCATTTACGCTCGATGCGCGCGGCGACCGCGGCGCCCTCGGCGTGGCTGGAAGAGGGAATGTTCGACATGTCGCTCGCTCAGTGGATGACGCCGCGCGGCAAAAAGACGAGGAAGTAAAACGCGAACCAGAGC
>NZ_JBQCHR010000094.1:0-13189 GCF_051954495.1 Trinickia sp.
GCGTGTCGTGGACGCCCGCTGCACGGCGCCTTCCGGGGCCGCCTGGGGCATGTTCGGCGCCGCGGTAGGCGGCGCGCTGGAAGTGGCATCGTGCGGTGAATTCCAGGCAAGCGTTTCCCTGCAATGCCCGGCGCGACGCGCGCGGCGAATACGCCTGCCCGCTCGCCGCTTACGCGTGCTTGTCCGGTTCGAGCTGCAATTGCAGCAACAAGATGTCGTCTTTGACCTTGAGTTTGCGCTTTTTCAATCGCCGCAACTCGAGGTCGGTAATATCGGAGGAGCTCGCCAATCGGTCGATCATGCGATCGAGTTCGTTATGCTCCGACTGCAATTGCAAGATACGATTGCGAAGCGTGTCGGGTTGGATCGCCTGTTGGCCGCGCATGGTGGTCGCCTCCTCGGTTCGTTAGGCGCAAAGCCGCCCACGCGGCCGCTGCGCCTGAGGTTGCCGTCCAGCAAAACGCACCCTGCCTCAGTCGCTGTCCTGCTCCTGCTGAGAGCGCTTCTGCTGTTCCTGCTGCTGCATCTGCTCCTGCTGTTTTTCCTGTGCCTTTTGCGCAGCCTGCTTCTGGCGGGCCTCGACATCGGCCTTGTGCTGCTTGGCGTCCATCTGCTTCTGTTCGTACCGCTGCGCGCGCTCGGCGCGCTCTTTGGCGTCTTGCGCCGCATTCTGCCGCGCCTGATCGAGCTTGCGCTGGAAGTCGGCTTGCTTGCGATCGTACGCCGCCTGATCCGCGGCATGCTGCGGCGCTTCGCCATTGCGCTGCGCTTGATCCAGTGCGTGCTGCCGCTGCTTGTCCTCGAAGGCTTGGGTGCTTCGCGCCTCGGCGGCCGCTCGCTGCGGCGCCTCTTGCGCATCGCGGGCGCGCCGCAGCGCTTCCTGCTCGTCGCGCTGCTGCGCGTGGGCGGAGCGCCGTTCGTCGTCCAAAGCGAGCTGCTCGGCGTGAATCTGTCCCCGCACGGCGCGCATCTTGTCGCGCGCGCGCCCTAAGCACGCATTGACGAAAAACTTGCTGTAACAATCGTGCACGGCAACGCCGTACACGTAGTCGTTCTCAGCCGTGCGCGTGTCGAGCGCGCGCTGGCGTGCATCGAAATCGGCGGCCTGCGCGGGCGCGGCGCCGCCGGCGCCGACAGCTTCCGCGGGGGTGGCCGGCACGTCTTGTGCAAACGCCACGCCGGACATGCCGAGCGGGCACGCACATGCCGCCACGGCCAAGACGGCGCCGCGCAGCGCGACGATAAAACGGGTAATGAGCAACGTGGTAGGCGGGGATCGGAACATGGCCGAAATTCTAACATCCGCGCTCGACCGCCCGGGCATTTATGGCAAAATGCGCCGCTTCAGCAACCCGGCCTCCGTGCCGCGTGTCCGCACTCGCGCGGCGCGCCGCAGGGGGTCCAGCAGCCAATCGCTTCTTCTATGACGGACACCGTAGCTCTCAAGATCGTACAGCGCATTGCCGCCGAACTGACCGTGCAGCCGCGCCAAGTCGCCGCGGCGGTTCAACTGCTCGACGAAGGCGCCACTGTCCCGTTTATCGCGCGCTACCGCAAGGAAGTGACGGACAATCTCGACGATACGCAACTGCGGCAACTCGAAGAACGTCTCCTCTATCTGCGCGAAATGGAGGATCGACGCGCAACGATTCTCGCGAGCATCGAGGAACAAGGCAAACTCACCGACGAGTTGCGCGTCGCGATCGACGCCGCCGACAGCAAGCAGGTGCTCGAAGATCTGTACCTGCCTTACAAGCCGAAGCGCCGCACGCGGGCGCAGATCGCCCGGGAGGCTGGGCTCGAGCCGCTGGCGCAGGCCTTGTTGGCCGATCCGCGCCTCGATCCCCAGAGCGAAGCCGCCGCCTACGTCGATGCCGAGAAAGGCGTCGCCGACGTCAAGGCCGCGCTCGACGGCGCCCGCGACATCCTATCGGAGCAGTTCGGCGAAACGGCCGAACTGCTCGGCAAGCTGCGCGACTACCTCTCCGAGCGCGGCGTCGTGTCCTCGTCCGTCATCGACGGCAAGGAAAACGAGGAAGGCGAGAAGTTCCGCGACTACTACGACTACGCGGAGACGTTGAAGACCGTTCCCTCGCATCGCGCGCTCGCCTTGTTCCGCGGCCGCAACGCAGGGGTGTTGACGGTCAAGCTCGGCCTGGGCGAGGAGCTCGATGCGCAAGTGCCGCACCCGTGCGAAGCGATGATCGCGCGGCACGCCGGCATCTCCAATCAGAACCGCCCCGCCGATAAGTGGCTTTCCGACGTCTGCCGCTGGTGCTGGCGCGTCAAAGTGCAGCCGCATCTCGAAAACGAATTGCTGACCCAACTGCGCGAGAGCGCCGAACACGAGGCAATTCGTGTCTTCGCGCGCAATTTGAAGGATTTGCTGCTCGCGGCGCCGGCCGGGCCGAAGGCCGTCATCGGCCTCGATCCGGGCTTACGCACCGGCGTCAAAGTGGCGGTGGTCGATCGCACGGGTAAGCTGCTGGCCACCGATACCATCTATCCGCACGAGCCTCGCCGCGATTGGGACGGCTCCATCGCCAAGCTGGCGCGTATCGCCGCGCAAACGCAAGCCGAGCTCGTCAGCATCGGCAACGGCACGGCATCGCGCGAAACGGACAAGCTCGCCAGCGAACTCATGACGCGCCACCCCGAGCTCAAGCTGCAAAAGATCGTCGTGTCCGAAGCGGGCGCTTCGGTTTACTCGGCGTCGGAACTGGCCGCGAAAGAGTTCCCCGAGCTCGACGTTTCGCTGCGCGGCGCCGTATCGATCGCGCGACGTCTGCAGGATCCGCTTGCCGAACTCGTCAAAATCGAGCCGAAAGCCATCGGCGTGGGGCAGTATCAACACGACGTCAATCAGCGCGAACTCGCGCGCGCGCTCGACGCCGTCGTCGAAGATTGCGTGAACGCCGTCGGCGTCGATGCGAATACCGCGTCGGTTGCGTTGCTCGCCCGCGTGTCGGGGCTCAACAGCACGCTCGCACGCAATATCGTCGAGTTTCGCGACGCGAACGGGCCGTTCCCCTCGCGCGAGCATTTGCGCAAAGTGCCCCGTCTTGGCGACAAGACGTTCGAGCAGGCGGCCGGCTTCCTTCGCATCAACGGCGGCGAAAACCCGCTCGACCGCTCGTCGGTGCACCCTGAAGCGTATCCGGTCGTCGAGCGTATCCTCGCGAAGATCCGCAAGCAGATCGATGGCGTGCTCGGCAACCGAGAAGCACTTGCCGGACTGTCGCCGGCCGAATTCGTCGACGAGCGCTTCGGCCTGCCTACCGTACGCGACATCCTTACCGAGCTGGAAAAACCGGGCCGCGATCCGCGCCCCGAGTTCAAAACCGCGACTTTCCGAGACGGCGTCGAGAAGGTCTCGGACCTCACGCCCGGCATGCTGCTGGAGGGTGTCGTCACCAACGTGGCGGCATTCGGCGCCTTTGTCGACATCGGCGTACACCAAGACGGGCTGGTGCACGTATCGGCCATGTCGACGAAGTTCATCAAGGATCCGCACGAAGTGGTCAAGGCGGGGCAAGTCGTCAAGGTCAAAGTGCTCGACGTCGACGTCAAGCGCCAGCGTATCGCACTGACGATGCGGCTGACCGACGATGCGGCGCCGGCCCCGCGGGCGGGCGGCCGAGACGAGCGCGGGAGCGGTACGCCTCGTTCGGGCGGCGGAGCGCGCGCGCCGCAGCGCACGCGTGAATCGGAGCCGGCAGGCGCAATGGCCGCGGCATTCGCGAAGCTCAAGCAGCGTTGATGCCTTGCAGGTAAGCGTCCGCCTCGACCGGCCGCGCCCCTTGCGGGCGCCGATTGCCGAGATGCCCGCTTCTTCCGATCGGTAAGCGCGATAGTCACTCCGTAGCAACAAAAAACCCACGTCTCGAACAGAACGAAAGACGTGGGTTTTTTGTTTGTCGACGCGTTGGGGCGGATGGCGTGAGCCATTGCCCCGCCGCCCTGCCAATCAAATTTCGATCTTCGTCCCAAGCTCAACGACTCGATTGGCCGGAATGCGGAAGAAGTCGGTAGGCTTCGCGGCGTTCTGATGCATCCATGCGAAAACGCGCTCCCGCAGGATCGACATACCCGGAAGCTGCGTCGGCACGACGGTTTCGCGCGCTAGGAAGAACGACGTATCCATCAATTCGAATTGCATCCCATGCGTGCGCTCGAGTTCGAACAGCACCGCCTTCACATCGGGCGTTTCGTTAAAGCCGTAAGCAGCCCGAACGAGATACATACCGCCGCCCACTTCCTTGAGCGTCATGCGCTCGTCGTCGCGAACGTACGGGATGTCGTGCGTGACGAATGTCAGAAACAGCGTCCGCTCATGCAGCACCTTGTTGTGCTTGAGGTTATGCAGCAAGCTGACGGGCACGAGCGAATCGCTGCCGGTGAGATAGATGGCCGTTCCTGAAACGCGGTGCGGTGGATGAGCAAGCAGCCCTTGAACGAACGGCGCGAGCGGGATACCGTCTGCCGCCGTGCGCTCCTTGACGAGCATGCGGCCCTTGTACCAAGTCATCAACAGGAAGAACAACAACGCACCGATGCCGAGCGGCAGCCATCCGCCTTCCGCGACCTTGAGCAAGTTCGCGCCGAAGAACGCGATGTCGACCGCCATGAAGGCAGCAATGATGACGGCCACCAGGGCCTTGTTCCAATTCCACACCTTCACCATCACCACGCACGCCAAGACGGTCGTGATGACCATCGTTGTCGTGACCGCAATACCGTATGCGGCGGCGAGGTTGTCCGAGCTCTTGAAGCCGACCACGACGCACAGGATGATGAACAGCAGCAGCCAATTGACCACGGGGACGTAGATTTGACCAATTGCAAGCTCAGACGTATGCAGCACCTTCATGCGCGGCACGTAACCGAGCTGGATAGCTTGGCTGGTAAGCGAATACGCCCCTGAAATCACGGCCTGCGAGGCAATGACGGTCGCCACTGTGGACAGCACCACGAGCGGCAGGAGCGCCCAATCGGGCGCCATCAGGAAAAACGGGTTGTCGATCGCCTTCGGATTTTGCATCAGCAACGCGCCCTGGCCGAAATAGTTCAGCACGAGCGATGGCATGACAAGCACGTACCAGGCAAGCCGAATCGGCCGCGCGCCGAAATGCCCCATATCCGCGTACAGCGCCTCCGCGCCCGTCAACACCAAGAACACCGAACCCAGGACGACGTACGCCTGCAGCATGTGCGCATGCATGAAAGAGAACGCGTAGTACGGATTGAGCGCGGCGACAATCTGCGGGGCGCGGGCGATATGGTTGACGCCAAGCAACGCAAGCGTGGCGAACCAGACAAGCATGATCGGCCCAAAGAGCTTGCCGACGAGCGAAGTCCCGTGCCGCTGAATCCAGAACAGCGCGACAAGAATGATCATCGTGATCGGCAAGACGAGATGCGACAGATGCGGCGTTGCGATCTCGAGCCCCTCGACCGCCGAAATGACCGAAATGGCGGGCGTGATGACGGCGTCGCCGTAAAACATGCAGGCGCCGAATATGCCGAGCATCATCAGCACGCCCGTGACCCGCGATTTCGACGAAAAAGGCCTCAGCGACAGCGCCATCAGCGCGAGGACGCCGCCCTCGCCGTTGTTGTCGGCGCGCATCACGAACAGCACGTACTTGATCGACACCACGAAGATGATCGCCCAAAACAGCAGCGAGATCACCCCGAGGATCGAATGATCGGTCAGGGCAATCCCATGTGCCGGGCTGAAGGCTTCCTTCAGCGCGTACAGCGGGCTGGTGCCGATGTCGCCGAACACTACGCCGATCGCCGCCAGCGCAAGCGACGGCAAGGAATGCCGACGAACGTTGTCGTGGTTGTTCTCTGTCATAAACGCGAGCGAATCCTACCGAATGACCTTGGAGCGAGCGCTATTCTAGCGGCGCTTCAGCGCGGGATACACATAAAAAGAGCGGAGTCAGTCGACTCCGCTCGATCGTCGATGCACGCCCGCGGCGGCAATCAAATTAAACGCAACTTACGTGCCGGACGATTCCTGCGAAACGCCGCGCTTGATCCACGCACCTAAATTGTGCGGCCGGACGGTGTCCCACTCCTCGAACGGCTGGTGAATCCACGGGTTCGTCGGCAAATGTTGGACAAAATAGTCCGGCTTGACCTTCGAACAGCCCTTGTACCAGAGCACGGCGGAGCGCACGGCCGTCACAGCCGGATAGCGCTCTTTCAAATGCTGCTGAACACGCGCCAGCGTAACGCCCGAATCGACGAGATCGTCGACAAGCAGCACATTGCCGGACAAATCGCCCCGCGTCATGGTGATGTACTGCGCGATGTCGAGCTCGCCCTGCTGGGTGCCGGCCGCCTCGCGATAGGAACTCGTCGCGAGAATCGCAAGCGGCAAGTCGTAGATGCGCGAGAGCTGATCGCCCACGCGCAACCCGCCGCGCGCCAAGCATAGGATCTTGTCGAATTTCCATCCCGAATCGTGCACGGCGAGCGCCAGCAACTCGATGAGCCGGTGATACTCGTCCCAGTTCACCCAAAGGTTCTTCTCGTCGTTGCGCGGATCGGTCATCGCGATCATCGTCATGCTCTGCGTCATCGGTTAAACCTTGAACGGGTGGCGCAGCAAGATCGTTTCGTCGCGATCGGGGCCCGTCGATACCATGTCGATCGGCACGCCGGCCACTTCCTGCACGCGCGTCAGATACGCCTGCGCGTTCGCCGGCAAAGCATCCCATTGCGTGATGCCGATGGTGCTTTCCTTCCAGCCGCCGAAAGTTTCGTACACGGGCTCGCAACGCGCGACTTCGGCGGCGCCGCGCGGCAGCAGATCCGCACTCTTGCCGTCCATCGTATAGCCCACGCACAGCTTCACTTCGTCAAGACCGTCGAGCACGTCGAGCTTCGTGATGCAAAGACCCGAGACGCCGTTGATCTGGATCGAACGACGCAGCGCCGCGGCGTCGAGCCAGCCGGTACGGCGCGGCCGGCCGGTGACGGAACCGAATTCCTTGCCGACGTTCGCAAGCGTCAGACCGATCGCTTCCTGACGTTCGGGGTTATCGGCGTCGTAAAGTTCGCTGGGGAACGGCCCCGAGCCCACGCGTGTGCAATAAGCCTTCGTGATGCCGAGAATGTAATGGAGCTTTTGCGGACCCACGCCCGCGCCGGCCGTGGCCGCGCCCGCGACGCAGTTGCTGGAGGTGACGAACGGATAGGTGCCGTGATCGATATCGAGCAGCGTACCTTGCGCGCCCTCGAACAGCAGATTGCTGCCGGCCGCGTTGGCGTCGTACAAGCGGCGCGAGACGTCGGTGACCATGGGCGCGAGGCGCTCCGCGTAACCGAGCATCGTATCGAGCGTCTGCTGGAAATCGACGGCCGGCGCACCGAGATACTGCGTCAGCACGAAATTGTGGAAGTCGAGGTTCTCGCGCAGGCGTTCGGCAAACGCTTCAGGCGCGAACAAGTCTTGGACGCGCAGCGCACGGCGGCCGACTTTGTCCTCGTACGCAGGCCCGATGCCGCGCCCCGTCGTACCGATCTTACCCGCGCCGCGGCGCGCCTCGCGCGCTTGATCGATCGCGATGTGGTACGGCAGGATCAGCGTGGTGGCCTCGGAGATGAACAGGCGCTTGCGCACGTCGAGGCCAGCGGCTTCGAGTTCTTCGATTTCCTTGAACAGGGCCTCGGGCGACAGCACGACGCCGTTGCCGATGTAGCAGGCGACCCCCGAGCGCATGATGCCCGACGGAATGAGGCGCAAGATGGTTTTCTTGCCGCCGATGATGAGCGTATGGCCGGCGTTGTGACCGCCCTGGAAACGCACGACGCCTTGCGCGTGGTCCGTCAGCCAGTCGACGATCTTGCCCTTGCCTTCATCACCCCATTGAGTCCCGACAACGACGACATTGCGCCCCGGGGCCGCATTCACTGCACTGGCAGACATGTTGTTTCGTTAGCTGGTTAAAAACGTATTCTACCCATGTTCGCTGAAGCTTCCGAATTTTTCCGTTTCGCTTCAACGGCATGGACCGTTCGCAGGCCGATTTTCGGCACGCCGCCGGCGACCGATTCAGGCGGCCGCATTCGGCCCGCGGGCCTCCACGACCCAAGCGCCGTCGCGCTCGACGAGCACTCGGTCGAACGCGAATTCGTCGAGCGCGTGATCGTGCCCCGGTAGCGCCTGGATCACGACTTCGCCCCCATCGCGCAACGCGGCGACGCGTTCGCGCAACACATCGTCATGCTTCCACGGCGCCAATATGGCGCTGCTGCGCGCCTCGATCGGCGAAATCCGCGCCACCTCGCGCAAGTCGAGCGAGAAACCCGTGGCCGGGCGGGCGCGGCCGTACGCCTGGCCCACGTGGTCGTAACGGCCGCCACGCGCAAGCGCGTTGGGCACCCCGTCGACGTAAGCCGAGAACATGACGCCGCTGTGATAGGCATAGCCGCGCAGATCGGCCAGATCGATGGCCGCCTGGGCGCCTTCGACGTGCGCCGCCAAGAACGACAGATCGTCGAGCGCACGCGTGATCGCCGGCCACTGCGGCAACCGCTGGCGCGCAGCTTCCAACACCGACGCATCGCCGTACAACGACGGCAACGCGCGCAACGCGTCGCGCACGACCGGATCCAGATCCTGCGTCAGCTCGGCGATACGCGGCACGTCCTTGCCCGCCAGCGCATCGTAGAGCGTCGCACCGCGCTCGGCTGCGACGCGGTCGTGCTCGAACAACGCGAGCAGAACGCCCGCGTGGCACAGATCCAGCCTTACGTGCCCGATGCCGGCCAAGCGCAGCACGTCGAGCATCAGTTGCTGGATCTCGAGATCGGCCTCGAGCCCCGCATGGCCGTAGATTTCCGCGCCGATTTGAATTTGCTCGCGCGTGGCGTGCAGCCCTCGCGGGCGCGTGTGCAGCACGCTGCCGGCGTAGCACAGCCGGGTCACGCCCTGGCGATTGAGCAGGTGGGCATCGATGCGCGCCACTTGCGGCGTCGTATCGGCGCGCAGTCCGAGCGTGCGGCCCGACAGCTGGTCGACGAGCTTGAACGTGCGAAGGTCCAGATCGCTGCCGCCGCCCGTCAGCAGCGACTCCAAGTACTCGAGCAGCGGCGGCATCACCATTTCGTAGCCGTAGGTGCGGAAACGATCGAGCAGCGCACGGCGCAACTCTTCGATTTTGCGCGCCTCCGACGGCAGTACGTCGGCGATATTTTCGGGGAGCAGCCAGGTCGACATCGGTGAAATCCTACGACGTTAGTGGGGGCCCGCGACGCGGCCCAAAGCCAGTGGAGCGAAGCACGAAGCGGCGCGGGGCGGCGTTCGCGCGGACGTTCGCGATCACGCTCAGGTAGCCGCGACGAGCAGCAGCAAACCGAGCGCCATGACGATCAACCCGCCGATACGAATGTGATGCGCCGGGCGTTCCGCTATTTTACGAAAGGTCTCGCGCCACGCCGTCGGGAAGACGAATGGAAACATGCCCTCGATGATGAGCATCAGTGCGATCGCAAGCAATAACGAACCGGCCATGTCCATGGGGATGCCGGCGCCGCCTATCGGTGGGCAGCGCCCCTGAATCAGTGTTTGCGTGAAGCCGATGCGGCCGGGTTGTTGGCGACGGCACTCCCGTCGGGGCCGCGCATGAAGCGGAAAAATTCGCTGTCGGGATCGACGACAATGACGTCGCCCGGTTTGAACACGCTTCGGTACGCCTGCAGGCTTTGGTAGAACTGATAAAAGCCCGGGTCGCGGCCGAACGCGTCGGCTGCGATAGCGGCCGCTTTTGCGTCGCCCTCGCCCTTCACGGTTTGCGCGGTGGCATAGGCATCGGACAACACGGCATCACGTTGCCGCTGCGCGTCCGCTTTGATTTGAGCCACTTCGACCGCGCTCTGCGCACGCTCGTCGCTCGCCAATTTTTCGCGCGCCGCCGCCATGCGCTTATAGACGGCCTCGGCGCTCGCCTGCGGAAAATCGACGCGAAGAAAACGCAGATCGACGACATCGATGCCGAGCGAACCCGCCGCGCTCGCCACCGCCGTCCGCGCGGCTTGCGCGACCTGCGCCTCGTTCGATAGGACGTCGCCGAGCGCACGCTTTTCGAACGCGTCGCCGAGTGCGGTGCGCGCTTGCGCGGCAAGCCGGTCGATCGCACTTTGCTGATCGCCATCCGTTTCGTTGAAAAGCTTGAGCGGGTCCGTCACACGATACTTGAGCACCGGCGTGACGAGCAGATCGGCTTTGTCGGCGGTGACATAGCGGTCCGCATCGGTCGGCACCCACGTCCTCACGCGTGTATCGACCACCATGGCCGCTTGCAGCGGCGCCGGCAACTTCACATGCAGCCCCGGACCGACGACGGATGGATTGTCGCCGCCGCGCGAATAGACCACGGCCACGTGGCGCTGATCGACGACGAGCAACGTCGAGGATCCGACGAAGAGCAAGGCCGCGATAGCGATGGCGAGCGCAACGATTCGATTCATGCCGAGCGCTCCTTATTGCTGTAGATCGTCTTCGCGCGAGCGACTACGCAGCGCATCGCGCGCACGTAGAGCGTCGCTCGCGGCGGCCGCTTGGCTCGCGGGACTGGGCGCGGCGGCGGCCGGCTGTGATGGCGTCGCCGGCGCGGTCGGCGCCGCGCCCGAGGCGGCCGCGGGCGCCGATGCCCCGGTTTCGGGCGCCGTGCGGCGGTTCGCTTCGAGTAGTTTGTCGAGCGACAAGTTGATGGCGTTGCTGCCAGCCTTGCTGCCGACGAATACCTTCGTCGTATTGGCGTAGATGTCGCGCATGGTGTCCAGGTACATCCGCTCGCGCACGACGGCCGGCGCTTTTGCGTATTGGGCGTAGACCTCTTTGAACCGATCGGCGTCGCCCTGCGCTTCGGATTCGACTCGGGCGGCGTAGGCCTTGGCGTCATCGATCGCACGCTGCGCCTGCTCCTTGGCGCCAGGCAGGATTTGGCCCGCATACGCCTGCGCCTCGGACTTGGCGCGCGCGCGGTCCTGCTGTGCACGCACCGCGTCGGCATAGGCGCTTTGCACGGCCGCCGGCGGCTCGATCGATTGAATCGTGACGCCCGTCACCGAGAGCCCGGTCTTGTAACGGTCGAGCGCTTGCTGAATCGCTTGGACGAGCGGCTCGCGAATCGCGTCCCGGTTGCCGTCCAGCAAGCTCTCGGCGCTGCGCGCGCCCACGATCTCGCGCACCGCCGACTGCGCCGCCTGCGTGACGCTGAGATCGGGGTCCGCTGTACGGAATAGATAGTCGGAAGCCGATTTCACTTGATACTGCACCGCCAGGCGGACGTCGACGATATCGCCGTCGCGCGTGATGACGGATGCGTCCTTCATGCTCGCGTCGCTCATCGCATTGCCTCGGCCGATTTCGACGGACCGGATTTGCGCGATATTGACGATCTCGTGCGTCTGGAACGGATAGGGCAGCCGCACGTGCACGCCGGGCTCGACTGTGCTCCGGTATTGACCGAATTGGAGGACGATGCCGGTTTGACCGTCTTGAACGACGAATACGCCGCTGCCGAAGTAGATCGCGATGAGCACGCCGATGACGATGCCCACGCCGATGCGCGCGGCGCGGCCGTTATCGGGACGACGACCGCCCGGACCCGGGCCCGTCCCCTGCCCCTTGCCGCCGAACAAGCGTGACAAACGGCGGTTGAAGTCGCGCCACATTTCGTCGAGGTCGGGCGGCCCCTCGCCATCGCCGCGCTTCGGCTCGTTCGGCCGTTGCCGATTGCCGTTGCCGTCGCTACGCCCCCAGCGGGGATCGCTGATCGAAAACATGGCGCGCGCACGCAGCCAGAAACTCCGCTCGTTGTATTCGTTCACCGGTGTTCGTTCGCTCGAGTTGGGAGAGCCGGTCAATGCAAATCGGAGCGCCATGTTCTCGCGTTCGACGACGCCGATGCGTCGTTGTCTTCGCGCTCATGCTCCGGCGATGTTTCTTCCGGCTGCGCTCGCCCGGTATCTGGGAGATGGTCTGAGGTGGCGATTTCAGCGATGGCTGCGCGCAGCGTATCCAAGCCCTGGCCCGTGCGCGCGCTCAAAAAGACGCGCGAAATATTACCATACTCGTCACGCTCGACCGCGTCTTTGCGCGCCGCCAATTCGGGCACGGCGTCGATCTTGTTGAAGACGAGGATCTGCCGAACCGCATGCGCGCCGATCTCGCCGAGCACTTCGTTGACCTGATCGATCTGATCGAGCCGCACCGCGCTCGATGCGTCGACGACGTGCAGCAAGAGATCGGCGTGAACCGTTTCCTCGAGCGTCGCCCGAAACGCGGCCACGAGTTGGTGCGGCAATTCGCGAATGAAGCCCACCGTATCCGAAATGATCACCTGCCCCGCGTCTTCGCCCAGATAGAGCCGCCGCGAGGTGGTGTCGAGCGTCGCGAACAGTTGATCGGCAGCGTAGGCTTGCGCCTTGGTCAGCGCATTGAACAGCGTCGACTTGCCCGCGTTCGTATAGCCGACGAGCGAGACCGACATCGCACGATTGCGTGCGCGCTGGCGCCGCTGCGTGCCGTGTTGGCGGCGCAGCTTGTCGAGACGGCCCTTGAGCATCTTGATGCGCTCGCCGATCAAGCGGCGGTCGGTTTCGAGCTGCGTTTCACCGGGGCCGCGCAAGCCGATACCCCCCTTTTGCCGCTCGAGGTGAGTCCATGCACGCACGAGGCGTGTCGCCATGTATTGCAATTGCGCCAATTCGACTTGCAGCTTGCCCTCGTGGCTGCGTGCCCGCTGCGCGAAGATGTCGAGAATCAAGCTCGTGCGATCGACCACTCGCCGGTTAAGCGCACGCTCCAAATTGCGCTGCTGCGCCGGCGCCAGCGCATGATTGAAAATGACGATTTCGACGTCGTTGGCTTCGCAAGCCAAGCGCAACTCCTCGGCCTTGCCGCTGCCGACGAACAATGCGGCATCGGGGCTCGTGCGGCGCCCGGTCAAGGTGACGGCGGGATGGGCGCCCGCGCTTTGCGCGAGCAGGCTGAGTTCTTCGAGACTGGCTTCGAAATCGGTTTTGCCGAAGTCGACGCCGACAAGCGCTGCGTTGATCAAATTGATGAGCGTCTAAATGAGAAGCGGGGGGGCCCCGGGGGCCCACCGGGGGGGCCCGGCCGGCGGCGGGGGGGTGGTTTGACGGTTAGGGAAAAAGGGGGGGGAAA
>NZ_JBQCHR010000095.1:0-6062 GCF_051954495.1 Trinickia sp.
GGTCGCCCATCTGCGCCAGCGCGATCATGCCGCCCTTCAAGATCAGCGTGGGTTTGATCCCAAAAAACGCCGGCTCCCAAAACACGAGATCGGCCCACTTGCCCGCTTCGATCGAACCGACTTCATGCGCTATGCCATGCGTAATCGCCGGGTTGATCGTGTACTTCGCAACATAGCGCTTCGCTCGAAAATTGTCGTTGCGCGTGCTGTCCTCGCGCAGCGCGCCGCGTTGCACCTTCATTTTGTGCGCCGTTTGCCACGTGCGAATGATGACTTCGCCCACGCGGCCCATCGCTTGAGAATCGGAGGACAGCATCGACAGAGCGCCGAGATCGTGGAGGATGTCTTCGGCGGCGATCGTCTCGCGGCGAATGCGCGATTCGGCGAATGCGAGGTCCTCCGCAATCGACGGGTCCAAGTGATGGCACACCATCAGCATGTCGAGATGCTCGTCGAGCGTATTGATGGTGTAGGGCCGCGTCGGGTTCGTCGATGACGGCAGGACGTTCGCTTCGCCGCACACCTTGATGATGTCGGGCGCATGCCCGCCGCCGGCCCCTTCCGTGTGGTACGTGTGAATCGTGCGCCCTTTGAACGCCGCGACGGTCGCTTCGACGAAACCCGCTTCATTCAAGGTGTCGGTGTGGATCGCCACCTGCGTGTCGGTGTCGTCGGCCACGCTTAGGCAGTTGTCGATCGCCGCCGGCGTCGAGCCCCAGTCCTCGTGCAGCTTCAGGCCGATCGCGCCGGCCGCGATTTGCTCGACGAGCGGCTCGGGCAGGCTCGTGTTGCCCTTGCCGAGAAAGCCGAGGTTCATCGGCCAGCCGTCTGCGGCTTGCAGCATGCGTTCGAGATGCCACGGCCCAGGCGTGCAGGTGGTCGCATTCGTGCCGGTTGCGGGGCCGGTGCCGCCGCCGAGCATCGTCGTCACCCCAGAAGCAAGCGCTTCCTCGATCTGTTGCGGGCAGATGAAATGGATGTGCGTATCGACGCCGCCGGCCGTCACGATCAAACCTTCACCGGCGATGATTTCCGTCGCCGCGCCGATCGCAATCGTCACGCCCGGCTGGATGTCGGGATTGCCGGCCTTGCCGATGGCGGCGATGCGGCCGTTCTTGATCGCGATATCGGCTTTGACGATCCCCCAATGATCGAGAATCACGGCGTTCGTCACGACGGTGTCGGCCACTTCGCTCGCCACGCGTTGCGACTGACCCATGCCGTCGCGAATCACCTTGCCGCCGCCGAACTTCACTTCCTCGCCGTAGACGGTGAAGTCGCGCTCGATCTCGATCAATAGATCGGTGTCGGCAAGCCGAATGCGGTCGCCGGTCGTGGGCCCGAACATTTCCGCGTAAGCGCGGCGGCTGATCCTAAGTGTCATGACGATTCGTAGTCCGAAGAAATAGCGTCGGGCGAAAGGAAGTTATAACGGGCCCATCACGCGGCCGTTGAAACCGTAGACGGCGCGTGCGCCGGCGAGCGCGACGAGTTCGACCGTGCGCGACTGTCCCGGCTCGAAACGCACGGCGGTGCCCGCGGCGATATTGAGCCGAAAGCCGCGCGCTTGTTCTCGGTCGAACGCCAGCGCGGCGTTCGCTTCGTAAAAGTGATAGTGGGAACCGACTTGCACGGGACGGTCTCCCGTATTGGCGACGGTCAACGTGCGCGTTTCGCGGCCGGCGTTCAATTCGATCTCGCCGTCTTCAGTCAGGATTTCGCCCGGAATCATGGGTCGCACCTTGTGGTCAGGGAATCGGATGATGAACGGTGACGAGCTTCGTGCCGTCGGGGAACGTGGCTTCGATCTGGATGTCGGCGATCATGTCGGGCACGCCTTCCATGACGTCGTCGCGCGTCAAGAGGGTCGTGCCGTAATGCATGACTTCGGCAACGGTCTTGCCGTCGCGCGCCGCTTCCATCAGCGCCGCCGAGATGAACGCGACGGCTTCCGGGTAGTTCAGCTTCAGCCCGCGTGCGCGGCGCCGCTCGGCCAGCAGCGCGGCGGTGAAGATAAGCAGCTTGTCTTTTTCTCGTGGCGTCAGTTTCATGGCGCGCGGCTCAAACGTAATGTCGTTGAAAGATCGGGCGGATGCTCGCGCGGCAAAGCGCGCGGTTATCGTAGCACCGCACTGCGTTGGAAGGACACTCCTTCAGGTGCGCCAAAGCCGCAATGGCCGGCCATCGACGCCATGCACGAGCGGGCGCAGCGCGAGCCAGCATCGCATCAACGTGTTCTGCAGCGCTTCCATCGAATGCGCCAGCGCGCGTACGACGAGTACGCCTTCTGTGACGCACGACGCCCCCGCGCGCAGATCCTCGTCGAACGGCAGTTGCCGCGAGATCGTTTCGGCGAGTGCGTCGTCGCAGGCTTGGCCCACGGCCCACAACGTGCCGTAGGCGGGATACCCGGCAAGACCCTGCCGAGCAGCGCGAAGCGCATCGTCGGCCGTGAGTTCGACATGCTCGAACCACAGCAACTCGCCCGTTGGACCGACGATTCGCGCCGTGCTCGACAACGCGCCGGCCGACCAGCGCTCGCCGGCCGCGATCCGGCCGAGCTGCGTCGCGTCCCAGCCGATCGCGGTCGCGCCGGGCGCGAGCGTCAGCGCGAAATCGAGCGCGATATCCGCGCCGTCGAAGACGATGTTGTTCTGAGGCAGCCAATCGAGTTTGGCGTGCTCGGCCAAAGCGATGTCGATGCGCTGGCGCGCGAGGCGGCCGTTCGACTTGTACCACTTCGCGGCGCCCGGAGTCGTGAGCACGGCGTGCGTGTTTGCGCCCAGCGAAACGTCGAGCGTCAACGCATCGCCGCCCGCAATGCCGCCCGGCGGATGAACGATCACGGCGTGGCAGATCGCATCGCCCTCGGGGTAAAGCGGCTTTTGCACACGCAGCGGGCCCATATGCAAACGATGGGCGAGTGTCGATCGGGCGCCGCGTTGTTCGAAACCGAGGGCAAGGCTGGCTTCCCATCCGTCGCGGCGGGGTGCGGCGTGATGGCCGCCCGAGATCGGGGCCGTGGGCGTGGGAGATTCGATGAATAAAGCGGACATGAAAGGCGTCGAGCAACGGACACGGGCGCGGGTGAATGGAATCGAGCATAGCACCGCGCCTGTCAGACCGCGATCATCTCTCTGACGCCGGATGCATCCATCTGCGCGCCGTCGCCGCTTGCGACGATTTCGCCGCGGCGCATGACCCAATAGTGATCGGCGATCGCCTTGGCGAAGTCGTAATACTGCTCGACGAGCAGGACCGTCATGCCCGATTGATCGACGAGTTCGCGCAGCGTGCGTCCGATCTCCGAAATGATGGACGGCTGAATGCCTTCGGTCGGCTCATCGAGAATCAAAAGACTCGGCTCGCTCATCAGCGCGCGGCCGATCGCAAGCTGCTGTTGCTGCCCGCCCGACAAGTCCCCTCCGCGGCGTTTGCGCATGTCCTTGAGCACCGGGAACAGCGTATAGATGCGTTCCGGCACGCTCGATACGTGGCGCTTGGTGGCGGCGCCCACGAGCAAATTCTCCTCCACGGTCAAGCGCGCGAAGATGTCGCGCCCTTGCGGCACATAGGCGATGCCGCGCGCCACGCGGGCCGGCGGCGCGAGATGATCGAGCGCTTGCCCGCGCCAGGCGATCGTGCCGCTCTTGGATCGTACGACGCCCATCAGGCACCGCATGAGCGTGGTTTTGCCTACACCGTTGCGTCCGAGCAAGACGGTGAGCGAGCCTTGCGGCACTTGCAGGGTGACATCGCGCAGAATATGGCTGCCGCCGTAAAACTGATTGAGTCCGGTTACCTCGAGCATCGACGCTATCCTCGCTGGTTCGTTCGTTTTGCTAACTATTCGATCGCTCAACGGCCGAGATACGATTCGATGACGGTTTCGTCGCGCTTCACTTCGTCGAGCGTGCCGTGCGCGAGCACGCGTCCTTCGGCCATCACCGTCACGCGCGAATGCGCGCCCGAAAGCGCCGCGACGAATTCCATGTCATGCTCGACCACGATCATCGAGCATGTGCCGCGCAAGCGGTCGAGCAGGGCGGCGAGCGCCATCGTTTCGTCGTCGGTCATGCCGGCCGCCGGTTCGTCGAGCAACAGCAAGGCCGGTTGCTGCATGAGCAGCATGCCGATTTCGAGGCGCTGCTTCTGCCCGTGCGAGAGTTCGCCGGCCGGCCGCCGCGCCTCGTGTTCCAGGCCGATCGTCGCCAGTGTTTCCTCGATGCGCGCAAGCGCGCTCGCCGTGAGCCGCGCGCGCAACGACGCATGCCAGCGCTTGTCCGTCTTCATCGCGAGCTCGAGGTTTTCCCACACGGGATGCTGCTCGAACACGGTCGGCTTTTGAAACTTGCGGCCGATGCCCGCGCGCGCGATCGTCGGCTCGTCCATGCGCGTGAGATCGAGCGTTTGCCCGAGAAACGCCCGTCCGCTGTCGGGCCGCGTGCGTCCTGTGATCACGTCCATCATCGTCGTCTTGCCGGCGCCGTTGGGGCCGATCACGCAGCGCAGCTCGCCCGCGTCGAGCGTCAGCGACAAACCGTTCAGCGCGCGAAATCCGTCGAAGCTGACCGTGACGTCTTCTAGGTAGAGGATCGTGCCGTGCGTCACGTCGATGGCGCCCGGTTCGAGCACGTGAGCCATCGTGGCGTTGCCGGCCGGCGGCGCATCCGCTTCCGTCGGGATCTCCATCGCTTCGTTGGGCATACCGATCATTTGCGTCCGCTCCTTCCCATGAGCGCGGTCGCGAGCCCCGCCAAGCCGCGCGGCAGCAACAGCGGTACGACCACGAACAGCGCGCCGAGGAAGAACAGCCAGTACTCGGGCAGCCATGCGGTGAACACGCTGCGCGCGGCATTGACGACGAAGGCTCCGGCGATCGGCCCGACGAGCGTGCCGCGGCCGCCGACGGCCACCCATATCGCCATCTCGATCGAATTGGCCGGCGACATCTCGTTGGGATTGATGATGCCGACTTGCGGCACATATAGCGCCCCCGCGATTGCGCAGAGCATCGCGGACAAGGTCCAGACGAAGAGCTTGTAGGCAAGCGGGCTGTAGCCGAGAAACATCAAGCGCGTCTCGCTGTCGCGCATGGCCGTGACGATCCGCCCGAGCTTGGACGTGACGATGGCGCGCGCGCCGATGAACGTCAGGACGAGGGCGGCGAACGTCATCAAGAAGAGCGCCACGCGCGTATCGGGGTGCGTGATCGGAAATCCGGCGATGCGCTTGAAATCGGTGAAGCCGTTGTTGCCGCCGAAGCCCGTTTCGTTGCGGTAGAAAAGCAGCATGGCCGCGTAGGTCAGCGCTTGCGTGATGATCGAGAGGTAGACGCCTTGAACGCGCGAGCGGAAGGCGAAGAATCCGAAAACCCAAGCGAGCAGCGCCGGCACGACGATCACGAGCGCGATCGCATACCAAAGGTGTTCCGTGCCGCGCCAGAACCAGGGCAATGCATGCCAGTTCAGGAACACCATGAAATCCGGCAAGTCGCTGCCGTACACCCCGTCATGACCGATCGAGCGCATGAGATACATGCCGATCCCATACCCGCCGAGCGCGAAAAACAAACCGTGCCCCAGGCTCAGGATGCCGCAATAGCCCCAGACGAGATCGAGCGCGATCGCCGCGATGGCGTAGCACATGAATTTGCCGCCGATCGTCAGGGCGTAGGCGGATAGATGAAACGCGCTGGACTCGGGCAAGACGAGGGCTGCGATCGGCGCGCCGCAGCCCACGGCGATGACGAGCGCCACGAGGGCGAGCCATGCGCGGCGCGACAGTAGGGACGGCCGTTCGGGCAGGACCAGGCGCTGCGTGGCCGCTCGCCGTTCGGGTGCGGCCGGCGTCGCCTCTTGCGTCGCCGTAGGGGAGGGGGAGAGGATTTGCATCGCGGGCCTCATGCGCTGCGTCCTTTAAGGGCGAACAAACCCTGAGGACGCTTCTGAATGAACAACACGATCAGCACGAGCACCGCGATCTTCGCGAGCACCGCCCCGGAAAACGGCTCGATCGTCTTCATGAGCACACCGAGCCCGAAGCTGCCGAGCACCGTTCCC
>NZ_JBQCHR010000096.1:0-5421 GCF_051954495.1 Trinickia sp.
GTCGTCAGCGTGAGCGGGGGCGGTGCCTTGCCTTGCGTGATCCAGTCGTACATCAGCGTGGAGGTTTCCTCGCCGTGACGCTTCGGGCTGATGATGACCGTGCCGAAGAAGCCCGTCGGGTTCGGCTTCTTGAACTCGTTCAGCGCCGAATCCGAACCGCCGATGCCGATGCCGATCATGTTGTCGGCCTTGAAGCCGCGGCCTTCCGCTGCGCGCACCGCGCCGAGCACGGCTTCGTCGTTCAGGCCGTATGCCACCCAGTGCTTGAACTGCGGGTTTTTCGTGATCGCGATGTTGGCGGCGTTGAACGCGTTTTCCGTATCGGTCTTCGCTTGCGGCGCGGCGATGATGTTCGCCTTCGGGAAGCCCGAAGCGGAGAGGATATCGGTCGCGCCTTGCGTCCGATCCTTCGCCGTCGGCAATTGATCGTAAGTCACGTCGATCGCGCCGACATCCTTCATGTCCCAACCGCGCTTCTTGATTTCGTCGACGATGCCCTTGCCCACTTGCTGGCCGATGTTGTAGGCCGAGATGCCCATGTGCGGCACGGAATCGATCGGCTTGCCGCTGCCGTCGACGAGGCGGTCGTCGACCGTCATCATCTTCAGTTTGTCGGCCTTCGCCTTCGCGACGATCCCCGGTCCGAGCTTCACGTCGGGCGTGCAGATGATGAAGCCTTGCGCCTTCTGTGCGGCCAGGTTGTCGATCGCGCTCATGACCTTCTCGCCCGAGGGTGCGCCGATCTTCACGAGCGTGAAGCCGTCCTTCTTCGCGGCCGCTTCCGCGAATTTCCATTCGTCTTGGAACCACGGCTCCTCAGGCTGCTTCACGAGGAAGCCGATCTTGACCGGATCCGCGGCCTGGGCAGCCGGGACACCCGCGACCATCGAAGTCGCCGCGGCAGCGGCCAGCGTGAGGAAAATTCTGCGCTTCATGACGTTTGTCTCCTGTCTGATTGAGCGTTGTCGGCCGCGTTATCTATGTCGGACGACTCACGCGGCCAGTGCGTCATCCGGTTCGAACATCGCCATGCGGGGCTGCCGCACGGCAATCAAAGCAATCTTTCGTGACGCCTAGTCGTGGTACAGCGCCGAGCGCCCGCCGTCGACCGTGATGCACGAGGCATTGATGAACGGCGCCTCGTCCGACGCAAGAAACACGGCCGTCATCGCGATTTCCTCCGGCTGCGCGATACGCTTCATCGGCTGCAGCGCGAGCGTCGCTTGGCGCGCGGCCTGCGGATCGGGCTGCGCGTTCCACCAGTCATGCGTGAGCTGCGTCTCCACGTAACCGGGCGCGATGGCATTCACGCGCACCTGCTTGGCGGCGTATTCGATGCCGAGCGCACGCGTCAGTCCGAGCACGCCATGCTTGGCGACGGGATACGGAAAGCAGCCCGGAATGATTTGAAACGCATGCGTCGACGCAATGTTCACGATGCTGCCGCGGCCGCGTTCGACCATGCCCGGCAGCACCGCTTTACAACCGTTCCACACGCCGTCGAGATCCACCGCGAAGCAACGGCGCCAATCGTCGTCGCTCATTGTCAGCGGATCGCAGAACACATTGATGCCCGCGTTGTTGACGAGCACGTCCACGGGCCCGAATGCGTGCTCGGCGGCATCGCGGGCGTCGCACACCGACGGCGGCTGCGTGACGTCGGTCCGCACGGCCAGCACGCGGGCGCCCGGCGCGGCCGCCTCGATCCGCTGCGCCGCGCGGCACGCGGCGTCCACATCCAATTCGGCCAGCACCACCGCGGCGCCTTCGCGTGCGAATGCGTGCGCAATCGCCTCGCCGATTCCTCGGCCAGCGCCCGTGACGAGCGCGACCTTGCCCGAAAGCCGATTCATCGCGCGGCGCCCTCGGAGAGCGCACGCCAAGCGGCGATGAACGCCCGCGCCCGCTCGGCCGTCGCTAGAGCGTCTTGCCCCGCGCGATACAACGCCGACCCGAGACCGAAGCCGTTCGCTCCGGCATTCACCAGGGCGCCCATGTTCTCCGGCGTCACGCCGCCCACGGGCACGAGCGGCACGCGCTTGGCGATGACGGCGCGCCAGGCCTTGATGACCGTCACACCTAGTTGTTCAGCCGGAAACATCTTGAGCACGTCCGCGCCGCTCGCGAGCGCAGCGAATGCTTCGGTCGGCGTGGCGACGCCGGGCGCACAGGCCAACCCGCGGGCCTTCGCTGCCTCGATGATTTCGGTATCGCCATGCGGCATGACGATCAACTCCCCGCCGGCAGTAGCGACATCGTCGACGAATGTCGTGCGCAGCACGGTGCCCGCGCCGACGATCACTTCCGAGGGAAGCGCGCGGCGCAGCGCGGCGATGCTCGCGAGCGGATCGGGCGAATTGAGCGGCACCTCGACGATGCGAAAACCCGCCTCATAAAGCGCGGCGCCGTGCGCCACGACTTCGTCAGGCGCGACGCCACGCAGGATGGCGATCAACGGGCACGCTTCGAACGCGCCGATGAAGCGCTCGTGCGGAAGGTACGGCTTCGGAAGATCGAATTCGGTTTGCATGGCGTACTAAATGAAACGGGTTGGGCTCGCGAACAATTCAATAGGTCAAACGACGATGCATGCTTACCGCGTATCGGCGTAGCAGACTGCGCGCGGCCGGCTCATCGCGGCGCGCTTTCGCTTGCGGGCGCGGCCGCGGTCGCGTCGCGCCGCACGAGGCCGGCCTGCTCGGCAATTCGCCACAGCCCGCTCTCGGCGGCGCCTTCGACGACGCTCGCGCGCGGACAGCCGAACTCGGTCAGCGCCAGCCGATAGCGCTCGCACAACGCGGCGCTGCCGATCAAGCGAGGCGCCTCCCCCGCGAGCCCCGCCCCGCGCGACTCGAGCAGCGCGGCCAAGCCGCAGAGCTCGTGCCCGATCAACAATCCCGACAAGTAGTCGGGCTGCTGGTCGGCCTGCAGCGAGCCGGTCAAGCCAAGCGTGCGCGTGCTGAAAATCGTCGCGAGCAGCCCCGCGCCGTGCGCGTGCTTCGCCACGGTCACGCCGCGCAGGAAAGCCTGCGTATCGGGCGCCGGCGGTTCCACCATCGTGCGTCCCAGGATCGTGTGTTCGCGCAGTGCGCCGTAGAGCTCGCCCGTCATGAACGTGTGAAACGATTCGATGCGCTCGCCTCGCACGATCGCCCACTTGGCGTGCGTGCCCGGCAACCCGACGAGCGAGCGCACCTCGCCGCCGATCGCTTCGCTTGCCAGCGCGCCGACGATCTGCGTTTCCTCGCCGCGCATCACGTTCGGCAGATCGCCGCGCTCGATCACGCCCGGCACGATATGCACGGTGACCCCGCGCCCGGTCGTCACTCGCACGATCCCCGAAACGAGCGCGGACGCATCGGCGGGCGTGTCGACATAAGGCGCTTCCCGCCAGCCCTGCGCGCTGCCCACCATGCCCGCCGCAATGACCGGGAGCCCTGGCGAGGGTTCTAGCCAATCGCCGCACGCGGCTTCGAATGCCGCCTCGAACCCGCCCGGCTGCGGCAGACGCATGATCCCGTCGCTCGATGCGCGCGTGGCGAGTACGTTGCCGAACGCGTCGAACAAGTACGCGCGCATGGCCGTGGTGCCCCAGTCGAGGCCGATCAGCGCCGGTCTTGCGGCGAAAGCTTGCACATCGCTCATCGTTTGATACGGCGCGCTCCGGGCGCACTCCAGCCGAGTTCTTCGGAAATCGCGCGCGCTTCGCGCTGCACGACGGGAATCAGTTCGTCCATGCGCTCGTGCGGCATGTAGGGAATCGTGCTGGCGACTGAAACCGCCGCGACGATCGCGCCGGTCGCGTCGCGCACCGGCGCGGCCACGCAGCGGATCGACGGTTCGTTCTCCTCGAGGTCGAACGAAAAGCTCCCCGCCGAATATCGCACCATGCGCTGCAGGAACAGCGGTTTGTCGGGCCGGTTGTCGTGCTCGAAGCGCACGCCTTCGAGCGCGCGCTGCGCCGAGTCGTAGAGCGAACTCCACATTTGCGGCGACAAATCGAGCATCAGGGCCTTGCCGATACCCGTCGAGGCGAGCGGCATGCGATGACCGGCGCGCGAACGCATTTCTAGCCCGCGCGTGCCGGGGATCTTGTCGATGTAAAGCACGTCTTCGCCGTCGCGCACGCCGAGGTGAATCGTATCGAGCGTCGCCTGCGCAAGCCGCTCGAGATGAGGGCGCGCAACCGCCGTCAACGGCATCTGTTCGAGCGCCACCGTACCCAGCTCGATCAGCTTCGGACCCAGCAGATAGCCGTTCGGGACGTGACGCAGATAACGCGCCTGCACGAGGCTGCTCACGAGGCGGTGTGTCGTGCTGCGCGTGGTGCCGAGCGCCGCGGCGAAGGCGCGCATATCGCGGGCGCCGCGCGCGCAGGCCTCGATGATCGCGAGGCCGCGCAGCAGTGTCTGCGTTCCGGCGGGCAGATCGGCGATGTCGAGCGGCGAGCCCCCGATTGCAGGCGGTTCCGGCGCCGCGACGGTCGCGGGGCCGAAGGACGGCTCGGATTCGCCGCTTGCCGCGGCGGGCTGGGCCAATTCGTGTTCAGAGGCAGTCATCGGGCGCATCTCCGTTTCGTTCGAATGCTTCGCTCTCGAATCGCTGGTTTCCGTCGTATTTCTCTGCGCGGCCGATGTCTCGACCGCTCGCGACGGATTGTAGGCACGCATTCAGACACGTTCCAACATTTGAATGTGATGCCCACATTTTGAGACTTGCAGCCGATTGCGCGGATCCGTGGCAAGATGCCGTCGCGGCATGCAACCCCATTCACCACGAGGACCGCAGCATGAAACCGATCGTCAATTTGGCCGACGTAGAACTGTCCCCATTACCGCCCGGCCTCGCGCCGCCGGAGTCGATGTCCGAGCGCTACGCGCCGCGAATGGGCGCGATCGGCGCGCGCATCGGCGCGCAAAAGCTCGGTTATAACGTCACGGCGCTGGCCCCCGGCAAATGCGGATTTCCGTTTCATCACCATCGAGTCAACGAGGAGATGTTCTTCGTGCTGGAGGGAACCGGCGAGGTGCGCATCGGCGACGCCGTCTACCCCATTCGCGCGGGCGATGTGATCGCCTGCCCGCCCGGCGGCCCGGAAGCAGCGCATCAAATCGCGAATACTGGGAATGTCGAACTCAAGTATTTATCGGTGAGCACGAAGGTGATGCCGGAGATCGTCGAGTACCCCGATTCGGGCAAGTTCGGCATCGTCGCCGAATTCGCCGATGCGCCGGGCGAGCGCCCGAGGGCATTCCGCTTCGTTTCGAGGGAAAGCGAGAGCGTCCCGTACTGGGACGACAATTGATTCGCGCAGTCGCGGGGCGCCACGCGGCCCGAGTCGAAATCAGATACCGGTCAAACCGGCACATACGCCGCGCCCCAGCGGCGGGCCAAGACGGGGGCGCGCGGCGCACGCGAACG
>NZ_JBQCHR010000097.1:0-23677 GCF_051954495.1 Trinickia sp.
CCGCTTAGGCGGGGTATTTTTTTGCACAAAACCTTGGGTGCGACAACGTGTCGCAGTGCTCAATCTTTCGACGCACGCCGCTCGATGCGGGCCAGATAGGCGTCGGTATCGGGGGGCGTGTTGCTGCGCTGGGCTTCCCAAATCGTCTCGCCGAGACATTCCATAATGGCGTGCTGCGCCTCGTGCGTCGATCCGAGTCTGGCCGCCAGCCGCTCGTGCGCCGCGCGGATGCCGGGGGGCTGATCGATCGAAAGCTGCTCGCTGATCGCCAAATGCATCGATAGGTGCAAGAAGGGGTTCGTCCGCCCTGCCTCCGGCGAGTAGTCGGCGGCTGCCGTCGCTTCGTCGGCGAGTTCGTCGTGGTACTCGGGGTGTTCGACGATCCAATCCGCCGCTATCGCCTCGAGCGGCGTGAGGATGCCGCCCGCGCGCTGCTTGCGCCAGGTATCGATGAAAAAGCGTCGGACTTCGTCGCGGCTGGGATTGAACATCGTGGAGATCGACCTTAGGAGGGCGCCGCTTCGCGCCAAGAAATAAGTGCGCTCGTTGCGGCCAATCCGATATTTTACGCTGCGCCGGTAGGGTCGTTTGCCGTCGAACGCCGGCGGACAGTTAGAATCCACGGGCCCAACCCAACGTCGGCCGCGCCTTCCTGCGATAGGCAAGCACGCGAGCGCCGGCGGAAACGACAATACGAAATTCGATGCCTGCCTCCGACACCTCCCCGAGCGCCGATACGTTGCGTGGCGCCCTATTCGTCGCGTTGTCCGCCAGCGCATTCGGCGCGATGGCGATCTTCGGACGTCTCGCCTACGCCGGCGGCACGGACGTGCTCGGCCTGTTGACGCTGCGGTTCCTCATCGGCGGGGGACTGCTCGCCGCGGTGGCGCGCCGGCGCGGCGTCGTATGGCCGCGGGGGCGCGCGCTTGCGGGCATCGTCGCCATGGGGGCGATCGGCTATGTCGGGCAGTCGCTTTGCTATTTCGTTGCGCTGCAGCACGCGCAAGCGAGTCTCGTCGCGCTGCTGCTCTACCTGTACCCGGCGTTCGTCACGGTGCTGGCGGCGTGCTGGCTCGGCGAGCGCCTCACGCTGATGAAGGGCGGGGCGTTGGCCCTGTGTCTGGCCGGCTCGGCGTTGATGGTGGGGAGCGGCCATGGAGAACCGCTCGGCGTCGCATTGGGGCTGCTGGCGGCCGTCGTCTATTCGCTTTACATCGTCGCCGGCGCCCGGCTGACGCGTGGCGTCGACCCGCTGGCGACGACCGCCGTCGTCTGCTTGTCCGCCGCGGCGGTGTTTTGCACGATCGCGCTCGTGCGCGGCATTTCGGGCGCGCCGCCTCGATTCCCCTCCTCGGCTCTTGCATGGGGCGCGGTCGTCGCGATCGCGCTCGTCTCGACGGTGACGGCCATGCTTGCTTTCTTCGCGGGCCTGACGCGGCTCGGCGCGGCGCGTACGTCGATGCTCTCGACGCTCGAGCCCATGGTCACCGTCTTACTCGCGGCGGTATTGCTCGGCGAGCGACTGACGCCGCTGCAATGGCTCGGGGGCGCCGCTGTGCTTTCGGCCGTGTTGTGGCTCGTGCGCGCGGGCGGCGGCCCTCGCGAGGACGCCGTCTCGCTCGAGGCCAATCTTTGAGGCAAGCACGCCTGGCGGCGCGCTCGTGCGGGCGCCTGTGCAAAGGGGGAGGCCGGCGTCCGCTGCCGTCAAAGTTCAGGCGGGGGCGTTTTCGGCCTGAATTCGCAGAGCGGCTCTATCGCGCAGTGCCAGCATTCGGGCCGGCGAGCCTTGCAGACATAGCGTCCGTGCAGAATCAGCCAGTGATGGGCGTCGTGGCGGAACTCGGCCGGCGTGAATTTTTCGAGCGCCGATTCGACGGCGCGGACATCCTTGCCCGGCGCGAGGCCGGTGCGATTGGACACGCGAAAGATATGCGTATCGACCGCTATCGTGGGTTGCCCGAACGCGGTGTTGAGCACCACGTTCGCCGTCTTGCGGCCCACGCCCGGCAAGCCCTCGAGCGCCTCGCGCTCGGCCGGCACCTCGCCGCCGTATTGCTCGAGCAGGATGCGGCTCGTCGCGATGACGTTCTTCGCCTTGGTCCGATAAAGCCCGATCGTTTTGATGTAGTCGGCCACGCCCGCCTCGCCGAGTTCCAGCATCGCTTGCGGTGTGTTCGCCACGAGGTACATCTTTCGGGTGGCCTTGTTCACCGAGACATCGGTGGCCTGCGCCGACAGCATGACGGCGATCAAGAGCTCGAACGGCGTGGTGTATTCGAGCTCCGTGGTCGGGTGCGGATTCAGGCTTTGCAGCGTCTCGTAGATGGCGCGTCGTTTTTGGGCGTTCATGCGGCGCAATGAGGAGTGGGAAGGCTTAGCGGCCGTCGCCGGAGCGCGAAGGCGCATCGTTGCCGGGGCGCTTCCCCGGGGGCGGCTCGGCAGATGCATCGTGGGCGCCGGCGCGGTCCGAGCGCGGCCTGCCCGGTGGCTCGCTGCTCGTTTGCGCTGCAGCGTCCAGCTTGCGCCGGCGCGCCTCGGCCGCGTCGATCTGCGCCTGCACCTGCTCACTGACGTTCGCCACATTCTTCGGGCCGAGCCCTTGCGCTGCTAGCGCATCTTTCTTCTGGCGCGCGCGTTCGAGCGCGGCTTGGATGATGGCGCGCTTTTTGGCGGCCTCGTCGTCCTCCGGCCGGCTCGTCGGCGCCTCGCGCGGGCTGGCTGCGGCTTCGGCGCGCCGTGCCGCGGCGCGCGCCTGCGCCGCTTCCCGTTCGCGTTCGAGGCGCCCGGTACGCCGTTCGTGCCGCTGCCGGGCCGCATCGGCCTGCGCTTGGCTCCAGGCGTCCCAGCCGGTGCGCTCGCCCGTCACGGGCGTCATCGAAATGCAGTCGACGGGGCACGGCGGTACGCACAGATCGCAGCCGGTGCAAAGCGCGGCGACGACCGTGTGCATGAGCTTGGGCGCCCCGACGATCGCATCGACGGGGCAGGCCTGCATGCAGAGCGTGCAGCCGATGCAGACGGTCTCGTCGATGACGGCGAGCGGGCGGGGGCGCTCCTCGCCGTTCTCGGGGTTCAGGGGGATGACGGGTTTGCCGAGCAAAGCGGCAAGGCGTGCGACGCCTTGTGCGCCGCCCGGCGGGCATTGGTTGTAGAGCGCATCGCCTTGGGCGACGGCCTCGGCGTATGGCCGGCAGCCGGCATAGCCGCACTTCGTGCATTGCGTTTGCGGGAGCAGATCCTCTAGGCGGTCTGCGAGAGTCACACGATCGGTCACGTTGAGCACATCTTGAGCACGCGAGCGGCGCTTGGGCAGGGCCCTCGGAAGGACCGCGTGGGGCGGGCGCGATCGAAAGGGCGGCCGCGGGTGCGCTTCGCGTGCGGGAAAAGAGCGCATTATCGCCGATTTCCCCGATTGCCATCGGTGGCCCATGTGCCATAATCGAAGCGCTTTTTCGCACGAGGCGCAGGGTGTTTCCCAAAAAAACGGCGCGCTCGTTCACATTGCCGGCGTGGGACCAAGGAGGGCCGGCGGCGTGACGGGGCAACGCGGCTCACGAAGCAAAAAGGCCACCATGAATCAATTGAAAATCAAAAGAGATCCGGAGGGAACGCGGCGCCGTATTCTGCTCGCGGCCGCCGAAGAGTTCGCAAATGGTGGTTTGTTCGGCGCGCGCGTCGACCAAATTGCCCGGCGCGCGGAGACGAACGAGCGGATGCTCTATTACTACTTCGGTAGCAAGGAGCAGCTATTCACGGCGGTACTCGAGCATGCGTTCTCCGCATTGACGGAGGCGGAAAAAACCCTCGATTTGAACGGCGTCGCCCCCATCGAGGCCATCACGCGGCTCGCACATTTCGTGTGGGACTACTACCGCGATCATCCCGATTTGCTGCGCCTCATCAATAACGAAAATCTGCACGAAGCGCGCTACCTGCAAAAATCGCCGCGAATTCGTGAAATGATTTCGCCGATGGTGGCGACGCTTTCGTCGATCCTCGACCGTGGGCAGCGCGCGGGGCTGTTCCGGGCCAACGTCGACCCGCTGCGGTTCTATGTTGCGCTGTCGGGCCTCGGCTACTACAGCGTATCGAATCGATTCACGCTCGAGGCCACGCTGGGCCGCGACTTCAGTACGCCGGCCGAACGCGGCGAGTTGGTGAGCATGAACACGGAGCTGCTGCTCGCGTATCTGATGCGCAAGTAGGCGGGGTTAGGCGCAATCCGCCTACTTGGCTTGCATGGCGGCGCGCCGCCGTGGGGCGGCGCGCACGGTTACGCCTCCACGGGTTCGCGGGCGCGTTTCGTTTCCTTGTTGTGCTCGAGGATGAAATCGCGCAATTGCGGATAGATGATCGTGCGCCAGCGGCGGCCCGAGAAGATGCCGTAATGGCCGCACTTTTCCGCCGTGAAATGATGCTTATGCTTCTCGGGGATGCCGGTGCACAGGTCGTGCGCCGCACGCGTCTGCCCGCAGCCGGAGATATCGTCGAGCTCGCCTTCGATCGTGAAAAGCGCCGTATTTTTGATGTCTTGCGGCCGCACGAGCTCGCCGTCGATTTCCCAAGTGCCTTCCGCCAGGCTGAACTCCTGAAACACGATGCGGATCGTGTCGAGGTAGTACTCGGCGGCCATGTCGAGCACCGCGTTGTACTCGTCGTAGAAACGGCGGTGCGCTTCGGCGTCTTCCTCGTCGCCGCGCATCAGGCTTTGATAGAAATCCCAGTGCGATGCCGCGTGACGCTCGGGGTTCATCGCGACGAAGCCCGAATGCTGCAGGAAGCCCGGGTAGACGTGGCGGCCGAAGCCCGGATAGTTCGACGGCACCGTGTGGATCACGTTGTTCTCGAACCAGGCATACGAGTGCTGCATCGCCAGCGAATTGACCGACGTGGGGCTGCGCCGCGCGTCGATCGGGCCGCCCATCATCGTCATGGTGCGCGGCGTGTCCTCGCCGCGGCTCGCCATCAGCGAAATAGCGGCAAGCACCGGCACCGTCGGCTGGCAGACGGACAGCACGTGCAAGTTCTTCGCGCCGATATGGCGGATGAATTCTTGAATGTACGCCACGTAATCGTCGAGGTGGAACGGGCCGTCCTCGAGCGGGACCATGCGCGCATCCATCCAGTCGGTGATGTAGACCTTGTGATCCTGCAGCAGCGTGCGCACGGTGTCGCGCAGAAGCGTGGAATGGTGGCCCGACAGCGGCGCGCAGACGAGCACGACGGGCTCGTCCTTCAATTGCGCGACCGCATCGCTGTCGTCGGCGAACCGCTTGAAGCGCAGCAGACGGCAAAACGGCTTTTCGACGATCGTTTGTTCGATGATCGGAATGTTGTGGCCGTCTTTGACGATTTGATGAATGTTGAATTCGGGTTTTTCGTAATCCTTACCCAAGCGGTAAAGCAACTCGTAGCCCGCGGAAAGCCGCGTCGCGCCCGGCACATAGGCGAGGGGGCTCGCCGGATTGGCGAACGATTTCGAGGCAGCCTGCGCCCAGGCCGTCAAGGGGCTCAGAAGCGCGCGCTGAAACTCGTAAAACTGGTAAAGCATGATGTGGGGCTCCCGCGGGGTAGGGACGGGGCTAAAAAAATGCGGCGCTCGGCGTCGCGGCTGGATGTCCGAACGGATGCTCGTGGCAGTACTACTTAATTGATGATAAAGGAGAAACGCTGTTATGTGCAATGCAGCAATTTGCCCGCCCGCCCGGTGTTTTCCCCGATACGGCGTTGCCCCCCGCCTGCCGATATAGGCGAGCGCTCAGGCAGGTGCGCATGCCTCCCCGGCAAAATTCATGCGCGTGGAAGCTCATGCGCCGCGCATAAATGGGGCTTGATCGTATTCAAATCGCTTCGCTATCGACGTCGAGGCCCGATTCCGGCTGGTGCGACCCGGGGTGGCCCGTCGCCCGGGCGATCGATTCTTCGTGTCGCATGAGATTGAGCCCCGTGTGAACGAGCGCGACATGAGAAAACGCCTGCGGGAAATTGCCCGTGAAACGTTTGGTTTGCGGGTCGTATTCCTCCGAGAGCAGGCCGACGTCGTTCACCAGGCCCGCCAGCCGCTCGTACATGGCGTGCGCCTCGTCCATGCGCCCTTGCAGCGCAAGGTTATCGACCATCCAAAAGCTGCAGGCTAGGAACGTGCCTTCGCCCGGAGGAAGTCCGTCGTCTACCTTGTGCGTGCGGTAACGGCGCACGAACCCTTCGAAGGTCAGGTCCCGCTCGATGGCCGCCATCGTCGATGCAACGCGCGGGTCGGTGGGCGGCAAGAACCCGACGAGCGGCATCAGCAGCAGACTCGCATCGAGTTCGTCCCCGCCGTACACCTGGGTGAACGTTCCGCGTTCGGTGCTCCATCCTTTGTCGCAGACATCGGCGTGAATATGGTCGCGCAGCGCGCGCCAGCGATCGAGCGGCGCGGGCAGGTTGAATTTTTCTGCGGAGCGGATTCCGCGATCGAAGGCCACCCACGCCATGACCTTCGAAAACGTGAATTGGCGCGGGCCGCTGCGCACTTCCCACAACCCTTCGTCGGGTTCGGCCCAGACCGTCTCCAGATGTTCGAGCATCACGCATTGCAGGGCCCATACCGCTTCGTCGGCATGCAACCCGCCCACGCGCGCCAAGTGCAGCGCGTTCATGACTTCGCCGTAGACGTCGAGCTGCAGCTGACCGACCGCCTTGTTGCCGATACGCACGGGCTGCGCGCCTTCATAGCCCGGCAGCCAATCGATCTCCATTTCGGGCAGACGGCGCTCGCCGGCCACGCCGTACATGATTTGCGCTTGCGCGGGCGAGCCGGCGAGCGCGCGCTCGAGCCACACGCGCCACGCGCGGGCTTCGTCGTAGAAGCCGCAACGCATGAGCGCGAGCAGCGTGATCGTTGCATCGCGCAGCCAGCAGTATCGATAGTCCCAGTTACGCGAGCCGCCCAAGCGTTCGGGGAGCGAGGTCGTGGGCGCGGCGACGATACCGCCCGTCGGATCGTACGCAAGCGCTTTGAGCGTGATCAGCGAACGGCGGATCGTCTCGGAATAGCGCCCTTTGACGTCGAATTTCGCGATCCATTCGCGCCAATGCCGTTCGGTCTGTTCGAGGGCGGCGAAGGGATCCTTCGTGGGCGGCAACCGATGATGCGAAACCGAGTAGGCGAGGACGAACGGCACGCGCTCGCCTTCGGAAACGGTAAATTCGGCCACCGTGTGCATATTCTCGCCGTGCAACTCGATCGGCGTGCGCAGCACGACCGTATCGGGGCCCGCCACGGCCTTGATGCCTCCGCCGTGCGGCAGCTGCGTCACCCACGGCACCGAAAGGCCGTAGTCGAACCTCAGCGTGAGCTGCATCGACATCGGCACCGTGCCGCGCTTGCCTTCGACGATGCGCACGAGCGCCGAGTGGCCGTTGCCGGGGGGCATGAAATCGGTGACGGTCACCATGCCGTCAGGCGTTTCGTGGTCGGTTTCGAGCACGAGCGTGCCGTCCCGGTAGCGTCGCGTATGTTTGACCGGCGCGTCCCCCGCGGGCGCGATGCGCCACGCGCCATGTCGATCGGAGCCGAGCAGCGCGGCGAAGCATGCGGCCGAATCGAAGCGCGGCCAGCAGAGCCAATCGACCGATCCTTCTCGCGAGATGAGCGCGGCCGTATGGCCGTCGCCCACGAGTGCATAGTCTTCGATGTGAGCAGGCATGGTCTCGGGATTTCTCCTCTCCGTGCGAATGCCGATACGAAAGCGATCGCGGATGCGCGTCAATGTACACGTTCGCGCGCTGGGCTGTGCAAAGGCCGGGCCGTGAATGGCGGATCGGGGCGAAAACGATTTCGCGTTGCCACGGCGCAAATTCGCTGGCTACAATCGGAGTTCGGGGATTCCGGCCGAGCGCGTCCGATACAACGAACCATGCACTAGCGTGTCGCGCAAACGGCCATCAATGCGCCTGTCATCATCACTCTTAGCGAGAATTGACGCCATGCTGAATCCGTCGAAGGGCGATTGCATCACGATCCTTTCCGCAGCACGCGAGCTGGGCGAGAACGCCTTGCTTCATCTCGATCCCCGCACGCTCGGTCTGACCCGCAACGGCATGGAAACCGCCGCCGCGTTCCTGATCGAGCGGGCATGCTTTACGCGTCACCGGGACGGTGACGGTCACTATGCGGTTGGCGGTTTGTCGCTGCAAGGCAAGCTGCGGCTCGATCAGCTCGTCAACGGTTGAGCCTTCGCCTAGCCGGTGCGCGCTCACAGATGCAGTGAGTGCGTGCCCGGCCCGAGCAACCCGATCAGCCCGATGATGATCAGGTAGAGCGCGACGATGTAGTTCAACAGTCGCGGCGCGACCAGGATCAGAATGCCCGCGATGAGCGCGGCGAGCGGCCCCAAACTGACTGAAATATTCATAACGGCTCCTTTTTTATGACTCGCATCGTCGATGCAGCGCCGTCGCGCGCATGTTCAATAAGAGCGTGCGACTGGTTCAAAGGTTTCGTGCTCGCATGCGCCTTTAGCGCGGCGTCAGCGTCTGCACAGAGCAACATGGCGCCCGCCGGCGGGCCCGTCTACGATTTGCTCGTCGGCACCTACACGACCGGCGGAAAAAGCAAAGGTATCCATGTCTACCGCTTCGATTCGGCCACGGGCCAAGCCAGCCCTATTTCGTCGGTAGAAACGGTCAATCCTTCATACCTCGTCGTCTCGCGAGATGCGCGCCATGTCTACGCCGTGAACGAGCTGCCCGGGGACACAGGACCCGCGACCGAGCGCGGCGGCATCAGCGCCTTTACGTTCGAGCCGAGTTCCGGCCGGTTGACGTTCGTCAACCGCGTTTCGTCCGAAGGCAACGACCCTTGCTACCTGAGTTTCTCGCCCGACGGCCGCTATCTGCTCGCGGCAAATTATTCCGTGGCGGCGGATCCGGGCGGCAGTTTTGCCGTCTTTCCGCTGCTGGACGACGGGCGAGTCGGCGCGGCCGCGCTTGTCGTGCACCATACGGGCGGTGGGCCGGTAAAAGGGCGGCAGGACAATGCGCATGTGCACTCGACGGTCTTCACGCCGGACGGCCGCTACCTCTTTACCCAGGACCTTGGCGCCGACAAGCTCTACGAGTACCGTTACACGAGCGACAGCAGAGGCGGCCTCGTGAGTCCGACGCCCGAAGGCTATGTGCCGATGCCGCCCGGATCGGGCCCGCGTCACCTCGTGTTCGATGCCGCCGGGCGCTACGCCTATCTGACGAGCGAGCTGGCCGGCACGGTCACGGCCTTGCAATATACCAACGGGCGGCTTACGCCGCTCAAAACCTTGACGCTCGCCGCGCCCGGGTTCAAAGGCAAGAATGGGGCGGGTGCGATTCACTTGTCTGCCGACGGCAAGTTTCTCTATGCAACGAACCGTGGCGACGCCAACGAAATCGTGATCTTCTCGATCGATCCCTACGACGGGTTGCCCAAGCTTGTCGGCCGGCAATCGACGCTCGGACGCACGCCTCGCGAGTTTGCGATCGATCCGACGGGCCGTTGGCTCATCGTCGGCAATCAAGATAGCGATACGGCCTACGTATTCCGGCGCGATCCGGCCACGGGGCTGCTGGCGCAGCCTACGCGCCTTGACATAGGCTCGCCCGTCGACTTCAAGTTCACGCCTTCGTCCTGACGCACGCGCGCGCGACCTGCCGCGGCGCACCCGCCTCGAAAAACAAAGAGAGCCTACGAGTCAGAGCAAGCACGTAGGCTCAAAGCTACCGCCTCACGGGGGGCGGGGCGGCAGGGGATGATGATTCCAACCATGTTGCAATAGCCGTGCCGACTCGTACATGGCTTCTCTTCTGTACGGCGGGACACGCGCGTTTGAACCGATATGCGTTCGGACGCCTATGATGGATACCGCTAGTTCTTGCAATCGACGCGCACGTTTTACGAGCGTTGAAGCAATGGGAGAGTGTGTCGATGAGAGCTCCTTGCGCGCGTGCCGTTGCCTGGCTCGCCGCCAGGCGCGCTCTCGCCGTAGCGCGTGCCGCCTGCGGGGTCCTCGCGCTGGCGTCGATGGCGCCGCAGGCGGCGGCAGAATGCGGCGACGGGCAAGCGTGGTATGCGGCGGGGTGCCGGCGCGTCGTGCGCGCGGCGACCGACGGATCGTGGGACTTGTATCTCACGGGCTACGGCTGGCATATCGACGGCTATTCGGACAGCCGTCGCGCCGCGTTGAACGCGCGTTCGTGGGGCGGCGGAGCGGGCAAGCACTGGACCGATGCGAACGGCAACGAAGACATCGTCTTCGCGTTTGTTTTTCTCGACTCGCATGACCATCTCGAGCCCATCGCCGGGTACGCACGGCAGTGGTATACCGGGCCCGTGCTGGGCGGCTTGTCGCTCGGCGGCGGATATTTCGTTGGGGCGACCGCGCGCGACGACGTCGCGCACTACGCGCCGCTGCCGATCGCGCTCCCGGTCGCTTCGCTGCGCTATCGCAAGGTCTCGGCGATGGCCACGTTCATTCCTCGCCTAGGCGGACTCAACAAGGGAGACGTCGCGTTCTTTTGGGCGCGGTACGAGTTCTGATCGCGCGGACGTTCGTCGTCAGTCCTCCGGAGAAAACCGTCAGGCATCCGAGCTGGGCGGCGCCAGCACTTCGCGGCTGCCGTTGATACCCATCGACGAGACGAGTCCCGCGGCCTCCATCTGCTCGACGAGGCGCGCCGCGCGGTTGTAGCCGATCCGCAACTGCCGCTGCACGGCCGAGATCGAGGCGCGACGCGTGCGCACGACGAACGCGACGGCTTCGTCGTAGAGCGGGTCGGCTTCGGCGTCTGGCGCATCGCCGAACAGGTCTTGAGCAGCCCCTTCGGTCGCGGGGCCGTCGAGAATACCTTCCTCGTACTCGGGTTCACCGAACTGCTTCAGATGCTCCACGACGCGATGCACTTCCTCGTCGGCAACGAACGCACCGTGCACGCGCTGCGGATAGCCGGTGCCCGGAGGCAGGAACAACATGTCGCCTTGCCCTAGCAGCGATTCGGCGCCCATTTGATCGAGAATCGTGCGCGAATCGATTTTCGACGAAACCTGGAACGCCACCCGCGTCGGGATGTTTGCCTTGATGAGTCCCGTGATGACGTCGACGGACGGCCGCTGCGTGGCGAGAATCAAATGAATGCCGGCCGCGCGTGCCTTTTGGGCGAGCCGCGCGATCAACTCTTCGATCTTCTTGCCGGCCACCATCATCAGATCGGCGAGCTCGTCGATGACGACGACGATCAGCGGCAACGGCGAGAGCGGTTCGGGCGCCTCGGGCGTCAGCGAGAACGGATTGCCGATCTTCTTGCCCGCGGCCTGCGCGTCGCGCAGCTTTTGATTGAAGCCCGCCAAGTTGCGCACGCCGACGGCCGACATGAGGCGATAGCGCTTTTCCATCTCGCCCACGCACCAATTCAATGCGTTCGCCGCGAGCTTCATGTCGGTGACGACGGGCGCGAGCAGGTGCGGAATGCCTTCGTAGACCGACAGCTCGAGCATCTTCGGATCGATCATGATCATCCGCACTTCCTCGGGCGTCGCCTTGAACAGCAGCGAGACGATCATCGCATTGATCGCGACCGACTTGCCCGATCCCGTCGTGCCGGCTACGAGCATGTGCGGCGCCTTGGCAAGATCCGTGACGATCGGATGGCCCGTGATGTCCTTGCCCATCGCGATCGTGAGCTTGGATGCGGAATGGCGGTAGGCGTCGGCGGCGAGAATCTCGGAGAGCCGGATCGTATGCCGTTTCGCATTCGGCAACTCGAGGCCCATGCAGGTTTTGCCGGGAATCGTTTCGACGACGCGAATCGACGTGAGGCCCAGCCCGCGCGACAAATCCTTCATGAGGCCGACGATCTGGCTGCCACGTACGCCGAGCGCCGGTTCGATCTCGAAACGCGTGATGACGGGGCCCGCCGACGCGCCGACGACCGTGACGGGGACCTTGAATTCCTGCAGACGCTGCTCGATCAGCTGGCCTGTTTGCGCGAGACGCTCGGCGGGAATCTCTTCGGTTTCGGCCGAGGCGGGCTCCAAGAGGTCGAGCGCCGGCAACTCCACGGCCGACGCCGCGGGCGCATGGAAGGTGAACTCCGCGCCCGTGTGTCCGCGCGGCTGGGGGCGCGGCGCGGGTTCGGCCGTCGTGGGCTCGGGCCGAGACTCGGAGTCGGTCTCGGGGTGCGTTGCAACGGCGGTCGGAGCGGCGATCGGCGCCGCGGAAGATTCCGGACGAGGCGTCGATGGGAGTTCGAGCAGCACCGGTGCGGCAACGGGCGGAGCCGGTTCCTCGGCGGTGCCGAGTTGGTCCGCCGTATGATCGTCGGCCCACGGCGGTGTCGCCGCGGCGATGCCGGTTGCGTGCGTCGCATCGCTGGTAGCCGGAGCGCTTGGCGCTTCGGTCGCCGCGGCCACGTCGTGCGCGTTCAACGGTTCCCCAGGCTCGTCCGCCATTTCTTGCGAGGCTCGGGGCGGTTGTATCGCTGCCGATTCGGCGGGGCTGTATTCGCGCGGCTCGTCGGCCGCTGTTTCGTCGACCGTGCGCGACTCCTCCTGTTTATGCGCCAACGGCGTGTTTGCGGTCGGCGTGCTGGGCTCCGAGGGCGTTTGCGGGCCTTCGGGCGAGGCTGTTCGCGATGTGGGCGCCGCACCGCGGCGCGCTAGACTGGAGCCCGCAAGCGCTGTCCACTGGGCGGCATTCGCTTCGATTGCGCGCAATGTTTCGAGCACGCCCGGCGTCGGCTCGGTGGCGGGCGAAGCGCGGTGAGCCGACTCGACGGACACGACGCGTGCGACGGGCGGCGTGGGCGAACGCCCGCGGAGCGGCGGCTCGGCGCTCTGCGTCGCCGCCGGGTGGCCCACCGACGGTATCGGGGCCGGCGAGGCGCTTGCCGCGGTCGCCGCGGCGCCTAACGACACCGAGGACGCGTGAGCCCCGCGCAATCCGGCGGAACCCATCGAACTCGGGACCGCACCGCCCCCGGCCGAGGATGGAACCGGTGCGGCTGCCGGCCGCGTGCTCGGGTTGGGCGAAGGCGGCGAACGGTGCCGTTGGGTGGGCGAACTCGTCTGACTCGATGGGAGAGCGGCGCTTGGCAGATGAGGCAGGTTCGTGACGCTCGGCACGTTCGATACGTTCGGCGCCGGACGGCCTGGGCGTGCGGGGCGTGCGGGGTCGTCCGCGGCCCAAGAGGCATGGCGCTGAGCCGTGCGCCCCGAAGCGATCGGTTCGAGCGGCTTGGCGTTTGCCATGCCCGCGCGGGTCTTTCCGCTTGCAACGGCCGGCGGCTTCCAGGCGGTCGGTCGCGCGTAGCGCCCCGTCGGTTTTGGCGCCATGGTATTGGTCGTGCTCGTGCGGACGATAGACGAGCCGAGCCCCCGTACGGCGCGCGGCTCCTCGTCGCGCGGCGCGTTGGCGGGCTTGGACTTGGGGGCGGCGGGCCGCAGATTGAGGCCGAGTCCGAAGGCGCGGTCGGCCCATTGGAGGACCGCACGCCAGCGGAAACCGACGAGCCAGGGCAGCGACGCCAACCATAGCGCGGGGAGGACGAAGAACGTGCCGCGGCCGAGCGCGCGCGTCGCGACCCCGAGCAGCGTGTGCCCGAGCGCGTTACCCGTGTGTGGCGCCAGCGCCGCTTCGAGTGCGCAGCTCGAGGCGAAGACGCCCAAGAAGCCGAGCCAAAGCCGGATCGTGCCCCGTCCCCGCGCCTCGGGCTCGCGCATGAACGCCGCGATCGCGAGACGCAAGGCCAGGGGCACGAACCAGATGACCGAGACGCCGAACCAGCCGAAAACTACCGTATGCATGCTAAAGGGTGAAACGTTCGAGAAAGGCGCGCAGGGCGCGTCATCGATCCGCGCGTGCGAAGGTGAGCGTAACGCCTGTCGTCGCGATGATCCGCATTTGCTGCGGGGCCTGCATCTGCACGAGCGTCGCGTCGGCGTGCGCCAGGGCATCGAGATAGACGCGCTCGATGCGATCGGCGTTTTCGCCGCAGGCCATGCGCGTGGCGGCCAAGGGGCCGAAGCCGAGCTTGCCGCTCGTCAGCGTGTAGGCGCCCCCAAATCGATTGCAGCCCGCGAAGCCGCTTGCGCGGCGCTCGCCGGAGCGGGTGTCGAGCGTCAGCGTGGGCGCGGCCGCTTTGTCGGCCGGGACGTCGAGCACGGAGTGACCATCGCTCGTTTGGACGGTTCGAAGCACCCAGCTCGTGTTATCGAGCAATTGCACGGCGGCGGGATTCAGGGGGTTGCTCGGGCCCGCCTCGGAGTCGGGATGCGTCGGCATCGCGCAGGCCGCGACGGTGAGCGCCGCCGCGAGCACGCCCGCGCGCAGCGCCAGGCGCGCCCGCGGAGTGCCGCGTGGCGGTGCAGTGAGTGGATTCGACATGGCCCCGAACCTTCTTGTTTAACTGGCGAAGGCGTAAGGGTAACGCACTCCTGTCGCACCGCGCGAGCAGTCGATGCAAGGCGCCGCGCCGGCCGATCGGCCAACGCGGGCGGCGCGGCTCGCTTGCAAGCCGAATACGCCGCGCGCACGTGTTAACATCGCCCTCTTTCCTTTCAATCGCATACGGGATTCGCCATGCAGATCGGTCAACGGATCGGCACGCCGCTCTCGCCCTCGGCCACGCGCGTCATGCTGCTCGGCGCGGGCGAGCTCGGCAAGGAAGTCATCATCGCGCTGCAGCGCCTGGGCGTGGAAGTCATCGCCGTCGATCGCTACCCGAATGCGCCCGGTCATCAAGTGGCGCATCGCGCCCATACGATCGACATGACCGACGGGCAAGCGATCAAGGCGCTCGTTAAGGCCGAGCGGCCGCACCTGATCGTGCCCGAGATCGAGGCGATCGCCACCGATGCGCTCGCCGACATCGAAGCGCAGGGCTTGGCCGAAGTCATCCCCACCGCGCGTGCGACGCAACTCACGATGAATCGCGAGGGCATCCGCCGCTTGGCCGCCGAAACGCTGGGCTTGCCCACGTCGCCGTACGCGTTCGCCGATTCGCTGGAGGCCTTCAAGGAGGCGATCGCACGCATCGGCTATCCCTGCGTCGTCAAGCCCGTGATGTCCTCTTCGGGTAAGGGGCAGTCGGTCGTGCGCGGCGAGGGCGACATCGAGCACGCGTGGCAATACGCGACCGCGGGCGCCCGCGTCAACGTAGGACGCGTCATCGTCGAAGGGTTCATCACATTCGATTACGAAATCACGCTGTTGACCGTGCGGGCCGTCGATCCCGCGAGCGGCACGGTGCAGACCTCGTTTTGCGAGCCGATCGGCCATTTGCAGGTCGACGGCGATTACGTCCAGTCGTGGCAGCCTCAGCCGATGTCGCCGGCCGCGCTCGCGCGCGCCAAGGAAATCGCCGAACGCGTCACGGGCGCGCTGGGCGGGCGAGGCGTGTTCGGCGTCGAACTGTTCGTGCGCGGCGATGAAGTCTGGTTCTCCGAAGTCAGCCCGCGTCCGCATGACACGGGGCTCGTGACGCTGCGCTCGCAGCGTTTGTCCGAGTTCGAACTGCACGCGCGTGCGATTCTCGGCTTGCCCGTCGATACCACGCTGCTCGCGCCCGGTGCGTCGGCCGTCGTCTACGGCGCTCTGGAGGAAGCGGGCATCGCATTCGAAGGAGTGAGCGAGGCGCTCGCCGTGCCGGGCGTCGACTTGCGCTTGTTCGGCAAGCCTGAAAGCTTCAAGAAACGGCGGATGGGCGTGGCGGTTGCGACCGGCGCGGATATCGACCAGGCGCGCGAGCGCGCGCTGGCGGCCGCGGCCGCGGTACGGCCCGTATCGGGGCGCTGATGCGTACGGCGCGGTCGTCCCGCACCGGCTGAAAGACTCGGAATGGGGTTTGTTTAGGGTTCGATCGGCGCGCCCCCGGCGGCCCGATCGGCTCGGGCACGTCCCCTGCAACCTTGCGGTGCTACAATACCGGCCTTTCCGGCGGAGCGTCCGCCGGTTGGAGCCGGCCACGCGCGAAGCGCGGCCTAGCGGGCGTCACCCAGCGCGAACGCGCTAGACGTGCCGTGGCTCCGCCTTCACGTCGATCTTCATCGAGCGGCTGTGCGGCCGCCGCCGCGCGCTTGAACGACGCAGCGCCTTGTAGCGCATTTTTAGCGAACGCCACCATGTCCGATCCCGCTGTCACGCCTACTACCGCGACTTTCGACCAATTCGGTCTCGCCCCCGACATCTTGCGGGCCGTCGCCGAGCAGGGCTACTCCACACCGACGCCCATCCAGGCCGAGGCGATCCCGGTCGTCTTGTCCGGCCGCGATGTCATGGGCGCCGCGCAGACCGGCACCGGCAAGACGGCGAGCTTTTCGCTGCCGATCATCCAGCGCTTGCTGCCCAGCGCCAGTACGAGCGCCTCGCCCGCGCGCCACCCGGTTCGCGCCCTGATTCTCACGCCCACGCGCGAGCTGGCCGATCAAGTCGCCGCGAACGTGCAGTCGTATGCGAAGCACACGCCGCTGCGCAGCGCGGTGGTGTTCGGCGGCGTCGACATGAATCCGCAATCGGCGGAACTGCGGCGAGGCGTCGAGATCCTGATCGCTACGCCGGGCCGGTTGCTCGATCACGTGCAGCAAAAAACGGCCAACCTCGGTCAGGTGCAGATCCTCGTGCTGGACGAGGCCGACCGTATGCTCGACATGGGCTTTTTGCCCGATCTGCAGCGCATCTTGAACCTGCTGCCCAAAGAGCGGCAAACGCTCCTTTTCTCGGCAACGTTCTCTCCCGAAATCAAAAAGCTGGCGTCGACCTACCTGCGCAACCCGCAGACGATCGAGGTTGCGCGCAGCAACTCGACCGCCGCGAACGTGACGCAGATCGTCTACGAAGTCGCGGAAGGCGACAAGCAAGGGGCCGTGGTGCAACTCATTCGAGAGCGCGGGCTCAAGCAAGTGATCGTTTTCTGCAACAGCAAAATCGGCGCGAGCCGGCTGGCGCGGCTGCTCGAGCGCGACGGCGTGGTGGCCTCGGCGATTCACGGCGACAAGACGCAAAACGAGCGGATGCAGGCGCTCGACGCGTTCAAGCGCGGTGAAATCGAGGCGCTCGTGGCCACAGATGTGGCGGCCCGCGGGCTCGACATCGCCGAACTGCCTGCCGTTATCAATTTCGATCTGCCGTTCAACGCGGAAGACTACGTGCATCGGATCGGCCGCACGGGCCGCGCGGGCGCGTCGGGCGATGCGCTTTCCCTGTGCAGTCATAACGAACGCAAGCAACTCGCCGATATCGAGAAACTGATCAAAAGGCCGCTGCAAGTGCAGCAGCTCGTCGTGGCCGCGCCGGTGCACCGCGCGCGCGAGGAACACGGCCGGCGCGATCGCGACGATCGCTCGGGCCGACGCCGTACGGGCGGGCACGAGCGGACGAGCTATCGCGCGAACCATGCACCGGTCGACGATTTCTTCTTGAAACCGTACGAGCCGTCGCCTTCTTCGCGCAAGGAAGAAGAAACGAAGAAGCCCGAGGCCGCCGCATCGAAAGCGCCCAAGCAGCCGCTTGCCGCATTGCTTGGCGGGTTCGGCATGCCGCGTCGCAATAGTTCGTCGTCCTAACGGTAACGGCTTATCCGTACCGCGGGCAAGCTAGCCTGGGACGTAGGGCGGCGGGACGTTTTCGGCATCAGATCGGAAACTCCGTCGTCGATAAAATTTCCTTGAGCACCATGAACGAGCGAATCTGCCGCACGCCCGGCAGATAGAGCAGCTGCTCTGCGTGCAAGCGATTGAAGCTCTCGCTGTCGCGCGTGCGCACGAGCATGAAGTAATCGAACTCGCCCGTCACGACGTGGCACTCCATACATCCCGAGACATTGCGCGCCGCTTGTTCGAATGCGGCGAAGGCATCGGGCGTCGATCGATCGAGCACGATGCCGATCACGACGAGCATCCCCGCGCCGACCGCTTTCGGCTCGAGTAGGGCAACGACGCTCCGAATCAAACCCATCTCTTTGAGCCGTTCGACGCGCCGCAAACACGCCGGCGCGCTGAGCTTCACCTTTGCCGCCAGCGCGACATTCGAAATCGATGCATCTCGCTGCAATTGCTTGAGAATCGCGCGGTCGATCCGGTCGAGCGACAGGGAAGTGGCCGCTTCTGGCGCGGGCGTCACGTTGCGTGCGCTCGCGCGGGATGTCGAACGCCGGGGCCGGGAATTCGTGCGAGTTCCGTCATGCAATTTCGTTGCGCACATTTTTAAATTGATGCAGGTTAATTAAGTTAAGCGGTCAGGCCGTGGATTCAAAGTAAGTCACGGCATTTAATTTCGCAAGCTCATTTCGTCGCCGCTTGCTTATCATTTTGCCGTGCGCGAACGCTTTTTTGCCTGTGCCTCCGAGTGTCCAGCTTGCCATGAGGCCGGTTTGCCACGCATACCCGACAGCGCCCATCGGCGCGCACTCCATCCGACAGGAGGCTTCATGAATTTGCAGCGATTCCCGCGTTACCCGCTAACCTTCGGCCCGACGCCTATCCAACCGCTCAAACGCTTGAGCGAACATCTGGGCGGCAAAGTCGAGCTCTATGCGAAGCGCGAAGATTGCAACAGCGGCCTCGCGTTTGGCGGCAACAAGACCCGTAAGCTCGAATACCTGGTACCCGAGGCCATCTCGCAGGGCTGCGATACGCTCGTGTCGATCGGGGGCATCCAATCGAACCAAACGCGCCAGGTCGCGGCCGTGGCGGCGCATCTGGGCATGAAGTGCGTTCTCGTGCAGGAAAACTGGGTCAACTACTACGACGCCGTCTACGACCGCGTTGGCAATATCGAACTGTCGCGCATCCTCGGCGCGGACGTGCGCCTCGTGCCCGACGGCTTCGACATCGGCATCCGCAAAAGCTGGGAGGACGCGCTCGAGAGCGTGCGCGCGGCCGGCGGCAAGCCGTATGCGATTCCCGCGGGCTGTTCCGAACACCCGCTCGGCGGCCTCGGCTTCGTCGGGTTCGCCGAGGAAGTGCGTCGGCAGGAGGCCGAGCTCGGCTTCCGCTTCGACTACATCGTCGTTTGCTCGGTGACGGGCAGCACGCAAGCAGGGATGGTGGTCGGCTTCGCGGCGGATGGACGCAGCGAACGCGTCATCGGCATCGATGCCTCGGCGAAACCCGACGCCACGCGCGAGCAGATCACGCGCATTGCCAACCATACGGCCGAACTCGTGGGGCTCGGCCGCCCGATCGTGGCGAGCGACGTCGTGCTCGATACCCGTTATGGCGGCCCGGAGTACGGCCTGCCGAACGAGGGCACGCTGGAGGCGATTCGACTGTGCGCGCGGACCGAGGGGATGCTGACCGATCCCGTCTACGAGGGCAAATCCATGCACGGCATGATCGACAAGGTGCGGCGCGGCGAATTCGAGCCCGGCTCGCGCGTGCTCTATGCGCATTTGGGCGGAGCGCCCGCGTTGAGCGCGTACAGCTTTATCTTCCGCGACGGCTAAGTCGGCCTTTGCAATCGGCCGGCACGCGGCACGTCGGCCAAGCGCCGCACCCATGCCGCGACGGCATCGGCATAGAACGCATCGAGCGACGCGTACTGCGAAATCGGCGACGTTCCGGCGGAGGCTGGCCGATCCGCGTCGGCGGCGAGACACAGCCCCAAATGCCGGGCGGCGGCGACGAGCGCCGGCAACGGATCGCGCTCGTCGAGCGCGTGCGCACCGGTTTGTTTGCTGAGCTTTTCGCCTTGCGCGTTCTCGACGACGGGCACGTGCAGATACACGGGCGTCGGCACGCCGAGGCAGCGTTGCAGGTAGATCTGCCGGGCCGTCGAATCGAGCAGGTCCGCGCCGCGCACCACATGCGTGATGCCTTGCTCGGCGTCGTCGACGACCACCGCGAGCTGATATGCCCATTGGCCGTCCGCGCGTTTGAGCACGAAGTCGCCGACCTCGGCGGCAAGATTCTGCTTTTGCGCGCCCTGCCAGCGATCGTCGAACGCGATCAGCGCGTCGGCGCCGTCGGGCACACGCAGGCGCCACGCGCGCGGCATTTTGCCCCTCAAGCCGTGGCGGCAGGTACCGGGGTAGGCGAGCGTCGTATGCCGCGCGTGGACGCTCGCTAGGGAATCGGCGATCTCCTTGCGTGTGCAGCCGCAGGGATAAATGAGCCCGGCTTGCTCGAGGCGCTCGAAGGCCTGCGCGTAACGAGCCGTGCGTGTGCTCTGCCAGAGCGGCGGCTCGTCGCTTTCCATGCCGAAGCAGGCGAGGGTATGAAGGATGGCCTGATCGGCGCCGGGTACGGTGCGCGGCCCGTCGATATCCTCGATGCGCACGATCCAGACGCCGCCGTGGGCCCGGGCGTCGAGGTAGCTCGCGAGCGCGCCGACGAGCGAGCCCGCATGAAGCCGGCCGGTGGGCGAAGGCGCGAAGCGTCCGCGGTAGTCGCTTCGCGGCGCCTGCGCTTCGGTCATGCCGTGCGCGCCGCGTCCTTGTTCGGATGACATGCCGGGCACGTGTTGCCGGGTGTGTAGAGGGGCGAGTGCTGTGCTTCGGGCGTCACGACGGCGCGACAGCCGAAGCATTGCACCGTTTCGGTCGGTTCGAGCTGCGGGTTGAGCGAGGTGCGGTAATCGAACACGAAGCATTCGCCGCGGTAGTGCGCGCCGCCGACTTCCTCGAAGTACTTGAGGATGCCGCCTTCGAGCTGATAGACGTGATCGATGCCGACTTCCTTCATGTGGATGGCGGCCTTTTCGCAGCGGATGCCGCCGGTGCAGAACGAGACGATGGTCTTGCCTTCGAAGTCCTCGCGATGGGCTTCGACGACGCTCGGGAATTCGCTGAATTTTTCGATGCGGTAATCGACGGCGTGCTCGAATGTGCCGACATCGACTTCGAACGCATTGCGCGTGTCGAGCATGACGACGGGCCGGCCCTCGTCGTCGTGGCCTCGATCGAGCCAGCCCTTGAGCGTCGTGGCGTCGACGAACGGCGCGCGGCCCAGTTCGGGCTTGATCGCGGGCTTTTTCATCGTGATGATCTCGCGCTTGCGCTTGACGAGCATGCGGCGAAACGGCTGCGTTTCAGAGTAGCTTTCCTTGAACTGCAGATCGGCGAATTTGCCTTCGAAGAGCGGATCGCCGCGTAGATAGTCGATGAAGTCGCGAGTGGCCTCGGGCGCACCCGCGATGAACAGATTGATGCCTTCGGGCGCGAGCAAAATGGTGCCGCGCAAGCCCAGCGCTTCGCACTTTGCGGCGAGCAGCGGGCGCCAGGTGTCGATGGCGTCGATCGTGACGAAACGGTAGGCGGCGAGATTGACGATACGCATGATGGTGGTGCGGTGACGATTCGAGCCGCCGCGGCGGCTTGGGAGGCGAACCCCCGACGGGCCGCGCGGCGGCGAAACCGCTATTATCCCGCAAACGGCGGGCGGGCTCGATCGGCCGTTCGGCCGAGCCGCCGGCACGTAGGCCGGATGTACAATACGGCCCATGTCAGATCCTCGCTTCGTCCATCTCCGCGTCCACTCCGAATTCTCGATCGCCGACGGCATCGTGCGGCTTGACGACATCGTCAAAGCCGCCGCCGAGGACGGTCAGGGCGCGCTCGCCATGACCGATCTCGCCAACGCGTTCGGTCTCGTCCGGTTCTACAAGGAAGCCCGCGGCAACGGCGTAAAGCCGATCGCGGGCTGCGACGTCTGGATCATGAATCCCGACGATCGCGACAAGCCCTCGCGCTTATTGCTGCTGGTCAAGAATCAGCGCGGTTATCTGAACCTGTGCGAGCTGCTCACGAAGGCGTGGCTCACGAATCAATATCGCGGTCGCGCGGAGATCGACGCCGCCTGGCTCGATTCGCCGCTCAGCGAGGGTCTGATCGCATTGTCGGGTGCGCAACAGGGCGACATCGGCCTCGCGCTGGCGGCCGGCAACGAACACGCCGCCAAACGCCACGCCGAGCGCTGGGCCGCATGCTTTCCGAACGGCTTCTACATCGAATTGCAACGCTTCGGGCAACCGGGCGGCGAAGCGTACGTGCAGCAGGCGGTGGCGCTCGCATCGGCGCTGAAGTTGCCCGTGGTCGCCACGCATCCGATCCAATTCATGAGCGCCGACGACTACACCGCGCACGAAGCGCGCGTGTGCATCTCCGAAGGCGATATCCTCGCGAACCCGCGCCGCCAGAAGCGCTTCACGATCGAGCAGCGCTTTTGCACCCAGGCCGAGATGGTTGAACGGTTCGCCGACATCCCGTCCGCCGTCGCGAACACGGTCGAGATCGCCAAGCGCTGCAATCTGACGCTCGAGCTGGGCAAACCGAAGCTGCCGCTGTTCCCGACGCCCGACGGCATGTCGCTCGACGACTATCTCGTTCAGTTGTCGAAGGAGGGCCTCGAAAAGCGCCTCGTCGAGCTTTACCCCGATGAAGCCGAACGCTCGCGCGAGCGCGAAAAGTACTACCAGCGGCTCGATTTCGAGTGCGGCACGATCATCAAGATGGGCTTTCCGGGCTACTTCCTGATCGTGGCGGACTTCATCAACTGGGCGAAGAACAACGGCGTGCCCGTAGGGCCCGGCCGGGGTTCGGGCGCGGGCTCGCTCGTCGCCTACGCGCTCGGCATCACCGATCTCGATCCGCTGCGCTACAACCTGCTGTTCGAGCGCTTCTTGAATCCCGAACGCGTGTCGATGCCCGACTTCGACATCGACTTCTGCCAAGAAGGCCGCGATCGCGTCATCCAATACGTGAAGGGCAAGTACGGGGCCGATGCGGTGTCGCAAATCGCGACGTTCGGCACGATGGCGGCGAAGGCGGCGGTGCGCGACATCGGCCGCGTGTTGGACCTGGGCTACAACTTCACCGACGGCGTCGCAAAGCTGATCCCGTTCAAGCCGGGCAAGCACGTAACGATCGCCGATGCGATGAAGGAAGAGCCGCTGCTGCAGGAGCGCAACGACAACGAAGACGAAGTGCGGCAGCTGCTCGAGCTCGCTCAGCGCGTCGAAGGGTTGACGCGTAACGTCGGCATGCATGCGGGCGGCGTGCTGATCGCGCCGGGCAAACTCACCGATTTCTGTCCGCTCTACACGCAAGGCGACGACGGCGGCGTCGTGAGCCAGTACGACAAGGACGACGTCGAAGCCGTCGGCCTCGTCAAGTTCGACTTCTTGGGCTTGACGACGCTCACGATCCTCGATTGGGCCGAGCGCTACATTCGCCGGCTCGATCCGTCCAAGGCGGACTGGTCGCTCGCGCAGGTGCCGCTGGACGATCCGGCTTCGTTCTCGATCCTCAAGAAAGCGAATACGGTCGCCGTGTTCCAGCTGGAAAGCCGCGGCATGCAAGGCATGCTCAAGGACGCGCAGCCCGACCGCTTCGAGGACATCATCGCGCTCGTGGCGCTGTACCGTCCGGGCCCGATGGATCTGATTCCGAGCTTTTGCGCGCGCAAGCACGGCCGCGAGACGGTGGAGTATCCCGATCCGCGCGTCGAGCCTGTTCTGAAAGAGACCTACGGCATCATGGTCTATCAGGAGCAGGTGATGCAGATGGCGCAGATCATCGGCGGCTACTCGCTCGGCGGCGCCGACTTGCTGCGCCGCGCGATGGGTACGAAGAAGGCCGAGGAGATGGCCCAGCATCGCGAGATCTTCGCCCAGGGCGCGGCGACGAACGGCCTCACGGGCGAGAAGTCCGACGAGATCTTCGACTTGATGGA
>NZ_JBQCHR010000098.1:0-4812 GCF_051954495.1 Trinickia sp.
GCGGTCTCGTTCTTTCATCGTGTCCGGGGTGTATGGCGGCTCCATGCGCTTGAAGACGAATACGAGCCCGCGGATATTGTGTATGGCGAGAGGAAATTTTCTACTTCACTGCATCACGAACACCTTGCGGCCCTCGCTAGCGGGAGCGTTCCAATGATCGGCCAAGGCGGCCAACGGTACCGCTTCCGTCGCGATGTGCAAGTGACCGTCCGCCGCCGCATGCAGCACGGCCTCGATGGCCCGCAAAAGACGCGGCAATGCGATGCTGCCGATGCCGCTTCCCATTAGATCGATCGCTCTCGATCGCAGCACGGCGGCGGGCAACGCAATCTCGAGGCCGCTCATCGAACCGATCTGCACAAAGCGCAGCGGGCGTTCGGCCGAAGGCGCCCCTGCCGCGGCAAGCAGGATTGCGCGAGCACTGTCCCCCCATAGATAGTCCAGCACAACGTCGACGCCCGTACGGAATGCGGCTGAAAACGCTTCCTGCCTCTCGCCTGCATCGTTCGTCAGTGCGATAACGGTGTCGGCGCCGCTCTCGCGCAACGCCTCGAGCTTCGCCGGATCGCGCCCGGTCGCGATGATCTTATCGGCGCCGAGCAGGCGCGCGATCCGTACCGCCAGTCTTCCCGATTCACCCGTCGCGCCGTTGACCCATACCGTCTCGCCGCGCACGAGATGCGCGCGTTCGGTCAGCGCGGCCCATGACGACATGCCCGGAATGGCGATCGCGGCAGCCGTTACATCGTCGAGCGATGTCGGTAGCGCGATGCATTGTGCCTGCGCAACGGGCGCGAATTCAGCCATGGCGCCAAAAGGGGCGGTCGCCCCGAAAAAATAGACTCGCCGGCCATCGGTCAATCGCCCGACGCCATCCACACCCGCGACCTGTGGGTAGGTCTGCGACGACGAGTAGTGGCGGCCTGCCGCCTTGCCGCGCGCGAGTTGACTGAGGGCGGATGCGCCTACCTGGACGATCGTTTCGCCCTCCGATGGTTCGGGGCGGGGGAAGTCCGCGTACATCGGTTCGATTCCCTTCCCGCTGACAACGGCCGCTTTCATCAAGGCTCACTCCTGGTAGTTGACGATGACGCAAGAGTCTACTGATGCGTGTACGGCCGGGCTGCGGTATAACGGTCATCCCATACGGTGATCCGGTCAAAGTGAACGAAACTTCTTCCGCTACTCACATTGTCCCAGGGGATCTCGTCGCATCGAACGAAGGCCCTTTCTTGGTCGCGGGCGAGCTTAAACAGGCTGCGCCGCGCGTCGTGTCGACCCACAGCCATCCGCGCGGGCAATTGATGGGCGCGTTCAATGGCCTCGTGTCGATTGGCATTGGGTCGCACCAATGGGTGGTGCCTGCCGTTCACGCTATTTGGATCCCGCCTCACGTGGGGCATTCGGTGTGCTCGTTCGGGCCATTCGCGGGGTGGAGCGTATTCATCAGCGAAGCGCGATGCCGCGAGCTGCCCGCGAACCCGCGCGCAATTCGAACCACCTCCTTGCTGCGCGAGGCTGTGCATCGCGCCGGGACGTGGACGAGCGCGCCGCTCGATGCCGCCAAGGCGCGAATTGCCGAGGTCATCGTCGACGAATTGATCGCCGCGCGTGCGGAGCCGCTGCATTTGCCGCGCCCGACCGATGCGGCGCTCGTCAAGGTTACCGATGCCTTGACCCGTAACCTTGGAGACAATCGGCTTCAGGAAGAATGGGCTGCTTGGGCAGGCGTCTCGGCGCGTACGATGAGCCGCAGATTCGTTGCGCAGACAGGGTTGACGTTCGGGCGCTGGCGTCAGCAGGCACGCATGCTGGCGGCGCTAGAGCGCCTGGCGGATGGCGTTAGCGTTACCCGCATTTCTCTTGAGTTGGGCTATGAAAACGTCAGTGCGTTCATCGATGTTTTCCGCAAGACGTTTGGCGAGACGCCTGGGCGCTATATGGCAATGCCGTCATAGACTTGTTTTCGCCGAATGACTGCGAGGAGACGCACGTGAAATGTTTAGCCACGGTGGCCGTCCTTTTGAGCTTGATTGCCGGTCCTGCCTTTGCCTTCGATGTCGGCTTTCAGGAGGTGAAGATACCGAACGGCGCCGAACCGGCGCTCGTGGCCGGTGTTTGGTATCCGACGAATGAGCCAGCCGCGCCGCACGCCCTGGGCGACGTGACCCAGACCGTGGCGCCGGATGCTCCCGTCGCCGGCAATCATCTGCCGCTGATCGTCATGTCGCACGGAGGCGCGGGCTGGTACGGCAGTCACTACGAAACGGCGCTCGCGCTGGCCCGCGCGGGCTTCGTTGCGGCAGCGGTCAGCCACGCCGGCGACACGTTCGACGACCAGAGCCGTGTCTTGCAACTGTGGAGGCGTCCCGCTCAGCTGCGACGGTTGGTCGATTACATGGTGGACGGATGGCGCGGCCGCGAACAGTTAGACGCCGCTCGCATCGGTGCATTTGGGTTTTCCAACGGCGGCTTCACCGTGCTCGTGGCGGCAGGCGGCATTCCGGACCTATTGAAAGTCGAGCCGTTCTGCGAGGCGCATTCGGATCAGGATCTTTGTCGAGCTCTACAGCAGGCCCACGTCGACGTCCATGCCGTCGGGGAGGTTCCGCCCAGCGCTTGGGTGCACGATCCGCGCATCAAGGCCATCGTCATCGCCGCGCCTGCGTTCGGGTTTGCTTTCGGCAAAGCCGGTCTCGGCGATGTTCGGGCTCCGGTTCAGCTTTGGAGCGCTGCCGACGATCGTCATCAGCCGCATCCCAATTACGACGAGCCGGTACGGGACGACTTGCCTCATGCGCCGGAGTATCGCCTGGTTGCCAACGCCGGCCACTACGATTTCCTGCCGCCGTGCGATACGCGTCTTTCCCAGGTTCGGCCGGAGATCTGCAAGAGTCTGCCGGGCTTCGACCGCGCCGCGTTTCACGAGCGATTCAACGCGGGCGTTGTGCGGTTTTTTCGGGCAGCGCTGCGTTAGATGAGCGAGGCTCGGCGTGCAAGCGGGAGGCAGGTCAAGGCAGCGGGCACAGCGGCATCCGCATGGTCCCCGGTTCGAGCCTGAGCTCGAGATCGAGAACGTACGTGCCGTCTTCTTGAGCCTCAAAGCTGCGCAAAAGCGAGCCAACGGCGCCGAACACGACGTCGCGATACGCGTTGGGATCGTCGGCGTCGAAGATTTGCGTCGCGAGTGTCTTGTAGCCCTCGGCGAGCACGATGAAATGAAGGTGGGCGGGCCGCATGATGTCGCGCTTCTGCAGTGCCAGCAGCTTGCCGCACGGCCCATCTACCGGCACTGCGTAACCTGACGGACGCACGCTGCGAAACGAGAAGTAGCCGTCCTCATCAGTCTGGAAACGCGCGCGCAGGTTCATGTCTTCCTGGCTAGGGTCTTGGTTCTCGTAAAGCCCACCGGGGGATGCCTGCCACGTTTCCACGCGGGCATTCGCGATGGGCGCGCCATCGAGCGATAGCACGCGGCCGTTGACGAGCAGCTTGTCGCCCGGCGTCTTCGGGCTCGCGATGAGCGAACCGTTGGGACGCAGCGGTTGATGTGCGCGCCAGAACGGCCCAATCAACGCGGGTTCCGTACCGCCCGCCGCTAGCGCTTTTTTTGCATCGATCAGGCCCACCAGCGTTGCGATACCGAGAATGTCCGCAAGCAAGATGCCTTCATGCTTCTCGGGTCCGGTTGCCTTTCCAACCTGCACCAGGAAGTCGATGCCTTGCTCCAACTCGCCATAGCTCAATTGGACCTCATCGGCAAATGCATGCAAGTGGCGCAGTAAGGATTCGAGAATCTGCTTCAGGCGCGGGTCGGTAGTGTGTTGATTCGAAGCCAGCACTGCTGCGAGCAGCCCCTCGGGCGTCGCGGGAATGGGTTCGCGTGATTGCCCGATGGGCAGGCTATTGGGGTTTTCCGCTTTCATGAATCGCTGCCTCTTGCGAGTCGTTTCGTGTGCCGGTCGATCATGCATCGTTCTTCAGGAAGCCGCGATCGTCGTATGCAAGCCCCGTTCCCTCAGCTGCTTTCAGCACGTCCGGATGCCACTCGATGCGGCCGACCTCCTCGTCTCTTCCGCCCACCACTGAATAAATCACCAAGTCGTGATCGTTTGGATTGCGGAAGCCGCGCATGACGCCGACCGGCATCGAGATGCAGTCCCACTGGTTGAGTTCGATCTGGTGTTCGCCGTGTTCTCCCCAGAAAACTACCATCTTGCCGTTCAACGGGAAAAAGACTTCTTCGGTCTTGTGCGAATGCAGATTAGCGCCTTGGCCGACGGGCACTTCTATCAACGTGACTCCGAAGCGATGCGCGCCCTGGATCGCAGGCTGCACGCCCTTGTTCTCGAGCACGCCGCGGTTGATGAGCTTGTAGAGCCGCTTGGAAAAGCCCGGCAACCTGCTCTCGATGAATGTCTCCCGATACGGCTCGACCTTGCCCCAGCGGGCGATGCGCGTTGCTTCCATTTGTTCAGGCGTGATGTCCATTGGCGTGTCCTCATTAGAGCAGTAAAAGGCGGCGGATAGGATGGCCGTGAGGAAAATGCTAAAGGAGAGACTCGCCCGAAATCCAACACCATTTTCGGCTCGACCCGATAACTTCGCGGCATCGGATCGCTGCTTCCCTTTGAGCGAACTCGATAACAAAAACGTATCGGCTCAAGACTGAAACGGTGTTGGACCGCGCTGATCGGGCCGCCTAGCATCGCGTTACGGCATACGGCGAAAGCAGTGCCGGTATATCGTTGTCCGGCTCGCAGCCGCTGCCATGCAGCCTCGACCGCACAAGAACGCATAGGAGACATAGGA
>NZ_JBQCHR010000099.1:0-7836 GCF_051954495.1 Trinickia sp.
CTGTCGAGCAGCGCTTCGAGCGCGCTCAAGTAGACCTCGGTCTTGCCGCTGCCCGTCACCCCGTGCAGCAGGAACGGCGCAAAGCCCTTCGATTCGGCGATGGCTTCGACGGCTTGCGTTTGCTCGTCCGTGAGAATGCGCCGGGCGATCGCAGGGTCGCCGGCCCCGGCGCCTTCCGAGTCGTCCAAGCCTTGTACGCCGCTCGTGGAGATGGCGGCTTCGAGCGTCTCCGCGCTAGTGCCGGCCGAGAGGTGCGCCGCGCAGTCGAGCGCGCGACCGGCGGCGCCGGCGCCGGTGTTGGTGTTGGTGTCGTTTTCCGCCTCGACCCATCCTTCGGCTTGCCACGCCGCCAGCGTCGCGATGGCCTTTGGATGCAGCGCTCGCGCTGCGCTCGCCCCGAGTACACCCTCGCTCTCCAAGGCGGCGGCGAGCCGGCGCAACGCGGCTGCGCGCACGGGCAGCGCATCGGGCAATGCCGCCCGCCCCGCGTCGGTCAGCCGAAATCGCGGTTCGACCGCGAAAAGCCGAGGCCACCTCGCCGCGTCGCGCAGCGCCTGGGGCAAGGCCGGCAGCGCCACTTCGCCGAGCGGCCGTTGATAGTACTCGGCGGCAAACGTAACGAGCGCGAGCCATTCGGCCGAAAGCGGCGCGCAGCCGTCGCAAACCGCCTGCACGCTGCGCAGCCGGTCCGCCGGCACGTCGCTGTGAGCGCTCACTTCGATGACGAGCCCGACCGTCGCGCGCTTGCCGAACGGCACGGCGACGAGTGTGCCGGAGGCTGGCGGCGATGAAGGATCGCAGCGGTAATCGAAAAGAGTCGGCAACGGATGGTCGAGCGCGACGCGAACATACGCATCGCTCATGCGGAACGACTCCCCCACGCGCCATATCGGAAGGCGACCCGTTTCGCATGCGTCGGACGACGCCGGTAGGACTCGAACTTAAAGTGAAACATGAGATTCGTCGCTAACTTGTGGATCTCGCTGAACTTTACGGTCGATCCGGCGCGGCCTGTGGATAACTTTGTTGAAAACTGACCGGCGCGAACCCAAGAGAGCCCGCCGCGCTGTCGTTTCGTGGGCAACCGCACATTTCTAGGCCCGCCCGCAAACCCTTGTCAAACAAGGCCATGACGGCCCGACTACATCGTTTGCTCCGCCCCGTCAACCTTCCTTCGCTCTACTGCGGCGCAACGAGAGGAATGTGTATAAGTCAAGTCTTGACAATCGCGAGACGCACCGGCGATGCCACTTATCGGGCCGCTATCGGCCGTTCGTGCCCTAGACCGAGAGCCCAGTTGGGTGCGCCGCAGCAAATTCATGCCTGCCCGGGCTCACGCCCCGGCCCGCATCGCTCGGCTATACCGATGGACTTCGTCGACCAGCTCGGCCACGTGCTCGGGCGGAGCGAACTGGGAAATGCCGTGACCGAGGTTGAACACATGCCCCGGATGATTGCCGTAGCTGTCCAGCACGGCGCGCGCTTGTTCGCGCACCGCTGCCGGCGGCGCGAACAGCACCGAGGGATCGAGATTGCCTTGCAGGGCCACGCGCGAGCCCACTCGCCCCTGGGCCCGTGCGAGATTGACGGTCCAATCGAGCCCCACGGCGTCCACGCCGCTCTCGGCGATGTCGTCGAGCCAGAGCCCGCCGCCCTTCGTGAACGTGATGACGGGCACGCGCGCACCGTCGTGCTCGCGCACGAGCTGCCGCACGACGGCCTTGGTGTAATCGAGCGAGAACCGCTGGAAGACGCCGTCGGCGAGCGCGCCGCCCCAGGTATCGAAAATCATCACGGCTTGCGCCCCGGCCGCGATCTGGGCATTCAGATAGGCCGCGACAGCGTCGGCGTTGATCTGGAGGATCCGATGCATGAGGTCCGGCCGCGCGTACAGCATCGACTTCACCGTGCGGAAATCGTCCGACCCCGCGCCCTCGACCATGTAGCAAGCGAGCGTCCATGGGCTGCCGGAAAAGCCGATCAGCGGAACCTTTTGGCGACCTTTACCGTCGGTCAGCGCGCGCCGGATCGAGCGTACGGCATCGGTCACGTAGCCGAGCGTCGCCTCGATGTCCGGCACGCGCAGGCGCGCCACGTCATCTTCGGTGCGCACCGGGTGGGCAAAGCGCGGCCCTTCGCCTGCCGCGAACGACAAACCCAAGCCCATGGCGTCCGGAACGGTGAGGATATCGGAGAAAAGAATCGCGGCGTCGAGCGGAAAGCGCTCGAGCGGCTGCAACGTGACCTCGGTCGCGAAGTCGGGGTTTTTGGCCAGGCCGAGGAAGCTGCCGGCCCGCGTGCGCGTGGCGTTGTATTCGGGCAAATAGCGGCCCGCCTGGCGCATGAGCCAGATCGGGGTGTATTCGGTCGGTTCGCGCAGCAGCGCGCGCAGAAAGGTATCGTTGAGCAGGGTCGTAGGCACGGGGGCGAGGCGGGAGCGCGAGGCGAAGAAGCCGCCATTTTACCGGAGGCGTGCGGGCGCTAGCGCCGAATCACGGTGTTTGCACCGTACGGCGCCTGCGCCATTTTGGCGCGGCTATCATCGAACGAAACGATGTGTTCGACCGCCCTTTTTCAAGAACGAAGGAGACCCGTGATGATGAAACGATTCGCCCGCCTGTCCATCGCCGCCCTCGCGCTCACCGTCTGCGGCGCCGGCTCGGCGCTTGCCCAAGCGAGCGGCGCAGCCGCCGCCGCGCCTGCCGCCTCGCGCCTGGAGGCAGTGATCGCACGCGGCACGCTGCGCGTATGCACGACCGGCGACTACAAACCCTACTCGTTCTTGAAGGCGGACGGCTCGTTCGAGGGCATCGATATCGACATGGCCGAATCGCTCGCCAAATCGCTCGGCGTGAAAGCCGAATTCGTGAAGACGAGCTGGTCGAATCTCATGAACGACTTCCTCGCGAAATGCGATATCGCGGTGGGCGGCGTATCGACGACGCTCGAGCGCCAAAAGCGCGTCTTCTTCACGCAGCCGTACATGATCGACGGCAAAGCGCCGATCACGCGCTGCGCCGACGTGCAGAAATACCAGACGCTCGAGCAGATCGACCAGCCGACGACGCGCGCGATCGTCAATCCGGGCGGCACCAACGAGCGGTTCGCGAAGCAGTACTTGCCGCACGCGAAGCTGACCGTCTATCCCGACAACGTTACGATCTTCAAGCAGATCCTGGAAGGCAAGGCCGACGTGATGGTGACGGACGCATCGGAAACCCTCCTTCAGCAGAAACTCAATCCGGGCCTGTGCTCGGTGCACCCGGACAAGCCGTTCCAATACGGCGAAAAGGCGTACATGGTGCCGCAGGGCGACGTCACGTATCAGCAATACGTCGACCAATGGCTGCACCTCGCGCGCGAAACGGGAGAGTTTCAGGCCATTTGGGACAAATGGCTCAAATAAGCCTCGGCGGGCGGTGGCCTGCCGCCGTCGAAGGCGAGCGCGCCGCCACGCGGCGCCGGTGTCTTCACTCGGGCACGCGCGGAGCCGGCGCGTTCGCGCGATGTGTGGCGCCGAACAGCCGCTCGTGCTCGATCTTCACGCAGACGTTCATCGCGACATCGAGCCCGGCGGCGCGCGCACGCTCGGCCGCTTCCTCATTGACGACGCCGACTTGGAGCCAGACCGATTTCGCCTCGATTGCGATCGCCTGCTCGACGACGGCGGCGACTTCTTCCGGGCGACGAAACACGTCGACCATATCGATGGCGGCGCCTTCTTGCGCGAGCGCATGGGCCGCGTCGGCCAACGATGCGTAGCAGCGCTCGCCTAGCACGCCGGCGGTGTCGTTCGCATACGCCGGGTTGATGGGAACGATGCGGTAGCCGTGCGACTGCATGTAGGCCGCGACGGAATGACTCGGGCGATACGGGTGGGTAGACAAGCCGACGACAGCGATCACACGATCGCGATTCAGGATGCGCTTCAAGGTCTCGGGCTCGTTCATTGTGTTTCGACGGCGGAAGGTAAAAAGGCGCGGCGCGTGCAATGCTCGGTCAAATCCACGTGCGACGTGCGAACATATGGGCTCATCTTAAGCGCGCCATTGTGCAGACAAAACCCATATTGCGCATTTTTCGATATCATTTGCGGAAAGCCTTTCGGGCTTCATTTCATTTTTTCCATTAATCGGAAATACTGACTTAATCGAATAGAAGAATCCGTAAAAAATCCCGCAATGCCTTGCGGGCAGGACGTTACAACCTGAAACACTTTGTTACCGCGTCCGATTCTCAATTCGCCCACAATGCCTTTCAACGGTTTCAACACGGATGTGGTTCAGCGTGTCGTGTGTTCCAGTGCACGAAGCAACGCGAGCCGGTCGGCAGCGCCGAATCCCTCTCGGGGCATCTCTGTTGGAGTCGTTGCCGGTGCGCTTAGCCAGATGTAGCGTCCAGCGGCTCCTTCATTGGTCTCCTCGCGCTAACCCCGTAGCGTGTGGTTTTTAGCGGGCTACTAAGCCCGCTTTTTTTTTATGTATGCATGGGTCCGCCCGGCGCGGGCCCATGCAGCGCGCGCGAACGTCGCTCGAACGTGTTCGGCGCTTCAACGCAAGTGCCGCAGTTCGTCGATCATCCGTTCCCGCATGACGAACTTCTGCACCTTGCCCGTCACCGTCATCGGCATTTCCTCGACGAAGCGAACGTAGCGCGGCACTTTGTAGTGGGCGATCTGGCCGCGGCAGTACTCCCTCACCTCGTCCTCCGTCAATTGCTCGCCCGCGCGCACGATGATCCACGCGCACACTTCCTCGCCGTATTTGTCGTCGGGCACACCGAATACCTGCACGCTCTGAATCTTGGGGTGGCGAAACAAGAACTCCTCTACTTCGCGCGGATAGATGTTTTCGCCGCCGCGAATCAGCATGTCCTTGAGCCGTCCTACGATGTTGCAATAGCCCTCGGCATCGATCGTGGCCAGATCGCCCGTGCGCATCCAGCCGTCGACGATCGATTCGCCCGTGCGCGCCTCGTCGTCCCAATACCCCTGCATGACGGAATACCCGCGCGTCCACAGTTCGCCCGTCTCGCCGATAGGCAGCGTGTTGCCCAGTGCATCGACGACCTTCGCTTCCAAATGCGGCTGTATGCGTCCAACGGTCGAGGTACGCTTGTCGAGCGGATCCGTGGTCGAGCTTTGAAACGAGACGGGGCTCGTCTCCGTCATGCCGTAGGCGATCGTGATTTCGGACTGATGCATGCGCGAGACCACTCGCTTCATCGTCTCGATCGGGCATGGCGAGCCGGCCATGATGCCGGTGCGCAGGGTCGATAAGTCGAATGACGCGAAGTCCGGATAATCGAGTTCGGCGATGAACATCGTCGGTACGCCGTGCAACGCGGTGCAGCGCTCGTTCGCGACAGCGGCCAGCGAGGCGGCGGGATCGAAGGCTTCGCCCGGAAACACCATCTTCGCTCCCGTCGACACGCTGGCGAGCACCGACAGCACCATGCCGAAGCAGTGATACAACGGCACGGGAATGCAGAGCGCGTCGGCTTCGGTGAAGCGCATGGCCATCGCGATGTAGCGCGCGTTGTTGACGACGTTGCGATGCGTGAGCGTCGCCCCCTTGGGGTTGCCTGTCGTGCCGCTCGTAAATTGAATGTTGATGGGATCGGTGCACGAGAGCGATGCGCCGATCGCATCGAGATCCGTGGAATCGATGGCCACACGCCCTGCCTCGACGAGGTCCGAGAACGTCATCATGCCGGGCGTGACCGTGTCGCACATGCGCACGACGGTGCGAAGATGCGGCAAGCGCGCCGCGCGCAGTTGCCCCGGTTCGCACTGCGCCAGTTCCGGCGCCAATGTCTGCAGCATCTCCACGTATTGCGATGTCTTGAAGCGTTCCGCCGTAACGAGCGCGCAACATGCCGACTTGTTCAACGCATATTCGAGCTCCGCCAGCCGGTAAGCGGGATTGACGTTGACGAGGATCGCGCCGATGCGGGCCGTCGCGAACTGCGTGAGCAGCCATTCGACGCGGTTGGGCGACCAGATCCCCACCCTATCCCCGCGAACGATGCCCAGCGACGCCAGCCCCGCGGCGAGCACGTCCACCTCGTCGGCAAACTCGCGCCACGTCCATCGAATGTCCTGCTCGCAAAACACGACGGCCGGCCGGTCGGGAAAGCGCGAGGCGGTGTCGCATAGAAGCTGGCCGATCGTTGCTTCGCTCAGGGGCACATCGGTCGAACCGCGTACGTACGAGAGGCCGTTGATCGGCGCAATGAGAGCGCCTTCCTCGGGAGGTTGCGTCGCCATCTCGATGTCTCCATGTCTTGGAAATATTTTCCGACTGATTCTGCCATCGAGCGACGCAGGCCCGCATCAAGTGTTACCCGCAGCAAGCGCGCCCGCGCACGGGATCGGCCAAAAAAAAACGCCGCTCGGCGCATGGCCGGCGGCGTAAACATCCTATTTGTCATCTTGTTGCCGCAGCCTTGCCTATCGAAAAGATATCGTTCGATACCGCTCGATGCGAAGCCAGGCCCGGCGTGCCGGTCAGTGCGCCTGCGAGCGCAGCTTACGCAGGCGAGCGATGGCGGCGAGCTGCGCCGTGGCATACGCCAACTCGGCTTGCGCGGTCGCATACTCGATGTTCGAGCCCGAGTTCTGCAATGCTTCCTCGGCGCGCTTGCGCGCTTGCTCGGCCTTCGCCTCGTCCAGATCCTTGCCGCGGATCGCCGTATCGGCGAGCACGGTCACGGCGCCCGGTTGTACTTCGAGAATGCCGCCGGCAACGAAGACGAACTCTTCTTCGCCGCTTTCGGCCTCGATACGCACGGCACCCGGACGAATACGCGTGATGAGCGGCGTGTGACCCGGCAAAATGCCGAGTTCACCGGCTTCGCCCGGCAGCGCGACGAATTTCGCCTGGCCCGAGAAGATCTGCTCTTCCGCGCTGACGACGTCTACTTTGATGGTTGCCATATCGACTCCTGGGGACGCGCTTCAATGCTTCGGCGAAGCGGCTGCGGCGCGGGTTTTCGCGCCGATCGCCGTTTTGCGCCAAGCACTTCGCTCGGATCCCATGCAAAGCTGGTTGGGTGTGTTGCGTGTCGCGCACCCGGCGGCCGATACGACCGCCGAGCTTGCTTTCCAAGCGCGCACACTCACCGTTACTGGATCTTCTTGGCCTTTTCGAAGGCTTCGTCGATCGTGCCGACCATGTAGAACGCCTGCTCGGGCAGATGATCGCACTCGCCATCGACGATCATCTTGAAGCCACGGATCGTTTCCTTCAGCGGCACGTACTTGCCCGGTGAACCCGTGAACACTTCCGCGACGTGGAACGGCTGCGACAGGAAACGCTGGATCTTACGCGCGCGCGCCACCGACAGCTTGTCTTCCGGCGACAGTTCGTCCATACCCAGAATCGCGATGATGTCGCGCAATTCCTTGTAGCGTTGCAGCGTTTGCTGCACGCGGCGCGTGATCGTGTAGTGCTCTTCGCCGATGACGTTCGGGTCGATCTGACGCGAGGTCGAATCGAGCGGGTCGACGGCCGGATAAATACCGAGCGATGCGATGTCGCGCGAGAGCACGACCGTTGCATCCAAGTGGCCGAACGTCGTAGCAGGCGACGGGTCGGTCAAGTCATCCGCGGGAACGTACACGGCTTGCACCGACGTGATCGAGCCCTTCTTGGTCGACGTAATACGCTCTTGCAGCTTACCCATTTCTTCAGCCAGCGTCGGCTGATAGCCCACGGCCGACGGCATCCGGCCGAGCAGTGCCGACACTTCGGTACCGGCCAGCGTGAAACGGTAGATGTTGTCGACGAAGAACAGCACGTCGAGGCCTTCGTCGCGGAAGTGCTCGGCCATCGT
>NZ_JBQCHR010000100.1:0-13915 GCF_051954495.1 Trinickia sp.
CAAGCGGCCTATCAGCACGTCGCCGGCGACAAGACGAATTCGATCCTCGATCAAGCGTTCGTGCTCGGTACCGATGCGCCGTCGTCGACGGCGAACCAAATCGCGGTGCGTCTGGCGCTGAGGCATAAGTTCTGAGGCGGATGTTAGGGTGCTGCGCTGGTCGAATCTTTGTCGGTGTCCTATGGCTGCGCCCGGAGGCGCAGCCATTCGAGTCGCCGCGTGCGTGAAACTGTCTGGTTTTGCGAGCTGATTCGATCGCGGGCGCGGGTCTTCGGCAGAATGTCGGTCCGTGACCCGCCCATATCTGCGCGGGCCTTCATTTTTCGCGAAGTTGGACAAATTGCACAAAATACGTAAAACGCGGAATATCTTGCTGTGGGATCCCTATGACTACTGTAACCGCCACCGATCTAGCTCGGCGCACGAATCAGGTACTCGACGCTCTGGCGCGAGGGGAATCGGTCACCATCACCCGCAATAATGCTGTGCTCGGCGCCATCAATCCGCCCGTGCGTGCTGTCGCGCTCCGCGAAGCGTTCGAGCGTATTCCTAAGATGCCGCGCGAGGTAGCCGATCGCTTTATGACCGATACCCGTCATGCCGATTTCGACGATGAAGTTCGTCATCCGTCGCCGAAGTAATCGGTGACTTGCGTGGGTGGCGCCGTAGACCCGCGAATAACGAGCTCCGGCGGCGAGGTATGAACGACCGTCGTGTTCGTCGCTTCACCGTTCATGAGCGCGATCAATAGATCAATGCCTTTCTCGGCCAATTCAGCCGTGGGAATGGACACCGTCGTCAGTCCGGGGCGCGATTGGCTCGCCGGAACGATGTTGGTGATGCTGACGACCGACAGGTCACGCGGCACGGCGTAGCCGAGATCCGAAGCCGCATTGAGCACGCCGAGCGCCGGAAGATCATTGGAGACGAACAAGGCTGTGAGGTCGGGGCGCGACGACAGCAACTCCGAGGCTGCGCGATACCCGCCTTCGTAGGAGTCCTCGGTGAACCGTTCATCGGCGGCCACCCGACGAATCTTCGCCTCGCGCATCACTTCCTGATACCCCGCGAAGCGCGCGCCATGGATGCCACGCCTCGCGCTACCGATGATTGCGCCGATTCGCCGATGCCCCAACTCGACGAGATGCCTGACGGCGAGCTTCGCCGCACCCTTGGCATCGAATGTCACGCACGCAGTGCCCGGCGGTTCGTCCGGCCGTTCCCATACGGAGATAACAACCGGAATGTTTCGTCGCTGGAGCGCGCGTAGATCCTCGATCGGCAAATCCCCGTAGTTCGCCACGAGCACGCCATCGGATAGCGAGCCGGCCACCTGCTGCAAAAACGATGTTCCGCGGTCCGCCTCGTGATCCGCATTGCAGACGAGCAGATGACGCTCATGCTTGAGCGCTGACAGATTCGCCGCAAGCGTGAATTCCGGATAGAACGGGTTCGTGATGCAACTGAGCATCAGGGCGAGTGTCGGCGCCTTACGCTCGACGAGTGCGCGCGCCGTCAAGTTGGGGCGATAGCCTTGCCGCTCCACTGCTGCGAGCACGCGCTGGCGCGTTTCTTCGCCCACGCGCCCCCGGCCTCGCAGCACGTTCGAAACCGTCATGACGGAGACGCCGGCTTCCTTGGCGATTTCTCGAATAGTGACGGCCGGAGCGAAATGTTTGCTGCTCATGACAGGGTGAGTGGAGATAGCGGGCGAGAACGGATTGTGACGCAACATTCAATCGACGAGGGGAAGGCTTGTCAACTCGTCATCGGTAGAAATCCTATTGTGTCGAGAAGAAATCCAGCGTAGAGTCCGTCGAGACAGTCGCTCAATGACGTCACGACAGGCCCCGCGGCCTTTTTTGTTAGGTCGATGATGTAACGTTAAATCAAGCTGAATGGAGACGATTCTGACATGGCTGCGATCACCTTGAAAGGCGTGACGAAGGCATACGGCGATCACGCGCCCGTGCTGCGCGGGATCGATCTGGATATCGGGAAAAACGAGTTTTGCGTGTTTCTCGGGCCGTCCGGATGCGGTAAGTCCACGCTGCTTCGAATCATCGCCGGCCTCGAAGATGCGAGCTCGGGCGACGTGCAAATCGGTGGGCGCGTCGTCAACGAAGTGCCCCCCGCCAAGCGGGGTGTCGCGATGGTCTTTCAAAGCTATGCCTTGTTCCCTCATATGACGGTCGAGGAAAACATGGGGTTCGGCTTGAAGCTGTCGGGACTGCCCACCCCTGAGATTGCGAAGCGCGTGGAGACTGCGGCGAAGACGCTGCAGCTCGACGCGTTGCTCAAACGCAAGCCGGCGGCGCTATCGGGAGGGCAGCGTCAGCGCGTGGCGATCGGGCGCGCCATCGTACGAGAGCCCGGCGTGTTCTTGTTCGACGAACCGCTGTCGAACCTCGACGCCATGCTGCGCAGTCAAACCCGGATCGAGATCGCGAAGCTTCATCGGCAGTTCGCGCAGGCCAGCACGGTTTATGTGACGCATGACCAGGTCGAGGCGATGACGCTCGGCGACAAGATTGTGCTGCTGCGCGCCGGCGCGGAAGCCGAACGGTTGGGAAGCATTGCACAAATCGGGTCTCCGCTCGATCTCTATCACCGTCCGAATAGCCGCTTCGTCGCGGAATTCATCGGCAGTCCGAAGATGAATTTCATCGAAGCGACCATCCAGCAGTCGAACGACAACGGTGTAGTGGTGAAACTAAATAAGTCGAACGAACTCGTGCGCGTCGACGCGAACGGCGCGTCACTGGACGTCGGACAGGCCGTGCAGTTGGGCATTCGGCCCGAGCATTTCGATTATGTGACCGAACTCGGCACGCAACCATCGGACAGCCCGAACGCAGGCGTGCAAACGCTCAGCCGGAAGGTCTTGCTCGTCGAACGCTTGGGCGAGCACAGCTATCTCCATCTGGAGGATCCCGCCGGCAACACGCTGGTCGCGAAGCAACCTGGCGACGCGGCTCACCAGAGCGGTGCATGCGTCACGGTGCAATTCAATTCCAGCGCTTGCCACTTGTTCATGGCGGACGGCAGCGCGGTACCGAAGCTTCATTAAAACGACATACGGAGACATCCATGAAACGAGTGATCGCGCTCTCAGTGCTGAGTGCCGCGCTTTCCGTCGCCACGGCGGCGAGCGCGGGAACGTTGCAGTTGAACATCGCTTTCAAAGGCGCCGAGACGCGCGCGGTATGGGAGAACCTCATCAAGCAGTTCGAGCAGGCCAATCCGGACGTGACGACGAAGGTGGCTTTCGTCGAAGAGGAAACATACAAGGTGCAATTGCCGGCATGGCTCACCTCGGTGGCCCCAGACGTAGTGAATTGGCACGAAGGCGAGCGCATGGCCTACTACGCCAAACGCGGCCTGCTTGAAGATCTATCGGCCGACTGGCGCAAGAACGGTTGGGATGCCGACTTTGCTTCGCTGAAGGCGCCGTCGTCGTACAACGGCAAGCAGTACGCGATGCCGACACAGTACTTTGCTTGGGGCTTGTACTATCGGAAAGATTTGTTCGAGAAAGCGGGGATCACGAAAGAGCCGACGACTTGGCAAGAGTTTCTCGACGATTGCAGGAAGCTCAAGGCGGCCGGCATCGCACCGATTGCGGTGGGTGGCCGCGATTCATGGACGCTTGCCGCCTGGTTCGACTACCTCGACCTGCGCATGAACGGCTACGACTTTCACATGCAGCTGATGAACGGCGAGATTCCCTATACCGATGCGCGCGTGAAAAACGTGTATCTGGCATGGAAGACGCTGATCGACAACAAGTACTTTATCGACAATCCGCTTTCTTACAGCCTCGACTCCGTTCAGCCGCTCTATATTCAAGGGCAGGCGGCCATGATGCTGATGGGTACGTTCCTTTCCCCCAGCCTGCCCCCGGCGACGAAGGCGCAGACGGGCTTCTTCCGGTTTCCGGCGGTGGATCCGAAAGTGGCGATGGCCGAAGACGGATCCGCCGAGTGCCTCAACATTCCGGCGCGAGCCGCGAACAAGGCCGATGCCCGAAAATTCCTCGCGTTCATGGGGCAGCCCGCGAACGACGCCGCGTTGGCGAAAGGTGTCGGAACCTTACCCGCGAACAATAAAGCAGCGATGCCTGACGATCCGATCGCCAAAGTCGGCTTCCAAATCTTGTCGCACACGACGGGGGGCGTCGCCCAGTTTTACGATCGCGACATGACGAAGGAGATGGCCGACGAAGGCATGAAGGGGATGCAACGGTTCATCAGCGACCCCTCGAAACTCGACGGCATCCTCAGCGATCTGGAAAAGACGCGCAAGCGCATTTATCACAAGTCCTAATCGTGCGAGGGTTCCGATGACCACAGCCGAAACGAGAACATCGGTGAGCCCGGGCTCGCCCTCGAATGTTTCCCGCTCACCCGAGCGATCGCCACGCGTACGCGTATCGGCGCCGCTTGCGCAAAAGCGCAAGCGTGCAGCGGTGCTGTTCCTGCTGCCCGCTTGCGTGATGTTCTCCATCTACGTGATCTATCCGATCCTCAGCAGCATCGCTTTGAGCTTTTACAGTTGGGACGGAATGAGCGACAAGGTATTCGTCGGGCTCGCGAACTACAACGAGCTGATCCATACGGATACGTTCTACGTCGCACTGAAGAACAATGTGTTGTGGCTCGTGCTGTTTTTGCTCGCTCCGCCGATCGGTTTGGCATTCGCGCTCTATCTGAATCAAAGCGTGCGCGGCATGCGATTGATCAAGTCGCTGTTCTTTTCTCCGTTCGTCCTGTCGGGTGTGGTGGTCGGGCTGGTCTTCAGTTGGTTCTACGACCCGGCGTTCGGACTGTTGAAAGTGATCGTGGGGCACGGGATTCCCGTGTTGGGCGATGAGCATTACGCGACGTTCGGTGTCATCGCCGCGGCGCTGTGGCCGCAGATCCCGTTCTGCATGCTGCTGTACCTCACGAATCTCACGGGCATCAACCCGGAGATCGTCGAAGCGGGCCGTATGGAAGGTGCTGCGGGCTGGTCGCTGCTCTGGCACGTCGTGCTTCCGCAACTACGGCCCGCCACGTTCCTGTCGGTCGTGCTGACGATCATCGGTGCGCTGCGTAGTTTCGATTTGATCGCGGTGATGACAGGCGGAGGCCCATTCGATAGTTCCACGGTGTTGGCCTACTTCATGTACGACCAGGCCATCAAGTACTTCAGGTACGGCTATTCGGCGGCGATCGCGGTCGTGCTGTTTTTGATCATGCTCGTGTTCATCGTGTACCAGTTGCGCCGGCTTCTGCGCACCGATCGATAACAGAGGACGAAGAGGACGAACCTATGTATCCCACTCCTGTGCATCGTTGGAGCCCGATAGGCCGAGGTGTTTATAAAGCTTCGCTGCCGCTCGCGCTTGCCGTCTGGTTGCTTCCGTTGATCGCGGTCTTCATTACGTCGGTGCGCTCGACGGACGAGCTCATGCGCGGCAACTATTGGGGCTGGCCCGAAAGGATGGCGCTCTGGGAGAACTACCGCACGGCGCTGTTCAGTTCTCCGATGCTTCACTACTTCCTGAATAGTTGCCTCATCACGGTACCGTCCGTGATCGGGGCGATCGCATTGGCGTCGATGGCGGGATTCGCGCTTGCCACTTATCCGTTCAAGGGCAACAACAGCATTTTGGGCGTGTTCGTTGCCGGCAACTTCGTGCCGATCCAGGTGCTGATGATCCCGGTCCGCCAGTTGACGCTTCATCTCGGGCTGTTCAACACGGTCGGGGGGCTGATCCTATTCCACATCTCGTTCCAGACAGGCTTTTGCACCTTATTCCTTCGCAATTTCATCAAGGAACTGCCCTACGAGCTCGTCGAAGCGGCGCGCATCGAGGGCGCCAGCGAGTGGCAACTTTTTTATCGAATCATCTTGCCACTCATCGCACCGGCATTGGCGGCGCTGGCCATTCTCGTCTTCACGTTCGTGTGGAACGACTATTTTTGGGCGCTCTGCCTGACGCAGGGCGACGACGCGGCGCCGATCACCGTTGGCGTGGCCGCGCTGAAGGGCCAGTGGACAACGGCTTGGAACCTCGTGTCGGCCGGTTCGCTGCTCGCCGCACTGCCGTCCGTCGTCATCTTCTTCGCCATGCAAAAGCATTTCATCGCCGGCCTGACATTCGGCGCCACGAAAGGCTGAATCGTTGTTACCCATCATCGATTGGATGCGAGTGTGAGCCTCGCAGGGCGCAGCGCATCCTTCGTATTGACAAGAGGAATTTCTCTCCATGAAGGTCGGTGTCGACTACTATCCCGAGCACTGGGACGTTTCGCTGTGGGAACAAGATGCCTTGCAAATGCGGGATGCGGGAATCCGCATCGTTCGCTTGGCCGAATTTGCGTGGTCGCGGCTCGAGCCCGTCGAGGGGCAGTTCGATTTTGCGTGGCTCGATCAAGCCATCGATTTGTTTCAGCGGCACAGCATAGACGTCGTGCTCGGCACACCCACTGCGACGCCGCCTGTCTGGCTGACTCACGGCTACCCGGATGTCTTGCCTGTCGACAATAAAGGCAATGCGATTTTCGCTGGCGTTCGGCTGCACCGCTGTTACAACAGCCCGTCGTTGCGCAAATTTGGCGAACGCATCATCGAACAACTCACGCGGCGGTACGCCTCGCATCCGGCCGTTGTCGGTTGGCAGACCGATAACGAACTGGCGGCGAACGACTGTCACTGCGAACATTGCACGCGTGCGTTTCGCGGCTGGTTGCAGACCAAGTATGGTTCGTTGGAGGAACTCAATCGCGAGTGGGGCACGGTGGTCTGGAGCGGTGAGTATAGCGATTGGGCTCAAGTGAAAACGCCGCTGGGCGGATCGCCCTATTTGAATCCCTCGTTTCTGCTCGATTTCCGACGTTTCTCGTCGGATGCGGTAGCGGACTTCAACCGGTTTCAAGCAGCGCTGATTCGGCAACATAGCCCGAACAAGTTCGTCACGCACAACCTTTGGGGCTACCCGGTCACCGCCGACTATTACGACATGTTCGACAGCATGGACTTCGCGTCTGTCGACTACTACCCGGCTACCGATCTGCTCGACGATTCGAAATCGAGGATGTATCACGGCGCGTTGACACTCGATCTGACGCGAGGCGTGAAGCGCCGGAATTTCTGGGTCATGGAGCAACTGAGCGGGACACCGGGCTGTTGGTATCCGATGTCGCGTACCCCGTTCCCGGGCATGATTCGCGCCTATGCGTGGCAGAGCGTGTCGCGCGGCGCCGACACGATCGTGCAATTCCGCTGGCGTTCAGCGCGTGTCGGCGCCGAGCAGTTCTGGCACGGTTTACTCGATCATCATGGGCAGCCGGGCCGCCGCTTCGACGAGTTCGTCCAGTTCAGCCGCGAAATGGAGCGGCTTGCGCCGCTGCTCGAGGGCACGACGCTCGAGCACGACGTCGCGATGCTCTTTTCGCATGAACAGCTCAACGCATTCCAGATTCAGCCTCAGGCCGACGGCTTTGACTATTTCGGCAACTTCAAGCGTTTTCATTCCGCTTTGCTCGGCATGGGGGTGGGGACCGACGTTATCGATTGGAAGGCGCCGCTGGACGGCTACAAGCTTGTGATCGCCCCGATGCTGTATCTGATGAATGACGCGATCGCCGAGAACCTCAAGCACTATGTCGAGAACGGCGGCAGGCTCGTGCTGACGACGCGGTCCGGCGTCAAGAATATGAACAACGTCTGCTTGCCCGATCGGCTACCGAATCTGTTGACGGAGCTCGCGGGGGCGTATGTCGAAGAATACGATCCCGTCGGCAAGGACGTGCAGGCACTGACCCTTGACAGCGGGGAGGGGCTATCGTGTGGTCAATGGTGCGACGTCGTTACGCCCGTGACAGCGAAAAACATCGCGACCTATGCGAGCGAGTACTTCGCCGGTAAAGCGGCGGTCACGCGAAACGAGTATGGCCGGGGCGTCGTCTACTACGTCGGTACGGTTCTCGATCAGTGTTCAACGCGAGTGCTGATCGGGCGTATCGCCCGTGATGCGGGTGTCGACCGCGACCTAGCGCTTCCGGACGGTGTGGAAATCGCGACGAGACGCTCGGGCGATAGGCAGGTGACCTTCGTGCTCAATCTCGGCAAGCAAACGAAGGTAGTTTCGATGCCGATCGGCGATTACATGAGTGCATTGACGGACCGGCGATTCGGGGGCGGTAACCTTGAGCTCGAGCCGGGCGGCGTCGAGATCTTCGTCGAGCGACACGTTGCGGGGGATGGCGACGCGCGCTGAACGGTCGGGCGGCGCCACGCTCAACGAGCCGATGAAGAAAAAGGCCATGCAGCGGCATGGCCTTGGGCGATTATTACCGCCGGTGCGAAAAATATCGATTAAGCGTTCTACGCAAAAACGGCGTTCAGCGAAGCAATGATGGCGGTCTGACTGCCGCCTGCCAGCGGAACCGTCACCGTAGATCCACTGAAACCCACCACGCTTTGTCCGGCGGGAGCCGTCTGCACAAAAGGATTCCGGGCGGTCGAGCCGGCCATGCTGCCGAACGGCCCATAAGTGGTCCCGCTTTTCCCGGTCAGCGTGAGTTGCAAGACGCATTGCCAGCCATACCACGGGCCCGTATAGCCGGAAATGGAGACGATGGGGTCGTTAAGAGGAATATTGATAACTTGCGCACCCCCGCTGTTTCCTCCATGTTGCAATAAGGTAAATATCCCGGTTTCAGTTCCTTGGGTGCCGGTGTTATAAGGCCCCGTTCCTGTATTGACTGACTGAATCGCGTTCAGCACGTCACCCGATCGAATCGTCATTTTTGTAAGGTTGGGGTTGCCCGCCGCGGCGACAATCGCTGTATCGTCGAAGGCATTGCTTGCGGGCGGATTTCCAAGCTGACCGAGAATCATGAATTGCGCTTGCTCAAACTGAAAGTTTCCTGAGTTTAAGCGCCACATAAAAATATCTTGATAGTTGTACTGCGTCCCTGCGGAGGAAAAGCCTTCCGAAACCACGTTCCATACCTGTTGCGCGCTGGCATTGGGGGCTGCATTCCCTGGTTCGAATTGAGCCCCATAGCCGATTACCGCCGGGGATATTCCCGCATCTAAGAATGTCGACAGCGACGTGCCGTCGTAAAATTGAGGGGAGACGAAATCGAATGCGCTATTGACGGTGGGGTAATCAATCGTGCTGGTGGGCCACGCAGGCGTAAACGATAGATAGTACTTGACAGGCTGTTGGTCGAATACACTGCGAATCGTAGAAAACAATATCTTGAATTGAGCTTGCGTCAATTGCTCGGATACATCGCCTTCCCAATCGATATCCAGCCCATTCATTCCGTTATTTTTAAGATACGAAACGAGATTGTTCGCAAAATTGCTTGCCTGTGTTTGTGGGTCGCCGCCTCCCGAAAAAATGGCCGCCAAGGTGTTGCTGCCGGAATACACCATTGTGGCTAGAAATTTAATGGCAGGATTGACCTCGCGCGCATCACGCAGTACGAAATTCAAATAATCCTGGTTGGTCAAGCCGCCCGGGTGAGATCCGTTGCCGATTTGGATTGTCGAGCCCTGCCCAGCGGGTACGACTTCGAAAAAGGCGATGCCGAGAAAAGTTGCACTGTCGTAAACCTTGGAAGTGATGAGCGACTGATAGCAGCTGTCGGAGCTTGTGTAGCTGGTCTTGGGTGGTTCGTCTTCGTTCAGAAAAACCCACGCATTGATCCCGTTTTGAAGGTTTGCCATTTTTCTATCCTGTAAGGTTGCGTCTTGGTCGATGACGCTCGATGCTGCAACTACAGATTACAGTTGAAGGCTACCCATACGACGGCCAACTCTCCATGGCGCGCCAGCAATGCGGTCATGCCCGGAAACGATGTGTCATTGAAATGAACGAAGCTGTGCGGCATTGCCGAAAACCATTATAGGCGTCAACGCCGGCTGCGGTGTCCGAAAATCATGGAAGTAAAAATAATCATCTGGTTCGGCTGTGACCCAGCCGGCAAGGCCCTGTTTTTTAGCATCGGTCTTCGCGTGCCCCTGACGCCGTCGATATTGCGTGATCAGGGGCTCTCGCAATGAATCAGCTGCTCGTGCGGATGAGTACCTTACCGCGTGCGTGACCGGTCGCGAGTTTTTCGAGGGCGGGGCGCGCGTCTTCAAGCGGAAAAATCGAATCCGTCACGACCTGCAATTGTCCCGACTGGAACCGCCTGACCGCTTCGGGAAGCGAAGGCGTCGCGCTTCGGAAAAACACGGCCTCACCGATACACCCGTTTCGCGATTCGATGCCGAATTCCACGAGCGTGGCAATGCGTCCGCCGTCGCGCAACACCGGCCACGACTTCTCGAGCGTTTCACCGCCGATGGGATCGAGCACGAGATCGATATCGCGCAGTTGCGTGAAGTCCTGCGTGCGGCGGTCGATCACTTCGTCGGCGCCGAGGCTCTTCACCAGTTCGACGTTGCCGGCGGAAGCCGTGCCGATCACATACGCGCCCGCCAGATGCGCTAGCTGCACGGCCATGCAGCCGACACCGCCGGCCGCCGCGTGAATCAGTACCCGTTGTCCGCGTTCGAGGCGGCCCGAGTCGAACAACGCCTGATGCGCGGTGCCGAATGCGGTTGGCAAGGACGCCGCCTGCTCGAAGCTCATTTCCGGGGGGATCGGGCACAGGTCGCCCGCTGCGATCACCAGACGCTGCGCAAACGCGCCGCCCGCGCTTGGCATGCTGCGGCCGAAAACGCGGTCGCCAGGTTGCAGATGTGTGACCTGAGCGCCGACCGCCTCGATCACGCCGCTGAAGTCATTGCCGCAAACGTAGGGAAATTCGATAGGGAAGACCTGCTGCATGTAGCCTGCGGCGATCTTCAGGTCCAGCGGATTGAGGCCTGCCGCTTGGATGCGGACGGTCGCTTCGTCGGGACGCATATCGCGCAGCGCGGTCTCGCCGATGGTGACGACATCGGGGCCGCCGAAGGTACGAATGAGTGCTGCTTTCATGGTTTCTTCTCGGTAATGAATGGATTCAGTGGTGTCGGTCATCGGCATCTCAGGCTTGTGCCGGAAACTGGCCGAGCTGAAGGAACAGGCCGAACCAGTCCTCCATGTGCCACGTGGTGGTTACGCGCTTGCCGTCCAGTGCGTGGAATTCGTGCAGACGGAAACTGACTTGCTTGCCGGTCGGCGCGATGCCGAATAGTTCGCCCAGATGCGTGCCGGTAATTTCCGCGCGCACCGCGATTTGTCCGGGCGCCTGAATCATGTCGTGGATGACGATGCGCACATCGGGAAATGCCTGCGCGAAGCTGCCGATGATCGGCTTAATGCCGTCCGGCCCCGGGCCCTGGCCCGGCGCCAGCGGAATATCGTCCCAGTCGGGGGCGAGCACGGTATCGACGAGGTCGGGATCGTTCTCGCTGAAGGCGCGGTAAAGCGTTTCCACGGCCAGGCGCTCGTTGCGCAGGCGTTCGGAGAGTTGAGGTTCGATGGCGTCCATGGGGTATCTCGCGATCGCGTCGTCGTGACGCGGTGAGTGGGAGTGGCGAGAGTGTGCGACCCACGGTAAGATCCGTCCAACAAATAGCCGGTATATCAGATTATTTGATTTATGGATTTTCACGGAATCGACCTGAACCTGCTGGCTGCATTCGACGCCTTGATGAGCGAGCGCAACGTCACCCGGGCGGCGACGCAAGTGGGCGTGAGTCAGCCGGCCATGAGCGCGGCGCTGTCGCGGCTGCGGACGCTGCTCGGCGATCCGCTGTTCCTGCGCAGCGCCGATGGCTTGCTGCCCACGCCGCGCGCGCGGGAAGTGGCCGGCCCGATTTCGCAGGCGCTGCGGCAGATCGAAGCCACCCTGGTAAAGAAGCCGGCGTTCGTGCCGGGGGAGGCGACGCTCGCGATCAACCTGGGCTTGTCGGACTATCCGGCCTTTGTGCTGCTGCCCGCGCTGATGGAAGCGTTGGGCGAACAGGCGCCTGGCATCGCGATCAACGTGCATGCGTTCAATGACCGCGACCATGCGGTGGACCTGCTCGATGCCGGCGTGATCGATGCGGCCATCGGCGTGCCGCCCACCCATCCGGAGAGCCGCATCCTTACGCGCCCGATCCTGCGCGACGAGTTCGTGACCATCGTCGCGAGCCATCATCCGGCGGCGCGGCGGGGGATGAACATGAAGACGTATCTGTCGCTGCCGCATGTGCTGGCCTCGCCGGAAGGACAGCGGCATGGGTTGGTGGACCAGGCGCTCGCGCAGCAGGGTAAGCAGCGCACGCTCGCGCTGACGCTACCGCAGATGTTCGCGTTGCCGGCGGTCGTCGCACGTACGGGGATGATCGCCACGGTCATGAAGCGGGTCGCGCTGCACTCGTCCGCGGGCCGCAAGCTCGCGTTGTTCCCGCCGGCCATGCCGCTGCCGGAGATCGTCTTTCACGTGATCTGGCATCGGCGCAGCGAAGGCAATCCCGCGCAGCAGTGGCTAAGAGCGCTGATCGAGTCAGTGGCGAAAGCGCTGTAGGTTGCGCGATCCGTGCCGGAAGATCGTCGATACACGTGTCTGGATCGATCTCAGTATAGGTGCGCTCGACGGCGAGCTGCCTTCGGCCATGAACGGACAGTCGACACTATGATCGAAACCGTTGACAATTTCCGCAACGGCTCACAACTGGCCGCATCGAGAACCGACCCAATGACTTCACAGAGCCCTCATCCAACAAGCCTGCGCAATGCTCCTCCCATCGTTTTCGTTCACGGCTTCATCGGTACGCTAGACGTCACCGGCTTCGGATTGCCGCATGCGTCCCCCGATCTGCTTGGGTACGGCGAGCATCAAGCAGTTCCGTTCGATTCCATATCGCTACCGGGCCAGGTCGAGTATCTGCGAGCATTCGTGGACGCCCGTTTTGGAAGCAAACCTGTCGATGTGGTTGGTCATTCCGTTGGCGGTGCGATCGCTATGCTGTTCGCTCGGACCTACCCGGAGTACATCCGCAGGATCGTGAACGTCGAAGGAAATTTTACGTTGGGCGATGCGTTCTGGTCCGCATCGGTAGGACGGATGAGCCAGACCGAGGCTGACGCCATGCTGGCAGGTTTCCGTGCCGATCCATTAGCCTGGATCAGCAGTTCCGTTACCGCACCTGCTCCGTATATCGGCGAGATTGCCGCCCGGTGGCTTGCTCATCAGCCAGCATCCACGCTCCGGGCCATGGGTCAATCCGTCGTTGCGACAACGGGAAATGACGACTACCTAAGATTGCTCGAACAGGTCTTCGATCGGCATCCGGTGTATTTGCTTTCCGGTGAGCATTCCCGCAAAGGCTGGAACGTACCGGATTGGGCGTTGAAGAAATGTGCTGGAGACTACACGATTGCCAACAGCGGCCATCTGATGATGCTCGACAACCACGTCGAATTTTCATCGGCAATCGAGCGATTCTTGGCGGAATGAATAGCCATCGATGAGCGGCGCGGACGAAGGCCAACGGAGATCGTTCAATCATCGGTGCAAACTTTGTCGCCCTTCGTTTGACGCTTGCGAATGGCGTCGAAGGCCGCTTTCGAGGAAGCCGAGTGTCCCGCCCTGGTCGTGAAGGCTCATTCGACGGCCGCGAGGGCGGCCATTCGTCGTTGCAGGTTTGCCATTGCCGGCAAAGAAGAGGAGGACTTCGTCACATAAGCGCGCCCTCGGCTGCGCTCGCAAGCGCAGCCTTTCGAATCCCCATGTAAAGTCCGCAGCCACCTTGCTTCCTGGGCGCAGAAATGAAAAAAGGCCAGCTAAAAGCTGTAATGCCGTTCAGTTAAGGTTCCTTTTGAGGTACCGAACGGTGTAGCGAAGTGGTCGCGATTTGACGGCCCGGTCGCATTTGCGACCGGGCCGTTTTCCGTTGGGCAGCGACTTAAGGCGTTCACGCAAGCGCTGCAGGC